>CAZKAH010000003.1:107843-109067 GCA_964550715.1 uncultured Opitutaceae bacterium
GCGGCGTCCTGGCGGACGGCCGTGTCATCGACAAGGCGGAGTTCCTGCGGCAGGCCGCCCATCCGCCCGGCCTGAGGGACTTCCGGCTGCGCGACGTCAGCGTGCGGCTCTATGGCGATGCGGCGCTGGTCAACGACCTCGCCGGCTATCGCCGGCCCGACGGCTCCATGGCCGAGACCCGCTATGTCGACGTCTATGCCCGGCGCCAGGGGCGCTGGCAGGTGGTCTCCGTCCAGATCACGCGCGTCGGCGCGCCCTAGGAAAACAGGGCCGCCTGCAGGCCGGCGAGGTCGGCGAAGACGGCGTCGGCGCCGGCCGCGCGGAGTTCCGTCGCACTGTGGGTGCCTGTGGTGACGCACCAGGCCGGCATTCCCGCCTTGTGCCCGGTGTCGATGTCGAAGGGCGAGTCGCCGATCATCAGCGCGGTGGCGGCGGATCCGCCCAGCTGAGCCAGGACCTGTGCCGTCAGCTCAGGCTGCGGCTTCAGCCAGGGGGTGTCCTGGGCGCCGACCACGGCCGTGAAAAAATTCGAAATGCCAAGGTGTTCGCAGATGAGGCGGGAGGAGGATCCCAGCTTGTTCGTCAGGACAGCCAGCTTGGCGCCGCGGGCTTGCAGCGCCGCGAGGAGTTCGCTGGCCCCGGGGAGGAGGACGACGTCATCGAGCATGGTTGCGTTCCAGTAGGCCCGGTAGATGCGCATCGCCTGCGCCTGCTCGTCCTCCATGACAAAGCGGCGCATGGCGGTGTCCAGGCCTCCGCCCACCGCCGCACGAACCTGCTCCAGGGTGGGGAGGGGGTGGCCCAGCTCCCGCATCGTGTGCACGTAGGCCCGGTGGATCGCGGCGAAGTGGTCGATCAGCGTGCCATCGAGATCCAAAAGGAACGTTTGGCGGGTTTGGGACATCCAAGCGCAAACATCCAGGGCTGGTCCGGGGATGTCCATCATCGACTTGCCGCCCGTACCTCCCGCCTCCAGCCTGCCCGCTTTCCCCCATGCCTCCCGCTCCTGAGCCCTCGGCGGCTCGTGTCACCGCGCAGGCCACCGCCGACGGTCTGGACGTGGCCCTGGCGGGCGACTGGCAGGTCGCCGGCCCGCGGCCGGCCTGGCGCGAGGCCGTCGGGGAGTCCCGTCCGGCGCGCGTGCGCCTGGGGATGGACGGGGTGGGTCTCTGGGACAGCTCGCTCCTTCTTTTCCTGGCCGAGGCCGAGGCGTGGAGCCGGTCG
>CAZKAH010000003.1:109167-129348 GCA_964550715.1 uncultured Opitutaceae bacterium
CTGGGACAGCTCGCTCCTTCTTTTCCTGGCCGAGGCCGAGGCGTGGAGCCGGTCGGAGGGCATCCCCTGCGACACCGGGGCGCTCCCGGAGAAGGTGCGCACGCTGCTCGCGCAGCTGGAGGCCGCCTCGGTTCCGCGCGCGGCGCTCGTGCCGCATGAGGAGAGTTTCTTCGCCGCCGTGGGCCTGGCGACGCACAATGTCGTCAACCAGGGGCGCGAGATCGTCCATTTCGTCGGTGAATGCACCCTCGGTCTCGTCCAGCTGGTGCGCCGCCCGGGCAAGTTCCGCTGGCGCGACTGTTTTGACCAGATGCAGCAGTGCGGTGCGATGGCGCTGCCCATCGTCAGCCTGATCAGCGTCCTCGTGGGCCTGACCCTGGCCTACCAGGCGGCGGTGGAGCTGCGCCAGTTCGGCGCGGACATCTACGTGGCGGACCTGGTGGGCATCTCCATCGTGCGCGAGATGGGGCCGATGATGACCGCGGTCATCATCGCGGGCCGGACGGGCGCTGCCTTCGCGGCGACCATCGGCAACATGCGGGCCAACGAGGAGATCGACGCCCTGGAGACCCTGGGCATCTCCCCGGTGCAGTTCCTGGCGGTGCCACGCCTGGTGGCGCTGGGTGTGATGATGCCCCTCCTCGCGTTCTATTCCAACGCGGTGGGGATCCTGGGCGGAATGATCGTGGCCCGGGGCATCCTGCAGATTCCGCCCTCCGCCTACTGGATCGAGACCCAGAGCATCGTCGACCTTCACGACATCACGACGGGTCTCATCAAGGCGACCACCTTTGGCCTCCTGGTGGGCTTCGCCGGCTGCCTCTGCGGGCTGCGGGCCGAGCCGAGCGCGGCGGGAGTCGGCCGCGCCACGACCTCCGCGGTGGTCACGGCGCTCCTGCTGATCATCGTGGCCGACGCCCTGTTCGCGGTGATTTTCAACCTGCTGCACGTGTGAGCGCCGCCGTCCCAACTCCCGCCACCGGCCCGGCGATCGAGGTGCAGGGCCTGGAATGCGCCTACGACGAGCGCGTGGTGCTGAAGGACGTCAGCTTCAGCGTCCGCCGCGGCGAGATTTTCTTCATCATCGGCGGCTCGGGCTGCGGCAAGACCACCCTGCTGCGGCACCTGGTCGGCCTGCGGGTGCCGCTGCGCGGTTCGGTCCGGTTCCTCGGCCGGCCCTTCACCGACGCCGACGCCGGCCAGCGGCGCGAGCAGCTGAAGACCTTCGGGATGCTTTTCCAGGGCGGCGCCCTCTGGAGTTCGCTCACCCTGCTGGAGAATGTGGCGCTCCCGCTCGAGGAGCACACCGCCCTGTCCCGGAAGGAGATCGCCGCCCTGGCCGCCTTCCGGCTCTCCCAGGTCGGGCTCGGCGGCTTCGAGGGCTACTATCCCTCGGAGATCAGCGGCGGGATGCGAAAGCGCGCGGGTCTGGCCCGCGCCCTGGCCCTGGATCCCGCCATCGTCTTCTTTGACGAGCCCTCCGCCGGTCTCGACCCCGTGACGTCGCGGCACATGGACGAGCTCATCCGCGGGGTGCGCGACACGTTCGGGACGACCATCGTCATCGTCTCCCACGAGCTCCGGTCGATCTTCGCCCTGGCCGACCGGCTGATCATGCTCGACCGGGAAGCGCAGGGCATCATCGCCGAGGGCCGGCCCGCCGAGCTGGCCGCGTCCAGCCCGGACCCCCGGGTGCGGGAATTCCTCACCCTTTCTCCTGTCCATGGAACCTGATCCCGGAATAGCTTTCCTGTAACCCTCCCCTGTGAAAACCAAGGCCAGCCCCGCCGTTGTCGGCGCGTTCGTCATCGGCGCCCTCGCCCTCGGCCTGGGGGCGCTGCTCTCCTTCAGCAGCTTCACCCTCTTCGCCCATCCCGAGCGCTTCGTGGTGTACTTCGACGAGTCGATCCACGGGCTCGACCTCGGCTCGCCCGTCAAGCTGAACGGCGTGCGGGTGGGCCGCGTGGACGACCTGAACGTCCGCTATGACGCCAAGACGGGCGATTCAGTGGTCGCGGTGGTCTGCGAGCTGAACAAGAACAAGATTCGCGACGCGCAGGGCGAGCCGTTTGATGTCACCGTGCCCGGCCGGCTCAAGCTCCTGGTCGACCGCGGGCTGCGGGCCCAGCTGGGGGTGGTCGGCCTCGCCACCGGCCTCCTTTTCGTCGAGCTCGATTTTCTCGATCCGAAGACCCATCCCCCGGAGGCCTCCGCCCCGGCCTCCCCCTACACCGTCATTCCCTCGGTGGCGTCGACCACCAAGGAATTCCAGGCCAGCGCCGAGGACATCCTCTCGAAGCTGCGCCGGGTGGACTTCGAGGGCCTGAGCAACAACCTGAAGGCGCTGCTGGAGGACGCCCGCCGCCAGGTCGACGGCCTCGACCTCAAGGGCGCGGTCGCCCAGTGGAAGAGCACCGGCGCGTCGATGCAGGCGCTCGTGCAGGGTGTCGATCTCAAGCAGACCGTGGACAACCTGAACGCCACCCTCGCCGACCTCCGGCAAACCCTGGACAAGGTGGGCACCCAGGTGGACTCCAATGGGCAGAATCTCCAGGCCACGCTGACGCACGTGCAGGAGACCCTGAGGGACTTCAGCGCCACCGCGGCCACGGTCCGCCATTTTGTCGCCGCGCAGCAGAACCTGGGCGACGACGCCAACCAGGCGCTGGCCAAGCTGGGCGACGCCGCGGAATCCGTGCAGCGGCTGACCGATTTTCTCGAGCGCAACCCCAATGCCCTGCTGGCCGGCAAGAAGCCGGCGCCGGCGCCCTGACCCGTCCCCATGAAACGTCCCCTCCTTCCGCTGTTGACCCTCGGGCTTTTCCTGGCCGGCTGCGGCGGCATCATTCCGCCCCCGCAGGCGGATCCGACCCGCTATTTTGTGCTGACGGGGCCGTCGCCGGGCCCCGCGGCGACCGGCGGGCAATTGCGCGTCGGACTCCGGACGGTCGAGCTGGCGGCCTATCTCAAGAGCCCGGACATGATCGTCCGGCAGGGGACGAATGAGCTGATGCTGCAGGACTACGCCCGCTGGGGCGAGCCGCTCGAGGCGGGCATCGGCCGGCTTCTGCGCGACGGCTTGCGGACGGCGGACCGGGTGGGGCGGGTCTACCCGCAGCCCTTTCCCCTCGAGGCGGAGCGCGACTGCGACGTCGCGGTCACCGTCCTGCGCTGCGAGGGATCCACGGATCGGACGGCGCGCTTTGCGGCGACGATTGAGATCACCCGGGCGTCCGACGGCCGGCTGCTGGCGCGGCGGACCTACGTCGCGCCGGACGCCCGCTGGGACGGCAGGAACTTCGACCAGCTGGCCGGCCTGCTCAGCGCCGATGTCGAGGGCCTGGGCCGGGAAATCGTCGCCGCGCTGCCGCCGGCGCCCTGACGGTCACCGCAGGACCCGGCCGATGCGCTCCAGCGCCTCGACCACCTTCTCGCGGGCATTGAACGCGCTGATGCGCACGTGGCCCTCGCCGCACCGGCCGAAGCCGGCCCCGGGCGTGCAGACCACCTGGGCGCGGTTGAGCAGCATGTCGAAGAATTCCCACGAGTCGCGGCCGGTGTTGATCCAGATATAGGGCGCGTTGTCGCCGCCGACGCACGCGAGCCCGAGCTTCCCCATCGCCTCGCGGATGAGGCGGGCGTTGCCGAGGTAGAAGTCCGCCAGGGCCTGGGTCTGCTGCTTCCCCGCGTCCGTGTAGATGGCGGCGGCGGCCTGCTGGATCGGGTAGGCGACGCCGTTGAACTTCGTCGTCTGGCGGCGGTTCCAGAGCGCGTGCAGCGGATGGGCCTGCCCGGCCCGGTCCCAGGCCACGAGGGTCTTGGGGACGACCGTGTAGGCGCAGCGCGTGCCGGTGAAGCCGGCCGTCTTGGAGAAACTCCGGAACTCGATGGCCACGTCCCGGGCGCCCTCGATCTCGTAGATGCTGTGCGGGATCGCCGGGTCGCGGATGTAAGCCTCGTAGGCGGAGTCGAAGAGGAGGATCGCCTGGTGCCGCTTCGCGTAGGCCACCCAGGCGGCCAGCTGGGCGCGGGTCGCCACGGCCCCCGTCGGGTTGTTGGGAAAGCAGAGGTAGACGAGGTCGGCCGCGGCCGCGGGCACCGCCGGCACGTAGCCGTTCGCGGGGGTGCTCTCGAGATAGGTCACGCCCTCGTAGCGGCCGTCGACGTTCGGCCCGGTCCGGCCGGCCATGACGTTGGTGTCGATATAGACCGGGTAGACCGGGTCGGGGATCGCGATCCGGATGTCGCCGGCGAAAATCTCCTGGATGTTCCCGCAATCGCACTTCGCGCCGTCGGAGACGAAGATCTCGTCGGCCTCGATGCGGCAGCCGCGCGCCGCGTAGTCGTGCTGGGCGATGGCCTCGCGCAGGAAGGCGTAGCCCTGCTCGGGCCCATAGCCCTTGAAGGTGGCGCGGTGCGCCATCTCGTCGCTGGCGGCGTGCAGCGCCTCCACGCAGACCGGGGGCAGGGGCTCGGTGACATCCCCGATGCCCAGGCGGATGACCGGCTTGTCGGGGTTCGCGGCGACATAGGCGCCCACGCGCTTCGCGATGTCGGCGAAGAGGTAGGAGGCCTTGAGCTTGGTGTAGTTTTCGTTGATCCGGATCATGCGCGACGGCGAGGCATAGAGGACTGTCCGGGGCGGAACAAGCCCGGAGGGAAAGCATAAGCGCGCTTGATCGACCGCGCTTCCCGGGTGTAGTTTGGCCGTTCCGATGCCTTCCTATCGCCACGTCAACTACCTCTGGGACGATGCCAAGGCGGCAGCGCTCGATCCCGTGGGCCGGCTCATCTATCGCTCGAACCTGCTCGGCTCCGACCAGCGGATCACCAATACGGGCGGGGGCAACACCTCCTCCAAGCTCGAGGAGAAGGACCCGCTGACCGGCCGGAAGACCCCGGTCCTCTGGGTCAAGGGCTCCGGCGGCGACCTCCGCACCAGCACCCGCGAGAACTTCTCGTCCCTCTACCAGCAGAAGGTGGTCGACCTGCAGCAGCTCTACGCCGCCCGCCCGGACAAAGGCCTGAAGTCGGCGGCTGAGGACGACATGGTGGGGATGTACACCCACGCCACCTTCAACCTCAACCCGCGCGCCTCGTCGATCGACACCCCCCTGCACAGCTTCCTGCCGGGCCGGCACGTCGACCACATGCACCCGAACGCGGTCATCGCGATCGCAGCCTCGGCCAACTGCGAGAAGCTGACGAAGGAGATCTTCAACGGGGAGATGGCCTACGTGCCCTGGATGCGGCCCGGCTTCGAGCTCGGGCTGGCCATGCAGGAGATTGTGCAGCAGCAGCCGAAGGTCCGCGCCATCATGATGGGCCAGCACGGCTTCATCTCGTGGGCCGACGACGACAAGGCCTGCTACGGCCTGACCCTGGACTTCATCGAGCGGGCCTCGGCCTACATCGAGAAGAAGTACGCGGACAAGGGCGGCGACGCCGCCGCCTTCGGCGGGGCGAAGTACCAGACCCTCGCTCCGGAGCAGCGGAATGCCGCCTTCGCCGCGATCCTCCCCTGGCTGCGGGGCCAGGTCTCCCAGCAGAAGCGGTTCATCGGCACGGTGCAGGACGACGGGAAGATCCTGCGCTTCGTCAACTCGCGCGACGCCGCGCGGCTGGCCGAGCTCGGCACCTCCTGCCCGGACCACTTCCTGCGCACCAAGATCAAGCCGCTCTACGTCGACTGGAACCCGCAGGCGGAGGACGCCGCGGCGCTGAAAGAGAAGCTGGCCGCGGGCCTCGAGGCCTACCGGAAGGATTACGCCACCTACTACCAGAAGTGCCGCCACGCGAATTCGCCGGCGATGAGGGACCCGAACCCGACCGTGGTGCTGATCCCGGGCCTCGGGATGATCGCCTGGGGCAAGGACAAGAGCGAATCGCGGGTCACCGCCGAGTTCTACAACTGCGCGGTGGAGGTCATGCGCGGCGCCGAGGCGATCGACCGCTACATCGCCCTGCCGCAGCAGGAGGCCTTCGACATCGAGTACTGGCTCCTGGAGGAGGCGAAGCTCAAGCGCATGCCGGCCGAGAAGGAACTGGCGCGCCAGGTCATCGTCGTGATCGGCGCCGGCTCCGGCATCGGCAAGGAAACCGCCCACCGCCTGGTGCGCGAGGGCGCCCACCTGGTCTGCACGGACCTCAATCTGGTGGCGGCGCAGGCGACCGCGGCGGAAATCACCGAGCGCTGGGGACACGGGATCGGCGTGGCCGGCACCGGGCTCTCGAGCTGCGGCCCGGCCCTGGGCCTGGCGGTCGATATCAGCGACCGCACCAGCATCCGGAGCATGCTCGACAAGGTCGCGATCGCCTACGGCGGCTTCGACTCGATCTGCGTGACCGCCGGCATCTTCGTGCCCAGCGACACGACCGGCCACATCCCCGACGACAAGTGGGGGCTGACCTTCAAGATCAACGTGACCGGGAGCTATCTCGTCGGCGACGAGGCGGGAACGACCTGGCGGGAGCAGGGGCTGTCGGGGAACCTGGTGCTCACGACATCGGCGAACGCCGCCGTGGCCAAGCGGGGATCGGTCGCGTACGACACCTCCAAGGCGGCGCTCAATCACCTGGTGCGCGAACTCGCGGTCGAGCTCGCGCCGCTCGTGCGGGTGAACGGCGTGGCGCCCGCGACGGTCGTCCAGGGCAGCGCGATGTTCCCGCGCGACCGCGTGATCGGGTCGCTGGCCAAGTACAATATTCCCTACCGCGATGACGAGCCGACCGATTCGCTGGTGCAGAAGCTGGCCGAGTTCTACGCCGACCGGACGCTAACGAAGGCGACCATCACGCCGGCCGATCAGGCCGAGGCCTACTTTCTCCTGGTGAGCAAGCGCCTGAGCAAGACGACCGGGCAGATCATTGCCGTGGACGGCGGCCTGAACGAGGCGTTCCTGCGCTGAGGCTTTTCGGTCACGTCCCGGCGGGAGCCGCCAGGACCACCTCGAGGCCCTGGGCGCGAAGGGCGGCCACCAGTTCCGGGGGTGCCAGGGCGTCCGTGACGACCGCGTCCACCGGCGCGAAATCCGAGAGGAAGAAGGTGGAGCGCCGCCCAAACTTCGTGTGATCGAGGCAGAAGATCACCTTCGCGGCGCTGGCGATCATCGCGCGCTGGAGATCGACGACCAGCGCGTGCGAATTGTAGATGCCCTCTTCGGTCAGGCCGCTGCCGCTCAGGACCGCCACATCCGCATGCATGCGGACGAACGATTCCACCGCATGGGGCCCCACGAGGGCCCCCAGCCTGGGATAGACGACGCCCCCGGAGACGAGGATCTCGTGGCGGCTCGACCCGGAGAAGAGATTGGCGACCGGCAGCGAATTCGTGATGATCTGCCCGATCTTTTCACCGAGGTGCTTCGCCGCGTGAAAGCAGGTGGTGCCGCTGTCAACGACGACGGTCTGGCCCGGTTGGATGAGCTCGGCACAGGCCCGGCCGATGGCTTCCTTCTCCGCGACCTGGTGGGTATCCCGGATGTTGAAGACAAATTCGTCGGTTTTTGGCTGAAGGGTGCGCGCCCCTCCATGGGTCCGCCGGATCAGGCTGGATGCCTCCAGGGACGCGAGGTCCCGGCGGACGGTGGACACCGATGCACCCGCATGCCGGGCAAGTTCGTCGAGCGTGGCAAATTCGACCTTGGTCAGGTAGGCCTCGATTTGCGCCTGGCGCTCCTCAGCTGGCATTTATGGAATGTTTTGGAAGATTATGATAAGATATGCAATGTTTTGTTGACAATTTGATTGATTGCAGGCGTTTTGTTGGCGAAATCGAGTGGTTTCTTCCATGTTGCCTCCCCCGTCATTGCCCCACCGTGCTGAAGTCGAGCATCTGGTGCGGCGCGCACTCTATCAACGTTTGGGCAAGACGCCGCCCCGCGGGGCTCAGGCGCCCAACCCTCTCTTGGTCAACGTCAGTGCGCGCCACTGCCACCTGACACCGGAGGCGACCGAAGCGCTTTTCGGCAAGGGGGCCAAGCTGACGCCGATGAAATGGCTTTATCAGAAGGACCAGTTTGCCGCGCAGGAGACGGTCACCCTCATCGGCCCCCGCAGCCGCGTGATCTCGAACCTCCGGATTCTTGGCCCTTGCCGCAACCTGAACCAGGTCGAACTCGCGCTGACCGACGCGATCGCGCTGGGTTTCGACGTCCCGATCCGGCTCTCGGGCAATATAGCGGGAACGCCCGGCTGCATGCTGATGGGCCCCGAAGGGTTCCTGCAGATGAACGAGGGCGTGATCCGCGCCGCCCCGCACGCGCACCTGCATCCGGACGATGCGAGCTTCTACGGCGTCAAGAACGGCGACTTCATGCGCCTGAGGGTGGGGGGCCCGTGCGCCATGACCTTTGACCGGCTGCTGGCCCGCGTGCACGCCGATTTCCGCCTCGAGGTGCATATCGACACCGATGAGGGCAACGCCTGTGCGCTGCACTCGGACACGCCCGTCGAACTCCTTCCCTGATCCACTTCCCGGCAACGGCCCAACCCTCATCCAAAAACATCATATGAGTGACTCCATCGGAATGGTAGAAACCCGCGGTTACACTGGCAGTGTCGAAGCCAGCGACGCCATGGTCAAAGCGGCGAACGTCTCGCTCGTCCGCCAAGTGCAGATCGGCGGCGGCTTCGTCACCGTCGTCGTCAAGGGCGACGTCGGCAGCGTCAAGGCGGCCGTCGAGGCCGGCGCTGAGGCGGCCAAGCGCGCCGGCGAACTCATCTGCTCGCACGTCATCCCCCGGCCCCATCCCGAGCTGCTTCGGGCGGTTGGCCTCTAACCACAACCACAACCTCAAATTTCCCCCTACTATGGCTCAGGAAGCAATTGGCATGATTGAAACGAAGGGCTTTTGCGCGCTGCTCGAGGGCGCGGACTCGGCCCTCAAGGCGGCAAACGTCACGATGACCGGCTACGAGGCCATCGGCAGCGGCATGGTGACGGCGTTTTTCCGCGGCGATGTCGCCGCGGTGAAGGCCGCCGTCGACGCCGGGGCCGAAGCGGCGGCCAAGGTGGGCGAAGTCGTGGCCGTCCAGGTCATCCCGCGCCCGCACGACGACCTCAGCCTGCTGGGCAAGTGGATCGCCGGCGCGCCCTGAGAGCCGCCCGTCACGACGCGATGAACATCCTCGTCGCCAACCTCGGCTCGACCTCGTTCAAGTTCCGTCTGTTCAAATTCGACGGAGCGGAGGAGGCGTCGCTCGTGGCGAAGGGCGGCTATGAGCGGGTGACCGACTACGGCCGCGCCATTGACGACTGCCTGGCCGAGCTCAAGGCCTCGGGCCGCGTGCGTTCCCCCGCCGACATCCACGGGGTCGGGTTCAAGACGGTCCTGGGCCGGGACCTCACCGGGTGTGTGCCCGCCGACGACCGGGTGATCTCCGCCCTTGAAGGCTTCCGCGAAATTGCGCCCGCCCACAACCCGCCCTATGCCGCCGGGATCCGGCGCTTCCGCGAGAAATTGCCCGGCGTGCCGCTGGTCGCGCTCTTTGAGACGGCCTTCTACCAGTGGACGACGGAGGCCGCGACCCGCTATGCCGTGCCCGAGGCCTGGCATCGCGCCGGGGTCCGCCGACACGGGTTCCACGGTGCGAGCCACAAGTTCGTCGCCGAGCGCTCGGCGGAGCTGCTGGGACGGACCGACGTGGCCGAGCGGGTGCGTCGCCTTTACCAGGACGGCCCGGCGCCGCTGCCGGCCGGTCGGCCGGCCCTGCGGGTGATCTCCTGCCACCTGGGCGGCAGCAGCTCCATCACGGGCATTCGCGACGGCCTGGCCGTCGGGTCGAGCATGGGCCTGAGCCCGCAATCCGGGCTGCCGCAAAACAACCGTGTCGGCGACCTCGATTCGGCCGCGGTGCCATTTGTGATGAAGACGCTCGGCCTCGACCTGCCGGAGGTCGAGCGCCAGATGACGAAGGAGAGCGGCCTCGCCGGCCTTTCCGGCGTCGGCAACGACGTTCGCGATATCCTGGCCGCCGCGGCGAAGGGCCAGGCCCGGGCCCAGCTTGCGCTCGATGTCTTCGTGCATTCCGCGCGCCACTGGATCGGGTCGTTCCTCCTGGAGCTGAACGGCTGCGACGCCCTGGTGTTCACCGCGGGCATCGGCGAGAACAATCCCGGGCTGCGCGCGGCCATCTGCGCGCAAGCCGACCGGCTTGGCGTCGTGCTCGACCCGGCGAAGAATGCCGCGCAGGACGGCGACGAGGGCGAGATCTCCGCGGCCGGCTCGGGCGTGCGGGTGTTCGTCATCCCCGCCAACGAGGAGCTCGTCGTCGCCCGCGAAACGCGGCGCTGTATCGCCGCGCGCAACTGATTTCCCTCCGCCCAATCTTCTACCCATACCATCATGTCACAACAAGCCATTGGTCTCCTTGAAACCCGGGGCCTCATCGCCCTCGTCTCCGGCACCGACGCCATGCTGAAATCAGCCAACGTCACCCTGGCCGGGCCCATGAAACAGGTCGGCAACGCCCTCGTCACCGCTGTCGTCGTCGGCGACGTCGCTGCGGTGAAGGCCGCCACCGACTCCGGCGCCCAGGCCGCGCGCGCGGTCGGCGAAGTCGTCAGCGTGCAGGTCATTCCGCGGCCGCATGACGACGTCGCCCTCGTGCTGCCGAAGGTTGTGGCCGCGAAGCCGGGCAAATAGGCCATGTTCCTCGCCCGTGTCATCGGCTCCGTCGTCTCGACCAAGAAGGACGAGGCGCTGAAGGGCCGCAAGCTGCTCCTGCTGCGCCCGCTGCTGGTGGACGAGGCCAATCCCGCGCAGTTTCGGCCGGGCGCAAACACGATCGTCGCCGTCGACACCCTCGGCGCCGGCCGCGACGAGGTCGTCCTGTTTTGCCAGGGCAGCTCCGCGCGGCAGGCCGCCGGCATGAAGTCCGTGCCGGTGGACGCCGTGGTCGTGGGCATCGTCGACACGGTGGACGTGCTGGACCGCAAGATCTATCCCCCGAAGAAATCGTGACCGCCCCGATCCAGCTTGATGAGCAGGCGCTGAGCGCGGTGGTGGCCGAGGTCCTGCGCGGCCTGGGCCGCGGGTCCGCGCCCCCGGCTCCTCCCACCGCGCCCGCCGCCGTCCCGGCGGCGGGCGCGGCGCCGTCCCCGGCCTGTTCGTGCCGCACGCCTGCCGCCGTCCCGCGGAGCGGTCGCTTCGGCGTGTTTGCCGACGTCAACGACGCCTGCACCGCCGCGCAGGCGGCATTTGAGCAGCTCAAGGCCAAGGGTATCGCCGGCCGCGCCAAGGTCGTCGAGATCGTCAAGGAGCTGTGCACCGCGAAGGCGGAGGAATGGGGCAAGTTCGAGTTCGAGGAGACCAAGATCGGCCGCCTCGAGCACAAGATCGAGAAGCTGCGGATCGTGAAACTGGTGCCCGGCATCGAGTGGCTCAGACCCTACGGACTGAGCGGCGATCATGGCATCACGATGGAGGAAAACGCCCCCTTCGGGGTCGTGGGCGCCGTTCTGCCCGTCACTCATTCCGTGCCCACCCTGAGCGGCAACGTGATCAACATCGTGGCCGCGGGCAACTCGGTCGTCTTCAATCCGCATCCCGGCGGCGCGCGGTCCGCGGCCCTGGCGGTCCGGGCGTACAACCAGGCCATCCACGCCGCGCTCGGCATTGAGAACCTGGTGTGCACGGTCGAGCAGCCGACGCTCGAGTCATTCGGTGCCCTGACGAAGAACGAATGGATCCGGCTCCTGTGCGTGACGGGCGGCCCCGCCGTTGTCCAGGCCGCGATGCGCTCCGGGAAGCGCGCGATCTGCGCGGGCCCGGGCAATCCGCCGGTGCTGGTGGACGGCACGGGCTGCCTGAGGAAGGCGGCCCGCGACATCATCCAGGGCGGAGCCTTCGACAACAATCTCCTCTGCATCGGCGAAAAGCAGATCTTCGTCCTCGAGGCCGTGGCCGACGGCTTTATCACCGCCCTCCAGGGCGCGGGCGCGGCGAAGCTCGGGGAGGCGGAGCTCGCGCGGCTGACCGCCGCAGCCTTCACCGTCTCCAAGGACGCGGGCGGCTGCTCCCACGCCGTCCTCAACCGGGCGCTGGTCGGCCAGGACGCCACCGTCCTGGCGCGCCACGCCGGCGCCACCGTCCCCGCCGGCACGCCCCTGCTCTTCGCGGAGACCGACGTCGAGCATCCGTTCGTCATGGAGGAGCAGATGATGCCGATGGTTCCGGTCGTCCGCGTGAAGAACCTGGAGCAGGGCATCGAATTCGCGCGGCGCTCGGAGCACGGTTACAAGCATTCCGCGATCATCCATTCACACGACGTCGATCACATGACCCAGATGGCCCGGGCGCTCGACACGACCCTGTTCGTGAAGAACGGCCCGAGCGTTGCCGGCCTCGGCCTCGGCGGCGAGGGCTACCTGAGCTATTCGATCGCCACCACCACCGGCGAGGGCATCACCTCGCCGAAGACCTTCACGCGCACGCGCCGGTGCGTGATGGTGGATAACCTGCGCATCTACTGACCGCCATGATCCTGGCCCGCATCGACGGAGTGATCGTGGCGACGGTCTGCCACGCGAGCATGCGCGGCTGCCGCACTGTCATCTGCCAGCCGCTCGACGAACGGGGGGGCGACGAGGGCCCGCCGGTCCTGGCGATCGATCCGCACGGGGCGGGCGAGCATCAGACGGTCATTCTTTCGACCGACGGCTCGACCACCCGCCAGTTCGTGGGAGATCCCAAGTCACCGCTCCGCAACCTGATCATCGCCATCGTGGATGGCGCCACCTAGCGCCATGCGCCTCGGCTACGTCATCGGCCGGGTCACGCTGTCCAAGCAGGAGGCCTCATACACCGGCGGACGCTTCCTTGTCGTGCAGCCGCTCTCCGTCCGGCAGTTCCAGGGCGGGCCGGTTTCACCGCTCGCCCCGGGCTCCAGCGTCGTTGTCTACGACCGGCTCGGGGCCGGCGTCGGCGCCATGGTGGGCTTCACGGAGGGGTCCGAGGCGTCGATGCCGTTCGAGCAGCCGACCCCCATAGACGCGTACAATGCGGCGATCATCGACCGGGTCTTCTACCGCCCTCCCACCCCCTAGTCGGCGAGAACTTTCATCATGGCAAAAGTCATCACGGGTAAGGAAGCCGAGGAAATTGTCCGCCAGGGCGGACAGCCGCCGGCGGATGCAATCCTCACGCCCTCCGCGCGCGACGTCTTCGGGGATCGCGCGCGACCGGCCACGAAGCCCATCGGGGCGGCCGGGGGCCGGAAGGCGGCGGAGCCGACCGTGCCCGACCACGAGTTCAAGTGGACGCCCGGCTCCGATCCGAAGACCCCCGCGGAGATCGACCGGTTTTTCCACTCGCCCGCGATCGAGGCCCTCAAGGCCTTGATTTGCGGCATCGGCCGGCGGATCTGGGAGAAGGATTATGTCGACGGCAACGGCGGCAACATCGTCGTGCGGGTGGGCGACAACCTGGCCCTCTGCACGCCGACGCTCATCTCCAAGGGCTTCATGGTCCCGGCCGACATCTGCCTGATAGACCTCGACGGGAAACAGCTCGCCGGCGAACGCAAGCGGACGAGCGAGGCGATGACCCACCTCGGCATCATCAAGCGCCAGCCCAAGGCGAAGGCCTGCGTCCACGCCCATCCCCCCCACGCCACCGCCTTCGCGGTCGCCGCGGTGCGCCCGCCGACCTGCATGATCCCCGAAGCGGAGGTCTTCCTCGGCGAGATCGGCTATGCCAAATACCAGACGCCGGGCACGCCGGAGAACGCCGACGAGGTCGGCCGGATCGGGGTCGACCACCAGGCGATCATCATGGAGAACCACGGAGTGATCGTCTGGGGCAAGGACGTCGAGGACGCCTACTGGAAGATGGAGAACACCGACTCCTATTGCAAAACCGTCTGGATCGCTTCCCAGCTCGGCGGCGGCCTGCACACCTTCGGCGCCGACAAGCTCAAGGACCTGATCAAAATCCGCCGCAGCCTGGGCATGCCCGACAACCGCGGCGAGCTGCGCGAATGTGAGCTGTGCGACAACAGCGACTTCCGCCCGGGCGTCACCTGCCAGGCGCCCACCGGCCAGGCCGGCCCCGGCGGGGACGGGCCTGAACCCGGGGTCGAGGCGGCGGTCCGGCAGATCACCGACCAGATCATGAAGCAACTCACCAGCAAGCAATCAACACCATGAAAGTGACCATCATCGGCGGCGGCGGCCGGGTGGGCTCGAATGCCGCGTTCGCCCTGCAATGCGCGGGCCTGGTCGCGGAAATCCAGATCCTCGACGCGAATAACGACCTCGCCGAGGGCGAGGCGCTCGACCTCCTGCACGGCGCGTCGGCGATCGCCGACCAGCGCATCTATGCCGGCGACTACGCCCGCGCCAAGGACAGCGACATCTTCGTGATCACCGCCGGGCTGCGCCGCAAGCCCGACGAGTCCCGCCTCGACCTCATCAGCCGCAACGTCGCCCTGTTCACGCAGATCCTCGACGGCATCAGGCAGAGCGGCCCGAGGAAGGACGCCCTGGTCTTCGTGGTGTCCAATCCGGTGGACATCCTCACGCAGCTCGCCGCCGCGAAGCTCGGCCTGCCGTGGTCGCAGGTGCTCGGCCTCGGCACGATGCTCGACACCGCCCGCTTCCGCTCGCTGATCGCCCAGGAACTTTCGCTGGCGCCCACCCAGGTCAAGGCCCTGATCCTGGGCGAGCACGGGGACTCGATGGTGCCGATCTGGTCCTCGGCTTCCTGCGCCGGCCTGCCGCTCGCGAAGGTGCGCGGCTGCACGCCCGCGTTTCAGTCGCAGATCTTCGAACGCACCAAGGGCAGCGGGGCCGAGGTGATCCGACGCAAGGGCGGCGCGGGCTGGGCCGTCGGACTCACGATCGCGGAGGTCATCCACGCCATCGTCCTCGACCGGAGGCAGGTGCTTCCGGTATCCACCGTGCAACAGGGCGCCTACGGCCTGCGCGGCGTGGCGATCAGCGTGCCGACCGTCGTCGGACGAGCGGGTGCCCTGGCCCATGTGGAGATTGAGCTTTGGCCCAAGGAATCGCAGGGACTGCAGACCTCCGCCCGCGCGCTGCAGGAAACCTACGCCAAGGTCATCAAGTCGGCCGCCGCCTGACCGGCTGGACGCACCAGGCGCCCTGAATCCGGCTTGCGCGGCCCGCGGCGGAGGCGAAGCATGGAACCCATGCGCATCCGTGTTTCCACCCTTCTTGCCGCCGTCCTGACCCTCGCCACCGCAGCCCGGGCGGAAATCAATCCGGCGAACTTCGGAGCGGCCAAGCCGGCGGATGACTTCTACGCCTACGCCAACGGCCGCTGGCTGCTCACCCATCCCATTCCGGCGTCCTACAGTTCCTACGGTTCGTTCCACAAGGTGAACGACACGAACCAGGACGCCCTCCACACCATCCTGGTGAACGCGGCGGCGGAGGAGAAGCCCAGCCCGATCCAGCGGCGGGTGGGCGACTTCTTCTACAGCGGCATGGACCTGGCCGCGATCGAGGCGGCGGGCCTCACGCCCCTGCGGGCCGAATTTGCCCGGGTGGCCGCGATCCAGGCTCCCGCCGACGTGATCGCCGCAATCGCGCGCTTCCACCATTTTGGCCTGGACGCCGGCTTCGCCCTGGCCTCCGAGCAGGACCCGAAGAACAGCGCGATGGTGATCGCGGGGGCCGGCCAGGCGGGGCTGGGCCTGCCGGACCGCGACTATTACACCCGGACCGATGCAAAATCGGCCAGGATCCGCGAGCTCTACCTCGCGCACGTCACCCGCATGCTGCAGCTCGCGGGCGACAGCCCCGGTGCGGCGCAGGCGGGCGCGGCCACGGTGCTTCGGCTGGAGACGGCCCTGGCCCGGGGATCCAAGACCAACGTGGACCTGCGCGATCCCGTGGCCAATTACCACAAGATGCCGGTGGCCGACGTGCAGAAGCTGACGCCCCATTTTGGCTGGCCGGCGTATTACACGGGCCTCGGTCTGGCCGCGCCCGCCGAGATCGACGTGGGGCAGCCGGAATTCTTCAGGACTTTCGACGGCCTCCTGGCCGGCGCCCCCGTGGCGGACTGGCGGACCTATCTCCGCTGGCATCTCCTGCACGGGACGGCCGCCTACCTGAGCGAGTCCTTCGTGAAGGAGAACTTTGCGTTCTATGGCCACACCCTGACCGGCGCGCTGGAGATGCGCGAGCGCTGGAAGCGGGTCCTGGGCACGGTGGACGGCCAGGTCGGCGAGGATCTCGGGCAACTCTACGTCGGGGAATACTTCCCGCCGCGGGCCAAGGCCCGGATGCTGCAGCTGGTGGGCAACCTGCGCGCCGCGCTGCGCGACCGCCTGCAGGCCGTCGAGTGGATGGACGCCCCGACGCGGGCCGCCGCCATCGTCAAGCTGGACGCCCTCGGCGTGAAGATCGGCTATCCCGACAAGTGGCGGGACTACAGCGCCCTCAAGCTCGACCGCGGCTCGTACGTGCTCAACGTCCTCCGGGCGCAGGAATTCAACGTCCGGCGCGACCTGAACAAGGTCGGCCATCCGGTGGACCGCACCGAGTGGCAGATGACCCCGCCCACGGTCAACGCCTACTACGACGCGAGCATGAACGAGATCGTCTTCCCGGCCGGCGTCCTCCAGCCGCCGTTCTTCGACACCAAGGCGGACGACGCGCTCAACTACGGCGCCATCGGCGCGGTGATCGGGCACGAGATGACCCACGGGTTCGACGACCAGGGCCGGCAGTTCGACGCCCACGGCAACCTCTCCGACTGGTGGAGCCCCGCCAGCGCGGCGCGGTTCAAGGAACTTGCCGCCGGCATCATCCGGCAGTTCAACGCCTATGTGGCGATCGACGACCTGCATGTGAACGGCGAGCTCACCCAGGGCGAGAACATCGCCGACCTGGGCGGGGTGAAGATCGCCTACGCCGCGCTGCAGAAGGCGCTGGCCGGCAAGCCGCGGGCGAAGATCGGCGGGTTCACCCCGGAGCAGCGGTTCTTCCTCAGTTTCGCGACCGTGTGGCGCGAGAACATCCGGGACGAGGAGCAGCGCCTGCTGGTCAACACCGATCCGCACTCACCGCCGCGCTTCCGGGCGGACGGGCCCCTCTCCAACCTGCCCGAGTTCGCGCAGGCGTTTGCCATCCCGGAGGGCGCATTCATGCGCCGCTCCGACGCCGACCGGGTCGTCATTTGGTAGCGCGCGTTTTGCGTTTTTGGTGAAGTCGGAGCTTCCTCGACGCGCGGAGCCGGCCCGGGTGTGGGCGGGGCGAATGCCGGATTGAGGTTACGGCGCGATGGGTTGGTACAGCTTCTGCGGCAGGTCTGCTCCCAGCAGGGCGCGGAAAGTCGCCAAGTTTTTCACGGCGCGCAGGGCGATCAGCTGGCTGGCCAGGTTGCCCACCGCCGTGCCCTCCAGGCTGAAGCTCACGACCGGGAGGCCGGAGGCATCGGCCGTCGCCTGGCAGAGGAGCCGGTTGCGCGAGCCGCCTCCGACCATCAGGATCCGCCGGAAGCGCCGGCCGGTCATCCGCTCGAAGGCCGCCTTGGCATCGGCATGGCCGCGGCCCAGCGAGTCGCAGATCAGCCGGGTGTAGGCGGCGAGGTTCGGGGGCCGCGGGAGCTTGCGCCGGCGCAGCTGCGCGTCGATGGCCGCCTTCATCGACGGCGGGTTGGCAAAGGAGGGATCCGCCACGTCGAGCAGGGCGGAGGGGGCGGGCAGCTTCTCCGCGGCCGTGATCAGGGCCGCCCAGGCCCGGTCGCCTTCCGGCCGCGACCGAAAATCCTTCATGATTCCCTCGAGGAGCCAGAGGCCGATGACGTTTGTCAGCGGCCGGTAGCGGCCGTCGCCGATGCGCTCGTTGGCCACCCGGGCGGCCAGGGCCGCCGGCCCGAGCACCGGCCGGTCGCTCTCGAAGCCGACGAGCGACCAGGTGCCCGAGCTGATGAAGAGATCGGAGCCGTCGGGCGCGGCGGGCATCGCGTCGTAGGCGCAGGCGGTGTCGTGCCCGGGCACGGCGATCACCTGGGTGCCCTCCAGGCCGGGAAACCCGCGCACGGCGCCGAGGCGCGTGCCGGACCGGACCGGGCGGCTGAACCACTGCGGCGGAATATGGAAGTGGTCCAGCGCGGCGCGCGACCAGTCGGTCCCGTGCACGTCGAGCAGCTGGGAGGTGCTGGCGATCGACAGTTCGTTCGCCATCCGTCCCGAGAGGAGATAGTTGAGGTAGTCCGGCAGGAACAGGCAGCGGGTCGCGAGGTCGGCCGCGGCGGGGCAGCTGGCAACGGTCTCCTCGAGCTGGAGCGAGGTGTTGTAGAAGACATTCGGGATGCCGGTGGCGGCGTAGATCCGCTCGAGCGCGGCGCGGGTTCCCGCCAGCCGCTTCAGGCCCGGCTGGGTGCGGGCGTCGCGGTAGGCGTGGACCGGGAAGACCAGCCGGCCGGAATCGTCCAGGAGCGCGTAGTCCACGCCCCAGGTGTCCACGCCGACGGACGCCAGCCGCGCGCCCCGGGGCAGGGCCGCGATCGCGCGGCGGAGCCCGGTCTGGACCTCGTGCCAGAGCCCGGCGACGTCCCAGTAGTCGTGGGCGCCGAGCGACCGGAAGGTATTAGGAAAGCGATGGGCCTCCGTAAGCTTGAGCCGGTTCTTCGCCCAGGCCCCGAGGATGACGCGCCCGCTGGTGGCTCCCAGGTCGATGGCGGCGGTATAGGTGACGGCGGGCATGGAGCATTTAAAGGATGAAAATCGAAGGGCGGAAAGAGGAAACGGACTGTCCCGCCCCTGGACGGGGAATTTCGGTTGCCAGTCCGGCCGGGGGGAGCACGTTGGGATCTCCCCATGCTGAATTCCGAGCGCCGGCCCGTCACCGGGAAACGCGTGCAACTGATGGCCACGTGCCTGTGCGACGCCTTTTACGACGACATGGCCGCGGCCACCGTCCAGGTCCTGGAGTATCTCGGCTGCACCGTGGAATTTCCCGAGGGCCAGACCTGCTGCGGCCAGCCGGCCTTCAACGGCGGCGACTGGCCGGCCTCCCGGCGCGTCGTGCGGCACACGGTCAAGACCTTCCCCGGCACCGATCCCGTCGTGGTGCCCTCGGGTTCCTGCGCGGCCATGCTCTTCCATGGCGCCGTCCTGGAATTCGAGAAGGAATCCGACCTCGCGGAGGTCGAGGCCCTGGGCCGTCGCTCCTGGGAACTCGGGGATTTCATCGTCAACGGCCTGGGCGTGAAGGCCTGGCCCGGCCGCTACGAGGCGGCGGTGGCGCTGCACCGCTCCTGCCACACCCGCGGCACGGCCAGCGGGCCGGCGGTCTCGGGGCTCCTGGCCACCATCCCGGGCCTCCGCCTCGCGGAATTCGGCGAGGGCGAGCAGTGCTGCGGGTTTGGCGGCACCTTCTCGGTCAGCTTTCCCAACATTTCCTCCGCCATGGGCGACCTGAAGCTCGAGCATATCCGGGCGGCCCGGCCCGATGTCCTCGTCTCGGGCGACATGAGCTGCCTCATGCACCTGGGTGGCATCGCGGCAAAGGAGGGGAAGCCGATCAAGGTCGTCCACTTTGCCCAGGTCCTGCGCGACGCGCTCAGGAACGGCGGCCTGATCTGATCCGGAATCCCATGCGCTTCCAGCAGATCGACCAGTTCGCGGCCCACCTCAAGGCGGACACCCGCGCCTCCGTCTACCAGAGCACCAAGCTCACCCACGAGAAGCGGACGAAGATGCTCTTCGACCAGTTCGCGGACCCGAATCGGATGCGGGCGATCGCCGGGGAGATCAAGCAGCACGCCATCGAGAACCTCGACACCTACCTGCCGGCGGTCGAGGCGAAGCTGCAGGCCAACGGCGCGCACGTGCACTGGGCCGCGGACGGCGAGACGGCCTGCCAGCAGGTGCTCGCGATCATGCGCGCGCACGGCGCCACCAAGATGGTCAAGGCCAAGACCATGGTCAGCGAGGAGATCGAGCTGGCGGAGTTTCTCGGCAAGCACGGCATCGAGGCGCTCGAGACCGACCTCGGGGAATTCATCATCCAGATCGATCACGATCATCCGAGCCACATCATCCGGCCAATCATCCACAAGAATCGCCGCGAGGTGGCCGAGTCCTTCGAGAAGAACGGCCTGGGCGCCTACAACGACGAGCCCGAGGTGATCACGCGCCGGGCGCGACAGTTTCTCCGCCACAAGTACCTGGAGGCCCAGGTCGGGCTGACCGGCGCCAATT
>CAZKAH010000004.1:0-34215 GCA_964550715.1 uncultured Opitutaceae bacterium
TCGACGTCCACCTTGGCAAGGTGGTGCTCTACCAACTGAGCTACGCCCGCAAAAAAAGGGAAGGCCAGTACTAGGCTGCCTCCGGGCTGGGTCAACTGCGATTTTGGCGGGTCCCGGGCGCCAGCCCGTGGGCCCGGAGCCTCGATCGGGGGCCCTACTTGTCGGTGACGTCCAGCTCCGGCCACTGCCCGAGCTTCCGGTGCAGGGTGCGGCGGCTGATGCCCATGAATTCCGCCGCCCGGGTGCGGTTGCCCCGGGCCTTGATCAGGGCTTCCCGGAGGAGGCGCTTCTCGTTCTCCTCCACCGAGAGCTGGTTGACCGGGGGGCGGCCCGCGTCGGCCGGCGAGGCGGGCACCCCGCCCTCCCGGAACTTGGGCTCGAGGTCATACTCGGTCAGGCTGCCCCCGCGGCGCGTGACCACGGCGTTCTCGCAGAAATTCCGCAGCTCCCGCACGTTGCCCGGCCAGGCGTAGGCCTGGAGGGTCCGGAGCGCGCCGGTCTCCACGGTCGGAGCCGCGGTGCCGTTTTCCTCCGCAAAGACCTTGAGGTAGTGGGCCAGCAGGAGGGGAATGTCGTCCGTTCGGTCCCGGAGCGGCGGCAGCACCAGGCAGACGACGTTCAGGCGGAAGAAGAGGTCCTCGCGGAACTTCCCCTCCTTCACCAGCTGGGAGAGGGTGCGGTTGGTGGCGGCCACCAGCCGGACGTCGAGGTCGATCGGCTTCGATCCCCCCACCCGCTCGATCGACTTGGTCTCGAGGAAGCGCAGGAGCTTCACCTGCGTCGTGGGGGAGATCTCGCTGATCTCGTCCAGGAACAGCGTGCCGCCGTTGGCCGACTCGAAGCGGCCGATGCGCCGCTCCGTGGCGCCCGTGAAGGCGCCCCGCTCGTGGCCGAAGATCTCGCTCTCCAGCAGGGTCTCCGAGAGCGCGGCGCAGTGCACGGCGATGAAGGGGCCGCGCGCGCGCGGGCTGCCCTGATGGATCGCCTGGGCGATGAGCTCCTTGCCCGTGCCCGACTCGCCCTCGATCAGGATCGTCGCCTTCGACGGGGCGACCAGCTTCACCTGGTCGACGATCTTCTGCAGCGGGGCGGAATGGCCGACGATGCCGGCAAAGCTGAACTTGTCGTCGAGGCGCTCGTGCAGGTTCGTCACCTCCACCTCGAGCGTCCGGGTCTTGAGCGCGCGCTGGATCAGGACCTCCAGGCGCTCGATGTTGACCGGCTTGGTCAGAAAATCGACCGCGCCCCGCTTCATCGCCTCGACCGCCGTCTCGATGTTGCCGTAGGCCGTCATCATCAGAACCGCCGGCTTCTGCGGCAGCGCCAGGGCCTGGTCGATGACCCTGAGGCCTGATTTGCCGGGCATGCGCAGGTCCGTCACGATGACGTCGAAGGGCTGCGCGGCCATGAGGTTGGCGGCCTCGTCGGCGTTCGCCGCCACGCTCACGTCGTAGTTCTCCGCCAGCGCCTGCTGCAGGCCCTCGCGGGTGTGTTTCTCGTCGTCGACGATCAGGACGCTGGGCACCATCGGAACCCATTCACACGGCGGGTGCTGCGCCGGTCAAGCTCGCCGGGGGCCGGACTAGGGCTTGGCCTCGGCGACGGGCGGAGCCTTCGTTTCGGCGAGGCGCTGCGCCACCGGAGCCAGGCTGCTGAGGGCCAGGCTGGGCGGCTGGACGTTGTCCACCAGGGCGATGAACTTGTCGCGCCGCTGGGTCAGGAGCTCCCGCACCTGCTCGCGCTGGGCGACGTCAAATTTCAGGTCCTTGTCGAGGTCGTCCAGCTTCCACTGCACCGAAATGTGATCCACCGCGCTGAAGAGCGGACGATCGCGCAGCCAGACGATCTCCTGGTCGGTCAGCAGGCCCGTGGAATGGGGGTGGGTCCCTTGGGCCGCGGTCATCCGCCGCCGCCGTTCCTTGTAGAAATCGCGCTGTGGCGGGGTCAGCAGCGCCTGCAGGCCCTTGTCAAATTCCGCGTCGATGTCGTGCAGGCCCTTGCGGAAGGCGTCGATCTGCGGGCGCAGGTGCTCGATGTTGGCGGATAGCTCCGCCCGGTTGGGCACCGTCCAACTCCCGTTGGGCGTGGGCGGAAGGATCACCCGCGTGCCGTCGGCGAATTCTCCGCCCACCTGCGGCGGGGGCGGCAGGGGCTTCGTCTGGTCGACCCAGATGCGCATGCCGTAGCCGCCGGCAAAAACCAGGACGGACAGCACGCCGATGGCGAAGAACTGCCTCATTGCGTCTGGCTCAGGTCGTCGGCGGAGGTGGCGATCTCCTGCCAGTCGGCCAGCGCGCGCTGGTCCTGGGCATGGGTCGAGCGGGTGTGGACCACGATGACCACGAGGGCGCAGGCCGCCGCGGTCGCGGCGCCCAGCAGCAGCTGGCCGAACAGGGACGGCGCGGCTTCGAGGCCCGCGCGGGCGGCGCGCAGGACGCGGTCGGCGAAGCCGGGAGAAAGGCGGGCGGCCGCCTGGACTTGGCGCTGGCGCCAGAGGCGTTGTTCGAGGTCAGGATTCATGGTGTGGTTGGTAATACTGTCGGAGTTGTTCGCGGGCGCGGTGCAGCCGCGCCTTGACCGCGGCTACGGTGATCGCAAGGGCTTGGGCGATCTCGGCATGGCTGCGGCCCTCCTGCACGAGCGCGAGCAGGGCGCGGTCCTGCGGACGGAGCTGCCCCAGGGCATGGCGGAGGGCGTCAAGCTCCTCGGTGTCCACGGCGCCGGGCGGCTCGGGCACGTCCTCATGCTCGGGTGCGAAGGGCATGAAGATCCGGCGGAGCTTCTGGCGCCGGAGGTGGTCGATGCAGGTGTTGCGGGCGAGGCGGAAGAGCCAGGACTCGAACTGCGCCGGCGCCTGGAGGCGCTCGAGGGCGCGGACCATCTTGATAAAGATCTGCTGGGCGAGGTCTTCCACCGAATCGCTCCGATTGGTGATGGCGTAGACAAACCCCGCGATCCGGTGCTGGTACGCCACAATGAGTTCGCGCTGGGCCGCCTCGTGCCCTTTCTGGGCGCGGCGGACAAGATCGACCAATTCGGTCGGCGAAGATGAATCCATGCGGTGGGCATTGCGTTACCGGACAAGACGTAAATCCGCCCGGAAAGATGCGCAATTACCCATTGGCGGATAGGCCAGTTTCAAGCAACATTTCGTTCATTGACGCGTCCCACCGGAGACGCCTCCCTTGTTACCCCCATTAAGCCAGCTTAACCCTCATGCCCACCTCCCCGTCCCGGTCCCGTTTGACAGTCATCTCCGCCCTGCTCGCCGTTGTCGCCCTGGGCGTCGCCGGCTGCGGAACCAAGCCGAAGGCCGACACCTTTGACGCCGCCGTCGCCGCAGGGGAGCGCCCCGTGGCCATGCGGGGCGAGACGAGCTATTTCGGGGGCCAGCTGGTCGCCACCGTGACCATCAGCCGGGGCGTGGGGCGAGGGGGCGCCCTGGGCGGCAAGCATGGCCGGAAGGCCGCCAACGGCGAGGCTGCCGAAGGGGAGCGCCTGGATGCGGATTCCTATGCCGCTTATATCCAGGCCCGGGGCGCCCTGGGCAGCCCATTGCCCCCCATCACGATTCACCTCAAGCTGGAGAACCGCAGCGGGCAGCTCCTCCGGGTCGACATCCTGGAGATGAACTCGGACTTGGGAAATTTTGCCGTGGACCCCGAATTGCTGAGCGTGGCTCCCGGCCAGACCTCCGAGCCCAACCCGATGATCTCCCAGCTCGGCGTCACCTCGGACGACATCCCGGTCAAGGTGACCCTGCGAATGGGCGGCAAGAACGAGAGCCACGCCATTGAGGTCAAGAGCTTGATGGGGCCGATGGCCGGCCAGCCCTGACGCCGCCGGTCAGCTCGGCAGCATCCGGACCCGGCGGTCCTTGCGGGGAAACTGGAGGGTGACGAGGGTCCCGACTCCCTCCTTGCTCTCGATGCCCACGTGGCCCCCGTGCTCGCGCATGATGCGCCGCACGATCATCAGGCCGAGGCCGTGCCCGCCGGGCTTGGTGGTGTGGTAGGGCTGGAAGAGCCGGAGCAGGTCCTCCTGCCGGATGCCGGCGCCGCTGTCGCCAAAGAGGAGGTAGACGGAATCGTCATCCGCCCGCGACTTGATGCGCAGCCGGCCGCCGGGCTGCATGGCCTCCATCGCGTTCTTGATCAGGTTGAAGAAGACCTGCTTCAGCTGGTTGCGGTCGGCCAGGACCGGCGGCAGCGCGGCCAGGGTTTCCGCCTCGACCGTAATCCCCCGGTCGGCGAACTCGTTGCCCTGGAACCGCAGCACCTCCGCCAGGACCTCGGCCAGGTTCACCTCGGCCAGGTCCGGGTGGCTGGGCCGGACGGCCTCCAGGAAATGCCGGATGATGCCGTCCAGCCGCTGCACCTCCCCCTGGCAGACGGCGATCGACTCGGCCAGGTCCGCCCCGTCCGCGCCCAGCTTCCGCTTCTTCAGCTTCCGCTCGAGGAGCTGCAGGTGGATCGTAAGGGAGTTGAGGGGGTTGCCGAGCTCGTGCGCGACCCCGGCCGCCAGGAGGAGGATCGACGAGGTCCGCTCGTCCTCGATCCGCCGCTCGGTCGAGCGCCGGTCGCTGGTGATGTCGGTCAGGATCACCGCGAACCGCCGGGGCTCCCTGCGGTTGTCGCCGCCAAACGGCACGAGGTAGAGCCGCATCGTCCGCGCCTCGGGATAGGTCAGGTCAAACTCGCGGGTCAGGACCGCCGCCGTCTCCCCCAGGGCCGCCTCCAGGGACACGCGCAGCCCGGGCACCAGGCGCCAGAGGGTTTGGCCGACCAGTTCCGTGTCGTCCACCCCGAGCTGCCGCTGGGCCGCCGCATTGGCGTACTCGATGGCGCTGTCGGCATCGATGACCAGGACCCCTTCCTGCAGCGCGTTGAAGATCTCCTCGAAGAGGCCCCGCTCGCGCGCCAGGCGCTGCACGAGGTTGGCCAGGTTGACCGCGTCCAGGGTGCCGAGCCGCCCCAGGACGCGATCGAGCGAATTGTGTTTCTTGCGGGGGGGCACGGGCGGGTCGGTTGTCCGGCAGCCTGTCAAATCTCGCCGCTTTCCGCGAGAAATTCCATCTGCGCGGGATCGAGCCGGCCCGCGAGCAGCTTGCGCAGGAACAGGTCGCGGTGGTGGGGGCAGCGGCCCAGCCGGAGAATCGCCGCCCGGTGCTCCTCGGTGGCGTAGCCCTTGTGCTGCGCGAAGCCGTAGCCGGGGACCCTGGCCTCCAGCTCCTGCATGAGGCGGTCCCGCTGCACCTTCGCGATGATCGACGCCATGGCGATGCAGAGGGAGCGGGCGTCCCCGTGCACGAGGCCCCGGTGGGGGTAGGGAAATCGGCGCAGCTCCAGGCCGTCGACCAGGACGCGGCAGGAGACCGTCGGCCGAAACTCCCGGCGCGCCTCGAGCGCGGTGAAAAGGTCCGGCTCTGTCTTCCGCTCAAAGTCGCCGGGCGCGTAGATCCCCTCGAGCGCGCGGCGCATGGCGAGCTTGGTGGCGCCGAGGATGTTGAACTGTTCGATTTCGTCGACCCCCGCGACCCCGTAGTGGGCGTGGATCATCCCCTGGGCGGCCAGAACCTCGAACTCCTCCCAAAGCTCCTGGCGGTCGGCGGCGGAAAGCAGCTTCGAGTCGTTCACCCGGCCGGCCTTGGCCAGGGCCCAGCGGCCCTCGAGGAATTCCCGGGTCACGAGCACGGCCCCCGCCACCACCGGGCCGGCCAGCGCGCCGCGCCCGGCCTCGTCGACCCCGATCAGGCTCGAGACGCCCTCGATCTGCCTGAGGTCGAACGCGCGGAGCTGGCGGCGCTTGGGCATCCCGCGGATCGGCTCAGTTCCACTCCATCTTCGCCTTCGGCTCCGGCAGGGGCAGCTCGTCCAGCTTGCCGGCGGCGACCACGACCTCGTAGGCGGTGCGGAAGTGCAGCTTGGCGAAATCGCCGAGCGCGCGGGCCCCGAACTTCCGGATGATCTCGGCCGCCTGCTCCTTGACCAAGGCGCTCGCGCCCTTCTGCAGCTTGGCGCCGAAGCGCTGGGAGAGGGCGTGCATCTGCCGCACGTACTCCGCCCGGGCCACGACCGAGGCGGCGGCGACGACCGGGTCCTCCTCGGCCTTGGTTCGCATGCGCAGCTCGAAGTTCTTCACGGCCTTGCGCGCCAGCTCCCGCTGGACGAGCGGCTGCTCGCTGAACTGGTCGAGCAGGCCCCAGGGCACGGGAATCTGGGCCAGCGCCTGCTCGGCGGCGTTGGCATGCATCCAGCCGAGGAGCCGGTTGAGGCTCGCACCCTTCCTGGCCATCAGCTCGTTGTACTTGCCCATGGTCAGGACGAAGGTCTTCGCCGCGACGCCCGGCGTCTCGCGGATCATCTTGTCGAAGACCATGATCTGGCTCTCGGCGAGCTTCTTCGAGTCCTTCACCCCCACCTTGATCCAGGCCTCGACCGCCGGCCGGCCGGCGACAACCGTGGCCGCGACCACCGGGCCGAAGAAGTCGCCCTTGCCGCTCTCGTCCAAGCCCGCGTGGGACTCGAACCAGTCGGGATGGAGGACCTCGTCGTAGCCCAGCTTCGGGGCCAGGGTGACCTCCGGCTCCAGCACGTCCCGGACAAAGTCCTCGGTGCCCTTGCCGGCGATCACGACCTTGCGGCTCTCGTAGGCCGTGAGGTTGACCTTGAGGTGGTCGGCCTTGAAGGCGAAGCGGGCGTAGGCGACGTCAAAGGGGGTCCAGCCGCGTTCGACGAGGAGGCCGCGAAGCTTTTCCATCTGGGCGTCCTCGAGCTTCACGGTGTAGGAGGAAAGCTTCTTCGGCTTCTCCTCTTCGTCGGTCTTCTTCGGCATGGGTGAGCAATGAGAAATCGCAAAAGGCGCGAAAAAAGGCAATTTTATCCACGTGACCAAGCCGAACCCCGCCGCCGCCGCCCTCGGGGCGCACCCCTCGGCCTTCCAGGCTGCGCTGGCCGGCTGGTACCGGCGCGAGGCCCGCCGGCTGCCGTGGCGGGAGGCGCCCTCGCTCTATGGGACGGTCGTCAGCGAGTTCATGCTGCAGCAGACGCAGGTGAAGACCGTCCTCCCCTACTTCGCCCGGTGGCTCAAGGCGCTGCCCGGCTTCGCCGCCCTGGCGGGCGCACCCGAGGAGACCGTCCTCAAGCTCTGGGAGGGACTCGGGTACTATTCGCGCGCGCGCAACCTGCACCGGCTGGCGCGGGCGCTGGCCTCCCTTCCGCAAGTCCCCCGGACCCCCGCGGCCTGGCAGGAGCTGCCGGGAGTCGGGCCCTACACCGCGGCGGCGGTGACCAGCATCGCCTTTGGCACGCCTGCCGCGTGCGTGGACGGCAACGTCGTGCGGATCCTCGCGCGGCTGACGGCGGACGGAAGGGAGTTTCGGGACAGCGCCACGGCGGCCCGGACCCTGGCCCCCCTCGCCCAGGCGCTCGTGCCCGCGGCCGCGCCCGGCGACCACAACCAGGCGATGATGGAGCTGGGGGCGACGGTCTGCCTGCGGCAGAATCCCCGGTGCGCCCGCTGTCCCGTCCTGGCCTTCTGCGCCGCCGGCCGCGGCGGCACGGCGGCGGACTATCCCCGGCTCGCGGCTCGCCGGATCGAGCGGCTCACGGTGACCCGCGTCTGGTGCGAGCGGCCGGGCGCGCTGCTGCTGCACCGGGCGCAGGCGGGCGCCCGCCGGCTGGCCGGCCAGCACGAGCTGCCGACGGCGGAGCAGGCGGGGTTGACGGCGGCGGCAGCCGCCGCGGGCCGCCTGCTGGCGCGAAAGCGGCGCGCGATCACGCGGTTTCAGGTCGTCGAGTCCATCCACGCCGCCCGGCCGCCGCGCCGGCTGGCACCCGGCCTGGTCTGGGCCCCCTTGGCCCAGCTCGACTCCCTCGTCCTCTCCGGGCCGCATCGCCGCTGGATCGGAGAGCTCCTGGCGACTAGACCAGGCCGCGGAGCTTGAGCAGCTCCTCAAGCCGGGCCTTGGAGGAGCGCACCTCGTCCACCGTCGCGCGCGGGCCGAGTTCCAGGACGAGCGTGTGGGTCGGTTGCCAGAATTCGCTGATCATCGCGAAGTCGACCCGGCCGGAGCCGACGGGCTGGTGATCGTCGCCGTCGGCGTTGACGTCGTGAAGATGGAAGCCGATGAGCCGGGACGCGTTGTCCGTCAGCTGCTTCTTCTGGGTCAGGAGTCCGAGGTCCTGCTTGATCTCGGCGTGGCCGGTATCGTGCCAATACCCCGCCGCGGCCCCCGCGGGGAGGCCGGCGAGGAACGAGGGAAAGTCGGCGTCGACCGGCAGCTCCTCGAACTTCTCGCGGTTCTCGAAGCCCAGCAGCACGTGCTTCTCCGCGGCATAGGCCAGCACCTTGCCGATGCTGTCCCGGGTGTTGTCCCAGAACCGCTCCATCCTCTGCCGGAGCTTGCCGACCGCCTTGGCCAGCAACGCCTGGTATTTCTTGTCGCCGAGCCGGCCGGCGTCCGGATGCGTGGACAGGTAAGCCTGCAGCTTTCTGACGGGGTTGAACCAGAGGAAGAAGGCGCTCCCCAAATGGCAGACGACCACCCGGGCCTTCACCTTCGCGGCAAAGTCGATCGTCCGCTTTGTCTGGCGGACCCACTGGTCCCGCTCGGTGGAATCGATGGCGGAGGGCTCGTAGAGATTGGGCGCCGCCTGCGTCACCCCCGGGGGGAGCGGACAGAAATTGTGGACGGAGCCGATCTTGATCACCCCTTGCTCAACTCCCCTCAAGATACCGTCCACCAACGTGATCCGTATTCCATGGCTCAGCTCGGCATGGGTGAAGCCAAGGTCCGCCATCTCCTGCACCATCGCCAGCCCGTCGCCGTGGCGATGGGAGCACCAGGCCGTCGAGAGTGACAGGGTGGGCTTCATGTCGGGTAGTGGCTACTTGGCAACCAGTTACAAAAAACGCGGCTCGAATTGCTTCGGGCCGCGTCCGGAAAATGAGCGGGAAAAACCGCTTAGCTCTCGTAGCGGCGACGCAGCATCGCCGTGAAGGCCATCACCTTATCCTTGCGCCGGCGCTTCTCGCAGGGCTTCTCGTAGTATCGCTTGGCGCGGGTGCCCTTGATGATGTTCTCGCGGTCGAGCTTCTTCTTCATGCGGCGAAGCGCGCGGTCGATGGGCTCGTTTTTACGGATCTTGAGTTCGATGGACATGGTACGGCGGACGTGGGTGAAAAATTGAAGGTACAATTAGGCCTTTGGCGGGGGGCCGCGTCAATGGGAATTTGGGCCGGCCCGGTTGTCTCCCGCCGGGGTCCGGGTTAACTTGCCGCATTCCCCGGGGCCGCCCTGTTTGGCTATTGCCAACCGCCGGGCGGCCCTTGGCAATAACCCCGCCTTGCCGTCCGCCGACAAAGATTTTGTCCACCTCCACGTCCACAGCGACTACAGCCTGCTCGACGGCGCCTGCCGGATCGACCGGCTGATGGACCGAGCGGCGGAGCTGGGGATGAGCGCCCTGGCACTGACCGACCATGGGAACCTCTACGGCGCGATCGAATTCTACAGCGCGGCCAAGGCCAAGGGGCTGAAGCCGCTGATCGGCTGCGAGCTCTATCTGACGGAAGGATCGCGCCTGGACCGGCAGGGCCGCTCCGACGAGGGGAAGAGCATCTTCCACCTCGGGCTGATCGCGCGCGATCTCACCGGCTACCAGAACCTCCTCAAGCTGGTCTCCGACGCCCACCTCAAGGGCTTCTACTACAAGCCGCGCACCGACTTCGCCACCCTCGCGCAGCACGCGAAGGGGCTGATCGGGTTCACCGGCTGCCTCGCCTCGCTGGTGCCGCAGCACCTGCTCTTCGACCGCCCCGCCGAGGCCCGCGCGGCCCTGGCCCGCTTTGTCGACATCTTCGGCCGCGAGAACTACTTCGTGGAGATCCAGGACCACGGCATCCCCGAGCAGCGGAAGATCATCCCCGGGCTCCTCCGGCTCGCGGAGGAGTTCAAGCTGAAGGTGATCTGCACGAACGACGTCCACTATGTGCACAACTGCGACGCCGGCCCGCACGATGCCATGCTCTGCATCCAGACCGGCGCGAAGATCGACGACGAGAAGCGGATGCGCTTCGACGGGACCCAGTTCTACCTCAAGTCGCGCGAGGAGATGGCGCGCCTCTTCACCGAGATTCCCGACTCGGTCGCGAATACCCGGCTCGTGGCGGACATGTGCGACCTGGCGATCCCCTTCCCCAAGGGCAGCGAGCGCTATCCGAAGTATCCCCTGCCGCCGGAGGTGCAGACGGACCGCGCCGGGTATCTCCGGGAGCTCTGCGTCGCCGGCCTGAAGGCGCGCTATGGCGTCGACTATGGCACGCCCGCCGCCTTCGCGGACCCCGCGCTCGCCCAGACGCTCGTCACCCGCCTCGACTACGAGATCTCCGTCATCACCAAGACCGGCTTCATCGACTACTTCCTCGTCGTCTGGGATTTCATCGCCTGGGCCAAGGCCCACGGCATTCCCGTGGGGCCGGGCCGCGGCTCGGGCGCCGGCTGCCTCGTCGCCTACCTCCTCGGGATCACCAACCTCGATCCCCTGCGCTTCAAGCTCCTCTTTGAGCGCTTCCTCAACCCCGAGCGGGTGTCGCCCCCCGATTTCGACATCGACTTCTGCATGCGCCGCCGCGGCGAGGTCATCGACTACGTCCGGCAGAAGTACGGCAACGACTGCGTCGCGAACATCATCACCTACGGCACGCTCGGGGCCAAGATGGTGATCCGCGACGTCTCGCGGGTGCACAACCTGCCCTACGCCGAGGCGGACCGCCTGGCGAAGATGATCCCCGACGAGCTCAACATCTCGCTGCTGGACGCCCAGAAGAAGTCCGCCGAGCTGCGCGAGGAGGTGGAGAAGAACCCCGTCGCCCGGAGGATCTTCGACCAGGCGCTCGTCCTCGAGGGCATGGTCCGCAACACGGGCAAGCACGCCGCCGGCATCCTGATCACCGACCGGCCGCTGGAGGAGTTCGTCCCGCTCACGCTGCAGGAGGGCGACGTCACCGTGCAGTTCGACATGAACGCCGTGGGCAAGCTCGGCCTGCTCAAGATGGACTTCCTCGGCCTCAAGACCCTCACGGTCATCGCCGACGCCATCGACAACATCCACGCGACCGCCGACCCCAAGTTCGACCTCGAGGCCGTCGGCTTCGACGATGCGCGGACGTACGCCCTGCTCAACACCGGGCGCACCACCGGCGTCTTCCAGCTGGAGTCCGGCGGCATGCAGGCCCTCTGCCGCCAGATCAGCCTCGCCTCGATCGACGAGATCGTCGCGCTGATCGCGCTCTACCGGCCCGGCCCGATGGAATGGATCCCCGACTACATCCGGGGCAAGAAGGACCCGAGCACGGTCACCTTTCCCCATCCCCTCCTCGAGGAGGTCTGCCGCGAGACCTACGGCGTCATGGTCTACCAGGAGCAGGTCATGGAGGCCGCCAAGATCATCGCGGGGTACACCCTTGGCGGCGCCGACATGCTGCGCAAGGCGATGGGCAAGAAGGACGCCGAGGCCATGGCCCGGGAGCGGATCAACTTCGTCGAGGGCGCCCGGCGGGTGAACGGGATCGACGGGAAGACGGCCGACTCGATCTTCGACATCCTGAACAAGTTCGCGGGCTACGGCTTCAACAAGGCGCATTCCGCCGCCTACGCCGTGCTCAGCTACCAGACCGGCTACCTCAAGGCGAACTACCCGGTGCAGTTCATGGCGGCCATGCTCTCGAGCGAGCTCGGCAACTCGGAGAAGGTGTCCCACTTCGTGGCCGAGTGCGAGGCGATGGGCCTGCGCGTCCTCGGGCCCGACGTGAACGAGTCGGGCGAGAACTTCACGCCGGTCGCCCGGAAGGACGAGGCCGCGCCGGGCACCATCCGCTTCGGCCTGGCCGGGATCAAGGGCGTGGGCGAGCAGGCCGGCCAGCGCATCCTGGCCGAGCGCCAGGCGGGCGGCCCCTACCGCGACTTCCCCGATTTCCTCCTGCGGGCCGATGCCCGGGCGATCAACAAGCGGGTCCTGGAGAACCTGATTGCCGCGGGTGCCTTCGACTTCAGCGGCGCGGCGCGCGAAGAGCTCTTCGCCCAGGTCGACGCCGCGCTGTCCGCCCTGGGCGAATTGCAGCGGAAGTATCCGGCGCTGCGCAAGGAGGTCCCGGGGGCCGCCAAGCCGGCGGAGGCCGCCGAGACCATGCTCTTCGACCTCGGCGCGTCCGGCTCGGCCCCGCCGCCGCCGGAGCCCTCCATCCTGGCCGCCGAATTCGCGGAGCTGCTCCGCCACACCCGCCGGCCCGCCGCCGCCGCGGCCAACGGGCACGGCGACGACCACGCCGTCCTCGACCTCGGCGCCGCCCACCGCGCGAAGCCGGCCGGCGCGAACGGCAAGGCGGCCGCCCCCGCGGCCGAGCGGAAGCTGACCTCCGGCAACCGCCTCCAGTTCGAGAAGGAGCTCCTGGGCTTCTACGTCTCGGGCCATCCCCTCGACGCGTACGCCGGGCTGGCCGAGGCGCTCGACACCTTCGCCGCCGCCGAGCTCATTCACCAGCCCGACCGGACCGAGTTCCGGCTCTGCGGCATCCCCGGGGAGCTCGCGAAGAAACTGTCGAAGAAGGACAACCGCCCCTGGGTCGCGTTCAACCTCGCCACCCGCCGCTCCACCGTGGCGCTCAATCTCTTCGCCGACGCCTATGCGGCCTACGGCGCGAACCTGGTGGAAAACGTCCCCGTCGTGGTCCTGGGCAACGTCATCGGGGGCTCGGATGGCGCGCGGCTCAACGTGAAGGAGGTCTATCCCCTCGAGTCCGCGGTTCCGGGCTTCCTGCACACGGTGACCTGGCTCCTGCGGCCGGACCATGGCGGGACGACCGGCTTTCTCCGGCAGATGCGCGAGTCGATCAACCGGCAGTCCGGCACGACCCGCGTCGAGTTCGCCTTCGTGTTCGACGACCGCGCCGCCCCCGTGGCCGAGGCCAGCGCCGCCCTCGGCTGGCGCGTCACGCCCGCCTCCTTCCAGGAGCTCTCGGCCCATCCCGCGGTCGCCGGCGTGCGGGTCGAGGCCAAGCGGCTCGAGCTCAAGCCGGACCGCCGCTGGGGCCGGAAATGAAACCGGGAGGAAAAAAGATTTCCCGCGAGACCGTGCGGGCCGACTTCAACGACCCCCTCGCGGTCGTCCACTACGCCCGCGCCGCCCACCAGCTGGGCCTCTGGGAGTCGGAGAGGATCCTGATCCAGCGCTGCTGGCCCGACACCGGCGCCCGCCTGCTCGAGGCCGGCTGCGGCGCCGGGCGGGCCACCCTCGGCCTGTGGCAGCTCGGCTACCGCCGTCTGGCCGCCTTCGACTTTGCCGAGGAACTCCTGGACCAGGCGAGGAGCCTGGCGGCGGAGCGCGGGGCGGCTGCCATTTCCTTCCTCCAGGCCGACGCGACCCTCCTGGAAAAGTGTCACGGATTGCGTGACACTTTCCCCGGCGGCTTCGACGGGGCGCTCTTCCTCTTCAACGGGCTGATGCAGATTCCCGGGCGTCTCAACCGGCGGGCGGCGCTGGTCGGGCTGCGCCACCTGTGCCGGGCCGGCGCCCCCCTCCTTTTCACGACGCACGACCGCGATTCCAGCCCGACCGAGCGCGCGCTCTGGCGGCTCGAGGCCGTGCGCTGGGAACTCGGGGAGCAGGATCCGCGCCTGGTCGAGTTCGGCGACCGCACCTTCGCCGACGAGACGGGCAGCACGTTCATGCACCTGCCCGATCGCGCGGAGATCCTCGCCGACCTGGCGGCCACCGGCTGGACGCACGGTTTCGACGCGATGCGCCGCGAGCTCGCGGCCGAGTCCGCCGCGGTGAGGGACTTCTCGGACGAATGCCGGTTCTGGATCGCGCGGCGCGCCGGCTAGATATCCCTCGAGGCAGGGCGCCTGGCCCCAAGGCGCCGAAGGCGGGTTGGGACAACCCGCGCTGCCTATTGCCAACCGTCCGGCGATGAGCCAGCTTCGTCCACCCCATGAAAACCCTCGCCTGGCTGGTCCTCTGCGTCGCGGGCAGCTCGCTCGCCGCCGGCGCCGAACTGAAGAAAGACATCGAGTATGGCGTCGGGGGCGGCGTGACCCTGCGCCTAGACGCGAGCACGCCCGACGGCGCCGGGCCCTTCCCGGTGGCCATCCTGGTGCACGGCGGCGGCTGGACCATCGGCGACAAGGGCGGCAGCAACAAACCCGGCAATTCCGCGGACATCTCGCCCTGGTTCTCGACCCTGACCGACGCGCATTTCACCTGGTTCTCGCTCAACTACCGCCTCGCGCCCGCCCATCCCTGGCCGGCCATGCAGGAGGACGTCCAGGCCGCCATCCGCTGGGTGAAGGCGCATGCCGCCGAATACAAGGGCGACCCGAAGCGGATCGTCCTCTTCGGCCACTCCTCGGGCGGCCATCTCGCCGCGGAGGTGGCGATGGTCGCGCAGGACGACACGCGGGTGCAGGCCTTCGTCGGCTTCGCGCCGGTGGCGGACCTGGTGCAGGATTCGGTCTCGAGGGGCTTCATCGGCGCCGGCCTGCAGGGGCTCTTTCATATTCCCCGCGACCTGACCGACTCGTCGCGCGCCCTCCTGGCCTCGGCCTCGCCGATCGACCATGTCACTTCGTCCGCCCCGCCCGTCCTCCTCGTCCACGGCGACGCGGACAAGTCGGTGCTCTATCCCCAGAGCCTGGCCTTCAAGGCCAGGCTGGAGGCCGCCGGGGTGCCGGTGAAGCTCATCACCGTCAAGGGTGGGCCCCACTCGTTCTACGCCTGGGAAGCCCTGGGCTACACCGCCTACAAGGCGGAGATGATCGCCTGGATCAACGCCGCCCTGGGCCCGGCCCGGTGACGGCCAAACCCTTCGGGGGCAGGGCCCGGGCCGGCGCCCCGCCGCATTCTTGCCATGGGGCGGCCAAGTCCTAGTATCTCCCATTCCATGTTCGCCGTCCTCTCCGACCGCCAGTGGCTCTGGCTTGCCGCCGCGTGCTATCTCGCGGGTTTCCTGCGCGGCGCGTGGTCGGTGGCCCGGGGCGAGCGGCCCTCGAGCGGCGCGATGTACGGCATCGTCGCCGCGGGGTACGCCCTGCAGTACGTCGGCCTCTACCTGCGCGGGCGGGCCGAGGGCGACTGCCCCCTCGGCAACATCTTCGAGATCGTGCAGTTCATCGCCTGGTCGGCCATCACGCTGTACCTCGTGGTCGGAGTGACCTTCCGCTCGAGCCTCCTCGGGTACTTCACGGCCGGCCTGGGCGCGGCGCTGACGATCGCCTCCCTCGCGCTGCCCGGCTGGGACGCCACGCGCCGCACCCACATCTTCGGCAACAATCCCTGGATCGAGATGCATGCCGCGCTGGCGATCTTCAGCTACGGCGTCTTCGGGCTGCTCGCGCTGACCTCGGCGCTTTTCCTCTTCCGGCATTACTCCCTGAAATCGAAGCAGCTCGACGGCTGGTTCTCCTTCCTCCCCTCGATCCTCGACCTGGACCATATCGGCGTGCGGCTGCTCACCGCGGGCGTGGCGATCCTGGGCCTTTCCCTCGCGGTGGGGACCGTCTATTGGCGGCGCGACCCCGCCTCGGTCAACGCGGCCAAGATCCTGATCACCGTGGCCGTTTGGGCGGCCTATGCCGCCGCCCTCGGGTGCCGGCTGGGCGGCCGGTTGCTGGCCAAGCGTTTCGCCTGGACCTGCCTGGCGCTTTTTGCGGCGGCGCTGCTTTCGCTGGGGCCGGTCAATGCCAGCCGCCATCCGCCGGCCGCAGCGGCGCCGGAGGCCGTCCGATGAGCGGGCTCGGCTTCTTCCTCCTCGGCGCGACCCACCACACCGCCCCCCTGGCCATCCGGGAAAAGCTCGTGCTGGATCCGGCGGCCGAGGCCGCGCTCGGCGCCGAGCTCGCCCGCCTGGGCGGACTGCGCGAGTTCGCGGTCCTGAGCACCTGCAACCGGGTCGAGTTCTACGGCGTGGCGGCGGAGGCCGGCACCGCCCTCCGGGTCCAGGCGGCCTTCTGCGCGCGCCAGCAGTTCGACGCGGCCGACTTCGAGAAATTCCGCCTGAACCTCGCGGGCCGCGATGCCATCCAGCATCTGCTGGAGGTGGCCGCCGGCCTCGATTCGCAGATGCTGGGCGAGACGGAGATCTTCGGCCAGGTGAAGGCGGCCTATGCCGCGGCCCAGGCGCGGGGCGCCGCGGGCCCCCTCCTGAACCGGATCTTCCAGAAGGCCTTCCAGGCCGCGAAGCACGTGCGCACCCACACCGCCATCAATTCCGGCCAGGTCAGCGTGGCGAACGTCGCAGTCGACCTCGCGCTCAGCATCTTCGGCGACCTGGCCCAGGCCCGGGTCCTCGTCCTCGGTGCGGGCGAGATCGGCGAGAAGACCGCGCGCGCCTTCCAGAGCCGCGGGGCCGGGGCGATCACGGTGGCCAGCCGCAGCGGCGAGCGCGCCATGGCGCTGGCGGGCGAGCTCGGCGCGACCGCCCTGCCCTTCGAGCAGCGCGAGGCCCGGCTGGCGGAATTTGACGTCGTCGTCTGCTCGACCGCGGCGCCGCACACGGTGCTCTCCCTCGCGGGTGCGGTGGCGGCCATGAAGCGCCGGCCCAACCGTCCGCTCTTCTTCATCGACCTCGCCCTCCCGCGGGATGTCGATCCCGCGGTGGCGGAGCTCGACAACGTCTTTCGCTACGACCTCGACGACCTGGCCCGGATCGCCGAGCAGAACCGCAGCGCCCGCGCGGCCGAGATCGCCCGCTGCCGCGAGCTCCTGGCCGGCCGGGCCGAGTCCCTGTGGCGCAAGGTCGAGCCGCTGCTGGCCGGCGGAGCGCCGGATCCGGCCCGCCTGCCCGGCAGCCGGCAATCCGCCTAGGGAATGGCGGCCGAGCGGGGCTTGGCCCGCCCCAGGGCCGTCGCCATCTCCTCCGGCTTGATCGGCTTGCTGATGTAGTCGTCCATCCCGGCGGCCAGGCACAGCTCGCGGTCACCGTACATCGCGTTCGCCGTCAGGGCGATGATCCAGGGGCGGTCCGGCGCGTCGGCCTGGCGGATGCGGCGGGTGGCCTCCAGCCCGTCCATCTCGGGCATGTGCACGTCCATGAGGATGACGTCGTAAGGCTGGCGGCGGAGCGCCTCCAGCACCTCCTTGCCGTTGGCCGCCACGTCCGCGCGGTAGCCCAGCTTCGCCAGGATGAAGAGCGCCACCTTCTGGTTCACCGCGTTGTCCTCGGCAATCAGGACCCGCTCGGAATGCCGCACCGGGGCAGCCGGGAGGTCGCCCGGCTGGAAGGGGTGCGGGATGTCCAGGTCCCGGGCATGCAGGACGTCGACCAGGGCGTCGAAGAGCTGCGAGGACTTGGTGGGCTTGCTGAGGTAGATTGCGAAAAGCGACGGGTCCTCGATGTACTCACGGTGCCCTAGGGAGGACAGCATCACGAGCGGCAGCTGGCCGACGGTCCGCAGCCGCCGCATCTCGATCGCCAGCATGCCCCCGTCCATCGCCGGCATCTGCATGTCGAGCACCGCCACGTCGAAGGCCTCCTCCGCCCGCAGCCAGGCCAGCGCCTCGTCACCCGAGGAGGCGGCGCGGGTGTGCATGCCCCAGCCCGCGGCCAGGGTCGTGAGGATCCGCCGGCTGGTGGCGTTGTCGTCGACCACCAGCAGCCGCTTGCCGGCGAGGGAGCTCACACCCGCCCCGAGGTAGGGGCGCGGCTTGCTGGGGAGGGCCTCGACGGCGAGGGTGAAGAAGAAGGTCGAGCCCTTCCCCACCTCGCTCTCGACCCACATCCGGCCCCCCATGATCTCCACCAGGCGCTTGCTGATGACGAGCCCGAGGCCGGTGCCGCCGAACCGCCGCGTGGTGGAGGCGTCGACCTGCGAGAAGGAGCGGAAAAGGCGGCCCATGGCCTCCGGGGAAATGCCGATCCCGGTGTCGCGCACGGCAAAGACGAGCTCGGTGCGCCCGTCCTCCGGCTGCTGCGCGCGGACGCTCAGCACTACCTCCCCCTTTTCGGTGAACTTCACGGCGTTGCCCAGCAGGTTGACGATGATCTGGCGGAGCCGCGTGGCGTCGCCACGCACCTGGCCGGGCACGCCGTCGGCGATCTCGTAGAGGATGTCGAGCCGCTTGGCCGCAAACTGGGGCGCCAGGAGATCGAGGGTCCCCTCGATGCATTCCCGCAGGCCGAAGGCCTCCCGCTCGATCTCGAGGCGACCGGACTCGATCTTCGAGAAGTCGAGGATGTCGTTGATGATGGTCAGCAGCGCCTCCCCGCTGTGGCGGATGGTCTCGGCGTACTCGCGCTGCTCGGGGTCGAGCCGGGAATCGAGCAGGAGGCTCGTCATCCCGATCACGCCGTTCATCGGCGTGCGGATCTCGTGGCTCATCATGGCCAGGAATTCGCTCTTGGCGTGGTTGGCCCGCTCCGCCGCGTCCTTGGCCGCCTGGAGCTCGGCCGCCTGCCGGGCCAGCTCGCGGGCGGACTCCTCCTGCGCGCGCTTCGCCTCGGTGATGTCGACGATCGTGTTCACCTCCTTCATCTCCCCGGTCAGCGGGTCGCGGTAGGCATGCATCGTCAGGATCGCCCAGACGACCTTGCCGTCGGGATGGAGGTAGCGCTTCTCCATGGAAAACTCGGTGATTTCACCGCGGTAGATCCTCTCCATCTGCTCGCGCTGCCGGGCCCGGTCGTCCGGATGGCTCACGGCCACGTAGTTGGCGGTGTCGTGGGATTTCTCGACGGGCACGCCGGAAATGCGCACGTGGGCCGGGTTGACCAGGCGGGTCTCCGCCCGCTGGCCCTCCAGCCAGGAAAGCCCCACCGGGCAGTGCTCATAGATGAATTTGAAGAGATTCTCCTCCCGCCGCAGCTGCTGCTGGACCCGGCGCAGGTCGGCGGTCATGCGGATCGCCTCCGCCACGGCCCGCTCCCGCGAATGCAGCAGGGCGAGCATCAGCATGGCGGCGAGGCAGCTCAGGCCCATCCCGATGGCTAGGACGATCCAGGGCAGGTGCTCCTCCCACCGGGCGCGGTTGGCCGCGCTGTGGAGCATCCAGAAGCCGTAGAGGGAGCCGATCCCTCCTACGCCAAAAGCGAGCGCGGGGAGGGCGCGAATCCAGCTCTGCCGACCGGAGATCGGGGTCTCGCCGGAGGACATTTCCCGGGGATTCAGGAGCAATCCGAAAAAAATGCGATCCCGTTTATGCCAGGCCCGGGAGGATATCACGCATCCGGCCCGGCGGGCAGCTGCCGGGCCAGCCACTCCCCCGGCGTGCTGCCGGCCGGCTGGCCGAGAAGGCTTCGCAGGCGCGCGGCCTGCGCGGCCGTCCGCTCCCGGCGCGCCGGGTCGTGGAGGCAGGCGCGAAGCTCGGCGGCCAGGGCGGGCGCCGTGGCCGCTCCCTGAATGTACTCCGGGTACATCGGTTCGTGGAGGAGGAGATTGGCGATGCCCAGGTGGGGCACCTTGACCAGCATCCGGCCCAGCCAGTACGTCAGGGGATCGATGCGATAGGCAATGGCCCCCGGGATCCCCGCCAGCGCGCAGTGCATCGACATCGTGCCACTCGAGGTCAGGACCGCCGAGGCCGCCACCGGGGTCCCCGTGGGCTGCAGGCGGATGCCCGGCGGGGGGTTCGCCTGCCGCAGGATTTCCCGGATCTCGTCGCTGGGATAGATGGCGACGGCCTCGCGCTCGCCCAGGGCCTGGTGCGCCGCCACGAGGACGGGAAAAATCCGCTCCACGGAATTTCGCCGGCTGCCCGGCAGGAGCAGGACCGGGCCGGAAGGATCATGCGCCACCGGCGGCACGTGGCCGGGCGCGACGAAGGGATGGCCGACGAACTCGCGGACCAGGGTCGTGTCGGCATAGCAGTCCACCTCGAAGGGAAAGATGACCGCGAGCGCGTCGAGGTCGCGCGCCATGGCAAAGCGCCGGCCCCGCCGCGAGGCCCAGATCTGCGGGCTGATATAATAGAGGAGCCTCACCGGGCCTCCGCCCTTGGCGCTCACGCCCCGCGCGCGCAGCGCGGCGGCGAGCCGGAGGTTGGTGCCCGAATAGTCGACAAAGCAGACCGCGCGCGGCCGGTACTCGGCAATCCACCGCAGCGTCTCGGACTGGAGGTCCCGGAAGAAGGAGAGGTTCTTCAGGACCCCGAGGAAGCCGACCACCGATGAGGCCGTGAGGTCGTAGAGCAGCTGGGCGCCCGCCGCGGCGAGCCGGGGCCCGCCCAGCGCGCAGACCCGGGCCCCGGGCCGCAGGGCCAGGAACTGCGCGAGCATCCGCGCCGCGTGCTCGTCGCCGGAATGCTCGCCCGCGATGATCAGCAGGTCGGCCGCGCCGCCCGCGGGCGGCGCCAGCCGGAACGGCAGCGCGGGCACGGCGGTCATTTTTTCGCGGCCCGGATCTGCTCCGTGATCGCGATCGCCACCTCGAGGGCCGATTTGCCCAGCGCGGCCCCGACCTTGGGCTGGGTGGCCTGGGCCACGCTCTCGACGAAATGCGCCAGCTCGAGCGCCAGGGGCTCCCCCTTCTCGATCGGGATGTCGCGCACCGGGACCGAGCTCGTGTCGCCGGCCTTGACCAGGCCGACCTTCATCTTGAGCCCGTAGGCGATGATGTCGCGCTTGCGCACCAGGTGGCCCTTCTGGTTCATGAAATCGAGCGAGAGGTAGGCGTTGTCCTGGAAGATCCGGATCTCGCGGGATTTCTGCAGGCTCATCCGGCTCGCACTCAGGTTGGCCACGCAGCCGTTCTCGAACTGGACCCGCGCGTTGGCGATGTCCTCCGTCCGGGACAGGACGTTGATCCCGACGCTGTCGATCCTGGCGATCGGCGACTTCACCAGGGCGAGGACGATCCCGATGTCGTGGATCATCAGGTCCAGGACCACGCCCACCTCCGTCCCCCGGGGCTGGTAGGGCGCCAGGCGCTCGGCCGTGATGTACCGGGGGTCGTCGGCCTCCTTCTCGAGGAAGGCCATGACCGGGTTGAAGTGCTCGACGTGGCCCACCTGGACGAGGGCGCCGTGCTCCCGCGCCGCCGCGACCACCGCCTCCGCCTCCGCCAGCGAGGCGCAGATCGGCTTCTCGATCAGGAGGTGGCAGCCCCGGCGCAGGAGCGGCAGCGCCACCGCGGCATGGCGGTCCGTCGGAACCACGATCGAGATCGCATCGCAGGCCTCGCCCAGCTCGTCGAGGGTCTCGAACCGCCGGCACTTGAGCCGCTCGCAGATCTCGGCGGCCCGCGCGTCGCTGGTCTCGTAGATGCCGGCGAGTTCCGCGCCCGCGAGGCCGGCATAGATCCGCGCATGGTGCTGGCCGAGAGAACCCACCCCGACGACGCCGCAGGAGATCTTCTTGGCCATGGCGGCAGCTTTAGGCGAAAGGGGCGGCCTGTGAATCGCGAACTTCGCGCAGCTGGCCCTCGCGGAGGAGGTACTGGCGGGCGGCCTTCCGGGCGTAGGCGGCGTTGTGGGTGACCAGGACGAGGGCGGTGCCGGTCTCGCGGCACAGGGACAGCAGGAGATCGATGACCGCGTCGCCCGATCCCTCGTCGAGGTTGCCGGTGGGCTCGTCCGCCAGCAGCAGCCGCGGAAAATTCATCAGGGCCCGCGCCACCGCCACCCGCTGGCGCTCGCCGCCCGACAGCTCCGTCGGCAGGTGGTGCCCGCGCTCGGCCAGCCCGACCCGGGTCAGCAGTTCCCGCGCGCGCGCCTTCGCGCCGGCATCGATCCGCCCCTGGATCCGACGCGCCATGAGCACGTTGGCGTAGGCGTCGATCTCGGGGATCAGGTAGAAGGCCTGGAAGACCATGCCCAGGAAAGCCGCGCGGCGCCGGGGCCCGGTGTCGGGGGAGCCGCCCCAGGCCAGCGTGCCCGCATCGGGGGCGTCGAGTCCCGCGAAGAGATGGAGCAGGGTCGATTTGCCCGAGCCGGACTCGCCGCGGATGCTGACGCTTTCGCCCGGGGCGATCGTCAGGTCCGCGCCGCGCAGCACCTCGATCCGGCGGTCGCCGCTCTGGTAGCTCTTGCGCAGCCCGGAGGCGCTGAGGGCCGCCTCATTCATTGCGCAGGGCCTCCACCGGCTTCAGCCGCGCCGCCCGCCAGGCCGGCAGCAGGCCCGCCAGGGTCGACACGACCACGGTCAGGATGACCGTGACGACGACGTCCTCGGCGGAGGTATGCGCCGGCAGCTGGCTGAACTGATAGAAGCGGCGCAGCACGTCGGCCCGCTCGAACAGCCGGGCGATCCCGAGGACGACGTCATTGCGGATGGCGAGCGCGCCGAACCCCAGCCCGAGGCCCAGGATCGTGCCCAGGACCCCGATGAAGAGTCCCTGGACGCAGAAGCAGGCCGCCACCTCGATCGGCCGGGCCCCCAGGGCGCCCAGCAGCCCGATCTCCCGGGTCTTGCGGATGACCGAGATCAGGAGCGAGCTCGTGACCGAGAAGGCCGCGACGATCACGATGATGAAGAGCATGAAGGAGGTCATGTTCTTCTCGAGGGCGAGGATCCAGAGGAAGTCGCTCCAGGAATCCTGCCAGGAGCGCGCGTGGAGATCCCGCGGCATGGCCGGATCCGAGGCGAGCGCGGCATTGATCCGCTGCGCGCCCTCGTCCTCGTTGAGCCCGGGCCGAAGGCGGACGTACAGCCCGTGGACATTCGTGTCCAGGTCGTAGAGATCCTGCACCAGCCGGAGCGTGCCGTAGACGGTGCTGGTATCGAGCTGCTGGTGGCCGAATTCGACGATGCCGACGACCCGGACCGCGCGCGGGAGGAAGATCTCCCCGCTGTTGCTGTATTTCTGGATGATCAGCGGCGAGTAGATCTCGATCTCATCGCCCACCGAGACCCCGAGGCTGTCGGCCAGGGCGACGCCCAGAATGACGGAGTCGTCGTCCAGGTCGTCCAAGGACCCGATCTTCAGGTACTGGCGGAGGTTGGTCACCCGCCCGAAGCTGGCGGGATCGACGCCCGCCAGCTGCGGGTAGACCGCATGGCCCTGGTACTGCACCATGACCGCGGCCAGCGCATAGGGGGTGGCCGCCACCACCCCGGGCACCCGCTCCACCCGCTTCGCCACGGCTCGATAGTTCGCGAGCAGGCCCCGCGACTGGATCTGCACCTCTCCCTGCGAATCCACGATCATCCGCTGGATGTCGAAATGAAATCCGCCCATCACGCTCCGCGTGACCACCAGGACCATGACCCCGAGCGAAACGCCGAAGACGGAGATCGCGGTGAAAAAGGGAAATCGCTTTCCGCCCGGAAAGAGCTGCTTCAGCGCCAGGTAGAGGAACCAGGGCATCGGCGCCTATGCGTCTCCCGGCCCGGCACCCGCCGCCGGCGCCGCCTCGGGCCGCAGGAGGGGAAAGAGAATGACGTCGCGGATGCTCTCCGCCCCGGTCAGCAGGATGCAGAGCCGGTCGATCCCGACCCCCATGCCGCCGGCAGGGGGCATGCCGTGCTCCAGCGCGAGGAGGAAGTCCTGGTCGATGCTCTGCTGCTCGCCGCCCGCCTGCTTCTCGAACATGGCGCGCTGCACGTCGGGATCGTTCTGCTCCGAATAGGCCGGGGCGATCTCCATGCCGCCGATGCACAGCTCGAAGACGTCGAGGGTCTCGGGGTCGGCCGCGTTGATCTTGGCCAGCGGGCAGAGCTCCTTCGGCAGGTGGAGGACGAAGGTCGGCTGGATCAGGGCGGGCTCGATCCGCTTGGAGAAGATCTCGTTCGTGATCTCGAAATCCTCCCAGCCCGGCTGGATATCCCTGAGGCCGAGCTTTTCCGCGGCCGCGGCATGCTCCGCCCGGCTCCGCTTGAACCAATCGGGGTCGCCCGTCTCCGCGCGGATCAGGTCCTTGTAGTCGACCTCGCGCCACTCGCCGCCAAAGTCGATCTCCCGGCCGCTGGCGGGATGCGCGATCTTCATCGTGCCGAGGACGTCGCGGCAGAGGGTCGTGATCAGCTCCTTGATCAGGACCATCATGCCGCGGTGGTCGCTGTAGGCCTGGTAGACCTCCAGCATCGTGAACTCCGGGTTGTGGCGCCGCGAGATCCCCTCGTTGCGGAAATTCCGGCCGATCTCGTAGACCCGGTCGTAGCCGCCGACGAGGAGCCGCTTCAGGTAGAGCTCGAGCGAGATCCGGAGGAAGAAGTCCACCCCGAGCGCGTTGTGGTGCGTGGTGAACGGGCGGGCGGCGGCGCCGCCGGCGACGTTCTGCAGGACGGGCGTCTCCACCTCGATGAAGCGGCGGTCGTCCAGGAAGCGCCGGACCGCGGAGACGATCCGCGAGCGCAGGAACAGGCGGCGGCGCGACTCGGCGTTGACGATGAGGTCGAGGTAGCGCTGGCGGTAGACCTGCTCGGGGTCGGTCAGGCCGTGCCATTTCTCCGGCAGCGGCCGGAGCGCCTTGGCGACGAGGGTGAAGCGCTCGAGCCGCACGGTGATCTCGCCGGCCTTGGTCTTGAACAGCGTTCCCTGGGCGCCGATGATATCGCCAAGGTCGAGGCGCTTGAAAGCCGCGTAGGCCTCGTCGCCCACGACGTCCCGCTTGACGTAGAGCTGGATGACCCCCTCCTGGTCCTGGATCTTCACAAACTGGCTCTTGCCCATGTCGCGGATGATGGTGAGGCGACCCGCCACCGCCACGGCGACGCCCGGCTCCTGGCCCTCGACGTGGGCCTTCAGCGCCTCGCCCGAGAAGTGCGTCGGGGTGAAGCTGGCCCGGAACGGATCGGTGCCCGCCGCGCGCAGATCGGCCAGCTTCTGGCGGCGGACCGCCGGCTGGTCGTGGGTGATCTCGGAGGGGATGTCGGCCATGGAACCGGCAAGCGTGGTCCGGGGCCGGGGTCGGGGCAAACGGAAATTGGGATGGCGGGCCTGAAGTTTCGGGCTTAATTCTTGCGCCCGCCGCCGCTTTTTGCGGCGATAGTCCCTCACGATGCACCCGCGCAAACCCGAATGGCTCCGCGCCAAGCTGCCCGGCGGGCCCGTCTACTCGGCCGTGCGGAAGCTCGTGGACGAGCACCAGCTGCACACGGTCTGCCAGAGCGCGCAGTGCCCCAACCTGGGGGAGTGCTGGTCGCGCGGCACGGCGACCCTGATGATCCTCGGGAACATCTGCACGCGCTCCTGCAATTTCTGCGCGGTGCAGACCGGGCGCCCGACCGAGCTCGACCTGGGCGAGCCGGCGCGCGTCGCCGACGCCGTCGCCCGGATGGGCCTGCGGCATTGCGTCCTGACCAGCGTGGCCCGCGACGAGCTCGCCGACGGGGGCGCCAGCGTCTGGGCGGCGACCATCCGCGCCGTGCGCTACCGCAACCCGCGGACGGCGATCGAGGTCCTGGTGCCCGACTTCAAGGGGAGGCTGGAGGACGTGGACACCGTGCTCGCGGCCAAGCCCGACATCTTCAACCACAACGTCGAGACCGTGGAGCGCCTGCAGAAGCCGGTCCGGGTCCAGGCGCGGTACGACCGCTCGCGGTCCGTCCTGCGGCACGCCCAGGGCCGCGGCTTCGTCGCCAAGACCGGCATCATGCTCGGCCTGGGCGAGCGCCGCGAGGAGGTCGAGCAGACGCTGCGCGACCTCGCCGGGGACGGGATCAGCATCCTCACGATCGGGCAGTATCTCCAGCCGACCGCCCAGCACCTGCCGGTCGACCGCTGGGTCAGCCCGGAGGAGTTCGTCCATTGGAAGGAATTCGGCCTGGGGCTCGGCTTCGGGGTGGTGGAAAGCGGCGCCCTGGTGCGGTCGAGCTACCACGCCGACGAGCAGTCGGAGAAATACACCGGGGCGGAGCACCTGAACACCAGCAACGCGCTGGCGAGCTGAGCTCCGCAGGGGAAAAGCGCAAAAAAACCGGCCTGCGACGCGCGGGCGCCGCAGGCCGGAACAACAAACCCAATTTTGGGGGAGACGCCTAGCCGAGCAGGTTCTGCCAGTGGCGGTCCTTGGCCTGGCGGGCGGCCTTGAGGGCCCCGCGGGCGACGTAGTCCTTGTAGTTCTCACCCAGGACGCGCACGCGCGGATTCTCGAAGCCTTCCTCCAGGAGCTTGGTCTGGAGCGCGACGCCGAAGCCCTTGATCAGGCTGCCGCCGCCGGTGACAATGATGTTCTGCAGGAGCTCCGTGACGCTCTCCGCGTCGGCGCGCGCGATCAGGTCGCGCGTGAGCTCGAAGACCTTCTGGAGCAGGGCCTCGCAGCCCGCGCCGACCTGGTCGGTGACGTCCAGCTTGCGCTGCTTGCCGCCGACCATGACGGTCGCGATGGCCGGCGTGGCGCCGTCCTTCGCGAGGACGTAGGAGTGCTGCTCCTTGATGTCGCGGATCCGCGCGACCGTGAGGCCGCAGTCCGGATAGGCGGCGAGGACGCCGTCGAGGATGATCTGGTCGACCGCGTCGCCGGCGAAGGGCTCGCTCAGCTGGTCGTCGGCCGTCGGGTAGTGGCCCTGCACGAGGCAGACGTCGGTCGAGCCGGCGCCGATGTCGATGTAGAGGGAGTTCGCCACGGGATCCTGATACTTGCCCTCGTTGACCTTGGCATCGTCGCGATAGCCCAGGGCCGCGAGGAACGGCTCCGGCACGAAGATGACCTTGTCGAACACGCCCTGGACGGCCTTGCGGGCGTTCTCGCGGGCGGCGAGGTCGGAGCTGGCGGGCATGCCGATCACGGCGCGGACCTCGCGGTCGCCCGCCTTGAGCCGGTCGCGCAGGTGCTGCGCGAACTGGCGGGCGGAGGGCAGGTCATGGATGACGCCGCCGCGGAGCGGGCGCACGATGCTCAGGTAGAGCTTGTGCGCGAGGGCCTCCTGGCCGAAGAGCACCTTGGCGTCGCCCGGCAGCACGCGCTGCAGGACGTTGTCGGCGGCATAGCCCACCACGGTGGGAATCTGCTGCTTGAGGGCGACCGTGGTCTCGGAGGAGTTGCCGGGGGCGGCCATGAGGCACGATGTGTTCGTGCCCCAGTCGAGACCGACGAACGTGGTGGTCTCGGTGCTGGCGGAGCGGCCCTCGCCGTTGGCGTGGGAGCTCTTGCTGGTGGTTTTATTTAGCGCGGTTTTCACTTTTGGATTATGGCTGGGTTGTGGTTTTTCCGTTGGGGGAACAAGGGATCAGGCGGTCAGGACGGCGGCGGCCGGCTCCTCGGCGAACAGGTCGCGGGGCATCATCGTCGCCCGGCGCACGGGGAGGATGGATTCGCCCATCCGCTCGAACTCGGCCTCGCCGAGCGCGTCGAGCATCGCCGAGACGTCGTCGATCGGGACCTCGCGGCGCAGGGCCACGGCGCCGGAGGCGCCGGGCAGGCGGGCGTAGGCGGGCTGGTCGGCAAAGCGGGCGCAGATCTCGCCGACGATCATGCGCTGCTGCATGAAGCCGAGCTCCACGCTTTCCTGGACCCGGCCGAAGAGGCCGCGGAGCTGCTGCTGGCAGGCGGCGGCGGGCTGGCCGGACCGGCTGGACCAGGCCCGGATCAGGGCGGGCAGCCGCTCCTGGAGGAGCACGGCCACCTTGCCCTCGCGTCCCTCCTTGCGCAGGATGCAGACTTCGAAGGTCCAGCGGACGATCTCGTTCCAGAGAAAGCGCGGGTTCGAGGACTGGACGGAGGCGGCGGTGGAAGGCATGGCGGAGATTGCCCTGCTAAAAGCAAAGGACATGCCATTGTTGTTAACTCGTTGTCCTACAAGTTATTAAGAGTTCAATGGCCCGCTCCCAGCCACCTCTCGCCCATGGAGCGGCAGGAAATGCCTAGCCCTTCCCCGGCGCCCAATTAGGCTCGGCCCGCTCATGAAGACCCGCCGTGAAATCGTGGAGAACTGGCTGCCCCGCTACACGGGCGTGGAGCTGAAGAAATTCGGGGAATACATCCTCCTCACGAATTTCCAGCACTACGTGAAGCTCTTCGCCAAGCAGCACAAGGTGCCGATCATGGGCAAGGACCGGCCGATGCCCAACGCCACCGCCGGCGACATCACCATCATCAATTTCGGGATGGGCAGCGCGACCGCCGCGACGGTGATGGACCTCCTCAGCGCCATTCCGCCCAAGGCCGTGCTGTTCCTGGGCAAGTGCGGAGGGGTCAAGCATCGTGCGGAGGTCGGGGACCTCATCCTCCCGATCGCGGCCATCCGGGGCGACGGCACGAGCAACGACTATTTCCCGCCGGAGGTCCCGGCCCTGCCGGCCTTCGCGCTGCAGAAGGCGATCTCCACGACCATCCGCGACCACGCGCGCGACTACTGGACGGGCACGATCTACACGACCAACCGCCGGGTCTGGGAGCACGACGAGGAATTCAAGAAATACCTCAAGCGGATCCACGCCATGGCGGTGGACATGGAGACGGCCACGATCTTCATGACCGGCTTTTTCAACGAGATCCCCACGGGGGCCCTCCTCCTGGTCTCGGACCAGCCGATGGTGCCGGAGGGGGTCAAGACCGCCGAGAGCGACAAGAAGGTCGACGCCCAGTTTGTCAGCGATCACCTCCGGATCGGCATCGATTCCCTCAAGCAGCTGATCAATCAGGGGCTCACGGTGAAGCACCTGAAGTTCTGAGAAGCTTCCCGATCAAGCTTCCGGCTTCGGCAGAACCTCGACCGCCGTGACGTGGAGAGGGCTCAAGTCGACCCAAGTACAATCGTCGAACTCGATCACGATCCGATGGGTCAGTCCCATGACCGTGACATGATCCGCGGTCGGAATGCGGTAAGATTGACCACTAGACGTGACGACCGCGAAGGGCTGGAACGACGCGGCCCGCTGCAATTTTCGAATCTTCGCCAGCACGAGTGCGATCGGATCAATTTCGGGGGGAGTCATCATGGATTATTATGGGGATTGCCGGGATCGTAGCAACCCGGCTCACGGCACAACTTCGAGGGGAAAAGGCGTGTCGACCTCCGTTCCTCGATCGCTGATCCGACTCCAGATCACGTAGTTACCTGGGTCCGGGATCGTGACCTTGAACGTAAAAATATCCCTCTTCCCATCCGCCGCGGACGCTGAAGCCGGCTCGGGCCGCAGGTTAACGAAGCCCGTCCGGTTCTGATCGAAAGCCACCAGTCGGGCCGGAAATCCATCGACCGGCTGCAGCGCGGGTGCGCTGCCATCGAGCCGCGCCACCGCAAAGTCCAAGTCCACGGGTTCACGGGCTCGAATTGGCGCGACCGACGGATGAAGGACCATGCGCCAGCTGGCGCGCCCCGCGGTCGATCCCCGCGCCGACTCAACCGTTGAATCAGCGATTCTCCGGCCGGCCACGGCAAGGTCCACGGAAGCGTACATCTCCTGCCCAGTGGCTTCCGGCGTGAAATCGGCGAAGATCCGGTAAGTTCCCGACCCGCGCGGGGTGAACGCGAACAGCCATTCACCCGGACGGGAGCCCGGATTTGGCCGCAGCGCCTGGAAATCGACAAGTTTCGGGTCGACGACCAGCAGGCTCATCTTCTCCGCCCCGGTCGGGCGCAGGTCGCGCGGGCCGATCGGCTTGCCGGTGTTGGTCCGCAGGACCAGCACCGCCGCGACCGGTCCCCCGGCGACGGCCGGAGCGGAGGTCCGCAATTCCGCCACGACCGGCGAGGAACGGGCGACCACAGGCAGGAAGCGCGGATTCGCGGGATCGCAGAACTCCAGGGAACCCGGTCCGCCCGCCACAAAATCCATATGGGTGAGATCGGGACGCGACCGGAACAAATCCACCCCGGCCAGCAGGACGACCGCGGCCGCGGTGAGCATCCCGACCTGCCGCCATTGCGGCGGGGAGAGCGAAGCGCTCATTCCTTGCGCATCCGGGCCACGAAGTCGGCGGGCTCCCATTGCGTGCCGTCCGCCCGCCAGACGATCCTGCCATGCTCGTCGATCAGCAGCGTGGCGAGCGTGTGCTTGAGGAGGGTGCCCTCAAACTCGGCGATGACCCCGAACTGGGTCAGGAGATCGCGGATCGCGCCGTCGGGTCCCGTGAGAAAGGAGAAGTTGCCCGTGTCGATGCCCCGCGCGTCCGCGTACTCCCGCAGCACGCCGGGCGTGTCATAGTCCGGCGTGAGCGAGACCGAGACGAACTCGACATTCCTGACCCCGGCCTGCCGCGCGAGGCGCTGGGCGGCCATCATCTTCATCGTCGCGGCGGGGCACATGTCGGGAAACGGGCAGCGGGTGTAGATGAAGTTCAGGACGACCTGCTTGCCGCGAAAACGCCCGCTCTGCACCACCCGGCCGTCCTGGTCATAGAGCGCGAACTCGGGCATGGCCTCCCCCAGGTCGCGAAACACCGCATTGCCCCGATCGTGGGTATCCTCGCGGAGCTTCCGCTGGCTCGCCGCCACCGCATCGGCCGCGGCGCGATCGTCCGGCCAGATCCTCTCGAGCCGGGGCGCCTTCAGGTCGGCCACCAGCTCCGCGCGGATGCGCTCCCCGGGATGGATGGTCGCCGCGTCGCCGGCCGAGACCGCAAATTCCATCGTCATTCCGGGCATGAGGCCCGGCACCTCGTCGTGATTCACGGTAAGCTTTTGATGGACCGCATCCACCGACACCACCTCCCCGGTCAGGGGGTAGCGCCTTGGGCCGGGCGGCTCGGAGGGATGCCGCGCGCAGCCCCCCAGAAGGATCAGGCCGGCCAGCGCTGCGCCCAGAGACGCAAATCGTGCGGGGCCATAAGCTTTCACAACCCCACAAATCCGTCGGCTGATAGAATTGTCAAAGGGTTTGCGGTAAGTAGCACGGGGCCTTCTGCTGGCGGGTCGCACCGCTCATGTCCCCGTCCCCTTCCCTCGCGCGCACCCCCGCCCACCACCCCGCCGTCGCCGCGCTGGCCGCCGCGGCCTGCGCCTGGTCCTTTGTCACGGTGGCCCTGGGAGCCTTCACGACGACCATCGGGGCGGGCATGGCCTTCCCCGACTGGCCGCTGTCCAACGGGTCGCTCAACCCGCACGGCTGGCTGACCAACGTGGCGATGTTCGCCGAACACTCCCACCGGCTCAGCGTCGGGCTGCTCAGCCTCCTCACCCTGGTGGTCGCGATCGCGCTCTCCCGCCTGGAATCGCGGGCCTGGCTCCGCCGGCTTGGCTGGTTCGCCTTCAGCCTCGTGCTCGTGCAGGCCGCGGTCGGCGGCCTGCGCGTCCTGCTCGACCCCAACCAGGTGAAGCCGATCGACACGAGCGTCGGGGAGCTCTTCGCCATGCTGCACGCCTGCCTGGCGCAGCTCTTCGTCTGCGCCTTGTTTGCGATCGCCACGGCCTCCTCCCGTTCCTGGATCGGCCGGGCGACACCCGTGAGCTGCGCCCTCCGCCGGACCGGCTCCCTCTGCTGCCTCCTGCTCTTCGTCCAGCTGGCCATCGCCGCGGTCATGCGGCACAGCAACGCGGGGCTGGCCATCCCCTCCTTCCCCTGGTCGGGTCCCGGCCGCGCGCTCCTGCCGCCGGCCTGGGACTTCCGCGTCGGGATCCATTTTGCGCATCGGGTCATGGCCCTGGTCGTGACGGTCGTCCTCGTGTGGCTGGCCGCCAAGGTCTGGCGCGATCCGGGTGCGACGCTCGGCATGCGCTGCGGCGCCTCGGCCATGGTCAGCCTGCTCGCGCTCCAGATCCTCCTCGGTGCGGCCGTCATTCGCACCGCCCGCGATCCCGGCATCACCACCGCCCATGTGATCGTCGGCGCCCTGACCCTGGCGACCACCTTCTGGATCACCTGGTGCGCGCATCGCGACGTCCTGGAGACGCCAGCCCCTGCCTGACATGCCGGAGTCCGCCAAGTTCGCAGACTATCTCGAGCTGACCAAGCCGCGCCTGAGCATGCTTTCGGTGCTGACGGCCGTCGTCGGTTACGCGGTGGCGCGCCCGTTCGCGGGCTGGACCACCTTCGGCTGGGTGCTGCTCGGCGCTTCGCTGGCCGCCGGCGGGGTCGCCTCGCTCAACCAATGGCTCGAGCACGAGACGGATGCGCGGATGAAGCGCACCTCCGACCGCCCCATCCCCTCGGGCAAGGTGGCCACCGGGTCGGCATTCGTTTTGGGAGCGGCGATGTGCATCTTCTCGCTGATGCTGCTCTTCGCCCTCGTCAACGGGCTGGCCGCGCTTTGCGCCCTCCTGACGATGGTCGCTTACCTGGGGTGGTACACCCCGGCGAAGCCCACCTCCCGCTGGAGCACCGAGATCGGGGCCGTGGCCGGGGCGCTGCCGCCGCTGATCGGCAATGCCGCGGCCACCAACACCATCACCCCGCTGGGGTGGACCCTCTTCGGGATCATGTTCTTCTGGCAAATCCCGCATTTCATGGCGGTGGCCTGGACCTACCGCCGCGACTATGCGGCCGTGCACTTCCCGATGCTGCCCGTCCGGGATGAATCGGGCGCCTGGGTCGCGCGGTGGGCGCTGGTGACCTCGATCCTGCTCGTGCTCTTCAGCCTGCTGCCCTGCGTGCTCCACCGCACCAGCCTATGGTACGGCGCCGCCGCGGCGCTGTTTGGCGGCTGGATGCTCTGGCAGGCCATCGCCTTCCTCCGTCCCAAGCGCCGCGACGCCGCCGCCCGCCAGCTCTTCCTCGCCTCGATCGGCTACCTGCCCCTGATCCTCATCGCGCTGGTCGCGGACCGGCTGATCCATTTCTGACCGGAGCCGCATGATCCCCGCCGACACCGCGCCCCTCCCGAGCAACGCGACCCGCACTCCCGTGGCGGTGGTGGCGGCCATCATCGCGATCAGCGTCGCCGCCAGCCTGTTTCTTTGCTGGCTGGTCTACTATCACACGCCAACCGACGTCGTCGGCCTCCATCTGCTCTTCCTGCCGGCGCTCAACGCCCTGCTCAACGGGCTCTCCGCCGTCGCGCTGGTCACCGGCTTCGCGTATATCCGGGCGCGGCGCTTCATCCCGCATCGCAACGCGATGTTCACGGCGTTCATCCTGTCGTCCGCCTTTCTCGTCACCTACATCACCAACCACGCCCTGCATGGAGACCTGAAGTTCATGGGCGGCGGCGCCATCCGGCCCTGGTATTTCGCCCTCCTCATCTCCCACATCGCGCTGTCGGCGATCGCCCTGCCCCTGATCCTGATCACTTTCTTCCTGTCCCTCACCGGCCGCTTCCCGGCCCACCGGCGCCTGGCCCGCTATACCTTTCCCATCTGGCTGTACGTCTCCGTCACCGGCGTGATCGTCTACGCGATGCTGGCGGCGTACCGCTGATCCCTTCCCCGATGTCCACGCCTCCTCCGCTCGGCTTTGCCATCTACGGCCTCGGCATGGTCGCCGATTTTCATGCGCAGGCCATTTCCCACCTCCAAGGCGCCAAGCTGGTCGGGGTGGCGACGCGGAATGCCGAGAAGGCCCGGGCCTTCGCCCAGAAGCATGGCGTGCCGTTTGCCACCACCGATCTCGGTGAACTGCTGGCCCGGCCCGGGGTCGATGTCGTCTGCGTCACGACCTCGAGCGGTGCGCACCTTGAGCCGGCGCTGGCAGCCATCCGCGCGGGCAAGCATGTCATCATCGAGAAGCCGATCGAGATCACCACGGAGCGGGTCGACCAGATCCTGGAGGCGGCCCGCGCCGCCAAGGTCTGGGTCGTGCCGATCTTCCAGGGCCGATTCGGCGAGGGCGCCCGGACCGTGAAGGCGGCGATCGCGGCCGGACGACTCGGCAAGCTCGTCCTCGCCAGCGCCTACGTGAAGTGGCACCGGGCGGCACAGTATTATACCGGCACTCGCGGGACCCTGGCCATCGACGGCGGCGGCGTGATCATGGCCCAGGCAATCCACGGACTCGATCTCCTGCAGTGGTTCGCGGGGATGCCGTCGGAGGTCTTTTGCTGGTCCACCCGGCGGGTCTATGGGCAGATCGAGGCGGAAGACACGGCCAGCGCGGCCCTGAAGTTCCCGGACGGGGCCTTGGGCGCCATCGAGGCCAGCACCGCCCTCTGGCCCGGCTGGCAGCGCCGGCTCGAGATCTGCGGGGCCACCGGCTCCATTTCGCTGGAGGATGATCGCATCTCAAAGTGGGAGTTCAAGGACGCCCAGCCGGGTGACGAAGCGATCCGGGCCGCTTCGGGCCAGGCCGCCATGGGCACCGGCGCGAGCGCCCCCAACACCATCGGCTTTGTCGGGCATCAGCGGCAGTTTCAGGACCTGGTCGATGCCTTGAGGGAAAACCGCGCGCCGGCCCTCGACGGAGACGAGGGACGCAAGGCGGTCGCGCTCGTGCGAGCGCTCTATGCGTCAGCCAAGCAAGGCCGCCCCATC
>CAZKAH010000004.1:34315-108524 GCA_964550715.1 uncultured Opitutaceae bacterium
CTCGGCCGGAAGGAGCTGCATGCCAGGCAGGTCTCGGCCCGGGGCGGGGAACTCTGGTGCTCCCTGGCCGGGGACCGCGTGCACCTCGCCGGCCGGGCCGTCACCTATCTCCGTGGCCAGATCGAGCTTCCTCCGGCGTCCTGACGGAGGAGGGGTGGCTGCTCCGGTAACTTTCCGGGGACCGGCCGAAGTGCTTGTGGAAGGAAAGCCGGAGCTGCTGGTAACTGGTGAAGCCCGTGCGGCTGAGCACGTACTTGATCGGCACATCGCTCTCGCGCAGGAGCAGGGTGGCGCGTGAAAGCCGGCACTGCTGGATCTCGCCGAACAGCGTGGTGCCGGTGGCGGCCTTGAATCCGCGCTCCAAGGTGCGCCGGTTCAGCCCGGTATGGTGGGCAACGTCGGTCACGCTGATCTGGTTGTGGCTCTGGCTCCAGATGTAGTTCCGCACGGCATCCACGATGGCGTCACCGGACTTGGGGACGCCGGGCTGGTCCGCCGAGCTCCGATCCACGAGGAAATGCGACAGCAGCCCGATCGCTTCCCACGCAAATTGCAGGGAGTTGCGCCCCTTGCCCGCAGCGATGGCCGCCACCAGGTGCCGAAATTGTCGCTCGAAGAGCTTCGGATCGGCCAGCGGAACGCGGTTTCCCCGGAGCTGGAAGGCCCCGTCCTGCATCCACTCATGGGCCAGGCTGCCGTTGAACTTGATCCAGTGATTGATCCAGCCAATGGCATACGCGGGCCGGTGCCGGTGCCATTCCCCGGGGCGGTAGAGCCACGCCTGGACCGCCTCGATCGGCTGGCGGCCCAGCTTGGTCTCGATCTCGCCGCGTCCCCGGGTGATCAGCGAAAGGCAGAATTCTCCCAGGATCCGGCCCTCGCCCCACGAAATGTCGTAATAGTGAGGCTGGCCCGGGTGCGGATAGGCCTGCCGCGGCCGCACGTGCTCGCGGCCCGCATGGGTCACGTAAAAGGGCTGCCGAAAAAGCCGGTCCGGCAGGGGCAGGGCGTGCCCGCGCCAGTCAAAGTGTCGCATTTATACGCATAGTCCATCGGGGATTGCCACTAGGCAACCCGATTTCACTCTGCAGCACGCATCGCACGGCATGTCACGATGTCGCAAAAACGCCCATCAAATATTTTGCCTTACGGTTCGGTTTTCTGAGGCTGTTCAAGCGGCTCCCCTCACCCCTCGCGCCCCCAGCCTCATGGCTGCCTAGTACCCTTTTCCGGATGCGCCTGACCGCGCCGCCGGGCCCTCCGAGTCCAACACCGACCTGACCTACCACGCATGAACTCATCCCCGCGGCTATTCTGCCGGCTTCATCCCGCGCTCCTCGGCGCCACGTTCGCCCTGTTCTCACCCGTGCTGGCCTCGGCCCAGTTGGCGCAGCCCACCCCGGCGGCCGATGCGACGGCGACCTCGACGACCACCACGACCACGACGAGCACGACGATTCCCGTGACCACGACCTCGACGACGGCGTCGTCGCCCACCCCGCAGGCATCATCGGCCAACCAGACCATCAAGCTCTCCCCCTTCGAGGTCCAGGCGGAGAAGGACAGCGGCTACTACGGCGCCAACACGCTGGCGGGCACGCGCATCAACTCGAAGATCGAGGACCTGGGCGCCTCGATCACGGTGGTGACGAAGGCGCAGCTGGATGACACGGCGGCGCTGGATATCAACGACATCTTCAAGTACGAGGCGAACACCGAGGGCACCTCCGACTACACCGCACAACTCAGCAATGCGCAGACGAACGACGCGATCCAGTCCTCGCCGCAGACGGCGGTCCGCGTGCGCGGGCTCGGGGTACCGAACGTTTCGATCAACAATTTCAGCATGACCTCGCGCATTCCGGTCGATACCTACGACCTGGAGTCGGTCGAGATCAGCCGCGGACCCAATTCCACCCTTTTCGGCCTGGGTCAGCCCGCGGGCACGGTCAACCTCAACACCCTGGCGGCGAATACCAGTCGGGACAGCAACATGGTGGCTCTGCGCGCCGACAGCTACGGCGGCTGGCGCACCAACATCGATTTCAACCGCGTCCTCTGGAAGGATAAGGTCGCCTTCCGGATCGCGGCGGACGACACGGAAAATGCGTTTCAACGGAAGCCGTCCTACGACCGCATCAAGCGGCTCTACCTGACGACGACGATCCGACCGTTCCCCTGGACGACGATCAAGCTGACCTGGGAGCACTTCATGGAGGACCGGCAGACCCCGAACTATATCACCCCGCGCGACGACGTCACGGAGTGGATCGCGGATGGCCGTCCCACGTGGAACCCCCTCACCTTCACGGCCACGGCGGGCAACGGGACCCAGACCGTGGTGACGCAGTCGGGCAACGAGAACCTCCTGCCCGGGAGCACGACCAACACGCTGCCCATCGGGCTCTTCGCCAACAGCACCAACTATACCCGCCCGAGCATGTATATCTCGAACGGCCAGGTGGAGCTTTGGGAGGTGAACCGCCTCGGCACCTCGAACAATCCCAATGCCGGCTCGAACAGCAGCGTCCGCATGCTCCAGGGCAGCGGCTCGCTGATCCAGCGCGGCGACGTGAACTCCGGCATCCTCTACAACATCCCGGGCGTGAATAACAAGGCCATCTATGACTGGACCAAGTACAACACCGTCTCGCCGGATTGGAACTATGACCATGCCACCCTCTACACGACCTCGATCGAGCAGCAGCTCGCCCCGAACCTCTTTATCCGCGGCGCCTGGCATCTCGAGGACTCCAACAGCTACAACCGCAACATCGTGAATCCGCCGGCCCTGGGGATCGACATCAACCAGTTCCTGCTCGACGGCCGGCCGAATCCCTACTTCCGGCGGCCCTTCTACCAGGCCACCGAGCCGACGATCTTCCAGAGCCCGGAGTACAACGACAACCTCCAGGCCCAGCTCACCTATGACCTGAACATGGAGGATCTGGTGGGAAAGCATAATCTCCTGCGCTTCCTCGGCGAGCACCGCATCCTGGGCTACTACGAGAGCCGCCACATCGAGGACGGCACCTACCGCTACCGTGAGGCGGTCCTCGACCCCAACGCCCCCTGGAACGTCCCGCCCTTCGTTGCCGCCGGCACCACCATCAATCTGACGAACGGCGCCGCGATCGCCCGCCCCACCTACCGCTACTACGTCGGGCCGCCGGGCGCGCTCGGCTACACCAAGAACTACACGCCGCCCAAGTCCGGCGTGCAGGGCAACTTCACCTTCAATTACAACCTCGCCAACGGGACGTTCACCACCCTGAACGAGCCCTTCGGCCAAGCCCCCTATGTCGCCAGCCAGACCAAGCAGGAGGTGACCTCGCGCGGCGTGGTGCTGCAGAGCCTCTTCCTCGACGACCGCATCGTGTTCACCGGGGGCATCCGCAACGATTTCAACCGAGTCCGCAACTCCAACGGCAACGTGGACAACCCGGTGACCGGCATCTACAGCCAGACCCCGACGACGACCTGGCTGCCCTGGACCAATGCCGCGGGCAAGACCCGGACCCTCAGCCTCGTGGTCAAGCCCCTCCCCTGGATCGGCTTCTTCGGCGACAAGTCCGACAGCTTCGTTCCACAGCCCCCGGCGATCGATCTCTTTAACAAGGTGCTGCCCAACACCTACGGCCATGGCCAGGACCTGGGCGGCTACCTCAGCTTCTTCAAGGACAAGCTGGTGGTGCGCGCCTCGGGCTACAAGAACACCGTGACTAACGACCGCAACGCCGACACCACGATCGGCTCGCGCATCTTCCGGTTGGAATTTGGCGGAACGGGCCAAGGCAACGACGCCTTCGCGATCAACAACTGGGCGCTGAACTCCGAGGCCGCCATCCTTGGCGGACTTCCCTTGACCGATCCTCGCGTCGTCGCGGCCGCCACTGCCCTGGAGAACTATCCCGCTGTCACCCAGGCCACGATCAACTCCGCCATCGCGGGTGCGACGCTCCGCGGCACGAACAACACGGTCGCCAAGGGCGCCGAGCTCGAGATCGACTACAACCCGAACGCGAACTGGAACTTCAAGCTCACAGGGGCGCAGACCAAGTCGATCCAGACCTCCCTCGAGGGCGACCTGACCGACTACATCGCGCTTCGGATGCCCGCCTGGCTGGCCCTGAATGACGGCGCCGGCCACTTCTGGTGGACGGACGGCCGTTTCACCTCCCAGACGCCGGCGAACTTCTACTCGGTCAGCGTTTCGGCCCCCATCCAGCTCGACCAGGCGCTGCTCGGGAAGTCGAACCCGCAGGTCAAGGAGTATACCTACCGCGCCCTCTCGACCTACCGCTTCAGCGAGGGTCCCCTGAAGAACTTCGCCATCGGCGGCGACATCCGGTGGGACAGCCGGAGCAGCATCGGCTACCTCGGCGCTGCCGCGGGATCGGACGGCGTGGTCCGCAGCCTGGACATCACGAAGGCCATCTACGACCCGGCCCGGTACTCGGGCGACCTGCTCGCCTACTACAACATGAAGATGGACCATGGTCGGATCGGCGTCCGCTTTCAACTCAACTGGCAGAACGTGTTCCAGACGGGCGGACTGCGCGTCACCGCCGTCAACCCGGACGGCTCGCCCTACAACTTCCGGATCATCGATCCGCAGGAGTGGGTGCTGACGACGACGTTCACGTTCTAGGCGGTGGCGGGGCCTCCCCCGCCCCCTGCCATGCACCCGCAAGCCATCCGTCGCTGGGCCGCACTCCTGGTCCTGGGGCCGGCTTTGGCCGGCCGCCTCGGCGCGCAATCCTCCGAAGTCCGCCCGGCCGCCACGGTCATGGCGGAGGGCGGCAACGCGAACGACTTCGACATGGCGCCGGAAACCCGGCTGGCGGTCGTCCAGGCTGCGGTCGCAGCGATTCCGACGCCGCTGCCGCCAGGGCCGGTCGATCCCACCTGGGAATCGATCAAGGCCCACTACCGGGTACCGCAATGGTTCGTCGACGCCAAGTTCGGCCTCTTCATGCATTGGGGACTCTATGCGGTGCCGGCGCACCACAATGAGTGGTACGAAAAACACATGTACGCGGCCGACCGGGCCTGGCATGCCGAGCACTTCGGACCGCAGGACCGGTTCGGCTACAAGGACTTCATCCCGATGTTCACCGCGGAGAAATTCGACGCCGCGGCCTGGGCCGAGCTCTTTCGGAGGTCGGGCGCCCGCTACGTCATCCCGACCGCCCAGCACCATGATGAGTTCGCCCTCTGGGACAGCGCGGTCACGCCGTTCAATGCCATGCGCATGGGCCCGCACCGCGACCTGATCGGGGAACTCGCCCGGGCCGTCCGGGCCCAGGGCCTGAAGTTCGGCGTCTCGAACCACGGGATCGAGAACTTTCAGTTCATCAATCCCGCCCCGGACCTCGACGCCCGGCTCAAGGCCGAACACGCCGACCTCTACAATCCGCAGTGGGCCGATTTTTACCACGTGGCGGACCGCAGCGATGCGGCCTGCGAGAAATTCCTCGTCGATTGGTACGCGCGGGTCGTCGAACTGGTCGACAAATACCAGCCCGACCTGCTGTGGTTCGACAACGGCATCGACATCCGGTACCTCGATCCGCTCAAGCTGCGGGTGGCCGCCTACTACTACAACCGGGCGAAGGAATGGGGCAAGGAGGTGTCGATTACGACGAAGAAGGCGGCCTACGCGCCCAGCAACCGGAACACCGAGCAGATCGGCTCGATCGTCGATTTCGAAAAGGTCGGCGTCCGGTCGCCCGCGGGAATTCGTCCGGGCGTCTGGCACGTGGATGATCCGATCGGCTCGACCTGGGGCTACACCAGCGACATGCGGGTTTCCGGTCCCGGGCCGATCATCGCCAAGCTGGTCGACACGGTGAGTAAGAACGGCAACTTCACCCTGAATATCTCGCCCCGCGCGGACGGCACGATTCCGCAGGCCCAGCAGGAGACGCTCCTCGGGATTGGCCGCTGGCTCGATCTCAACGGCGAGGCCATCTATGGGACGCACAATTGGATCCAATTCAGCGATGGGCCCGCCCCGGACAGCCTCAACGTCCGCTTCACCGTCAAGGGCGACAATCTTTATGCGGTGATCCTCGGCGCCTGGCCGGGCCCCCGGACGGTGATCAGGGCCCTCGGGACCGAGGCGGGCACGGTCTCCTCCGTCGTCCTCCTCGGCAGCGCCGAGCCCGTCCCGTTCGCCCAGTCCGCGGACGGACTCGCGCTGACCCTGCCTCCCGCCGCCCCCGGGCCCTTTGCTTCCACGCTCAAGATCACCGGGCTGAAGATGAATCTCCCGACTGCGACCGCCTCGGGCAATCCGCCTTAGGGCGGCCCGGCCGGTCGCAAGCCGTCCCCGCCTTGACGAATTCTCCCACCGCGACCATGATTAGGGCGCTCCCAACCCCATTGTCCTCAATGCGCGCTTCTTGTCTTGTTGGAGTGGCCCTGGCGAGTGTCGTCGCCACCGCGCCCCTCCTGATGGCCTCCGATCCGGCCCCGGCGTTTGCGGAGGCCAGTTCCGGGCAGTTTGTTTTCCGACTCCTGCCCAAACCCATCCAAAAGGAGCCTCTGGTCGACGTGACCGTCATCACCGAAATGACCAGGGCCGGCCGGGGAGTGGAGCCTCCCAGCGCCGCGCATCCTGCCTACTACGTGCCGCGGACGGTCGGTTATCACGACATGGGCCAGGGGGTGCGGGGCGAGCGGCCCCTGCCGACCGGAGTCCTGCAGGACCGGCTGGAGAAGGCCCTGGCCTCGGCCCACTATCTTCCCGCCGTCGACGGCCATGCCGCCTCGCTCGCGCTGATCTTCGTCTGGGGTGCCTCCAACGCCCTGGATGACAGCGCCAGCGTGGACGGGCCCCTCGATCCGACGAATTCGCCCGATGACGCCCATCGCGCCATGCTCGACCGTGCGGCGTTGATCGGCGGGGACCGCTTCGCCGCCGAGCTCGGGCGCGTGCTGCTGCGCCAGGACGCGATGGAGGGGGCCAACATCCAGGGCCCCTCCCCCCTGGGGGCCTTCGTGGGCCGCGACTACGAGACCCGCCGGCTGGTCGAGCTGGCGCAGACCGACAACTTTTATGTGGTGGCCTCCGCTTACGATGCCGCTGAGCTGGCGCGGGGGCGAAGGGTCCTGCTCTGGCGGACCAAGATGACCACAGCGTCCCAGGGCGTGGGGCTGGCCGAGGCATTGCCGCGGCTCATGATCGCAGGCGAGCCCTTTTTCGGGGTCGACATGCCGAAACCGGTCACGATGACGGGCCATATTATCCCCGAGGGAAAAGTTGACGTGGGACCGGCGATTCCCGTGGAGCAGCGCCCCGAGCCGGGAGTCCTGCGCTAGGTCACACCCCCGCCATCAGCCGCATCAGCGCGGCCTCGCTGAAGTCCGGCCGGGCCAGCTCGCCCGCCAGCTGGCCGGCGCGCATGACGAGGATGCGGCCGCAGAGGCCGATCAGCTCCGGCAGTTCCGAGGAGATGACGAGGAGGGCCTTGCCCTCGGCCGCCAGCTCGTCGAGCAACTGGTAGATCTCCGCCTTGGCACCGACGTCCACGCCGCGCGTCGGCTCGTCGACGATCAGGATGTCGCAGTCGCGGGCGAGCCACTTGGCCAGCGCGATCTTCTGCTGGTTGCCGCCGCTCAGGCCGGCCGTGATCGCCTCCATCGTTGGGGCCTTGACCCGCAGGCGGTCCGCATAGCGACCGGCCAGCGCCCCTTCCAGGCCCCGGCGCACCCAGCCGCCGCGGGTCAGCCGCGGCAGCGCCGCGAGGGAGACATTTTCCCGGCAATTCATCGAGAGGACGAGCCCCTGGCGCTTCCGGTCCTCGGGCACGAGCCCGATCCCGGCCGCCAGCGCCGCGGCGATCGAGCGGTGCGGCAGCGGCCGGCCGTCGACCGCGACCCGGCCTGTAGCCGCGGGATCGAGCCCGAAGATGGCCTGCGCCACCTCGCTGCGGCCCGCGCCCACCAGGCCGGCGAGGCCGACGATTTCCCCGGCGCGCAACGTCAGCGCCACGCCGCTGAAGCGCCCTGGGGAAGCCAGGCCCTCGACCGAGAGCCGCACCGCGCCCGGCGCCTGGGCGAGGTGCCGGGGCTGGTGGACGCCGAGCTCCCGGCCGATCATCTGCGCCACGATCCGGTGGGGGTCCGTTGCCGCGGCCGGCCCGGTCGCCACATGGCGGCCGTCCCGCAGGACGGTGATGGCGTCGCACAGGGCGAAGATCTCCTCCATCCGGTGCGAGACATAGATGAGCGTGAGGCCCCGCGCCTTCAGTTCGCGCACCAGGCGGAAGAGCTCGTGGGTCTCGCCGGCCGACAGCGAGCTCGTCGGCTCGTCCATGACGATGATCCGCGCGCCGGTTCCGACCGCGGCCGCGATCTGGGCCAGCTGCTCGCGGCCGGTCGAGAGGGTCTCCATCGGGGCATCGACGTCGAGGTCGGCCCCGATTGCGGCCAGCATCGTCCGCGCCCGCGCGCGCATGGCGGCGCGGTCCACCCACCCGCCGCGCCGCGGAAGGTCGCCCAGGCAGAGGTTCTCGGCGACGCTGAGGTTGGGGCAAAAGGCGAGCTCCTGGTGAACCATGGCGATGCCGAGGGCGCGGGCGGCCAGGGGGGTCGCCGGCGCGATGGCGCGGCCTTCGAGCAGGATCTCGCCCGCGTCGGCGGCCTGCACCCCCGCCAGGATCTTGCCCAGCGTGCTCTTGCCCGCCCCGTTCTCCCCGATCAGCGCATGGCAGGAACCCGCGGCGACGGCGAAGCCGACCCCGTCCAGCGCGAGGACGCCGGGGAACCGCTTGGTGATGCCCTTAAATTCCAGCAAAGGCATGGGCGGCGCCCCGGCTCAGTGCGGCAGCCACTTGTCCCAGTTGCGGGCGTAGGCGTCCACGTTGCTGATGTTGACGGGGACGAGCGCGCTCACGTCCTTCACCGCGTCCGGATCCTTCTTGAAGACGATCTTGTCGACCAGGTGCTCCACCGAGCGGTAGCCCCACTGGTAGCACTGCTGGCCCAGGAGGACGGGCACGTGGCCGCTGCGGATGTAGGCCAGGCAGGCCGGCAGGGCGTCGACCGAGACGCACTTCACGGTCCCGGGCTGCCACTTGAGGGCGTGGTCCGTAAAGAGGGCCCAGCCGCCGATCATGGCCCAGCCGGTGATGTCGGGATTGGCCTCCATCACCTGCTCGACCTTCGCGGCGGCGTCCTGCGGCGTCTCCTTATGATAGTAGGTATCGCGGATCGTGATCTCGGGATATTTCTTCGCGGCCTCGCGCACCCCCTGCACGCGCCGCTGGAGGTTGGGGGCGTTCTGGTTGCCCGCGAGGATGGCAATCACCCCCCGGCCGTTCATGATCTTGGCGAGCTCGTCCATCACCTGCTGGCCGCACTGCCGGTCGTCGACCCCGTAGGTCACGAAGCGCTTGCTGGCCGGGGCGTCGGAATCGAAGGTTGCGACCGGCACGCCGTTGTCGACCGCGGAATTGATGGCGTCCGTCAGCTTGTTGGCGTCGGAGCAGCTGACCGCGATGCCGGAGGCGCCGGCCAGGACCAGCTGCTCGATGGCCTCGGCCTGCTTCTGGGCGTCCTCCTCGTTCGGGGTGCGCCAGTCGATCTTGATGTTCAGGTGGTATTTCCTGCTGAGGTCGCGGGCGGCGTCCTCGGCGCCCACGCGCGCGACCTGGAAGACGGGATTGCCCTGGGACTTCGCCACGAGGCCGAGGGTGATGGCGCGGGGAACGTCCGCGGCACGGACGGCAGCGGCGGACGCGAGCAGCGCGACCGCCAGGGGGAGGAGGAGTTTTTTCATGGAGGGGATTGGGCGAGCCGGCGGCGGCCGAGCCATGTGTTGAAATTGTCGAGGACCACGGCGGCGATGACCACGGCCCCAATGATGATCTGGCTGTAGTTCTGATCGATCCCCAGGATCACGATCCCGCTGCTGATCATCTGGATGATGAGGGCGCCCAGGACGACGCCCGCGGCCGAGCCGCGGCCGCCCGTGAGGCTCGCGCCCCCGACGACGGCGGCCGCGATGACGTTGAGCTCGTAGCCCTGCCCGTCGCCCGAGGTGGCCGCCCCGTAATAGCCGAGGGAAAGCAGGCCGGAGATGCCGGCCGTGAAGCCCGCCAGGAGGTAGACCCCGAGCTTGGCCCGGCCGACGCGGATGCCGCTGAACCGGGCCGCCAGCTCGTTGCCGCCGATGGCATAGACGCGGCGGCCGGCGGCCAGCCGGGAGAGGAAGATCCAGCCGGCGACCATGACCAGCACCATCACCGCCAGGGGCACGAGGCTCAGGCCGTCGCCGACCTCATAGCGGACGAGCTGCCGGAAGACCGCCGGGAAATCCCCGATCGACTGGCCCTTCGTGATGACGAAGGCGAAGCCGCGGAGGATGGCCATGGAACCGAGCGTGATGATGAACGGATGCACCTTGAGGGCGACGATCAGGCTGCCGTTGACCAGGCCGCAGAGGACGGCCGTGCCGAGGCCGGCGGCCGCCCCAAGGAGGATGCCGAGCCCGGGCGCGCCGGCCCCGGGGCCGTCCGGGCCGTAGTGCCGCAGGACAAGGGAACCCACCACCGAGGCCAGGGCGTAGACGGCCCCGACCGAGAGGTCGATGCCGCCCGAGATGATGACGATGCCCGCCCCGACCGCCATGATCGCGATGAAGCTCGTGTCCTTGGCGAGCTGGGCCAGGTTCTGCGCGTTGAAGAACTTGTTCCGGGCGACGAAGGCGGGCGCCCGGTTGCCGGCGGCATCGGTCGTGAACACCCGGTGCCGGACCCCGTCGGGGCCGCGGGCGAACGCCGGCAGGCGCACGGTCCCGCTGCAGGCCGCGAGGAGGACGCCGAGGACCAGGACGATGAGCACAAGCCCGCTCTCCTGGAAACCAAGGGCCTGGCGAAAGCGGGGAACCATCGGGGTCGTCCAAGCTGGGGAACGACCCCGGCGAATTCAAGGCTGGGGAACGCCCGGCCGCTCGGCCCGGGCCAGGCGGTAGAAAGTCAGCCCCAGGGCGCCCACCAGCACCATCGAGCTCACAAAGCTGAGCAGCGTGCCCGCGAGGACCTGGTCCTCCTGCGGGGACAGTTCAACGATGAGACGGGGCGCGTGCTGGTAGGTCGCGTACATCGCGTGGTCGGCCATCAGGACGTAGGTGAACACTCCGGTGAGGGCCACCTCCACGGCGAAGACGTAGACGAGGCGGGGCCCGTGGCGCAGGGGCGGGAAGCGGCGGGACGGGCTGAGCAGCGGCCACCAGAACAGCAGGGCGGCGCCGAGGAAGAGCGCCGCGCGCAGGGCATGCAGGTCCTCGGCCCGCAGGGAGGCCTCGAAGAGCCGCGGGACGTACCAGCCGCTGACCATGACGACAAAGATCCCGCCGCCGGCCAGCGGGCCGAGCAGCGCCCGGCCCAGGGGCCGGGGGACGCGAGCGAGTCCCGCGTCGGCCAGCCAGCCCGGCGTCCCGACGAGGAGCAACGCCGCCGACGGATACAGGACCAGGAGGTCCTGGACCGTGTGGGCGCTGCAGAGGAAGGTCCGCGCGATCCCGTCGAGCGGCGAGCCCAGCGCGAGGTAGAGGAGGGCCAGCCCGGCCGCGAAGGCGGTGGCCTGCCGCCGCGGCAAGGGCTCCCCCGGCGCCACGCGGCCGCGCAGCGGGCCCACGGCCAGGGCATACAGCCAGCCGAGGAGGACCAGGCCGGCGAGGAGGACCGGCTGGTTGCGCCAGGATCCCCAGTCGATCATGGCGCCGGCCTAGGCCGCCGCCACAATGCGGACCGGCTCGAGCATCGCCGACGACAGCGGCACGCTCGACTGCGCGCCGAACAGCCGCAGGAGCGCCCACATGGTGCCGCCGCCCAGGATCAGCCCGATGAAGAAGAGGATCGTGCAGAGCGGCCGGTCCCAGCGCAGGTGCATGAAAAAGAAGATGACGAAGAGGAACTTCACCGCCGAGAACACGACCAGGATCGTGAAGAGGATCGGCACCGCGAACGGCAGGTAGACGGTGACGATCTCGATGCCGGTGATGACGGCGAGGAGCATCGCGATCTGCACGTAGATCTGGAACTTGCTCTCCTCAAGCGCGTGGGAATCGGCGGAAACGGCCGGGGCGGCGGGGGCGGAAGCGCTCATGGGTCGGGGCGGTTAAAGGTACTCCAGGAGGTAGACGACCGTGAAGATGACGATCCAGACGATGTCGACGAAGTGCCAGTACAGGCCCATCATCTCGACGTCGATGGCGTTGGCCTCGTTGAAGCCGACCTCGCCGCGCGGGCGGGCCAGCCAGCGCAGGAGGCCGACGCTGACGACCGCCCCGAGCAGCTCCGCGAAGTAGCCGTGGGCAAAGTGGCCCAGGGTGCCGAGGTTCGCGCCCGTGGCCTCCATCCCGCGCACCACGCCGAGGACCAGGCGCATCCCGAGGAGGATGGTCGCGAGGAACGCCACGATGTGCAGGACGTTGCGCAGGAACCAGCGGGGGTCGCGGGACACGTCCTTGGGCTGGAAGGTGCGGATGTACATCAGCATCAGCCAGAAGACGCCCACCGCGACGTGGCAGCCGTGGGTGCCGGTCAGGGTGAAGAAGGTCGTGCCGAGGATGCTGTTCGTGATGGTCAGGTGCTTCTCGAAGACGAAGTTGTTGAACTCGTACACCTGGCAGCCGAGGAAGATGCAGCCGAAGAAGATCGTCGTGAGGAGCGAGGCGCGCAGGCTCTTCAGGTTGTTCTTCTGGATGGCGTTCACCGCCAGCGCCATCATCAGGGACGACATCAGGAGGATGAAGGTCGAGAAGGACGTCAGCTCGATGCTGAAGACCGACCGCGCCGACGGCACCCCGGGCGGCGGGTGCAGCCGGTAGATGAGGTGGGTGGAGATCAGGCAGCCGAAGAACATGCAGTCCGACGCCAGAAACAGCCACATGAGCAGTTTCTTGTTCGGGATGCCGGTCGACGTGCTGGGATCGAAATGGTGGTCGATCGCGCCGGTGGCGGTGTTGCTCATGAGTGGCCCTCCTCGTCCTCGGGATGGAGGTGGTAGCCCTCGTTGCCCTCGAGCGACCAGAGGTAGATCGACACGATCATGATGAACGCACCCACGAGGGTGACGGCGAGCTTGGCGCCCACGATCACATGCGGGTCGGGATTGGCGTCGACGACGGCGATGCCGATCGCGCCGATCAGGATGCCGATGCCGGCCGTGAACGGATAGATCGACTGGAAGGGCATGTGGATGCCGCCGTGCGCGGCCTCCTCGGCCCCGTGCCTGGCCTTCTCCGCGGCGACCTCGGCCTGATGGTGCTTCTCGTACCACCAGTCGTCCCGGGTGTGGACCGTGGGGATCACGCGGTAGTTATACTCGGGCGGGGGATTGGGCAGGCTCCACTCCAGGGTGCGGGCGTCCCAGGGATCCTTGGTCGTCCGCTCGCCCTTGAAGAAGGTGTAGATCATGACCCCGAAGTAGATCGCGACGCCGAGCCCGAGGATGAAGGCGCCGATGGTCGCGACCATGTTGCCCTGGTTCCACCCCATGTTGGCGTCGTAGGTGAATGTGCGGCGGGGCATGCCGTCCAGGCCAACGAAGTGCAGGGGGAAAAACGTGATATTGAAGCCGGGGAAGATCACCCAGAAGGAGAGCTTGCCCCAGAACTCGCTGACCTTGCGCCCGAACATCAGGGGGAACCAGTAGTGGATGCCGGCGAGGAGGGAGAAGAGGGAGCCGCCGATCAGGACGTAATGGAAGTGGGCGACGACGAAGTAGCTGTTGTGCTGCTGGGAGTCGGCCGGGGCGGCGGCGTGCATGACGCCCGAGAAGCCGCCGAGCATGAAGAGCCAGATGAACCCGAGGGCGAACATCATCGGGGTCCGCATCTTGAGGTGGCCGCCCCACATGGTGCCGATCCAGTTGAAGATCTTCACGCCGGTCGGGACCGCGATGGCCATGGTGGTGAAGGCGAAGGCCGCCGTGCCCATCGTGCCCATGCCGGTCGTGAACATGTGGTGGCTCCAGACGCCGAAGCCGAGGAAGCCGATCGAGGCGCCCGAGAAGACGACGATCGGGTAGCCAAAGAGCGGCTTGCGGGAGAAGGTGGGGAGGATCTCGGAGATGATGCCCATGCCCGGCAGGATGAGGATGTAGACCTCCGGGTGGCCGAAGACCCAGAAGAGGTGGGTCCAGAGGATCGGCATGCCGCCATTGGAGACCTCGAAGAAGTTGGTGCCGAAGAGCCGGTCCATCATCAGCTCCACAAGCGCTATCGTGATCGCGGGGAAGGCCAGGACGATGAGGAAGGCGGTGACCAGGGTCATCCAGGTGAACACCGGCAGGCGCATCATGGTCATGCCCGGGGCCCGCAGGTTGATGATCGTGCCGATGAAGTTGAGCGAGGCGGCGATCGAGGCGACGCCGAGGAGCTGGATGCCCATCACCCACATGTCGAGCGCGTGGCCGGGCGTGTAGGTCCGGGTGCTGAGGGGGGCGTAGCTGAACCAGCCGGCGTCGGGGGCGCCGCTCTTCAGGAACCAGCCGAGGTTCACGATGATCGCGCCCGCGAGGAAGGTCCAGAAGGAGAAGGCGTTGAGCCGGGGGAAGGCCACGTCGCGCGCGCCGATCTGCAGCGGCATGATGAAATTGAAGAACGCGGCGCTGAGCGGCATGATCGCGAGGAAGATCATCGTCGTCGCGTGCATCGTGAACATCTCGTTGTACTGCGTGGACGTCAGGACGTGGTTGTTCGGGACCGCGAGCTGCAGGCGGATGAGGAGCGCCTCCACGCCGCCGACGAGGAAGAAGAAGAGCGCCGAGATCCCGTAGAGGAACCCGATCCGCTTGTGGTCGACCGTGGTCAGCCAGCTGATCAGCCCGGTCTTGGCCGTGGGGCGCCAGAGGACCAGGGACTTGGGGGCGGCCTTTTCCTCCCCGCCCAGGAAATCGGATTTAGCAATTGCGTCGGCCATGGAAGGGGGTCGGGTTATTTCAGGCTCCGGAGGAACGCCACCAGGGCGACCTCGTCCGCGGAAGTGAGCTGGATGTGGTTAACGAGATAGCCCTCGACCCACATCTTGTTGCCCGGCTTGACCAGGCTCGGGTTGTGGATCCAGCGCTGGAGCTGCTCGGAATTGTTCTCCAGGAGGCCGGCGGCGATGGTGGTGCGGGCGCCCACATGGGTGAGGTCGGGGCCGCGCACCCCCACGGCCGCGGGAATCCCGCGGATCGTGTGGCAGACGATGCAGGTCTTGGCCTGGAAGAGCGCCTTCCCCTGCGCGATCAGGGCGGGATCCTCGTCCCTCTCGGGAAACTGCTTGGCCCTCCAGGCATCCAGCGGCGAGAGCTCCAGCGGGTCGTCCGCGGGGAAGCCGATCTCATTCGCCTGGAAGTCCCGGAGGGAGGCGAACTGCGCCTTCGGGACGGCGCCGGCCGGGACCGCGACCTCGCGCGCCGGTTGCTTCTGCAGGGCGACCCAGTCGGCGTAGTCCTTGGCGTCGAGGGCTATGACCCGGAAGCGCATGACCGCGTGGGATTCGCCGCAGAACTCCGCGCACTGGCCCCAAAAGTAGCCGGGATGGTCGGCCTTGAGCCAGAGGAGGTTCGCCCGGTTGGGGATCATGTCCACCTTGCCGGCCAGCTTCGGCACCCAGAAGCTGTGCATCACGTCCACGCTGCGGAGGTCGACGTGGACAGCGCGGCCGGCCGGGATGACGAGCTCATTGCCGGTGGTCAGGTTGCCGGCGCCCTGGATCTGCTCCTGCGGGTACTCAAACTTGAACCACCACTGGTAGCCGGTGGCGACCACCTGCAGGGCGGTGGCTTTCTCGGCCTCCGGCACGTCGTAGGTGAAGCCGATGGCCTTGAAGGTCGGGAAGGCGATGATCGCCAGGGCCAGGACGGACGCGCCAATCAGGCCCACTTCGATGAAGGGGTTGCCGTGACCCTGCTCGGGCGGCATCGCATTCTCGTCGGCCTCCGTGCGGGCCCTGAACTTGATCGTGGTGTAGGCGAGGACGCTCCCGACCACAATGAAGATCACAAGTGTCACCCAGCACGTGACATAGAAGAGATCCAGCTGGGACCGGGCTACCGGGCCGTCGACCGCCATGACCGACTGCCGGTCATTCATCCGCATCCACTGGCACCCGGAAAGGGCGCCCAGGGCGGAGAGCGCAAGGGCGCAACGGCCCCAGGGGAGGGATTTTAGGAAAAAAGTGGGCAAACGCATGTAGGCGCGAGGAGGACGTAAGGGACAGCTATGGCAGTCGCCAATGCTCCCATGAGAATTCGCGAACGCCATGGCCTTTTTCAAGCCTATTACCTCTTTTTTCCAACCCGGCCGCCCGACTGCAACGCTCGGGAGCGGCCGGCGCCGACTATTAAGCGGGCTGCGCCGCGCATTAGCCGCCGATTTTTTGCCCGGCGGGGGTTGCAGGGGATGCGGGGAAGCACCCAATCTTGCCGCATGCACACGATCAAGACCGGCTGGGTGCGCCCCGTTCTTCTGGGCGCCCTCCTGCTGTCGGCCTTCGGCCCGCAGTCCACCATGCCCTCCGCCGCCGCCGCGACCCCGGGGGCCCGGGTCGTCGCTATCACGGCGAACGACACCATGAAATACAGCGTGACGGCGATCCAGGCCTCGCCCGGCGAGGCGCTCAAGGTCACCCTGACGAACCTCGGGGCCCTGCCGAAGGAGGCGATGTCGCACAATTGGGTGCTCCTCAAGGCCGGGAGCGATGCCGGCGCCTTCTCCAACGCCGCGGTCCCGGCCAAGGCCACCGACTATATGCCGGCCGCCCTCATGGACGAGGTGCTCGCGCACATCGACATGCTCGGCCCGCATCAGTCGGGCGAGGTCGAGTTCAACGCCCCGACCGCGCCGGGAGACTATGTCTACCTCTGCACGTTCCCTGCCCACTATCAGGTCGGCATGCGCGGGACGCTGACCGTGAAATAAAAAAGGTTGGAGGGGCGGAGGGGAGGCCACAGCCTTCCCCGATGCCCACCACCGTCTTCACCATCGCCAACCAAAAGGGCGGCGTCGGCAAGACCACGACGGCGGTCAACCTGGCTTCCGCCCTGGCCGAGATGGGCATCCCCACCCTCCTGATCGACCTCGACCCCCAGGCCAACGCCACCAGCGCCCTCGGGATCGAGAAGCAGGAGGGCCGCAGCCTCTACGGGGCCTTGCGCGGCGAGGGCACGGCGCTGGCCATGATCACGCCGACCGCGCAGGAGCGCCTCTCCCTCATCCCAAGCGAGGAGGACCTGGCGGCGGCCGAGATCGAGCTGGCCCAGACGGAAAACTTCCTGCACCGGCTGCGCGCGGTGCTGGAGCCGATCCGGGCCACCGGCATCTACCGCGCCATCATCATCGACTGCCCTCCCGCCCTGGGCATGCTGTCGATGAACAGCCTGGCGGCGGCCGACTTCCTCCTCATCACGCTGCAGTGCGAGTACCTGGCCCTGGAGGGGCTGGGGCAGATCCTCCGCAACGTCGAGCGGCTCCGGACCCAGGGCATCAACCCCTCGCTGGAGCTCGGCGGGATCGTCATGACGATGTTCGACGCGCGGACCAACCTCTCGCGCCAGGTGGTCGACGAGGTGAAGCAGCACCTGCCGGAAAAGGTCTTCGAGACGGTGATCCCCCGCACGGTGCGCCTGAGCGAGGCGCCCAGCTTCGGGAAGACGATCTTCGCCTACGACCCCTCCGGCAGCGGCGCCCTCGCCTACCGCGCCCTGGCCCAGGAAGTCGGCCGGCGGTTCGGCCTGGAGCCCGCCTAGGCGCCCGGCCCAAGCCATGCTGGCCGCGGTCAACAAATACCGGCACGCCTTCCTGCTCGGGCTGCAGAGCGGGCTGGTCTACCGCTGGAACTTCGGGGTGCGGGCGTTCTTCTCCCTTTTCCAGCTCGTCGTCGTCTTCGTCCTCTGGGGGGCCGCCTTCGCCGCCTCCGGCCGGATCGGCGGCTTCGACTTCAACCAGACCGTCACGTATTTCACCGTCACGCTCGTCCTGCAGTTCTTCGTCGGCGCCTTCAACGAGGACTACCAGATCAGCGAGGAAATCCGCAACGGGCTGATCAACCAGTTCCTGCTCAAGCCGATCAACTACTTCCTCTACCGGCTCAGCATCTTCTCAGCGGCCCGCGTCGTCTCCGGCGCCCTGGTACTCCTGCCCCTGGCGGCCGCGCTGCCGCTCCTCCACGGCCGGCTGGTGTTTCCCCCCGAAGCCTGGCGCCTGGCGCTCGGCGCCCCCGCCCTGCTCCTCTCCGCCCTGATTCAGTTCACCATCGCGTACTGCTTCGGCCTCATGACCTTCTGGTTCCTGGAAATCCAGGGGTTCGTCATCCTCTCCATGGCCGTCGAGTCGGTCCTGGGCGGCCAGATCTTCCCCCTCGACCTGATGCCGGCCCGGCTCTTCCACCTCGCGCAGTTCCTGCCGTTCTACTACCAGATCTATTTTCCGGCGGCGATCTTCACGGGGCGCATCGGCCAGGCCTCGGCGCTGCTGGGCCTCGGCCTGGAAGCCGCCTGGGCGGTCATCCTCCTCGGGATCGCACAGCTGCTCTGGCGGCGCGGCCTGCGCCATCACACGGCCGTCGGCGGCTAGACGAAAAGGCGAAAACGTCATGTCACTGATGAGCTACCTTAGGGTCTGGTTCGCTTCGGCCCGCTATTCCGTCATCCGGACCCTGATGTTCCGGGGGGACTTCCTCATCTGGTCGATGGTCGAGCTCCTCTGGATGAGCGTGAATCTCCTGCTGATCTCGGTGATCTACCGGCACACCTCCTCGGTCGCCGGCTGGAACGAGTACGAGATGCTTCTGCTCGTCGGCACCGCCATGCTCGTCCAGCGCCTCCTGATGGGCTTTTTCTGGAGCAGTCTCTTCGAGATGGGCCGCAACGTGCGGACGGGAGCCTTCGACTTCTTCCTGGCCCAGCCCGGCCATCCGCTCTTCATGGCCTCGACCCGCAAGCTCGATCCCGACGGGCTGGCGAATTCGGTGATCGCGCTCGCCGTGGTCGCGTATGCCGCGCACAAACTCGGGCTCCATCCCGGCGCCCTCGACCTGCTGCTCTACGGCGGCCTGATCCTGGCCGGCCTGGTCGTGCACTACAGCATCCTCGTCCTCACGATGTCGCTGTCGTTCTGGCTGAAGAGCGCCCAGAACATCGAGGGCACCTATTTCACCATCGCGGAATTCTCCCGGCTGCCGCGCGAGGCGTTCCGGGGCGCGACCAGCGTGGTCTTTGTCTGGATCCTCCCGGCGGTCGTCGTCGGCAACGCCCCGGCCCGCACCCTCCTCCACGGATTCCAGCCGGCCTGGGTCCTCTGGCTCCTCGCCGCGGCGGCCGGCTGGTTCGCCCTCGCGGTCTTCGTCTTCAACCGGGGCCTGCGCCAGTATTCCAGCGCCTCTTCCTGATGCCCGACGCCCCTCCCGACCGACTCGGCCATGCCTTCCGCGATCCCTCGCTCCTCGCGCGCGCGCTGACCCATCCCTCCTGGCTCCAGGACCATCCCGGCGAGGGTGAGCACTACCAGCGGCTGGAGTTCCTGGGCGACGCGGTGCTGCAGCTCGTCCTGACCGAGGCGCTTTTCCAGCTCTTCCCCGGCGAACGGGAGGGCGCCCTGAGCACCCGGCGCGCCGCGTTGGCCAACGGGGCCTTCCTCGCCGGGCTGGCCCGCGAGCTCGGGCTCCCCGCGAGGCTGCGGCTGGGCCAGAGCGAGGAGGCCGGCGGCGGCCGCGCCAAGGCGACCGCGCTGGGCGACGCCTGCGAGGCCCTGATCGGCGCCGTCTACCTCGACAGCGACCTCGCCACCGCCCGCCGGGTCGTCCTCGGCTGGTACGGCGACCTCGCCGCCCGGCTCGCGGAGGCCGAGGAAGGCGGCAACCCCAAGGGCCGGCTGCAGGAGAGGGTCCAGCCGGAGCACGGCAACGAGGCGCTGCGCTACGAGGTCGTGGGCACCGAGGGCGCCGACCACGCCCGGGCCTACGAGATCGCCGTCCGGCTCCGTGGGCGCGAGCTGGGCCGGGGGCGCGGACCCTCGAAGAAACTTGCCGAGGAGGCGGCCGCGCGCGCGGCCCTCGCGACGCTGGAAAAAAGCCCGGGCGCGGTGTAGCCTGAGGGGGCATGTCGTCGCCCGCCCGTCTCAAGCTCACCGGCGTCTCCGCGCCGGCCCGGGGCGTCGTCCTCGCGGAGCTGGCCCGCGCCCAGCCGGCCCCCGTCTGGCTCGTCGTCGTGGGCGAGGCCCGGGAGGCCGAGCGGCTGGCGGAGGACATCGTTTTCTTCCAGGCGGCGCTGGGCGGCGAGCCGGGGGAGACCCTGATCTTCGCCGAGTCGATGCCGGACAGCCGCGACATGCGGGAGGCCTTCGCCGCCTCGAGCGACCGCCTGGCGGTCCTCTCGCGCCTGCGCGCGCTGCGCCGGCCGTCCCCGGAAACGCCGGGGCCGCTCTTCATCGTGGCGACGCCCGCGGCCCTCCTCCAGCCCGTGCCGGCCCTCGAGGCCTTCGCCGCGCGCGAACTCACGCTGACCCAGGGCCAGCCCCAGCCCTTCCAGGGCCTGCTCGAGCTCCTGCGCGGGCTCGACTACGATGCCGAGGCCGTCTGCGAGGCGCCGGGGCACTACAGCGTCCGCGGCGGGATCATCGACGTGTATCCCGTGACAGCCACGCAGCCCTACCGCCTCGATTTCTTCGGGGACGAGATCGAGCGGATCCGCGCCTTCGATCCCGTGACCCAGCGGTCCGGCGCGGAGGCCGCGAGCATCACCCTCTCGGCCTCGCCCCGCCTGACGCTGGAACCGGCGAAGGCCGGCCTGGCCGACTACCTGCCCGCCGCCGCGCGGCTCGTCCTGGTCGAGCCGTCGGCGCTGGAGCCCGCCTTCGGCTCCCTGGCCCCGGAGGGGACGGACGGGCTCGCCCCGCTCGTGGCGCGGTGTGCCGCGGTGATCGGCGTGGGCGACCTCGACGAGGCCAGCACGCTGCTCGGCGGCGAGGACGTGGCGGAGGCAACCTGGGACACCGAGAGCCTGGCCCACCACCGCCGCTACGCCGCCGAATCGCTCCTGGCGCAGGAGCGGCTGCAGGCCGAGGAGGAGGCGCGCGCCGCGTTCCTGCGGCAGGTCGGCGCCTGGAGCCGGGCCGGCCAGGCCGTCGTCTTCGTCGCGGCGAAGGAGGGCGAGGAGGAGCGGCTCCGCGAGATCCTGGCCGAGGACCCCGCCTGGGGCTCCCTCGCGCCCCGCATCCTGCGCGGCAACCTGAACGAGGGATTCCGGATGACCTTTCGCCCGCCCGCGCACCCGCTCGCCGGCGTCCCGTCCGCCTCGGCCCTGGCGCCCGGCGCGCCGGGCCTCGTTCTCGTCACCGAGACGGAGATCTTCGGCCGGCAGCGCCCGCGTCGGCCCTCGCTCCGGGCGCGGGCCGTGGCCCAGCGGGCCCAGGTCGACCAGCTGCTCGACTTCGCCGAGCTCGTGGAGGGCGACTTCGTCGTCCATCTCCAGCACGGCATCGCGCTCTTCCGCGGGCTGACCCGGCTCGACACGGCGCAGGGGGTCCGGGAGGTCATCTCGCTCGAGTTCGACGAACGGGTCACGCTGCACGTGCCGCTGACCGAGTCCCACCTGATCAGCCGGTACGTCGGGCTGGCCAAGACCCGCCCGCAGCTGGGCCGGATCGGCACCGCGCGCTGGGAGAAGGCCCGGCGGGCCGCCGAGCGCGCGACCCTGGACCTCGCCGCAGAGCTCCTCGCCATCCAGGCCAAGCGCGAGTCCCAGCCCGGTTTCGCCTACCCGCCGGACACCGCCTGGCAGAAGGAGTTCGAGTCCTCGTTCCCCTTCACCGAGACCGCCGACCAGCTCCGGGCCATCGCCGAGACCAAGGCGGACATGGAGCGCACCCGGCCCATGGACCGGCTGCTCTGCGGCGACGTGGGCTTCGGCAAGACGGAGGTGGCGATCCGGGCGGCCTTCAAGGCCGTCCAGGGCGGCCGCCAGGTGGCGGTCCTGGTGCCCACGACCGTCCTCGCGCAGCAGCATCTCGGCACGTTCCGCGAGCGGATGGCGAGCTATCCGATCGCCGTCGAGATGCTCAGCCGCTTCCGCTCGCCGGCCGAGCAGAAGCAGATCCTGGCCGGCACGGCCGGCGGCGGCGTGGACATCCTGATCGGCACGCACCGGCTCCTCCAGAAGGACGTGCGCTTCCATGAACTGGGCCTGGTCGTGGTCGACGAGGAGCAGCGCTTCGGGGTGAAGCACAAGGAGGCGCTGAAGCGCCTGCGGGAAACCGTCGACGTCCTGTCGATGAGCGCCACGCCCATTCCGCGCACGCTCTACCTGGCGATGACCGGCGCGCGCGACCTGAGCGCAATCGACACGGCCCCGGCCAACCGCCACCCGATCCAGACGGTGGTCAAGACCTACGACGAGAAGATCGTCGCCGACGCCATCCGCGCGGAAATCCGCCGCGGCGGCCAGGTGTTCTACCTCCACAACCGGGTGGCGACGATCAAGGCCGTCGCCGACCGGCTCCGGGCGATGCTGCCCAACCTGCGGGTCGGCGTCGGCCACGGCCAGATGAAGGCGGACGACCTGGAGCGGGTGATGACGGAGTTCGTGGCCGGCGCGCACGACGTCCTGGTCTGCACGACGATCATCGAGAGCGGCCTCGATATCCCCAATTGCAACACGATCATCATCGAAGGGGCCGATCGCTTCGGCCTGGCCCAGCTTTACCAGCTGCGGGGGCGCGTCGGGCGCTTCAAGCACCAGGCCTACGCCTACCTGCTCCTGCACCGGCACACGCAGGTCCTCGATGTCGCCCGGCGCCGCCTGGCCGCCCTGCGCCAGCATACGCAGCCGGGAGCAGGCTTCCGCATCGCGATGCGGGACCTTGAGTTGCGCGGCGCCGGCAATCTCCTGGGCGCCGAGCAGAGCGGGCACATCGTGGGGGTCGGCTTCGAGCTCTATTGCCAGCTCCTCCGCCAGTCCGTCTCCCGGCTGAAGGGCGACAAGACCGCGGCGGCGGTCCGGGCCTCTGTCAGCCTAGATTTCATGGTGATCGGGGAAGGGGCGGTTGACGCCCCCCGGCCCCGCGGCCGGCACGAGGACGGCTATACCGCCATCAAGGATGCCGAGGACGCGGGGGCCGACTCCATTCCGCCCGTCGCCGCCCGCCTGCCGATCCCGTATATCGGGGAAACCCGGCTCCGGATCGATTTCTACCGGCGGCTGGCCCTGGCCGACTCCCTAACCGCCCTGAAGCAGATCGAATCGGACCTGCGCGACCGGTTTGGGAGGTTCGGGGATGAGGTCCGGGCCCTCCTCCTCGTGACCGAAATCCGGCTCCGGGCGGAACAAAAGGGCGTGATTTCCGTCGAAACCGAGCTGAACCGCCTGAAGTGCCTCCGGAACAGCGGCCGCCACGACGATTGGGTCATGACCGGCGCCCGGTTTCCAAGGTTGACCGCCCCCCGTGCCCTTCTACGGTTAAGGGAAATCATCCAATTTCTGATCCACTTGCCCACCCCATGACGGTCCGTCGCCACCTCCTCAGCCTCCTGCCCCTGTTCGCCACGGGGGCGGCCGCTCTGGCCCAGACGGGGACCGTCCAGCCCAGCATGACCCAGCAGGTCACGGGCGTCCAGCCGGCCTCGGCCATTAACGCGGACGACGGGCTGAACCTGAAGTTCGCCGACGGCATTGTGGCGATCGCCGAGAACAAGGTCTTCACGGTCGATGACGTCCGCCGCGAGATTTCCCCCTACATCCAGCAGATCCAGCGGGATGCGCACAGCCAGGAGGAGTTTAACCAGAAGCTCGAGTCCCTGGAGGACAACATCATCCAGCAGATGATCGACCGGGTGCTGATCATCAAGGAATTCCACAAGGACGAGAAGCGCCGGATCCCCGAGAGCTTCGTCGACACGGACATCGCCCGCCGGCTGAACGACCAGTTCGACAACGACCGGTCCAAGTTCCTCGCCTACCTCCGCGCCAAGGGCGAGACCCTGCGCGACTACCGCAAGGACGTGGAGGAGGATATCATCTACAACTACGAGCGCCAGCAGCAGGGCAAGTCGGAGAGCGTTGTCAGCCCGGTGCGCATCGAGCAGTTCTACAAGGAGAACAAGGACCAGTTCTACCAGGAGGACCAGGTCCACATGCGGATGATCGAGTTGACCCGCAACAACGGCGAGACCGACACCCAGCTGCGGACGAAGGCCGACGCCATCCTGGCGCGGCTCCATTCCGGCGAGAAGTTCGAGGACCTGGCCAAGCAGTTCAGCGAGGACCCGCATCGCGGCAAGGGCGGCGACTGGGGGATCAAGAAGCGCGGCGACATCCTGCCCGAATTCAGCGGCCCGCTCTTCACCCTCAAGAAGGGCCAATTCACCGATCCCATCATCACCCCCAACGGCTGCTTCCTCCTCTATGTCGAGGATCGCACCTATGCGGGGATCCAGCCGCTGGTCTCGGTGCGCGCACAGATCGAGAGCATGCTTTCCACGCAGATGACGAACGCCGCCGAGGAAAAGTGGCTCGAACGCCTGCGGCGCGACGGCTACGTGAAGCACTTCTAGTGCGGGTGGGGCGCTTTGTCCCAAGGCGCCGAAGCGGGTTGGGACAACCCGCGCTGCCTCGGAACGGTTGCTTTTTTTGAAGTCGCCTTGGGGAGAAACGCCCAGGGACCCGGGGCGATCTAAATTCGCCGGCGGGGATTGATTCGCGGGACCGCCCCTCCCCTCATCGCTCCCCGCGTGAGCGAATTTCCCCTCATTCCCGAGAACCGGCTCCGGGGCACGGTCGTGGCCGAGCGGCCGCAGGAGCGGCTGGAGACCTTCGGCGCGGGAGCGCTGAGCGACACCGAGCTCCTAGCCATGCTGCTGAGGAGCGGAACCCACGGCCAGGACGTCCTGACACTGGCCGGGCGGCTGGTCATGGAAGCGGGCTCCCTCGGCGGCCTCATCGCCTGGCGAGAGGCCGACTTCCGCCGTCTCCGGGGAATCGGCCGCGTGAAGGCCCTGCAGCTCGTGGCGGTCATGGAGGTCGCGCGGCGGATCCTGGGTGCGCCGATGGGCGAGGCCCCGCTCTTGACGCGGGCCGACCTGATCGCGACCTACCTGCAGCCCTGGGCCGCCGGCCTCGAGGTCGAGAAGCTCTGGGTCCTCTGTCTCAACCGGAAGAACCGGCTGATCAAGCGCGTGGAGGTGACCTCCGGCACCGCCACCAGCGCCCTCGCCCACCCGCGCGAGGTGTTCCGCGCCGCGATCCGCGAGGCCTCGGCCGGGATCGTCTGCGCGCACAACCATCCCAGCGGCGACCCCTCCCCCAGCGCCGCGGACCTGCAGATCACCCGCCTCCTCCGCGACGCCGGCCAGACCGTCGAGATCGCCCTCCTCGACCACGTCATCATCGGCCGTCCCGCCGCGGACCCCTCGGGCCGGGGCTACTACAGTTTCCGGGAGGCCGGAATAATATGAAATTCCGGCTATCCCTGGCTTGCCTGACGTACGCTTTTCCGTACGCTCAAGGCATGACCTCAATTCCCGTCACCCAGGCCCGCTCCAAGCTGTACGACTTGCTGGATCGCACGGCCGCCAGCCATCAGCCGATCCAGATCACGGGCAAGCGAAACAATGCCGTCCTGGTGTCTGAGGAGGATTGGAACAGCATCCAGGAGACGCTTTACCTGCTGTCGATCCCCGGCATGAGGGAATCGATCCGGGCGGGTATGAAGGAACCGCTGGCCAAATCGTCCAGGAAGCTGTCCTGGTGAGCTGGACGCTCTATTTTACCCGACAGGCGCAAAAGGACGCCCGGAAGCTGGCGTCATCGAATCTGCGCCCTCAGGCGGAGAAACTCCTGACAATCCTGGAAGGGGATCCCTTCGCGAACCCGCCGCCCTTCGAGAAATTGATCGGCGACCTGGCCGGCGCATATTCCCGGCGAATCAACATCCAGCATCGCCTGGTCTACCAAGTCTATCGAGACAGAAAGGCGGTCAAGATCCTGCGGATGTGGACTCACTACGAATGAGCCTTGGCCGGGCTATTTTGCTGCCCCAATGCGCAACAGCGTGAAGGAATGCGCCGGCAGCAGGAGGGGAAAGGCCGGGCCCGCGGGAGAGAAAGCCGTCGTATGCGGGGCAACCCGGTCCGGATTTTCCATCGTGTTGACCGCCTGCGGGTCATCCGACTGCAGGACGGTCAGGGTGCCGGCCCGGATTTCCCGCACGCCGGTCAGCTCCACCGTGCTGGCGGAGGGCCGGTCCGTCGCGTTCACCAGCTTGAGGATCACCTCGCCCACCGCATCATCATAGGCCGCCGCGGCATACAGCCGCCGCGCTTCCTCCCCGGAGGCGTGGCCCACGGAAATGGGCAGAACCCGGTCGCCGCGGTTTCGGGCGTACAGGCTCTGCACGTGATAGCTGGGGGTGCGCAGGACGTGCAGGCTGTCGACCCAGATGAGGTCGGGGGTCCACTGCCAGGCCTCCGTGTTGGCGAAAAGCGGGGCGTAGGACGCCATCCGGACAACATCGGCGTTGCGCTCGAGGCCGGTCAGGTAGGCCGCCTCGGCCAGCGCACAGTCGAGGTTGTTGCGGTTCTTTACGCTGACGACCGCCACGCTCTGGGCGGCATACTCGCCCATGAATACCTTCGGGCCGCTTCGGTCGTAGCCGTCATAGCGGTGCGTGTTGTCGTAGAACCAGTTGGGCAGCGCATAGGAGTGCTCGTCGATGATGTCTGCATGCAGCGCACGCAGGTGCTGCCAGGCCAGGCGGAAGCGCGGATCGGCGGGATCCGGGCCCGCCGCCGAGACGAGCGCGATCTCCGGATACCGGGCCTTGATCGCCTGCGCGAATTTCTCGTAGCGCGCAAAGTACTCCAGGCCCCATTGCTCGTTGCCGACCCCGAGCATCTTCAAGTGGAAGGGCTCGTGATGGCCCATCGCGGCGCGCTTTGCGCCCCAGGGGCTGTCCGCCGCGCCATTCGCGAACTCGACCAGGTCGAGGGCGTCCTGGATGTAGGGGCCGAGCTCCGATATCGGGCAGAGCTCGCCCGAATTGAACTGGCAGGCCATGCCGCAATTGAGGATCGGCAGCGGCGAGGCGCCGATGTCCTCGCACAGCTGGAAGAACTCGAAGAACCCGAGCCCGAACGACTGGAAGTAATCCGGCGTCGGCCGGTGGAGGAATTCGTAGTTCCACCGGTTGATCAGGAGGTGGCGGTCCTCGATCGGCCCGATCGTGTTCTTCCATTGGTAACGGCGCTCCAGGACGCTCCCCTCGACAATGCAGCCGCCGGGAAAGCGCAGGAATCCCGGATGCATGTCCGCCAGCGCCTGCACCATGTCCGCCCGCAGGCCGCCGAGCCGGTGTTTCCATGTATTCTCGGGAAAAAGGGAGATGAAATCCAGGTCGAGCGTGCCCCGGCCGTTGACCAGGACCGCCAGGCGCGCCTTGGGATCGGTGTCCGCGGGATGGAGCGTGGCGGTGTACCGTATCCAGCCGTCGGTGAAACCTGACAGGTCCACGGCGTCGAGCAGCGTGCCATCGCCGCCGTAAAGCCGCACCGTCAGCTTGGGCGCCCCCGCGACGCCCCGCACCTGCAGGGACAGGTCGTAGAGCTCGCCCTTCCGGACGCCCATGCCACGAAATCCCTCGTTGGAGAGGCCAAAGGGCGCGGTGCCCTCCGACTGCACGCGGACATAGTGCGGGTTGTTCGGGTTGAAGGGCGCGTCGGAATGGACGGAGAGGTCGCCCTTCGCCTTCGAGGGACTGATCCTCGTCCAGCCCATCAGCGGGTCGGGAAACTCGAAGCCCCGGTTCTTCACCAGCTCGGCGTACAGGCCGCCATCCGCCCCGAAATTGATGTCCTCAAAGAAAACGCCCCACATGGCCGGGTTGATCGCCGCGCCCGGCCGGTCCACGGCCACCGTCAGGGTCGCGGCGGAAACCGGGCGGGGAACGGCTGCGCCCAGCGCCAGCAGCAGGAGAAGGAGGAAGCGTTTAGTCTGCATGGTAACGACCCTGGAATCCTGAACCGGCCCCGGGGTGGAGGCCGGCGACTTGCGGAAATTGTCGGAAACGCCGGAAACGGGCGAGCTATTCGTCGCGCCAGGCGGTCCCATTCTTTTCCCATATCATCGGAATTGCATCGCCCTCATCGCACCGCAGACCAAGATCAGGCCGATGCGGACAACCCCGGGCGCGCACGTCACCCGGCGGATTCCAGTGTCCGCCCGGTTGGGCCTTAGGGCAGCATGCCAGGTCAGTTTCAACTTCCCTGTTCTATGAATCCATCGCGCTCCTCGTTGCGTCAGCGTCCGACCCTCCCGCCCACGTCGGCCGGCGGGTCGTCGTGGTTTTCCATGGGCGGTTTCCGCTGCCGTCTGGGGTTCATCCTCCTCCAGTTGCCGGTGGCAGCCTGGGGCCAAGCAACCTATAGCCCGTATCGGTTCACGACCCTGGCGGGGAAATACGATAGTGCCGGCAGCGCCAATGACTCGGGTGGCCCAATCCGTTTCGGGGACCCGGCGGGCATGGCGATGGATAGTGCCGGAAACCTCTATATTGCGGACGCGGGCAATGCGGTGATCCGAAAGGTGACTTTTTCCCCGTGTGGCCTGATGGTGACGAACCTCGCCGGCCTGGCGGGAAATCCCGGGAGCGACGACGGGGTGGGTGCCGCGGCGCGTTTCTTGAATCCGCGCGGGGTGGCGGTCGATAGCGCCGGGAATGTCTTTGTGGCCGACAGCGGCAACAACACCATCCGCAAGATCACCCCCGGCGGAACGGTCACCACCATCGCCGGTCTGGCGGGGACGACGTCGGACAGCACGGACGGCAATGGATCCGCCGCCCGCTTCTTCTATCCCTATGGCGTGGCGGTCGACGCGGGCGGGACGCTCTACGTCGCCGACAGCTGGAACTCGACCATCCGGAAGATCTCGCCCGCCGGCGACGTGACCACCCTGGCCGGGCTGGCCCGGACGCGTGGCACGGCGGACGGCCCCGGCGCCGCGGCCCGCTTCTTTGAACCCTACAGCCTGGTCGTGGACGCGGCGGGAAACGTTTACGTCGCCGATTCCAACAATTACACGATTCGGAAGATCACCCCGGCCGGCATCGTCTCGACCATCGCCGGCCAGGCGGGGGTCGGCCGCGGCTCAGCCGACGGCCCCGGCGCCGCAGCGCGATTTGCCCTGACCGCCAGCCTCGCGATCGACGCCGCGGGCAATCTGGATGTGACCGACATCAACGGCACGGTCCGCAAGCTCACCTTCGTGCAGGGCGCCGTCACGGTCACCACCGTCGCGGGTTCGGCCAACGCCACCGGGACGGCGGACGCGGACGGCACGGGCAGCGCGGCCAAGTTTTATTTCCCTTATGGCATCGCGGTCGATCCGGCGGGCAATGCCTACGTGACCGAGTTCTATGGCGAGACCCTGCGCAAGATCACCCCGGCGGGAGTGGTCACGACCGTCGCAGGCCTGTCGCAAGCGACCGGCAGCGGCAATGGCGCGGCGCCGGGAAGGTTTTTTGGTCCCCAGGGGACGGCGGTCGATGCGGCGGGGAACGTCTTTGTCGCCGACAGCCTCAATCAAACCATCCGGAAGGTGACGCCGGCCGGCGTCGTGACCACGATCGCCGGGGCGGCGGGAAGATCAGGGAGCACGGACGCGCAGGGCACGCTGGCGCTGTTTGACAACCCCACGGGGGTCGCCGTTGACGCTGGAGGCTCGATCTATGTGGCGGACAACATGAACCAGACGATCCGCAAGATTGCGCCGGGCGGGATGGTGAGCACGTTCGCGGGCTCCGTCGGAAAGACGGGCAGCACCGACGGGCTGGGAGGGGTGGCGCGCTTTTTTAACCCGAACGGCGTGGCTGCGGACGGAGCCGGCAATATCTACGTGGCCGACTCGGGCAACGACCTGATCCGAGTGATCTCGCCCGCGGGCGCCGTGACCACGGTGGCCGGGTTGGTCGGAAATCCCGGAAGCACGGACGCCACGGGGGGCCTGGCGCGGTTCAATCAGCCAGAGGGGGTGGCGGTGAACAGCGCGGGGGTCGTGTTTGTCGCCGATACCGGCAATTCCACCATCCGTCGGATCACCCCGGCCAAGGCCGTGACAACTCTGGCGGGCACGGCAGGGAGGTTTGGCGGGGTCGATGGAGCGGCGAACGTCGCCTCGTTCGCGCGACCCTTGGGCCTGGCGGCCGACGCCCTCGGCAATGTCTATGTGGCGGACACCCAAGGGCAGAAGATCCGCAAGGTGACGGCGGCCGGCGTCGTTTCCACCTTTGCCGGCTCCAATTCGGGCAGCCTCAATGGGATCGGCAGCGCCGCGGCCTTCGACAACCCCTCCGGAATCGCGCTCGATGGCGCCGGCGCTCTCTACGTCGCGGACGCGACCAACAACACGATTCGCAAGGTCACGAGCGCTGCCGCGGTCACGACCCTGGCGGGGGCTGGACCGAGCCCGGGAAGCACCGACGGCATCGCCTGCCTCAGCCGCTTGAGCGGCCCAAACCTCGCGGCCGTCGACAGCGCGGGGAATGTCTACGTCGCCGACACCGGGAACGATACGATCCGCAAGATCACGCCCGCGGGCGTGGTCAGCACGCTGGCCGGCCTGGCCGGGCAGGCAGGCTCGGCTGACGGGCAGGGCAGCGCAGCCCGTTTTTCCAGCCCCACAGGCGTGGCGGTGGATGGCGCCGGGGTGGTCTACGTGGTCGATTCGCTCAACCAGACGATCCGGGAAATCTCGGCCGCGGGCAAGGTCACCACGATCGCTGGGGCGGTCGGCGTCTCCGGCGACGTCGACGGCGCTCCGCTCCAGGCGCGCTTCAGCTATCCCGCCGGCATCGCCGTCGACTCGGCGGGCCGCCTGTACGTGACCGACAGCGGCAATTTCACGATCCGAAAGCTGGTGCTCAAGGGCGCCGCCGCGGTCAGCACGCTGGCTGGCCAGCCCGGGAATCCGGGGGCTTCCGATGGCGTCGGCCCGGCAGCGCAATTCTATCTGACGACGGGGATCGCCCTCGATTCCTCGGGCAACATCTACGTGGCGGACACCTTCAACCGCACGATCCGGATGATCACCCCCGCCGGCTCTGTGAGCACGCTGGCCGGCCTGGCCGGCGCGAACAACAGTACCAGTGTCGACGCGACGGGATCGGCGGCGCGCTTTCACGCGCCGACCGGGGTTGCGGTGGACGGGGCGGGCAATGTCTACGTCACGGACAACACCAACAACACGGTGCGTCGCGTCACGCCGGCTGGCGTCGTGACCACGCTGGCGGGCACTCAGGGCGCCTGGGGCAACGGCGACGGCGTGGGCAGCGTTGCCCGTTTCACCGCGCCCTATGGCATTGCCGTCGACAGCGCGGGCAAGGTCTATGTCACGGACGCTTTTTGCGACACGCTCCGCGTGGGGGTGCAGGCCTTCCCGCCGGTGATCACGGTCCAGCCGGTCGGCCTTAAGGTGGCCGCCGGCCAGAGCGCGACGTTCACCGTGGCGGCGACCAGTGTCCTGCCTCTCTCCTACCAGTGGTACTGGAATGGAGTGACGCTGCCCGGGAAGACCGCGGCCACGGTGACCTACAGCGCCCTGACGGCCAAATATTCCGGCAATTTCACGGTCGTGGTCACCAATGCGGACGGGAGCGTGACCAGCTCGGCCGCCATGCTCACCGTCCAGTGAGGCGCCGTCCTCCGCGAGGGAACAACCGATTGGAACTTCACCGCTAGGTTGGCGCCGGCCGGAGCCAAGCCGGCCTCCCTCGCGGGACGGCCGGGCAAAAATCCTCGCTGGAAAAGCCGGCCGGGCCCTTCAATCTCGCGGAGATGCCCCCGTCCTCACCCGCCCGTCTCCCGGCCAGCCCCGCGCGCCGGATCGGCCTGGCGGCGCTGCTCGTGGCGGTCGGCCTGGCGGTCTACCTGCCGAGCCTGCGCAACGGCTTCGTCTGGGATGACGACAGCTTCCTGACCAAGAACGCGCTGATCAAGGCCCCCGACGGACTGGCCCGGTTTTGGTTCACGACGCAAGCAACGGACTACTGGCCGGTCACCTCCACCAGCCTCTGGCTGGAATGGCGCCTGTGGGGCCTGCATCCCGCCGGCTACCATGTGACGAACCTGGCGCTCCATCTTGCCGAGGTCCTCCTCCTCTGGTCCATCCTGCGGCGCTTGCGGATACCGGGCGCGTACCTCGCGGCGCTCCTCTTCGCCGTGCATCCGGTGAACGTCGAGACCGTGGCGTGGATCGCACAGCGCAAGAACCTGATGGCGATGCTGTTCTACCTGCTGTCGGTCTTCTGGTTCCTGCGCACCGGCTGGGTGGCGCCGCCGGCCCGGAAATGGGGCCTGGCCTACTTCCTCAGCCTGCTCGCCTTCCTCCTCGCCCTGCTGAGCAAGGGCTCCGTGGCCCCGTTGCCCCTGGTGCTCCTCGGCGTCATCGCCTGGCAGCGGCGCCCGCAGTGGCGCGATCTCGCGGGCCTGGCGCCGTTCTTCGCGGTCGCGGCGATTCTCGTGGGGGTCAATGTCTGGTTCCAGACCCACGGCACCCACGAGGTCATCCGCCAGGTGGATGGGGCCCAGCGCCTGCTCGGGGCGGCCGCGGCGCTGGCGTTCTACCTCTCCAAGGCGGTGGCGCCGGTCGGCCTCATTTTCGTCTATCCCCAGTGGCACGTCGACGCGGGCGCGGTGCTCTGGTGGCTGCCGCTGATTGGGGTGATCACCGCGACGGCGCTATTGTACATGAAGGGACGGACGGCCCGTCTTCGTTCGCTGGACGCGAACTACGCCGTGGCAAATTCCGCGTCGCGGAGCGACGGCGGAACTTGGTGGCTGGGGGCATTCGCCGCCTGGGGGTATTTCGTCGTCATGCTGCTGCCGGTCCTCGGCTTCACCGATGTGTTCTACATGCGGTACTCGCTGGTCGCCGACCACTACCAGCACCTGGCCCTCATCGGCGTCCTCGCCCTCGTCGCCGCCGGTTGGGACCGCTGGCGTCGGCAACCGCGGGCAGCCGCCTGGGCCGGCGCCGCGGCGGCGCTGGCCGTCGGCACCCTGGGCATCCTCACCTGGCGCCAGACCGGCGACTATCGGGACGAGGAAACGCTCTACCGGACGACGCTCGTCCGCAATCCGCGGAGCTGGATGGTCTACAACAACCTCGGGCTGCTCGAATCCGCGGCCGGCCGGAAGGCCACCGCGGCGCAGGACTACAACGAGGCCCTGCGCCTGAATCCAGAATTTGCCGAGGCGTACCTCAATCGCGGCGAACTCGAGGGCGAGCAGGGAAACCCCGCGGCGGCCATCGCCGATTTCAACTCGGGCCTGCGCTTTCGCCCCAACTACCCGGAAGCCCACTACAACATCGGCAACATCCTGCATGGCCTGGGACGCAACGCCGAGGCAGTGGCCGAGTATGACCAGGCGCTGCGCCTCCGGCCCTCCTATCCGGAGGTCGAGAACAACCTCGGGGCCACGTTGGTGGATCTGGGCCGGACGCCCGAGGCGATCCGGCACTACCAGCGGGCCATCGAACTCGACCCGGGCTATGCCGAGGTGCACTTCAACCTCGGCAACACGCTGGCGGGCCTCGATCGCAGCGGCGACGCCATTGCCCAGTTTACCACGGCGCTCCGGCTGAAGCCCGACTATCCCGAGGCGGAAAACAACCTGGCCCTGACCTACCAGCGGTCCGGCCAGCTGGAGCCGGCGCTCCGCCACTTCCAGGCCGCCCTCCGGCTCCACCCGGACTACCTTCAGGCCCGGAACAACTATGGGGTGGCCCTGGCGATTGCCGGGCGTCCCGCCGAGGCCCGCGCCGAATTCGAGGAGATCCTCCGCCAGCGGCCGGATTATGCGTCCGCCCGGCAGAATTTGGCGCGCCTTCTGGCGATGGGGCGGTGAGGAGTTTTCCCGGGGCACTGACGGCCCGGCTTCGCCCCTGCGGGGCTACGCCGTGGCAATTTATTGCGAAGCAAGAAATTGGAGCCGAAGGCCGGGATTGAACCGGCGACCCGCTCATTACGAATGAGCTGCTCTACCACTGAGCTACTTCGGCGTTACAGCCTGGCAACCAGAACCTTTACCTTTGGGGCGCCTCCACCGGCAAGAAAAAAGGTCAGCGCGAGCTGGCGCCGGGCTGCACCGGCTGGGAACCCTTCGCCTCCCGCTTGGGCGTAACCTCCTCGGCGTTGATCCTGCCCTCGATGTCCTCGGGCAGCGCCTGGACGAAGCCGTGGTGCAGCATATTGCCGACGGCCTTCCAGGATCCCGTGCGAAAATCGCTGAAATCGCCGGCGATGGGGATCTTCGTGGCAAACTGGTCCCTCGCCTTGTTCTTGAAGAGCTCGACCAGCGCCCCGACGACCGTTCCCCAGATCTCGCGCCAGACCCCGTTTTTCCTCCCGGACTCGGGGGCGATGACCATGTGCTCGAAGAAGGGCTTCACGTAGCCCTCGTAGCGGCCGCCCCGCGCGGCCACCTCGACGAACAGCCGGAAATTGCCGCTGCTCACCGTGACATTGGTGTAGGCCTCGAGGAAATCATTGAGCGCCGGCAATGCGACGTCCTGGAGGGACAGCGTCAGGTAGAAATGCGGCTGGTCGGCGAGGGGCTCCGCCTGGACATTGATCGTCAGGTGCCCGGCGCCGATGCTGTCGCCCTCGAGGCTGATCGTGGCGGGGAACTCCTGGTTCCCCTTCCCCGCCGGGCGGTTCTGGAGCCCGATCGCCACGGCGTGGAGGTTGCGGATATAGACGTCGACCTTGGGCGTGTTCGCCGTGTCGAGGTAGTGGACCAGGCCGTCCTTGACCTCGAGGCGGGTGATGCTGATCGGGAAGATGGCATTGGCCACGTCCTGCCAGCGGCGGTCGACCTTGAGCTGGCTGCTCGGCTCGGCCGGTCCCTTGACGAAATTGATCTGCGCCCCCTCGAGGTAGATCTTGCTCACGAACTTCCCGTGGAAGAGCTGGCCCCAGGCGAGCGAGAAATCGATGACCGAGGCGGAGAAGAAGGGCTGGGCCACTTCTCCGCTCCGCCGCTCGATCCTCACGTCATGCAGGCTGTAGGCGCCCCGGTAGAGATGGACGCCTACCCGGCCAACCCGCCCCGCATAGCCGGGAACCTCGCCCAGCTTCCGGTTGATCTCGCGCTGCAGCAGCGAGGGCAGGGCCAGGCGGGCGGCGAGGAAGAGCGCCGCGATGATGGCCACGGTCCACATCAACCCTCTCGGCCATGGGGCAAAATGACGGGAAACCGGTGAATCCATCCCGCCACAGACAGCTACTGGGCTCGTTCGTCTCCTGACGGCCCGGCGTCGCCCCGCTGGACGCGTGGCTCCGTCGAACCATGGTTCTCATCGATCGTCGGACGATTTTTCGGCCGCAACGAGGAGGGTCTGAGGAAGTCGATCCGAGGTAAAGTGGTGGTGGGTGATGGATTCGAACCATCGAAGGCGTTAGCCGGCGGATTTACAGTCCGCCCTCGTTGGCCACTTGAGTAACCCACCAAAGGCCGAAGGGTCAGAAAACCCCGGCGGGCGGCGGCCTTCAAGTCCTTAATTGCGCGCGCCCCGTTCAGCCCCCGACGATGGATCGGTCCCCGAGGTAAAAGCACATTTTCGGTTGGAAACCTCCGGGGGAAGGATATGATTCCGGCATTGCCTGGGTCTGTTGCCGGTTGTTTTCGACCAATTCGCCCCTTTTTCGCTTATTTCCTGGTGGTGGTTCCCCATTTTCCCGACGCCCATCTTGTGATCGGCCGCCACATTAAGTTTTTAAATTGTTTGATAACAATCTATTGCGTAACGAAACCTGTTTTCTGGCATGCGTTGGGCAATAGCAAATCAACTGAAGCATGAAAACGAGCAGCCTTACCCTACCCCGCGCCGCCCTGGCTGCGCTCGCCCTCGTCCGCCTCCTTCCGGCCGCCACCCGGGCCGCCGACCGCGCCGTCGAACTCCCCGCTTACGAGGTCACGGCCCCGCAGTACTCCTCCGGATATTCCGAATTCGTCGAGAAACTGAACCGGATCTTCGACGCGCCGTGGGTCGATGCCCGCGGCAGCCCGCTGATCCAGGCGATCGTCTGGCGGCACGGCTACCTCTCCGAGCATCCCAGCGACGAGGCCGTGATCTATGTGAACCAGCAGGACGATGGAATGGTGACCCAGGCGACGACGATCTACACGCAGGACGGAAAGCTCTACGCAAACAGCTATGCGCTCGGCGAGCGCATGCGCCTGCGCGGCCTGACGGCGGCCGACATCCACGACCGGAAGAAGATCGAGGGCGCCATCGACGGGATCAATGATGCCTTTGCCCTCAGTGCCGAGCTGGCGACCGCCTCCATCCGCGGGCTCGGCGACCTCGTGGTGGGAGACCACGTTGGCTTCCAGGGAGGCGGCAACGGGATTTTCGAAAGCTACGTGCTCCCCGTAAGCGGCGAACGCGCGACCCGGGTTCCCGGCCAGTTCAGCCCCTATTTCGACACCGTCTACACGAGCGGGGACGGCAACACCGGCCAGGTCGTTCCCACCGGCCTCAATCCCTTTTACCAGGGCTTCCTGGACCCGAGCGGCGGCACGGGCGATCGCTACGTGGCGCCTCCGGCCGCGATGCTCGACAACGTCTATCGCGCCCTCCGCGACCCCAGCCGGGCCGGCCTGGTCCCGGTCGCCCTCAGCCCGGTCAGCTACCAGGTCCAGTCGAAGCGCGGGATCAGGCAGAAGACCATCCCGGCGCTCGTTTTCGATTGGGAGGGCGTCCACTACGTCTACCGGCCCTACAGCGGGACCATCGGCCATGCCATCCCGCGCAATCCGGTCACGGGCCTGCCGTACCTGTGCGTCAAGGACGACGGGCTGATCGAAAGCATCTATTTCTCGGCCACCTACCTGAAGACCCATCCCCAGGAGAAGGCGGTGCCGGTGGCGAGCGACAGCCCGTTCGCGGCCTACACCGTCAACGGCCGGCTCTGCCTCTTCAGCCCCGCGCTCAATCGCTTCGTCGAGCTCAAGACCGTCGACGCGGGGGCGATCGCCAACCCCAGCTCGCTCGCGCCGTCGGTCGCCCGCGCCCGGGCGCTCCTGGCCGCCCAGCCCGGGCCGGTCGCCTCGGCCCGCGTCCGCCACTCGGCGCACGTGCCCAACCGGCTTACCGGCGACACCCCGGACAGCCAGATGCGCCGGATCTTTGTCGCCTTCCAGGACGCCGGCATCCCGAACCTGCACCTCTCCAGCGGGGAATCCTCCACCCTTTCCTTCAGCTGGCAGGGCGTGCACTACGTCTACGGCTCGGACCAGCAGCTGCGGCAAGTGCCGAACGGCTGAGCCCGTGATTGCCTTGCGCCCGCCGCCCGCTTCTCTGGGAGGCGATGCTCGGCCCGCTGCGCGAATCCCTCGGTAGTTTCCTCGCCCGCGGTTACCTCCCGCATTTCTTCGCGATTGCCGGGTTCATCCTGGCATTCTTCCTCGTCGCCCGGCTGCTGAGCGAGAAGCGCGCCCCGGCCAACACCTTCGCGTGGCTGCTGGGGATCATCCTCATGCCCTACGTGGGGGTACCGCTCTACCTGCTCATCGGCGGCCGGAAGCTGCGCCGGATCGCCGGCCAAAAATCCCGGCTCGTCGCGACGCTGCCCGGCGCGGGCGCGGGGTCCAAGCCGCTGGCGCCGGCCGTCGCCGACACCGTGGTGGCCGCGGGGGGCGGGCCGCCGGTCGGCGGCAACCGGCTCCGGCTGACCGTCACGGGCGAGGACGACTTCGCGGAGCTGGAGCAACACATCCGCCGGGCCCGGCACCAGATTCACATCACGACCTTCATCCTCGGCCGGGACGAGACCGGCCGGCGGCTCGTCCAGCTCCTGTCCGAGCGGGCCGCCGCGGGCGTCAAGGTGCGGCTCCTCGTCGACGCCTTCGGCTCCTTTTTCGCCAGCCGGGGCTTCGTCGACCCTCTCCGGCGGGCGGGCGGTGAAGTCGGCCGCTTCATGCCGGTCCTCCCCCTCGGCTCGCGGACCTCGGCCAACCTCCGGAACCACCGGAAGATCGCCATCTTCGACCACACGACCGCCCTGATCGACGGCCGGAATCTGGCCCGGGAATACATGGGGGCCGCGCCCTACCGCAAGCGGTGGCGCGACCTAGGCGCCGTGATCGAGGGGCCGGCCGCCGCGCTGCTGAACGAGGTCTTCATCGCGGACTGGTGCTTTGCCACCCGCCAGCATCCCGACGCCCTGCACGCGGAGATTCCCGCCCATGTGGTCGAACCCCGCGGCTCGGGCGCCCTGCAGGTCGTGCCCAGCGGGCCGGACGTGCCGGGCGACCCGCTCTACGAGGGCATCATCGCGATGATCCAGGAGGCGGAGCGCAGCATCTGGATCGTGACGCCCTACTTCATCCCCGACGACGTCCTCCTGCGCTCGCTCATCGTCAAGGCCCGCGCGGGGCGCGAGGTCACCCTCGTCCTGCCCGCGCGCTCCAACCATCCCGTGACGGATTTCGCGCGGCGCTTCTACACCCGCGAGCTGCGGCGGGCCGGCGGCCGGATACTCCTCTACCCCCGGGTCATGCTGCATGCCAAGGCGATGATCGTCGACGATCGCGTCGCCCTGATCGGCTCGGCCAATTTCGACCTGCGCAGCCTCTTCGTGAACTTCGAGATCGGCGTCCTGGCGCATTCCGCCGCGGAGATCGGGGCCATCAAGGCCTGGGCCGGCGACCTCATGCGGCAGTGCGCGGAGGAGCCGGTCGAGCCCGCCGGCCGGGGGCGCATCCTGGGCAGCCTGGTCGAGGAGCTCAGCCGGCTGCTGGCGCCTTTATTGTGAGCATGTATTCGACGGCGTCGCGGAGCGCCTCCCAGCTGGCGTCGATGACGTTGTCGCTCACCCCGACCGTCGCCCAGATGGCGTGGCCGTCCCCGCTCTCCACGAAGACCCGGGTGCGCGCGGCCGCGCCCTGGTTGCTGTCCAGGATGCGGACCTTGTAGTCGCGCAGGGTCATCTCCCGCAGCTGGGGATAGGTCTTCTCCAGCGCGCGGCGCAGCGCGAGATCGAGGGCGCCGACCGGGCCGGTCGACTCGGCCACGGTGTGGACGGCCTCGCCGCCGATGCGCAATTTCACGGTGGCCTCCGCCCAAAGCTGGCCGTTATGGCGCTCGATGATGACCCGGTAGCCATCGACCTCGAAGAAGGACGGCCGGTGGCCGAGCCATTTGCTGACGAGGAGCTTGAACGAGGCGTCGGCCGCCTCGTACTCGTAGCCGCGGAACTCGCGCTCCTTCAGCTCCTCGATCAAGCCCTTCATCTCCGGGCGCTTCTCGTCGAGGTCCAGCCCGAGCTCCCGCGCCTTGAGGGCGAGGCTGCTCCGGCCGGCCATGTCGGAGACGAGCACGCGGGTGCGGTTCCCGACCAGGGCCGGGTCGATGTGCTCGTAGCTCCGCGCGACCTTCTGGGCGGCGTTGGCGTGCAGGCCGCCCTTGTGGGCGAAGGCCGACTGGCCGACGAAGGGGGCCTTCGGATCGGGCCGCAGGTTCGCCAGCTCGTCGAAGAACAGCGCGAGGTCGCGCAGCTGGCCCAGATTCTCCGCGCAGCGGGCCGTCCGGCCCATCTTGAGGAAGAGGTTGGGCAGGATCGTCGTCAGGTTGGCGTTGCCGACCCGCTCGCCGTAGCCGTTGATCGTGCCCTGGACCAGCGTGGCGCCCGCCTCGACGCCGGCCAGTGTCAGGGCCACGCCCAGCCCGCCGTCATTGTGGCAGTGGACCCCGACCTTGCCGCCGCCGAAGCGGGCGACGGCCGCGGCGACGATGCCCGTGACCTCGGGCACGAGCTTGCCGCCGTTGGTCTCGCAGAGCGACAGGTTGCTCGCGCCGCCCCGCGCCGCGGCGTCGAGCGTGCGCAGCGCATAGTCGGGATCGTCGAGATAGCCGTCGAAGAAGTGCTCCGCATCGTAGACGACCTCGCGTCCCTGCGCCGCGAGGTAGCGCACGGAATCCTCGATCATGGCGAGGTTCTCCTCGGCGGTCGTGCGCAGGATCTCGCGCACGTGGAGGAGCGAGGTTTTGCCCACGATGGTCAGGACCGGCATCCCGCTCTCGAGGAGGGTCCGCAGCTGCGGGTCGTCCTCCGGCTTCGTCCCCGCCCGGCGCGTGGCCCCGAAGGCCGCCAGGCGGGCGTGGCGGAGCTTCAGTTTCCTCGCCTCGGCGAAGAAGGCGATGTCGCGCGGGTTCGAGCCGGGAAAGCCCCCCTCGATGTAGTCCACGCCAAACTGGTCGAGCTTCTCCACGATCAGGAGCTTGTCCGCGACGGAAAAACTGATCCCCTCCCCCTGCGTGCCGTCGCGGAGGGTCGTGTCGTAGATTTTCACGGGAATTTTGCTCATAAAATGAGAAACCCCGGGCGTCGAATTTCGGCCCGGGGTCGGAAGTGGCGGCGGTGAGCGGTCTTGCGTCCGTCTAGGCCATCAGCCCTTCCCCGGGGTGTCCGGGAATAATCGGGAGGCTGATGATCAGGGCGGGAAGCGGGGACATGGCCGGTGGAGGGAAGGAGGACCACGGTAGCCGGACCCCGGCGGATGTCCACCCGATTTTCCCCCGCTCAGGAGACCGCCGCCGCCGCGACCAGGTCGAGGAAGCTCCGGGACTCGAGGCTCGCGCCGCCGATCAGGCCGCCGTCGATGTCCTTCTGGCCGAGGAGTTCGGCGGCGTTGGCCGGCTTCATCGAGCCGCCGTAGAGGATGCGGACCCGCCGGGCCACCGGCTCGGTGAAAAGCTTCGCGAGGAGCCCGCGGATGAAGGCGTGCACCTCCTGGGCCTGCTCCGCCGTGGCGACCTTGCCCGTCCCGATCGCCCAGACCGGCTCGTAGGCCACGACCAGGCCGGCCGCCTGCTCCTTGCTCACGCCCTCGAGGGATCGCTCCGTCTGGGCCTGGATCACCTTGAGCGTCGTGCCCGCCTCGCGCTCCGCCAGGGTCTCGCCCACGCAGACGATGGGGCGCAGCTGGTGCTTGAGCGCGGCCAGGGTCTTCAGGTTGATGAAGGCGTCCGTCTCGGCAAAGTACTGCCGCCGCTCGCTGTGGCCGAGGATGACATGCGTGACAAACAGGGCGCGCAGCATCGGCGCGGAGACCTCGCCCGTGAAGGCCCCCGCGGGCTCCGGATGGAGGTTCTGGGCGCCGAGCTTGATCAGCGAGCCGTCGAGCGCCCGGGCCACGCTTTCCAGCGCGGTGAAGGGCGGGCAGACCACCACCTCGACGCCCGGCTGCTTGCCGACCGCGGCGACGAGCTCCTGCGCCAGGGCGATGCCGTCGGCCGCCGTCTTGTTCATCTTCCAGTTGCCGGCGATGAGTTTCTTGCGGGAGGACATGGGCGGGACCTGGTTCAGGATTCCAGAAAGGCGACCCCAGGCAACACCTTACCCTCGAGATATTCGAGGCTGGCGCCGCCGCCGGTGGAGCAATGGCTGACCTTGCCGGCCACCTTGAACTTCTTGGCGGCGGTGGCGGTGTCGCCGCCGCCGATGATGGTGGTCGCGCCGGCGGCGGTGGCCTCGGCCACGGCCTCGGCCATCGCGCGGGTCGAGCCCGCGAACTTCTCGAATTCGAAGACCCCGGAGGGCCCGTTCCAGACGATGGTCTTTGCCGCCAGGATGGCCTCGCGGTAGAGCGCGATCGACTTCGGGCCGGCATCGAGGCCCATCCAGCCGGCGGGAATGCCGGTCCGGTCGTCGGCCGGCCGCGTCTCCGCGTCGGGGGCGAACCTGCTGGCCGCGACGTAGTCCACCGGGAAGACCAGCCGCACGCCCCGGGCCTTGGCCAGGGCCGCCAGCTCGGCGACGATCTTGGCGCCCTCGGGATCGAAGAGGCTGTCCCCGATCTCCATCCCGTCGATCACCTTCTTGAAGGTGTAGGCCATGCCCCCGCCGATGATCAGCGTGTCGGCCTTCTCGATCAGGTTCTTGATCAGGGGGATCTTGTCGGCGATCTTGGCCCCGCCGAGGATCGCCAGGAGCGGCCGCCGGGGATGCTCCAGCACGGCGGCGAAGGCCTTGAGCTCCGCCTCCATCAGGAAGCCGGCCGCCTTCTGGGGCAGGGCGACGCCGACGATGGAGGAATGGGCCCGGTGGGCGGTGCCGAAGGCGTCGTTGACATAGGCGTCGCCCAGGCGGGAGAGGCTGGCGCGGAAGGCGGCGACCGCCGCCGGGTCGGCCTTCTTCGAAGTGCCGTCCTCGAGCTTCACCTTGCCTTCCTCCTCGATGTGGAAGCGGAGGTTTTCCAGGAGGACGACCTCGCCCGGGGCGAGCCGGGCGCAGGCGGCCTCGATCTCCGGCCCGCAACAGTCGTCCAGGAACTTCACCGGGCGGCCGAGGAGCTTCTCCAGCTCCGCCGCCACCGGCTTCAGCGAGAACTTGGCGATCCGCTGGCCGTCGGGCCGGCCGAGGTGGCTCATCAGGACGACCGACGCGCCCTGCTGGAGGGCATACTGGATCGTGGGCAGGGCCGCGGCGATCCGCTGGTTGTTCGTGATCGCGCCGGTCGCCTTGTCCTGCGGGACATTGAAGTCGACCCGCAGGAGCACGCGGCGGCCCGCGAGGTCGAGGTCGCGGATGGTCTTGAACCTGGCCATCGGCCTACAGCGCCGCGGTGATCTTCTTGAGCAGGTCCACGCAGCGGTTGCTGTAGCCCCACTCGTTGTCGTACCAGCTGATCAGCTTGAAGAAGCGGCTGTTGAGCTCGATGCCGGAGCCGGCGTCGAAGATCGAGGAGGCCGGGTCGTGGATGAAGTCGCTCGAGGCGACCTCGTCCGCGGTCCAGACCAGGATGCCCTTCAGGTAGGTCTCGCTGGCCCGCTTCATCGCCGCGCTGATCTCCTTGTAGGAGGTCTCCTTGACGGTCTTCACCGTCAGGTCGACCACCGACACGGTCGGGGTCGGGACGCGGAAGGACATGCCGGTCAGCTTGCCTTTCACCTCGGGGCACACCAGGCCGACCGCGCGCGCGGCGCCGGTCGTCGAGGGAATGATGTTGATCGCGGCGGAACGGCCCCCCTTCCAGTCCTTCTTCGCGGGGCCGTCCACCGTCTTCTGCGTGGCGGTGTAGGAGTGGACCGTCGTCATGAGCCCCTCCTCGATCCCGTAGCCCTCCTTGAGGAGGACATGGACCAGGGGCGCCAGGCAGTTCGTGGTGCAGGAGGCGTTGGAGATGATGTGGTGCCGGGCCGGGTCGTACTTGTCGTCGTTCACGCCCATCACCAGGGTGATGTCCTCGCCCTTGGCCGGCGCGGAGATGATGACCTTCCGGGCTCCCGCCAGGAGGTGGCCCTTGGCCTTCTCCGCGTCGGTGAACAGACCCGTGGACTCGATGACCACCTGGACGCCCAGGGCGCCCCAGGGCAGCTCGGCGGGGGTCTTGGCGCTGACCACCCTGATCTCGTGGCCGTTGACCACGAGGACGTCGTCCTCGGCCTTGTCCGAGCCCGACTTCTTCGACGTCACCGTGCCGGCGAAGCGGCCCTGGGTGGAATCGTATTTGAGCAGGTAGGCCAGGTTGTCGGCTGGCACGATGTCGCCCACGGCGACGACATCGAGCACCGACCCGAGCAGGTTTTGCTCGACGAGGGCGCGGAAAACGAGGCGGCCGATGCGGCCGAATCCATTGATAGCTACTTTGACAGCCATGGGAGGTCCTATTTGGGCGAAGCGTTGTTTTCTAGGTTACGAGGAAGCTTCGCGCGGGCGCGAAGAAGATCAAAAGAAGACGCGGTCACCCCTCATGGCAAGGGTTTTACCGTCCGCGCCCGGCGGAGGCCTACTCGCCCACCCACAGCCCGCAGCCCAGGGCAGGCAGCGCGAGCGCGGCCGCCGCCTTCCAGGCCTTCGGCGCCTTGCCGGAGAGAAACCGTTCCTGGTCGGCCAGCTGGCGCCAGGATCCGGCGGCCGACCGGCCCAGCGGGATCGAGGCCGGCGCGATCGTCGGGTTGACCGCAAAGAGCAGCCGGACGGGACCGGCCGACCCGTCGGCGTTGTAGATCACGGCCAGGGGCCCCGCCCCGGCCGCCGCGGTGAAGAACTCGAAGAACCGCTCGCCGGGCCGCGTGAAATGCCGCAGCAGCCGGCCGCGCTCGCCACGGCGGAAGGCGATCCAGGCCGCGAAATACTCATGGCTCCCCCGGCGATGCTCCAGGAGGTGGTAGTCGAGGGCGTTGAGGTCGCCCCGCTGGTAGGTGTTGTTCACACCCTGCTTCGAGCGGAGGAAATCCTGCCCGGCGGCCACCATCGGGATCCCCAGCGACATGAACAGGACGGCCGCCATCAGGTGGGTCCGCCGGCGGTCGTTCTCGGTCGGGACGAAGCCGTTGTGGTCCGGGTTCTCGGTGATGACGTCGATCCAGGTCCGGTCGTCATGGGATTCCACGTAGTTCACGGTCTGCGCGGGCCACTTCGCATAGTACCACGGGGAGCCGCGGAGGTAGTACTCCAGCCTTTCCGCCGGACCGCGGCCGACGACGTACTCGCGCAGGAAATCGCGATAGCCGTCGTTCCAGGACGCCCAGCCGGTGTCGCGCAGCACCCCGGCGATGTGCCCGCGGAAGCTCCAGGGCTCGGCAATCAGGATCACGTCCGGCTTGACCTGCTTGAGGGCCCGCTCGATCTCGCGCAGGGCCTCGACCCCGAGGAGCTCCGCCAGGTCGAAGCGGAACCCGTCGACCCCGTAGGCCTCGATCAGGTGCGTGCAGCTGTCGATGATCAGCCGCCGGGCCATGGCGGCCCGCGCCCGCAGGTCGTTGCCGCAGCCGCTCCAGTTGGCCAGCTCGCCGGCGGCGTCCTGCTCGAAATAATAGAGGCGGTCGATCTGCAGGAGATGGGCGGGCAGGCCGACGTGGTTGTAGACGACGTCGAGGAGCACCGCCATGCCCCGCCGGTGGAAGGCGGCCACCAGCGCCTGCAGTTCGCGCACGCCCGAGGCCTCGGCCGGCGCCAGGGCGTAGCTGCTCTCCGGGGCGAAGAAGTTGTTCGTCATGTAGCCCCAGTGGTATTCCTCTGGCGTCGCATTATCGAATTCCTGGACCGGCTGCAGCTCCACGCAATTGACCCCCAGCCGGTGCAGGTAGAAATCGGGGCTCTCCACCCAGCGGCGCAGGCCGGTGAACCCCCGCCGCTCCTCCGGGGTGGCGGGCACGGGCGCGTTGGCGGTGAGATCCCGCACGTGCGCCTCCGCGATCACGAGATCCTGCCAGTCCGGCGTCGCGAAGGCGCGGTCGCCCGCCCCGATCCAGCCGCGGTCCAGCACGATGCCCGGCCCCCCGCGGTCCACCGTCGCAAGGGCGTAGGGATCGAGGACGCGGACGGCGGGATCGAACCGGCGCGACCCGTCGCGCACGCCGTCGATCAGGTACCAGTAGTACCAGCCGGCCATGTTCTGGTCGAGGATGACCTCCCAGACCGCGGCGTCGCCGGAGGCGTCCCCGGCCGCCGTCCGGCGCGCCAGCGGGAAGCGGTGCGCCGCGTCCTGCGCCGCCAGGTCGGCGCAGACGCAGAGCGTGACCGAGCGCGCCCGGGGCGCAAAGAGCCGAAAGACGGTGTCCTCCGCGGCGGTCAGGGCGCCCAGCGGCAGGTCGGTCCGGAGGTCGTAGAAGAAATCCTCGGGGATCAGCTGCACCCGGTCGGCACCCGAGACCAGGGTCCAGCGTTCCGCCAGGTCGACCGCCCGGCCCAGGCCGAAGCGCCAGAGGTGTCGGCCGGTCCGGGTGGCATCGAGCAGCCGGTTGGCGTTGCCGCCCTCGCGGGCCGCGTTCGGGGCGTCGTCGGGCAGCCCGAGCCAGAGGTGCTCGTCGGTCACGAACTTGAAGCGCTGCAGGGTCGGCCAGTAGACCCTCGCCGGGTCGCCCGTCCAGCGCAGGACCGGCGTGCCCTCGAGCTCCGCGGGCTCCAGCAGCCATGCCGGGTTGCCCACCGCCTGCTGCCAGCCGTTGAAGTCCCCGGCCAGGTAGACGCGCTCGCGCGCGGGATCCACCGCGCAGCCGGCCTCCAGGGGCAGGATGAAGGAAAGCTCGCCCGGCGCGCCCAGGAAATACCCGAACTCCCGGCCGACCGCGCAGGCCCCCGCCGGAGCCGGCGCGACGACCTCGACGCCGCCCTCGGCCAGTTTCAGCCCCGGCGCGGCCGCCGGGCCCCAGTCACGGTCGAATTCCGCCACCCCCGTGGAAAGCGAGTCTAGCCAGGCGCGGACAAGGCGGGGAGAGGAGTCAGCCACAAAGGCTTAAAAAACCGTCCGTGGCGCCGCGGCGCGAGAACGAATTGAGCTGGGCGGCGGGTTAATCCACGCTTTGGTCCCATGCCCGCCCGCGAAAAGATCCTCGTCGCCATGTCCGGCGGCGTCGACAGCTCGGTCGCCGCCCTCCTGCTGCGCGCGGAGGGGCACGAGGTCGCGGGGGCCTACATGAAGAACTGGATCAACGAGGACGGGGTTGTCGGCGACTGCCCCTGGGAATCCGACATCGAGGACGCGCGCCGCAGCGCCGAGCGGATCGGCATCGATTTCCAGGTGGTGAACCTCATGCGCGAGTACCGCGAGCGGATCGTGCAGTACCTGCTCGACGGCTACGCCCGCGGGCTGACGCCCAATCCCGACATCCGCTGCAACCGCGAGATCAAGTTCGGCGTTTTCGCGGCCTGGGCGCGCGATCGCGGCTATGACGCGATCGCAACAGGACATTACGCGCGGAAGGGGTCAGGCCCCGAAGTCCGTGACGGCCCGGCGTTGCAGAATTCAGGGCCTGACCCCATCATTTTCGAAGGCGCGGACAAGAACAAGGACCAGTCCTATTTCCTCGCGCTGCTCCAGCGGGGGCAGATCCGCGCCGCGCATTTTCCCCTCGGCCGCCTGACCAAGCCGGAAGTGCGCCGGCTGGCGCGGGAGGCCGGCCTGCCCAACGCCGGCAAGAAGGACAGCCAGGGAATCTGTTTCATCGGCCAGGTGAAGATGCCGGACTTCCTGCGCGCCTACGTCCCGGACCAGCCCGGGCCGATCCTCCACGCGGGCGATGGCCGGGAACTCGGCCGCCATCGCGGGCTCCACTACTATACGCTCGGGCAGCGCCGGGGCATTCGCGTGCCCTCGAACGCGGATGGCCAGGCCTACGTCGTCGTCGGCAAGCGCGCCGCGGACCATGCCCTCCTCGTCGCCTTCGACCAGCCCGGCACGCCGGGCCTTTTCCAGCGCGAGATCCGCGTCCACGCCCTGAGCTGGACCGGCGAGCCGGTCGCCGGCCCGCGGACTCTGGAGGGCCGGGTCCGCTACCGGGACCCGCGGGTCCCCCTGGAATTCCTGCCGGAAGGATCCGACGGGGCGTTCATCCGCTTCACCACGCCGCAGCGCGCGCTCGCCCCGGGGCAGGTGCTGGCCCTCTACGAGGGCGAGCGGCTGCTCGGCGGCGGAGTCTACGCCTGAGCGGGCGGCGTCCGCCCTCAGAGGGCCGGGGCCTCCACCCACCCGTGGAGCTCCCGCTTGATCTCCTGGCACCGGGCGTGCATCTCCGCCTCGAACGGCTCCCACTGGAAGCCGGTGAAGATCCGGGGGCCGAGGACGCGCCAGGCCCGGGTTTCCTCGAGGGGCGGCCCGTGCCCGTGCGGCTGATCGCCGTCGTGCCCGACGTGGTTGCGGCGGCACAAGTCGCGCGCGAGGGCCACGACCGCCACGAGTTCCTGGTTTCCCTCCGCCTCCTCCGGCTTCTCCAGGAAGCACATGACGTGGCGGTAGCAGTCCGGCAGCCGGTGCTGCTGGGCGAAGGGGCCCGCGAGCTCGCGCGCCGTGCAGCCGAGGAAGGTCCGTTCGGCCTGTGCCGTCGAGACGCCATGCCGGCGCGCATAGGCCAGGATGGCCTGCCAGCCGTGGGGATAGACCCGGGCCAGCAGCAGCTTGCCCAGGTCGTGGAGGAGGCCGCCGGTGCAGGCCTGGCCCCTCAGCGAAGGCAGCTCCAGGTAGTCGCAGACATGCCCGGCCATCCGGGCAACCGCGATCTGGAACATCCAGAAACGGGGCCACGTGAACGGCGGCGCGTGCAGCAGCCGCTCCTCCAGGATCACCAGGCCCTGGGCGAGCTGCACGAGCTTGATCTCCCCCAGGAGCTCCACCGCCAGCCGCAGGTCGTCGATCGTCGACTCGATGCCCTCCTCCTCGCGCCGCGAGCGGTTGGCCGCGATCAGGACCTGCGTCGCCAGCCCCGGGTCCTTTTCCACGCGCTCCATGATCGGGATCAGGCTCGAGGGATGCCCGTCGGCCAGCATGTGGAACATCGCGGCCGACGAATCCACCACCGGGCAGCCGGCCAGCGCCGCCAGGCGCCGCTGGGTCTCCTCCGGGCGGACGACGGGCAGCCGCCCCTCCCCCTCCGCCCCGAACCAGAGGTCCCGCTCCCGGACCTCCCGCTCCGCCATCCGTTCCCGCTCGGTGAGCAGCGGGTCCGGGAGGAAGCTCGGATGCAGCCGCTCAAAAATCATCCGGGCGGCGAAAGCGAGGTCGGGCAGCCGCGCGGCGAAGCGGTCCCAGTTCCCCGCCTCCCGCTCGGCCTGCAGGGCCGCGAGGCCCTCCACCGCGCCCCACGCGCCGGCCGCCTCCGCGGCCGCGGCGAGCTCCGCCAGCCGCGCGGCGGCGGTCTCGCCATCCCGGTCCGCCGCGCACGCGCCGAGCAGGGGCCCCGCCGCCTCGAGCGCCGAGCGCAGCGCATCCAGGGCGTGGTGGTGGTCGTCGACCGAGATGCTCAGCAGCGCGCAAAACGACTTCTCCTCCTCGAACAGGCGCTGCCGCCAGGGATTGAGCACCGCCCGCTGGATCTCGGCGTAGATGTGCTCGTCGTCATACGGCTTGACCAGGAAGTTCTGTGCCCCGAGCTCGGCCGCCGCCCGCACCGCCCCCCGGTCGGCCTGTGCGGCATAGATGGCCACCGGCAGGAACTTGAGGAAACAGTCCTGGCGCAGCCGCCGGACAAAATCCAGGCCCGAGCGCGGGCCCAGCTCCAGGAAGACCAGGTCGATCTTGACGTGGATGCGCAGGAATTGCCAGGCCTCCTCCGCGGAGCCGACGGCCGACAGGCGATGGTTCCCCCGGGTGAGGATTCCCCGGAGGGCCTTCCTCGCCACCTCGCTCTCGTCGATCAATAGGACATTGGCCATAACCCCGGCCTCCGGCCAAAACCGGCGGGCGAGCCGGGGGCCATCCCGGGTCGCCGTCAAGCGGTCCCATCGGCTGCCGGCGGCAAAACTTGAGAATAAAACGTCCTTCCCCTCTGCTGGGGCATGGTGGCGCCAAGCTGGATGCATCTCACCCGTCGGGTGGAGCACGAGTCGCTCCGGCCCGATGCCGGACGGGCGGTTCGCTGCACGCTCGCGGTGATGGCGCCGCTGCTATTCGCGGCCGCCGGACACCTGCCGGTGGAGGCGGCCTTCGCAGCGCTGGCCGCCCAGAACGTCGCGATTCCGGACGTCCGCGGCGCCTACGCGCTGCGGTTCAGCCTCCTGCTCGCAGTCACGGCGGTCCTGGCCGCCTGCGCGGGACTCGGCGGCATCCTGGCGCCGCACCTGGTCCTGGCCGTCGCCGGGATGGCGGTGGTCGCGGGTGCCGGCGGGCTCTGGCGCCATCTCAGCAGCGACTACGGACCCGGCGTAGCGATTTCATCCACGCTGATGTATGCCATTGGCCTGGCGGGAACGGGCGGCCCGGAGCTGGCGGGCCGCCACATGGTCGCCGCCCTCGCCGGCGGGAGCTGGGGTCTCCTCCTCCAGGTGGGCTTCTGGCCGTTCCGTCCGCAGCACCCGCTGCGCCGGGCCGTCTCCGACAGCTGGCTGGGAGTCGCCGACCTCTTCGCCGCGATCGGCTCCGACGCGCCCGTCGGGTCTGCGGCCCGGCATCAGGCTATCGCAGGGGCCGAAACCACCCTGCGCACGGTCCTCGACCAGACCTACGAGGCGCTGGCCCTGGCCGGCGCCGCCCGGCCGGCCGGCTGGCTCCGGCAGCTCGGCGAACTGCAAAGCGACGCGGCGCGCCTGGCCTCGCAGGTGGGGGCGCTCGGCACTGCGCTCGAGGCACTGCCCCCGTCCGATTGGGCGAAATTGGCCCCCGCGTGGCAGACCGTGCTGACAACCCTGACGAACACCGCGCGCACCGTGGCCCTGGCCGTGGTTTCACGCCAGCCGGCCCACCTGGCCGCCTGCGAGGTGCGTCTGCGCCGCCTCGATTTCCTCCTGCAGGCCCTGCAGGCGCGCGTCCCTCCCGCCGCGGCGGCCCCCGTGGCCGGGCTCGTCCGGCAGATCGGGACCCACCTCGCGATCGTCGGGCGGGACCTCCGCGCCACCATCGAGCGGGCCGGCGAGCGCACGGCGATCTCGCTCGAGCTGTTCGACCTGAATGTCTGGACGATGCGCCCCCTGGCCTCGGCGCTCAATTTCAGCGGCAAGTTCGACCCGACGCTGGTTCGCTTCAGCGCCCGGATCGCCGTGCTCACCATGGCGGGGGTGCTGGCATTCAAGGGTTGGAACCTGCCCCACGGCTACTGGCTGCCGTTCACGATGGTGGTGGTGCTGCAGCCGGACTACGGCGCCACCCGCCGGCGGGCGGCCCAGCGCATGCTCGGCACCCTCGCCGGCAGCATTCTCGCGAGCCTGCTCCTCCTCCTGCACTTGCCCCTCGCGGCCATCATGGTGGCGACTGCGGTCGCCTGCTGCGCCTTCACCTACCACCTCAAGCGCCGCTACGGGATTTCCGTCGTGTTTATCACCCTTTTCGTCGTCCTCCTGACCGAGTCGAGCAGCCGGGTGGAGCTCTCCTTCACCATCGAGCGGCTCGCCAGCACGACGGCCGGCGGCCTCCTCGCGCTCTTCGCCGCGCTGGTCTTCTGGCCGATCTGGGAGCGCGAGCGCTTCCCTCCCCTGCTGGCCAAGGCGCTGCGGGCCAATGCGGGCTACCTCGCCCTTCTCGCGCGGCAACTGGCAGAGGGCTCGGCGTACGGCCCGGCGACCATCCAGGCGAAGCGCCGGGCGGAGACGGCCAACAGCACCGTCTTCTCCTCCCTGCAACGCATGATGGGCGATCCCAAGAACCGTCAGGACCGGCTCGAACAGGCCGCCGCCCTGGCAAACGGCAACCAGCGCCTGACGCGGGGGCTGACGCTCGTCGCGCTGCACCTTTCTCCGCCCGATCCGGCCGCCGGCCGGGAACTGGAGGCCTTCGCGGCGCAGGGCGGAAACGCGCTGGAGGAAATCGCCCGCCACTTGGCGGAGGCGCCCGCCGCCGAAGCCGGGAGCCTGGACGCCGCCCGGCGGGCGCTCGAGGAGGCACCCCTACCCGACCTGTCGCCCGCGGCCGGGGATCCGGTCGCGAGCCGCCGCGTCTGGCTCGGCGCGCAGTTCGCGCGCGCCGGCACCGAGCTCACCGCGATGCTCTTGGCGGCTTCGGCGTGGCCCGCTTTGCCAGCGCCCGCTTCAGGGGATCCAGGCCCTTCCCGCTGAGGCAGGAAATCTCGATCACCGGCACCTTGTGCCGCTTCTTGAACTTGGCGAGCCAGGCCTTCGCCTCGGGCAGGTCCATCTTGTTGGCCGCGACCAGGCGCGGCTTCTTGAGCAGCGCGCGATCGTAGAGCCCAAGCTCCTGCAGCAGCTCCTTATAGTCCTTGCTTGGATCGCGGGCGTCGGTGCCGGCCATGTCGAGGATCAGGACCAGGAGCTTGCACCTCTCGATGTGGCGCAGGAACCGGTGGCCGAGCCCCCGGTTCTCGCTGGCGCCCGCGATCAGCCCGGGTATGTCGGCGAGAAGCAGGCGCCGGCCGCCCCGCAGGGTGTCGGCGTGCTCGATCACTCCGATCTGGGGATGCAGCGTCGTGAAGGGATAGGCGGCGGCCTTGGGGCGCGCCTGCGTGATGGCCCGGGTCAGCGAGGACTTGCCGGCGTTCGGGAAGCCCACGAGGCCGATGTCGGCGATGCTCTTCAGGTCCAGCCGGAACTCGCCCTGGTCCCCGGGTTGGCCCGGGTTGGCCCGGCGGGGGGCGCGGTTGGTCGAGGTCTTGAAATGGGTGTTGCCCCACCCCCCGTTGCCGCCCTTGCAAAGGACGACCTGCTGGCCGTGCTCGGTGATCTCGGCGACAACCTCGCCGGTGTCCTTCCGGCTGACGAGGGTCCCCAGGGGGACCTTGAGGATCGCGGGCTTGCCCTCCCGGCCGGTGCAGTCCTTGCCCAGCCCGTGCTCGCCCCGCTCGCCGTTCCAGTGCTGCTTGAACCGGTAGTCGATCAAGTTGTTCGTATTCTCGTCGCCAAGGAGCACGACGTCGCCGCCGCGCCCGCCGTCGCCCCCGTTGGGGCCGCCGAACGGCTCATATTTCTCCCGGCGCCACGAGATGCAGCCGCGGCCGCCGTCGCCCGCCCGGGCCTTGATGGTGCATTCGTCGACGAACATAGCCGCCTATCATACAGAAGCCTCCCCCTTTGCCAAGGAGCGCGTCGCCGGCCCGCGGCCGGACCTCCCGACCTCCGCTAGTGCGGAACCATGGAATGGCTCGTGGATCCGCCGGGGGCGCCCGGCAGGCCGCCGGCGTCGTAGGGGGAACTGTAGCCCGGGACGCTCCCGCTGCTGAGGGGGGCCTGGAGGTGGACCCGCACGAGGCTGCCCTTCACGCTGCCCGGGGCAAAGCGCCAGTGCGCGACGGTCGCGGCCGCCGCGGCGCCAAAATCCGGTTCGGTGGCGGAGACCGTCTGCACCGACCGCGGGACTCCCTTCTCGTCGATGATGAAGTCCACGGTGGCGAAGCCCTGCCAGTCCTCGCCGAGATGGTTGTCGGAGGTGAACCGCTCGAGCCGCCTCTGGTCCGTCGACAGCGGGATCGGCTGGGTCAGGGCCGGGTCCGTCACCTCGACGACCGGGATGCCGTTGTCGCCGGGAGCCAGGGGATTGAGCGGGGTGTCCGCGGGACCCACGCCCGAGCAGCCCGCGAGCAGGAAAGCCGCGAGTCCCGCACCAACGGCTGCAAAGCCCGGGCGATGGCCCCGCATGGCGCTAGAGCGCGATCTTGATCCCCTTGCGCAGATAGGTCGGGACATCGAGGTCCTGGCCGTCGAAGAGGTTGCGGTCGGTCTTCTCGAAGTGGCCCCGGCTTTCCACCTCGCCGAAGCCAAATTCGTCCTGCGCCACCCTGGCGGCATGGACGGCCTTGGTCTCGGCCCGGGTGACGGAAGCGGGGGTGACGATCCGCGCGCCGGCCTCGGGTGCGGTGGTGGTCGTGGTGGTCCGCGTCTCCATCGGCGCGTCGCCCGTTTCCCTCGGCGCCTCGGGCCGGGCCAGGGGCGGCTTGGCGCGGTTGACGGCGGGCCGCCGCGAGACCGCGCCGCGGCCGCCCATGTCGCTTGTGCCGAGGACGCAGACCTCCAGGCGATTCTGCCGGCCCTCGTCGATCACGGCGCCCATGATCACGTGGGACTCGCGCCCGAACTGCTCGGTGACGGCGTTCATGAGCTCGTTGACCTTCGGCAGCGTCAGGTCGGTGCCCCCGATGATGTTCACCAGGAGCCGGTCGGCCTTGCGGGAAAATTCCGGGGTGTGCAAAAGAGGGCAGAGCTTCAGGCTGGCGATCGCCTCCGCGACCGCGTTTTCCCCGGTCCCCTCGCCCAAGCCGAAGAGCGTCTTGCCGCCGCGCTGCTGCTGGAAGGCCTGCCGCAGGGTCGAGAAATCCAGATTGATCAGGCCCGTCTTGGACAGCATCGCCCAGATCGACTTTACCCCGCGGCCGATCCAGGCGTCGGCGCGCGCGAAGGAGTCGAGGACGGTCTCGTTCTCCCCTCCTTCCTGGAGCAGCATGTCGTTCGGCAGCGGGATCACCGCGTCGCAGACCAGCCGCAGGGCGCGGAGGCCCTCCTCGGCCTGCTTCAGCCGGCGGCCGCCCTCGAAGCTGAAGGGCATCGTGACGAAGGCGATGACCAGGGCCCCCTGCTCCGCGGCGATCTCCGCCACGACCGGGGAGGCGCCGCCGCCGGTGCCGCCGCCCATCCCGGCGAGGAGGAACACGAGGTCGCAGTCCTTCATCACCGCCGCGATCTTGGCGCGATCGGCCTCGGCCGCCTCGCGGCCCAGGTCGGGGTCGCCGCCCGCGCCGAGGCCGCGGGTCACCCCCAGGCCGATCAGGATCTTGTCCTGCACGGGCGAGCTGCCCAGCGCCTGCTGGTCGGTGTTGATGACGCCGAGCTGCAGCCGCTCCAGGTTCTCCATCTTGAGCCGGTCCACCGCGTTGGAGCCCGCCCCGCCCACGCCGATGAGCTTGATGGCGACATTGCGGTCGACGAGGTGCTGGTGCTCGAGGGGAAGTTCGTTGAGATCCATGGGGAGGGAAAGGTCAGGCTTGGACGAAGAGCCGCGAGACCCGGCCGAGGAGGCCGGTGCGCCGCTTCCGGGCGGTGCGCTCGGACTGGGAATTCAGGCCGTAGTAGAGGAGCCCGAGGGCGGTATGGTAGCCCGGGTCGCGGAGATTCTCGCTCACCCCGGCCGGCGCCTCGCCCAGGTGGGCAGGGACCCCGAAGACCTTCGCCGCGCACTCGGCGAGGGCCGGCAGCTTGGCGGTGCCCCCGGTCAGGACGACGCCCGCCGCGCAGGTCTCGGGCGAGAAGGCGTTGCCCAGCTTCTTGCGCACGACCTCCAGGATCTCCCAGGCTCGCGCGGCCGCGATCTGCTCGATCGCCTGCCGGGGAAACTGGCGGTCCCCGATCGCAAAGTTGCCGTCGAGCCAGACTTTCTCCGCCTTGTCGCGGGCCTGGACCATGGCGCGGCCGAACCGCAGCTTGAGCTTTTCCGCGTGGTTCTCGGTCAGCCGCAGCCCAATGCTGAGGTCGTTTGTGAGGTGGGTGCCGCCGACCGGCACGACCCCGGTCGTGTGGGGCACGCCGTCCCGGTAGAGGACGTAGTCGGTCGTGCCGCCGCCGATGTCGATGGCCAGGACGCCGTGCTGCCGCTCCTCGGCCGTCGTGACCATGTGCCCGGAGGCGAGGCTCGAGAGCACGATCTCCTGCACCTCGAGGTTGAAGCCGCTGATCACGTGGAGGTGGTCCGCCAGGCGCTGCTCCAGCCCGTGCACCGTCCAGTACCCGACCTCCAGCCTCTGCCCGACGAGGTTCTCCGGCGAGGTCGGCACCAGCCGGCCGTCCACCTTGAAGGGCCGGCGGATATGATGCACCACCGAGCGGCCGGCCGGCAGGTCCTTGGCCCTCGCCAGCTCCGAGACCTTGGCGATGTCCTCGCGGTCGATCATGTTGTCGGCGGCGCGCACGTTCACCTCGGCCTGGTTGTAGAACCCCTCCAGGTGGCCGCCCGTCTGGGAGAGGAAGACGCACTGGATCCGCTCGCCGGCGTCGCGCTCGGCCTGTTCCAGCGCGCTGTGGGTGCAGTCGCTGGCGGCCTTGTAGTCGACGACCGTCCCCTTGATCACGCCGCGGGACTGGCATTCGCCGCAGCCGATGATGGCCAGCTCGCGGCCGGTGTATTCGCCGACGAGGACGGTGATCTTGGAGGTGCCGATCTCGACGGCGCCGATGAAGGTATGCTTAGAATTCAAGGGTGAGGGGATGGAAGTTCCTGAGGACCGGGGGAGAGGGAGGGGCGGCCGGCGTCCCGGGCGGCGCCAGGGTCACCGGGATGCCGGCGGGCCGCGCGGGATCCTGGCCCGGGAGCGACAGGTCGACCTGGGTGACCGGGCCCGCGCCCTGGGCGCGGAGGCTGTCGAGCAGCAGGGTGAGGCGCGCGAGCTGGGGGAAGAAGCCGTCCTGGGTGCCGAAGATGACCCGGAGCCCGTCCTGCGACCGTACCTCGATGGCACCGTCGGACTGGAGCCGCGCCAGCGAGACCACCCGCCAGCTCCGGTAGAGCAGCGGGGCCTCCGACTGGGCCTCGCTCAGCAGGTTGGAGACCTGGCCCATGCCCGCGAGGGGGACGAAACCCCCGTCGCGGCGCACCAGCCTGGTCCCGTCCAGCCACGGCAGCGAGGCGAGCATCGCCGGATCGTAGCCCACGCCCTCATAGACGACGCCGTCCCGGGCGACGAGGAGGGTCCGGCCCGGCTCGGCTCCCGCGCCCGCGGCCCGGAGGCGGGCGACCGGCGTGTGCTCGGCCACCCGCACCGCGAGGGTGGCGGGATAGTCGCGGGTCAGCGTGGCCTCCCGCGCCTGGCCGCTGGCCAGGACGCGCGCGCGCAGTTGCGCGAGGTTGAGCTGCGCGAGGGTCGCGTTCGCGGGCAGCGCCAGCGTGCGCGCCAGCCAGGCCCGGTCGAGGACGCCGTCGGTCGAGAGCGAGAGGTGCTGCAGCGGGACGGCGGCGGTTCCGGCGGCGAGCGCCGCCGGATCGCCGCGCCAGACGGCCACGGCCTGCGCGGCGCCCCAGGCCGCCACCCCCAGGGCCCCCACGCCGCCCGCCGCCCGCAGCAGCCGGAGCGCCAGCCGCCAGCGGCCCTCGCGCGACATCGCGCGCGGCTTCACCTGCTGGGGAATGTTTCTCCAGTGGCGCGAGGAGGATAGAAGATCGGCGTCGTGGGTCATGGGCGCAGGCAGGCCGCAGCCGAACGAAAACGCTCCAACGCCGGCGTCACCAGCTCCCGGACCAAGGCGATGAAATCCAGTCCCGCGCAGCGCGCGCTCATCGGCAGCAGACTGGTTTCCTTCATGCCAGGCAACGGGTTGATTTCGAGCAAAATCGGCTCGTTCCCGCCCGAGAGGATGAAATCGACGCGCGCATAATCGCGGCAGCCGCAGGCCGCGAAGGTCGCCTCGGCCGCGGCCTGCACGGCCGCGGTCACCGCAGGCTCCAGCGGCGCCGGCGCCACGTATTCCGTCATCCCCTTGGTGTACTTGCTGGCGTAGTCGTAGACGCCGGATTTCGGCCGGATCTCCACCACCCCCAGGGCGCGGCCGCCCAGGATCCCGACCGAGAGTTCCCGGCCCGCGATCCGCCGCTCGGCCAGCCAGTCGCCCGCGGTGATCCGGGCGAGCGCCGCCTCCACCTCGGCGCGGCCGTGCGCCAGGGTCAGGCCGACGCTGCTGCCCTCCGCGTTCGGCTTGATCACGACGTCGGCCCCGAGGCCGGCGACGACCGCGGCGGCCGCCGGCTTGGCCGTGGCCGGGAACAGGAGGGCGTCGGCCCCGCGCACGCCGCGGCCGGCTGCGGCCCGCTTGGTCCGCGCCTTGTCGATCGTGAGCTCGCTGGCCGCCGCGTCGCAGCCGGCGTACTCGACCCCGGCGGCGTCGAGCAGGCGCTGCATGCCGCCGTCCTCGCCGAAGGTGCCGTGGAGCGTGGAGAAGACGACGTGCTGTCCGGGATCCAGGCCCGCGGGGAGCGCGTCGGCGTCGACCTGGAAGAGCCGCGTGGGAAAGGAGCGGGCGAGCGCCAAGGCGCAGGCGCGGCCGGAGCCGAGCGAGACCTCGCGCTCGGAGGAGGTGCCCCCGGCCAGGACCGCGATGACCGGCGGCGGCGTCACAGGACGTCCCTCCATTCCCGCCCGTAGAGCAGGACCTCGGGCTCGAGGTCCACGCCCTGGGCCTGGCGCACCTGGCGGCGGATCCGCCGGACGAGGGCCAGGACGTCGGCCCCGGAGGCGTGGCCGCGGTTGACGATGAAATTCGCGTGCACGGAGGAAACCTCGGCGTCCCCCACCCGCTCGCCCTTGAGGCCGCTCGCCTCGATCAGCCGCCCGGCCGACGTGCCGGGCGGGTTCTTGAAGATGCAGCCCGCGCTCGGCTCGCGCGGCTGCGACTCCTGGCGCTTCCGGCGATAGGTGTCGATCTGCCGCGCGATGCCCCCGGCCTCCGCCTGGGCCGGCGGCCGCAGGAGGGCCCCGAGCGCGATCGCGTGGTGCAGCTCGGCGCAGTGCCGGTACTCGACGTGCATCTCCGCCCGCCGCAGCAGGCGCACCTCGCCGTCGGGGGCCATGGCCTCAACCTCGTCGACCAGATCGAACATCCAGCCGCCCATGGCGCCCGCGTTCATGCGGAGGGCGCCGCCGACCGTGCCGGGAATCCCCTCGAGGAACTCGCAGCCCGCCACGCCGGCCTTCGCGGCCAGCCCGCAGAGATTCTTCAGGCGCAGACCCGCACCGACCCAGACCCGCCCGTCCGGCCGCGGCTCGAAGCGGGCCCAGGCCGGATGCGCCAGGGACAGCACCAGGCCGTCGACGCCCTCGTCGGGCACGATCAGGTTGGAGCCGCGGCCGAGCATCAGGACGGGCACGCCGCCCCCGGCGGCGGCGCGCAGGAGCGCCTGCAGGTCCCCGGCGGAAGCCGGCTCGGCAAAGACCCGGGCGGCGCCCCCGACCCCCAGCGTCGTGCGCCGGGCCAGCGGTTCCTCGCGCCGGACGCGGGTGCCCGCGGAAAGCTGCGGCGCCAGCGCGGCGGCAAAATCGTCCCAGCGCCGGGCCCGCGCGGCGGCCGCGCGGCGAGTCTCGAGCCAGGCGCGGGCCTTGCGGTCGATGTCGCCGGCGCCGACAAAGGCGACCACGTCGCCCGGGCCGGCGTCGCGGGAAAGGGCGCGGAAAAACTCGGCGTCGTCCCCGGGCAGGTAGCTGACCGCGAGCGCCGGCGCGCCCCGCTTCAATTCGGCGTAGATGTCGGCCGTGGTTCCGCCGGCTACGGGGCTTTCCCCCGCCGGATACACATCGAGGAGATGGACCGCGTCGGCCAGGGCCAGGGCCGCCGCGAATTCCGCCTTGAACTGGGCCGTGCGGCTGAACCGGTGCGGCTGGAAGACGGCGAGGAGGCGCGGGATGCGCGCCCCGGCCGCGGCGGCGAGGTGCCGGCGCAGGCTGGGCAGGAGCGCCCGGATCTCGGCCGGATGATGGGCATAGTCCTCGATCACCGTCAGCCCCTCGGCCGGCAGGATGGCCTGCCGCCGGCGGACGCCGGCGTAGGCCGCGAGGGCGCCCGGCGGCACCGCGGCGCCCATCAGGGCCGCGGCGGCCAGCGCCGCCGTCGCATTGGCCGCGTTGAAATCGCCCCGCGCCCGGACGACCGCCTGGCCCGCCGCAAAGCGGCCGCCCAGCCGGAGGGTCAGGCTCTCCCCCGCCTCGTCGGCCAGGGTCGCAGAAAAATCCCCCGTCCGCCCAAAGGTCAGGACCACGGGGCCGATTCCGGAGGCCCCCAGGCCCTGGGCCGCCCGCAGCGAGCGCGGGCAGGCGTCGCTCACCAGGACGGTGGAGCGCGTGCGGGCAAACAGCGCGGCATAGGCGGCCTCGAGGTCCTCGGGCCGGCGGTAGTGGTCGGGATGGTCCCAGTCGAGGTTCACCGCCACGGTGATCTCCGGTGAAAAGCCGTCGATCGTGCCGTCGCTCTCGTCGATCTCGGCGACGACCCACTCGTTCGAGCCGGCCCGCGCCGGCGACATCCCGTCGTTGCCGAGCCCGCCGACCACGTAACCCGCCGGAAAATTCGCCTGGCGAAGCGCGGTCGCCAGCATCGCCGCCGTCGTCGTCTTGCCGTGCGCGCCGCAGACGGCAACCAGCTTCCGGTCCCGGACGATCTCCGCCAGCGCCTCGCCGCGGCGGACCAGCGGAAGGCCGCGCGCGCGCGCGGCGGCATAGACCGGATGGATTGGCGCGATCGCCGAGGAATGGACCGCCAGGTCGCAGTCCGCCGGCAGCGGCCCGACCGCCACGCCCTCGCGGGCGAGCATCTCCGCGACCTCGGGCGCCAGGGCGTCGTCCTCGCCGGTGACGGCAAAGCCCGACTGGGCCAGGTAGACGGCGAGCGGCGCCATGCCCATCCCGCCCACGCCGAGGCAGTGGATCCGGCGCACGGGGCGGCCAAAGAGCGGGGGCGGGGCGGAGGGCCTCATCGCGGAAGGCCGCCTACGCGGCGAAGGCGGGCGCCAGCGGGCCGGCCGGGCCGCCCGCGGCGATGGCCTCCAGGTCGCGCAGCATGAGCTCGAGCGGGCTGGCCCGGTCCATCCGGCGGAGGTTGCTCCGGAACTTGCGCAGGAGCCAGTCGTTGAAGATCACGTCGCGCACCTCGGCGAGGAGCCCTCCCAGCATCGCCTGGTCCACGACCAGGCCGCCGCCCTGCCGCTCAAAGAACGCCGCGTTGGCCCGCTGGTGGTTGTCCGCGGCATGCGGATAGGGCACGAGGATCGCGGGCGTCTCGCACCGCACCAGCTCGGCCAGCGTCCCCGCCCCGGCGCGGCTGACCACGAGGTCGGCGGCGGAGAGGAGGTCGGCCACGCGGTCGCAGAAGGGCGTGAAGACCGTGCGCACCGCGGCGCCGGGCCGGATGCGAAGCTCGTGGGCCTCGGGCGCACCCTTGTCCAGGCCGGTGACGCAGTAGACCTGGATGCCCTCGGCGGCGAGGAGCGCAAAGTGCTCCCGGGCCCAGGCGTTGAGGATGGTCGCTCCCTGGCTCCCGCCGAGGATCGCGAGGACCTTCTGGCCGGGATCCAGGCCGAGCCGCTCGCGCGATTCCGCCCGCGGCCGCGGGACGATCTCCCGGCGGACCGGGAGCCCGACATGGCGCGTGGCGGAAGGGCCGACCCCCGCCAGGCGGAGGCCGATCGGCAGGTAGACGCGGGTGGCGAGGTGCCCGAGGGCGCGGGTGGCCAGCCCTGGGACCCGGTTGCATTCATGCAGCGCGACGGGAATCCCCTGCAGGCGGCCGGCCAGCGCGACCGGCGCCGAGGTGAATCCGCCGAACCCGACGATCACGTCCGGGCGCCGCCGGCGCATGAGCCGCAGGCAAAAGCCGACCGCCCGCGCCTGCGAGCCCAGGCACTGGGCCAGCCGCACGGGGCTCCAGGAGAAGGCCCGGCCCGGCATCCGCTCGAAGGCCAGGTGGGGGTATTTCTCGATCAGCCGGGCATCGACCTTCTTGCGGCTGATCAGGAGGGACACCGCATGCCCGCGGGCGAGCAGCCCCTCCGCCAGCGCGATCCCGGGCGAGAGATGCCCGCCGGTCCCGCCGCACGAGATCAGGAAACGCCTCACGCCAGGACCTCCCGCATGCTCCGGGACCCGCCGCGAAGCGCCGCGCGGCCCCAGGTGCGCTGGGTGTTGAGGATGACGCCGAGCAGCAGCCCCATCAGCAGCAGGTTGGAGAGCCCGGCGCTGATGAAGGGCAGCGACATGCCCTTCGTGGGCAGGACGCCGGTGACGACGCCGATGTTGATCATCGCCTGCAGGCAGATGAGGAGCAGGCAGCCGGTCACGAGCAGAAAATGGAACAGGTTGGGCGCGCGCCGGAGGTGGACCAGGCCGGCGATGAAGATCCCGGTGAAGACCGCGACGACGCCCAGGGTGAAGGGCAGGCCGAGCTCCTCGCCGACCACCGAGAAAATGAAGTCATTGTGCGCCTCCGGCGTGTAGCCGAGCTGCTGGCGCCCCTGCCCCAGGCCCGCGCCCTTCACGCCGCCCGAGGCAAAGCCGACCATCGACTGGTAGAGCTGGTAGGTGCCGTGCTGCTTGTTCCCCTCGACGTCGAGGAAGGCGGTGAAGCGGTGTAGCCGGTTGGGATTGTGCATCACGGCCACGGTCGCCAGGAGCACCACGGCGGCAATGGCCGGCACGATGTAGCGCCATTTCGCGCCCGCCAGGAAGATGAGCATCAGGCCGACGGCGATCGACAGGGCCGCGGTGCCGAAGTCCGGCTCCTTGTAGATCAGGCCGCCAAAGGCCCCCACGATTCCCAGGGGATAGAGGAAGCCCCGCTTGAACTCGGCGATCCGGGTCTGGTTAAGCGCCAGGTAGTGCGCGAGGCAGAAGACCATCCCCAGCTTGGCGAACTCCGAGACCTGCAGCCGGGCCGAACCGTGGCCGAGCCAGCGGCGGCTGCCGTTGACCGAGACGCCCAGGTGCGGCACGAGGACCAGCGTGAGGAGGACCAGCATGGCGCCCGCGACCCACCAGGCATACCGCCGGGCGTAGTCGAGGTTGACCCGGCTCGCGACGAAGCACAGCCCCGTCGCCGCCGCGACCCCGGTGACCTGCTTCGTCAGGTAGAAGTAGGGCGTCCCCGGCCTCAGCGAGGCGCTGGCGCTGAAGAGGACCGTCAGCCCGAGGATGGTGAGGCCGATCGCGCAGACGACAATGACGGCGGCCGGATTGGCGATGAGCCGGGCGCGCGAGCGGGAATCGGGGAACGGGGGACCGGTCATGGGCGAAGACGCGAGGCGGGCGGATCAGGGCTTCGGCGCAGCGGCCGGCGCGGACGGGGCGTCGTCGATCTTGATCACCGGGACGTCGCTCGCCGCTGGAACGGGAGCGGCCGCGGGGGCGGGCGCGGTTTCCGCCGGAGCGGCCGGGGCCGCCGCCGGGGCGCTGGCGGTCTTGGCCGCCTTCGGCGCCGAGGACTTGCCGGCGCGGAGGGTGCCGCCGGGGATGATCAGCTCCTGGCCCGCGTGGATTTTCTGCGGGTCGGTGATCGTGTTGGCGGCGGCGATGTCGCCCACCCGCACCCCGTACTTGCGCGCGATCGCGCCGAGGGTCTCGCCGGACTTGACCGTGTACTTGACGGACTCACCCGGGGCCTTGGCGGAACCGGCCGCGGGCGCCGCGGCGGGGGCTGCGGTGGAACTGGCGGCCGGAGCCGCCGGCGCAGCCGGGCCGGAGTCCGCCTTGGCCGGGATGATGAGCTTCTGCCCGATGTGCAGCGGCGAGCCGGACCGGAGGCTGTTCGCCTTCGCGAGTTCGGAGACCTTCAGGTGGTTCTTTTTCGCGATCGTCGAGAGGTTGTCCCGGGCGACGACCGTGTAGGTGCTGGCCGGGGTGACGCCGGTGACCGGCGGGGTCTCGAGCGCGGTGGCCGCGGGCGTGCCGGGGCGCGTCGGGCTGTAGAGGATGCCGGAGGACGCCGCAGGGGCGTCGCCGGCCGGGACCGGCGCGGGCGCCGCCGCCGGCGCGGGCATCGTGAGGTCGGCGGGGGCCGCGACCGGGGCGGGGGCGTCGGCTTTCGCCGGGGTGGACTGGGCCTTGGAGGCGCTGCAGCCCGGGCTGACAATCATCAGGAGCGCCAGGACGTGGACGCCCACGACGATGCCGCAGATTTTTAGGATTTTCATGGAGTAAGGAGGGTGGTGGGAGGGATCGGGTGGAAGGTCGGGAAGTCTGGCCCGGGTCGGCGGAATCGGCAACGTCTCATTGCGCCCGGGGGCCCGCGCGCCGCGCGCGCACCAGCTGCTCGAACTGCCGGCCGCGGTCCTCGTAGTTGCGGAACATGTCGAAACTGGCAAAGCCGGGGCTCAGCAGCACGGCGTCGCCCCGACGGGCGGTGGCGGCGGCGGCGTGCACCGCGTCCGCGAGGCTGCCGCAGACCGTGTGCGCCAGCCCGGTGTCGGCGCAGGCCGCCGCGAGCAGGAGCGCGGTCTCGCCGATCAGGAAGATCCGGCGCACCCGCGGGGTGATCCGCCGGATGAAGGCCCCGAGGTCGCCGCCCTTGGCTTTGCCGCCCGCGATCAGGAGCACCGGGGCGGGAAAGCGCCGGAGCGCCGCCTCGACCGCGTGGAAATTGGTCGCCTTCGAGTCGTTCCAGTAGGTGACGCCCTCGATCTCCGCCACCCGGGCCAGCCGGTGCTGGCCGAGGCGGAAGGTCCGCGCCGCCGCGAAGAGCGCGGCCTCGTCCAACCCGCTCGCCCGCCACCAGGCGGCGGCGAGGAGAAAGTTCTCCCGCTGGGGATACTCGGCAAAGGGGGTGCCCTCGAGGCGGGGATCGGCCGGCTGGTCCTCCGTCGCCACCCAGACGAACCGCGCCTCCACCTCGCGCGCCAGCGGGCGCTGGCGGGCGTAGGCCCGGACGGAGGAGCCGGCAAAGACCACGTCGGAGCGCGCCACCAGCTCGGCCTTGGCCTCGAAATAGGCCGGCAGCCCCTCGTGCCGCTCGAGATGGTCCTCCGCGAAATTGGTCCAGAGCGCCGCCTCGGCGTGGAAGTACCGCAGCGTCTCGGCCTGGAACGAGCTCACCTCGCAGACCGCGGTGTCCGCCGCCGTGCCGCCGCCGGTCTCGGCGGCCAGCTGCGAGAAGGAGGCGCCGATGTTGCCCGTCGCCACCGCCGGGCGGCCGAGCGCGGCCAGGGCGTGCGCGATGAACTCCGTCAGGGTCGTCTTCCCGTTGGTGCCGGTCACGGCGACGATCCGCCCCCGCCAGCAGAGGGAGGCGAAATCGACCTCGCTCAGGCAGGCGCAGCCGGCCGAGCGGGCCAGCCGGAGCCAGGGATGCTCCGGCGGGAAGCCGGGCGAGAAGACCACCAGCGCGTGCTGTTCGGCCGCGGCCGCCGTGAACTCCCGCTCGCGCGCGTCATAGACCACGGCCGCGGCCTCCAGGGCCGCGAGCAGCGAGCGCACGCCGCGGCCGCTTACGCCGGCGCCGAAGACGGCGACGGGGCGGGCCAGGCGCGGCTGCAGGAATCCGGGAAGGGCGGGCGGGGCGGCGTGGGGCATGGGAAGCGGCGTCAGCGGAGTTTGAGCGTGCCGAGTCCGGCGAGCGCGAAGATGACGGACAGGACCCAGAAGCGCAGGACGACCTTGGTCTCGGGCCAGCCCTTTTTCTGGTAGTGGTGGTGGATCGGCGCCATGAGGAAGAACCGGCGCCCCTCGCCGTGGCGGCGGCGCGTGGCCTTGAAATAGCCGACCTGGATGATGACGGAGGCGGCCTCCCACACGAAGACGCCGCCGACGATGACGAGCGTCAGCGACTGCTGCACCATGAAGGCGATGATCCCGAGCAGCCCGCCGATCGCCAGCGAGCCGGTGTCGCCCATGAAGACCTCAGCCGGATGGCAGTTGTACCAGAGGAAGGCGAGGCCCGCGCCCACGAGGGCTCCGCAGACCACCGCGAGCTCGTCCGTGCCGGGCACGTGGCCGATCAGCAGGTAATCGGCCACCTTCACGTTGCCCGCGGCGTAGGCCATGATCCCGTAGACCATCGCCACCGTGATGGTGCAGCCGATGGCGAGGCCGTCGAGGCCGTCCGTCAGGTTGATCGCGTTGGAGAAGCCGACCAACCAGAGGTAGACGAAGACGAAGAGCGCCGCGATCGGCAGGCTGGCGATCACCGGATGCTTGACGAAGGGAATCCACAGCTCGCGGATCTTGTGCGCGCTGAGGGGATCCCAGAGGAGGACGAGCAGCGCCACGACCGTGGTCAGCGTCTGCCAGGCGATCTTCTCGCGGGAGGAGATGCCCGCGCGGCTCTTGCGGACCACCTTGAGATAGTCGTCCCGGAAGCCGACCGCCGTCAGGGCCGAATAGACGAAAAGCGCCACCAGCACCCAGACGTTGGGCGCGGCCCACAGGGCCGAGCTGAGGAAGACGGCGCCGAAGATGAGCAGGCCGCCCATCGTCGGCGTGTTCTTCTTGTCGAAGCGCTGCGCCAGCTCCCCGGTCCGGTCGTCGTCGTAGTGCTGGCCGAACTTGAGCCGCCGCAGGCGGCCGATCAGCCACGGGCCGATGATGAAGCCGATCAGCGCCGCCGTGCCCGCCGCCATCATCGTGCGCACGGTGATGTACTTGAGCACGCGCAGCGGGCCGAAGCTGCTGCTGTAGAGATAGAGGTAGCTAAGCATGGGCCGCCTCCCCCACCAGGGTTTCCAGCGCATATTTCCGGCTGCCCTTGACGAAGACCGCCCCGGCGAACGCCGCCAGGCGGGCCGCCACCGGCGCCAGCGACGCGACCACCTCGATCTGCTCCGGCCGGTTGCCGTTCTCCAGCGCGCCCTCGCGGATGGAGCCGGCCTCCGGGCCGAGCACGCAGAGGAAGTCGTTCGGCCGCAGGTGCAGGCCGCGGCCGAGCTCCCGGTGGTAGCGCGCCGAGTCCGGCCCGAGCTCCTCCATCCCGCCGAGGACATAGAGCCGGGGCCGGTCCGCCGGCGCGGCCGCGACGAAGGCGGCCACCGCGTCGGCCATCGCCGCGGGATTGGCGTTGTAGCAGTCGAGATAGAGGAGCCGGTCCCCGTCGCGCCGGAGTTCGCCGCGCAGCGGCGCGGGCCGCCAGGCCGCAAGCCGGCGCCGGATCGAGGCGGCCGGCAGGCCCAGCCTCCGGGCGGCGCACACCGCGAGGACGGCATTCTGGGCCATGCCCTCCGAGACGCGGCGGAGGGAGTAGGCGGCGGGCGGGGACTCCCCTCCCACCGTGATCGTGGTCTCGTCGCCGCGATGGGACGTGGCAAAGGCGATCCGCTCCTCCTCCGGCCGGGCCGGCGGCAGCGCCGCCAGCTCGCCGGCGCGCCCGACCACGACCGTCCTCCCGCCGAGCTCGCGGAAAGCGGGCCAGCCGGCGCAGGAGGCCGGGAAGATCGCTGCGCCGCCCGCCCTCACGGCGGCGGCCAGCAGGGCCTTTTCCCGCGCGACGCCCGCCAAGTCGCCCAGCTCGGCCAGGTGGGCCGCGGCGACCAGCGTGATGATGGCGATGTCCGGCGCGATCATCGCGGCCAGCGGGCCCATCTCGCCCGGCGCGCCGATGCCCGCCTCGATCACGGCGTGGAGATGGACCGCCGGATCCAGCCGGGTCAGGGTCAGGGGCACGCCGAGCTGGTTGTTGAGGTTGCCCTCGGTGGCCAGGACCCCCTCGCCCAGGACCAGGGCGAGCAGCTCCTTCGTCGAGGTCTTGCCGGCGCTGCCGGAAATACCGATGACCGGCCGCTCGAAGCGGCGGCGATGGCGGCGCGCGACGTCCTGGAACGCGGCCGCCGGGTCCGCCACCACGAGCTGCGGCAGGCGGTTGCCCGGGCTGGCCGCGGCCACGAGGGCCGCGCTGGCGCCCGCCGCGGCGGCGGCCGGGAGGAAATCATGGCCGTCGCGCCGGCCGGTCTTCAGCGCGACGAACGCCTGCCCGGCGCGCAGCTGCCGCGTGTCGATGGCAAAGCCGGTGGGCGGCGCCGCCGGCCGCCGGCTCCAGCTCCCTCCCGTCCAGGCGGCCAGTTCGTCGGGTAAAAATTGGACCATGGGGCGGAGGTTCAGCGCTCGCGCAGCGCCTTGACCCCGATCAGCTCCCGCACGACCTGGCGGTCGTCGAAGGGGATGACGGTGTCGGCAAATTCCTGGTAGCTCTCGTGGCCCTTGCCCGCGACCAGCAGGCAGTCGCCGGGACGCGCCGCGTCCAGCGCCAGGCTCAGGGCGCGGCGGCGGTCGTCGATCCAGGCGATCTTCTCCGGCTCCGTCACCCCCGCCCGCATGTCGGCGAAGATCTGCGCCAGCGGCTCGCCGCGGGGATTGTCCGCGGTCGCGAACGCGAAGTCGGCGGCCTCCTGCACGGCCCGGACCATCAGGGGCCGCTTCGAGCGGTCGCGCTGCCCGCCGCAGCCGAAGACCACCAGGAGCCGGCCCGGCGTGATGGCGCGCAGCATGCCGAGGGCGTTGCGCAGGGCGTCGTCGGTGTGGGCGTAGTCGACCAGCACGTTGAAGGGCTGGCCCTCCTCGATCCGCTCCATGCGGCCGGGCACGCCCCCGAAGCCGGCCAGCCGCGCCGGGAACGACGCGGGGTCGCGGCCGAGCCCCCAGGCCGTCGCAGCGGCGGCCAGGAGGTTGCTCACGTTGTAGCGGCCGATCAGCGGGGAATCGATCGCGACCGCCCCGCCCGGCCAGACCAGGCGGAAGACGCTGTTCTTGAAATTCAGCGTGATTCCCTCCGCCCGGACCAGGGCCCGCGGGTGCTCACCGAAGGTGATCAGCCGGGTCGCGCCGCCCGCCGCGGCCAGCTGCGCGGCCAGCCGCTCGCCGTAGGGATCGTCGAGGTTCACCACCGCCAGCTTCGGCGCGGCGCCGGTGCCGCCGGTGAAGAGCCGGGTCTTCACGGCGAAATAGGCGTCCAGCGTCTGGTGGTAGTCGAGGTGGTCGCGGGTGAGGTTGGTGAAGACCGCGGCCGCGAAGTGCAGGCCGAGCACGCGCTGCTGGTCGATCCCGTGGGAGCTGACCTCCATCACCGCCTGCCGGCAGCCGGCGTCCCGCATCTGGGCCATCATCCCGAAGAGGTCGAGCGACTCGGGCGTGGTGCGGAAGGAGGGCACCGTGCGCGTGCCCAGGTCGTAGTTGACCGTGCCGATCAGGCCCACCCGGCGGTCGGCGTCGAGGAAGTGCTTGAGGAGGTGGGTGACCGTCGTCTTGCCGTTGGTCCCCGTGACCCCGGTGACCGCGAGGTCGCGGTCGGGGAACCGGTAGTAGCGCTGCGCGACCCCCGCGAGCGACGCCCGCGCGTCCGCCACCTGGATGAACGTGACCTTGGACTGCGAGAAGGCCGGCAGGCGCAGCGCGACGACCGCGGCGGCGCCGCGGCTCACCGCCTCGTCGATGAAGGAGGCGCCGTCCGCCCGCCGTCCCGGCAGGGCGAAGAAGAGGTTGCCCGGCACGACGCGCCGGCTGTCGATCGCGATGCCGGTGATCGGGCGCTCGAGGCTGCCCTTGGCGGCGAGGATCTCGCCGTCGGCGAAGTAGTCGGAAAGATTTTGGGCCATGAGCGGGAAGACGCAGGGACGGGCGGTGGTGCGCGGCGCGCGGCGCGCCGGCACCGGCAGGACCTGGAAGAGCGCGCGATTCTGGGTGAGGTAGCCGATCACAGGCGGGATCCTCCCATGGCGAGGACGGTGTGATCGGGCAGCGCCGGAGCGGGATGGATGTCGAGATACGGGATGAGCTGGAGGGCGATATTCCTGAAGGACGGGGCGGCGACCTTGCCGCCGAAGCCGATGCCGCCCGGTGTGTGGGCGTCAGCATCGTCCACAAAGACCGAAATCTCAATCTGCGGGTTCCGCGCCGGGAAGAAGCCGACGAACGAGGATACGTGGTGGCTCGCGGAGTAGTGCAGCTCGGTCCGGCCCGAGGCCAGGGTGTATCTCATCAGCTTCTGCGTGGTGCCGGTCTTGCCCGCGACGTCGTAGCCCGGAATGGCGGCCGCCGCGCCGGTGGCGTCCTTCTCGGCCACCACCCCGGTCAGCAGGCTGGCCATCGTGCGGGCCGTGCTTTCCTTGATCGCGCGGCGGACCACCGCGGTGCGGAAGGGCGCGTAGATCAGCGCGCCGGAAGCGTCGCGGATCTCCCGGATCACCTGGGGCCGCAGCAGGAGCCCCCCGCTGGCGATGACGCCCATGGCCATGTGGGCCTGCAGCGGCGTCACCGCCACGGCGCCCTGCCCCATGGGGATGCGCGTGATCGTCGTCGAGTCCCAGTCGCGGACCGCCTTCAGGGTGCCCCTGATCTCCTGGCCGCCGCCCACGGGAAAGCCGGTCCGCTCGCCGAACCCGAAGGCTCGCGCATAGTCGTAGAATTTCTGGTCCTTCAGCATCATGGCCATCTGCACCGAGCCCCGGTTGGAGGAATGGGCGACGATCTCGGCCACGCTGATCGGATGGGAGAAATGATCGTCGTCGGGTGGCAGGCTGCGGGGCTTGGCCGCGAGATCCTTCGCCGCGGGATCCTCGTACATGATGCTGCCGAGGTTGCAGTCGAAGGTGGTCGTGGGAGTCACCAGGTCCTCGTTGATGGCGCCGGAAATCGCCACGATCTTGAAGACGGAGCCCGGCTCGTACTGGTCGGTCGCGGCGATGTTCTTCAGCGCCACCTGCTGCTCCCGGGTGAGCTGGTTGTAGGTGTTGAGGTTGAAGGTGGGAAAGTTGGCCAGGGCCTTGATGAAGCCCGTCCGCGGATCGCTGATGATGATCGTCGCCTTGATCGGCTGGAACGTGGCCGCGAGCGCCGCGATCTCCGCCTCCGCCACGTGCTGCACGTAGCTGTCGATCGAGAGCTTCACGCTGTAGCCGTCGGAGGGCGGCACGACGCGGCTGCGGAACTGGGGCAGCTCATGCCCGCGGCCGTCCCGCTCCGTCTCCACCCAACCGTCCTGCCCGCGCAGGTAGAAGTCCGCATAGGCCTCGATGCCGGTCACCGGCTCCTGCCGGTCGTGGTTGACATAGCCCAGGACGTGCGCGGCCAGCTCGTTGTCCGGGTAGACGCGCCGGTAGATGCGATCGCCCACGATGCCCGACAGCCGCGAGAAGCCCAGCTGCTGAATCCGCAGATAGGTCGCTTCCGTCACGTCGGCCAGGAACGCATATTTGATCGGCCGCTCGCCCTTCGCGTCCGCGTCGTCGACGACGGTGTCATCCTCGCTTGACGCGTCCCCCGACGACGCGGCCGGAGCCGGGGCCGCGGCCGGGGCCGCGACCGGGGCCAGTCCCGGCAAATTGAACACCAGGCTCGCAGAACCGGCCGCGGCGCGATCCGCCATCCCGACCCCCTCGGGTGGGCGGACCGGCGCCGCGGCCGGCTTGAACCTGGTGGTTAAAATCCTGGCGACCTCGGGCAGCGGCCGGCCCAGCAGGGCGGCCAGCTGCGGCCACTTCGCCTCGTCCTGGGGGCGCAGCGAGCGGGGATCGACCCCCACCTTTATCAGGGTCCGGCTCGTCGCCAGCAGGTTGCCGCCGACGTCGAGGATGTCGCCCCGGCGGGCGCTCTCGACGAAGACCTCGCGGCGGGCCTTGTCGACCGAGTCCAGCAGCTGGTCGCGCTCGAGGACCTGCAGCCAGACCAGCCGGGTCCCCAGGCCGGCAAAACTAAGGAAGACGATGCTCGCGAGGAGAGCGACGCGGCGGTTGGCAAAGCCCTTCGACATGGGGGACGGCGATCAGGGCTGGGCGGCGACGCGAAAGGTCACGGCGGCGGCGTGATCGCTGAAGAGGCCCCGGTGGGCCTGCGAGGCGAGGTAGATCTGCGGATCCTGCGCCAGATAGTGCAGGTGGTCGGGCGCCGGCGACACCAGCCCCAGATGCCACTCGGCGTTGGTCTGCAGCAGGGCGACCGGATCCAGGTGCGCCGCGATCTCGGCGCTGGTCTCCTGGGACTGCCGGTCCAGCACGGCGATCTGCGACGCGAGCGCCTTGTTGGCGCGGGCCAGCGCCGAGATCTCGTTGCGCGACCAGACCATGCCCAGGCCGACCGTGCCGGTGCAGCCGATCGCCACCAGGCTGTAGACCAGCAGGGAGTTGACGAAGGCGCGGGACGAGGAGGAGGAGGCTGGCATCGGCGCTAGAGCTTGCGGAGGGCGCGGAGCTTGGCGGAGCGGCTCCGCGGGTTGGCGGCGATCTCCCCGGGGCCCGGCGTGACCGGGCGGCGCGTCAGCGGCTCGGCCAGCCGCACGCGGTAATCCTGCGGACGGCCGTCGCTGGCGTCCTCCGGCTGGCCGCACTGGCGCCGGAAGAACCGCTTCACCGGCCGGTCCTCGAGGGAATGGAAGCTGATGACGCAGAGGACGCCGCCGGCGCCCAGCCGGGCGAAGGCCGCCGGCAGCGCGCGCTCGAGCGCCCCCAGCTCGTCGTTGACCGCAATGCGCAGGCCCTGGAAGGTCCGCGTCGCCGGGTGCAGCCGCGAGGCGTGGCGGTCGCGCGCCGGGATGGCGCCGGAAATCACGTCGGCCAGGGAGGCGGTGCGGGCCAGGGCGCCCGTGCCGCGGGCGGCCGCGAGGGCCTGGACCACGCGGCGCCAGTGGGGCTCCTCGCCGAAGTCGCGGACGGCGCGCTCGAGCATCTCCCCGGTCGCCGTCTCCAGCCAGCGGGCGGCCGGCACGCCCGCCCGGGGATCGAGCCGCATGTCCGCCGGCGCGTCGGCGCGGAAGGAAAAGCCCCGCTCGGGGTCGTCGAGCTGGAAAGACGAGACACCGAGGTCGAAAAGGATGCCCGCAAAGCCGGGGTCCGCGGGAAGGTCGGCCAGCCGGCCGAAATCGCGGTCGATGAGCTCGAGGCGGCCGCCAAATTCCTCCCGCAGGCCCGCGCCGCGCGCAAGCGCCGCGGGATCGCGGTCGAGCGCGACGACGTGGATGTCCGGCGCGGCCTCCAGGAGCGCACGGGCATGGCCGCCGCCGCCAAAGGTGCAGTCGAGGTAGCGGCCGCCCGCGCGCGGCGCCAGGAATTCCAGGACCTCGCGCAGGAGGACGGGCTGGTGGCCGGGCGGCATGGGCGCGGTGCGCGGGTCAGCGGGCGCGGTGCGCATCGGAAACGGACCGGCCGGGGCCGGGTTTGACGGGCGCCACCAGGCGCAGGATCAGCCCATCGCGCACGCGCGGGGTGACGAGGGCGGCGAAGGAGGCGCCCGAGCCGGCGTCAATCCAGGCGGGGAAGGCCCGGCGGGGCGCGGCGGCCGGCGCCGGGTCCTTCGGGACCGGCAGCTTGGGCACACGGTTGGCGCGCATGGCTCAGATCCCCAGCCGGCGCATGAGGTCGCCGAAATTCTCGCCCGAGGTGCGCGTCTCGACCTTGGCCCACCGCGCGGGCGCGTAGAGGTTGAACTTGGACATCGCCCCGACGAGCACCCCGTCCTTGGCGATGCCGGCGTGCGCCAGCAGCCCGGCGTCGAGCCCGACGCGGCCCTGCTTGTCGAACGAGAACGACTGCGTCTGCGCGAAAAACCTCGCGGCAAAATCCTGGCCCGACCCGTCGCTCAGCGCGATCTGCGCGATCTTGGCGTGGAGCTTTTCCACCTCGGCCGGCGGCAGGACCGCGATGTAGCCGTCGGGATGCGGCGTCGCGAGGAACGCATCGTCCTCGGCGTGCGTGGCCCGCCATGCCGACGGGATCGTGATTCGACCCTTGTCGTCCAATGCGTGCCTGAAAAGGCCCGTGTAAAATGCTTTGCCGGGATGAGCCATGGATAGGGGAAAGGCGTCTCTTTGCCCCACAACGCCCCATTTCAACCCACTTTACCCCACCCCCGTCAAGCACTTAACACGATGATTCGATCAAATCTTGTTCACATTTTGCTCACCGGCCAAAGGCTGCTGTCCCAGACTCCGTTCGCCGGCCATGAAACGCGTCCTTTTGACCCTCTTTGCAGCCCTCCTTGGGCTGACCATGCCGGGTGGCGCGATCGCCGCAGGGAGGCGGCTTTTTTCCGACTCCATCCGGCCGGTGGCCCCGATCGACGGGACCGGAGCGCGCGTCTCGCGCCGCGAGCTGCGGGCCGGCGAGCTGCTGGAGCCGCTGGTCGTCTCGGTAAGCCTGCGCATGCGCGACTTCGCGGGCCTGCAGGCCCGGCTGGCGACAGGCGAGCGGATCCCGCAGGACGAAATGGAGGCCCGCTACCTCCCGCTGGCGGCCGACTACGACCGGGTGTCCGCGTGGCTGGCCGGCCAGGGGCTGGCCGTCCTCCAGACCGACCGCAATCACACGATTGTCAGCGTCCGCGGCAGCGTCGCCCTCCTGGCGCAGGCCTTCGGCCTCACGTTCGCCCGGGTGGCCGTCCCGGCCGAAAGTTCGTCTCCAACTAATGAATACACAGCGGCGATTGATGCGCCCAGCCTGCCCGAGGACCTGGCGCCCGCCATCCTGGGCGTCGACGGACTGCAGCCGTACCTGCGGCTCCGCCACGTCCGGGCCCGGCCGCAGGACGTGGTGGGGAACTCCTCCTTCGTCACCCCCGACAATGTCGCAGCGGCTTACAATGTCTCGGGCACCTGGACCGGCTCGGGGCAGACGATTGCGATCGTCGATGAGGCCGCCGCGGCGACCGGCGACCTGAATTCATTCTGGGCCACGACAGGAGTGAGCGGGACCCAGTCCGCGGCAAGTGTCACAAGCATCAATGTGGCGGGCGGCCCGTCTCCCGGGGGCGACGCCACGGAGACTGCGCTGGATGTTGAATGGGCGGGCGCGCTCGCCCCCCAGGCGAAGATCCGCCTCTACCTCTCGGCCAACGTCCTCAATTGCCTGCCGACCATCATCAGCGACCAGCGGAGCAATCCGTCCCTTTCCGTCGTCTCGATCAGCTTTGGCGCGACGGAAAAGGGCCTGACGCCCGGCTCGATCTTCGCCCTGCAGGCGGAGTTCGCGCAGCTGGCTGCGGCCGGGGTGAGCGTCTTCGCCGCCTCGGGAGACGGCGGCTCGAATCCCAGCGCCATCACCGGCGCGTTCGGCGCCAACAACGCCCTCGACCCCGAGTATCCCGCCAGCGACGCCAATGTGACCGGCGTCGGCGGCACGACGCTCAGCTTCAATTCCAGCTTCGCGGCCACGGGCGAGGTCGCCTGGAACGCCATCTCGCTGCAGAATGCAGCCACGGGCGGCGGCATCAGCACCCTGGTCGCCGCCCCCTCCTACCAGACCGGGACGCCCAGCGGCACCGCGCGCTGCGTTCCCGACGTGGCAGCGATCGCCAGCGGCAACAACCTCGGCGCGTTTGTCTTCGTCGGCAACGCCGCCCACAGCGTCGGCGGGACGAGCCTCGCCACGCCCATCTGGGCGGCCTTCTGCGCCCAGCTGAACCAGGCCCGCGCCGC
>CAZKAH010000004.1:108624-110440 GCA_964550715.1 uncultured Opitutaceae bacterium
GGCGGCGGCGGGGCGCCCAGCCTCTGGTTCTACGGCGCCCTGCTCCTCGCCGCCGGGGTCCGTCAGGCCACGCGCAGCCGCTGCGCCTGATCCTCCGGCACGCGCGGGGCGTCGCGGCCGGCCATCAGCCGCCGCATCTTGCGCAGGGCCAGGTCCTCGAGCTGCCGGATGCGCTCGCGCGTGACGTGGAAGCGCGCGCCCACTTCCTGGAGCGTCATCTCCGTGCGACCGTTCAGCCCGAAGCGCAGGCGGATGATCTCGGCCTCGCGCTGGTCGAGCGATTCCACCACGGCCTGGAGGTCTTCCGAGACGTTCTTCTCCCCGAGGCGGTCCGAGGGGCTGACCGCGTTCTCGTCGCGGACGACCTCGCCGAGCGAGGAGGAATCGGGCTCGCCGGCGGCGCCGCCCAGCGGCGCGTCGAGCGAGGCCGGCTGGACCGAGACCGAACGCAGGTGCGCGACCTTGTGGACCGGCAGCCCGAGCTCGCGCGCAAGTTCCTCGTCGGTCGGGTCGCGGCCGAGGTCCTCCGACAGCTTCCGGGCGGTGCGCCGGAGGCTGGAGATCTTGGCGATGAGATGGACGGGCAGCCGGATGGTCTTCGACTGGTTGGCCAGCGCCCGCTGGACGGACTGGCGGATCCACCAGCCCGCGTACGTGCTCAGCTTGCCGCCCTTGCCCGGGTCAAACCGGTCGACGGCCTTGATCAGGCCGACGTTGCCCTCGCTGATCAGGTCGAGCAGCGGCAGGCCGAAGTCGCGGAAATCCATCGCGATCTTCACGACCAGCCGCAGGTTCGCCTGGATCATGTGCTCGCGCGCCGCGGCATCGCCCTTGCGGATGCGCTTGAACAGGGCGGCCTCCTCCTCCCGGGAAAGGAGGGGGGTCTTCCCGATCTCGCGCAGGTAAAGCTGCAGGCTGTCGCGTTCCACCGGCTCCTCGCGCTCGGGCGCGGGTGCCGGCAGGTCCAGGGCGGGGGATGAATTCGAGGTGATCATGTTATGTGAAAGTGACAGGGTTTCAGTTGCTACGTTCGTCAGAGCTGTCCCACGCCGTAAAAATAACAAGCGTGGCTAGAAGTACGATCGGAAGAATCACAGGAAATAGTTGACTGGTTAGCTAGCAATGTGGCTTTAAAAAAAGTCGCTTGAACCGAGGTTCAAGATTTGGACGATGCGACCGCCTTCGGTCGAAGAAGGTCCACGATCATGGCCGGAAGGCGGCGGACCAGCTCGGGATCGTTCATGATGCGGCTCTGCAGCACCACGCCCTCGATCAAGCCGGCCAGGCTCGCGACCTTCTCGGCCGGATTACACGGCTCGATGGCGCCCTCGGCCACCGCGTCGCGGATCGCAGACTCGAAATAGCGCCGCTTGCGGTCGAAGATCTCGCGGACCTTGGCGCCCAGCTTTTCGTCCTGGGTCGTGACCTCCGAGCCGAGGCAGCAGAGCGGGCAGCCGAGCACCTTGCCCGACTTGTGCTTGGCCTCGGCCTGGCGCGTGTAAATCGACTCCAGGTAGTCCGTGACGCGCTTCAGCGGCTCGACCGAGGAGGAGAATTGGAGGTCCAGCGCGGGCTTCCATTGCTCGAGCCAGAGCCGCTCAAGCGCGGCGATCGCCAGGTCGGACTTCGAATCGAAGAAATAGTAGAAACTTCCCTTCTTCACGCCCGCGCGCTGGCAGATGTCATCGATCGTGATCGCGCCATAGCTCTCCTCCCACGTGAGATCGAGGGCTGCCGCCATCAGGCGTTCCTTGGCATCGCTTGTCCTTCCCATGGCCGAAATAGTTTACCGTTTAGTCAAATTCGCAACAAAAAC
>CAZKAH010000004.1:110540-116833 GCA_964550715.1 uncultured Opitutaceae bacterium
GCTGCGGAGCTTCGGGCCGTGGACGGTGCCGGCCGGGCAGTATTTCATGATGGGCGACAACCGCGACGACAGCCACGACTCCCGCTTCTTCGGGTGCGTCGCCCGCGGGAGGGTCCTCGGCCGGAGCTCACGGGTGGTCCTCTCCTTCGACCAGGAACACTGGCTGCTGCCGCGCTTCAGCCGGTTCTTCCAGCCGATTCCCTGACCGCGCACGATGGCAATCCGGCGCGAGGACTATATCCTGGAGCTGATCGAGGAGCTCCAGGCCTTCGTGGCCCAGGCCCTGGACCTGGCCGACAGTGGCAAGCTGGGTGAGGCCCTGATGGCGATCGTGCGCGCCCAGGAAAAGCTGTTCGCCCGGCCCATGGCGGAATTCGTCCCGCTGGGCATCGAGGCGCAGCTGCGCCTCCTCACCCTTGACGAGACTCCCGACCGGGCCCGCACCAAGGTCCTGGCCTATGCCCTTCTCCTCACCGAAAGCGGCAAGGTCTACGGGGGCCGGGGCCGCCGCGACCTGGCCGCCAGCGCCTTCCGCCTGGCGCTCTACGCCACGCTGACCGTCGCCGTGGGCAACCCGGCGCGCGCCGGGGAACTGGGTGCGGCGATCGCCGACCTTCGGGACCGGCTGAACGGGGACCCGCTCAATCCGCCTCTCCAGGAGCTGCTGGGCCGGCTGGGCTAGCCGCCGCGTGCCTCAGGCCAGACGGGGATCCATGGCCCCGGCCTTCAGGCCGGGACGGGCCGGCCGCATCGAACCGCGGGGGCGGCGCATCCCCGCCACGCCCAGGACCCCCACCAGGAGGAAGCTGCCCGCGTAGAGCCCGAGGAGCGGCGCGATGACCAGGCCGCCGGCCCGCAGGTAGATGACCAGGCTCGCCGCGCAATAGGCGCCGAGCCCGAGCTCGAGCCAGGGCTGGACCGTGCGGGCGGCCGCGTAGTCCTGGCGCGCGCAGTCGCCCCGCTTCGGCGTGCGGATGAAGTCGCTCGGCCGGCCCAGCACCGCCTCGAGGACCGCGCGCGAGTTCGAGACGGCGATGCCGATGCCGAGGCAGGTCAGCGCGGGCAGCCAAAGGAGCCGGCGCCACCACGAGTCATAGAGCGCCCGCTGGCTCACGAGGTAGAGGGAATTGGGCGCGACCATGGCGAGGAGGATCGCCGCGACCGACGCGCCCAGGAGCAGGGGCGAGCCCCGCCGCGGGAGGACGGCCATGACGGGAAGGGCCAGCACCGCCACCGCGATCATCAGGGGATGGATCGCGTAGTGGGTGAGGTGGAGGGCCGCCTGGAGCTTCACCCAGGCGGAGCGGCGGCTGCGGAGGATGCGGGGCATCAGCTTTCGGGCGGTCTGCATCGAGCCCTTGGCCCAGCGGAACTGCTGGCTCTTGAAGGCCGCGAGCGTCCCGGGCAGCTCGCCGGGCACCTCGAGGTCCGCGAGGAAATGGGTGCGCCAGCCGCGCAGCTGCACGCGGTAGGAGAGGTCCAGGTCCTCGGTCAGGGTGTCGGCCGACCAGCCGCCGCCGTCCGCGATCGCGCCCCGGCGCCAGAGGCCGGCGGTGCCGTTGAAATTCATCAGGAGGCCGTTGAACGTCCGGGCGGTCTGCTCGACCATGAAGTGCCCGTCGATGCCGATCGCCTGCGCGCGGGTTAGCGCGGACTCGGCCTGGTTGTGGTGGCCCCAGCGGCCCTGCACGAGCGCCAGCCGGTCGTCGGCGAAGAAAAAGGGCAGCGTGGCCCGAAAGAAGCGGGCGGGCGGGGTGAAGTCCGCGTCGAAGATGGCGACATACTCGCCCTCGGCTTCGGCCAGCCCCGCGGCCAGCGCCCCCGCCTTGAAGCCTCGGCGGTCCGGGCGGCGGAGGACCCGCACGCGGTGGCCCCGCGCCACGAGCTCGGCGGCCACCCGGTCGACGATCGCCCGCGTCTCGTCGGAGGAATCGTCCAGCACCTGGATCTCGTGCCGCGCCCGCGGATACTCGATGGCCGCGGCGGCCCGCAGCGCCCGCTCCGCCACATTGGCCTCGTTGTAGATTGGGATCTGGGTCGTGACCATGGGCAGGCCGCCCACGGCCGCGAACCGCGGGGCGGCCGCGGCCGTGACGGCGGCGTTCCGCCGCGCGGCCCCGGACCGGCAGCGCAGGTAGAGGCCGACCATTACGTAGCAATTGGCCCCGTAGAGGAAAAGGCCGAGCGATGCGGCCCCATAGGCCACCAAGAGCAGATCGGAGAGCATGCCTCTTTCATGGAACGGCGGCGGGAGGGAGGGTTCCCCGTCCCGGTGCCGGGGTTGGCGACATTCCGGGCCAAGGGAACCACGCCCGCCCCCGCCGTACTATGCCCGTGTCAACTACTCAAACAACCCATACGACCATGAAAAACCATCTCGCCAAGTTCCTCTCGCTCGTCGCCGTCGCCGGAGCCGTCGGCCTCTTCTCCGGCTGCGCCGGCACCCCCACCAAGGAAAGCACGGGTGAAAACATCGACGATACCGCGATCACCGCCAAGGTGAAAGCCTCCCTCGTCAACGACAGCCGCGTCAAGTCCTCCGACATCTCGGTGACCACCTTCAAGGGCACCGTGCAGCTGAGCGGCTTCGTCGACAACGGCGACCAGAAGTCCGCCGCGAAGGAAGACGCCAAGTCCGTCGAGGGCGTCAAGGACGTCGACAATAACATCACCGTCAAGTGATTGGCGGATTGGGGTCGTCCTGACCCAGGAGGCGGCCGGGCCCCGCGGCCCGGCCGCCTCTGTCTTTTGGGAAGTTTCCGCGCTTGGATCGGGCCCGTCCTTCGGCGACGCTGGGGCTCCCGCGTGAATCCTCCCGCCCCCACGAACGTGCAGCTGATCGGCGGCGAGGTCGCGATCGCGTGGAGCGACGGCGCCGAGAGCTATTTCGCCGCCGAGCGGCTGCGCGCCGCCTCCCCCTCCGCGGAGAACCAGGGGGAGCGGGACATCCTCGGCACGCAGTATGGCGGGCAGGGGCCGAAGCAATTCCCCGGGGTGCAGGTACTGGGCTGGGAGCAGGTCGGCAACTACGCCCTCCGCTTCGATTTCAGCGACGGCCACCGGACCGGCCTCTATTCCTACGACTACCTGCGGCGGCTGACCGGCGCCGGCTAGGAATGGGCCGTGAGCTTCCGCCCAAGACGCCGCTTGCCCCCGGCGCGCTCCCGGGCGATGATGGCCTTTCCATGACCACGCCCGCCTTCCCCGCCCGCACCGCCGGGGCCGACCTCGAGCTCGGCTCCGTCCTGCGGCCCAAGTTCGATTCCGCCGGCCTGATTCCCTGCATCACGGTCGATGCCGTCACGAACGAGGTGCTGATGTTCGCCTTCATGAACGCCGAGTCGCTGGCGCTGACGATCGCGACCAAGCGGGCGACCTATTGGAGCCGCTCCCGCGGCAAGCTTTGGATCAAGGGCGAGGAGTCCGGCAACGTGCAGCTCGTGAAGGAACTGCGGGTGGACTGCGACCAGGACGTGATCCTGCTCAAGGTGGACAACGTCGGGGGCGCCGCCTGCCACAACGGCTTCGCCTCCTGCTTCTACCGGAAGCTGGACGCCGCCGCGCGGCCGGACGATCCCGCCTCGCTCCGGCTCGAGACGACGGCCCGGCCGCTCTTCGACCCCGCCAAAGTCTACCGCAAGAAGTAGCCCGCGGCTAGGTGTGCCGCTCCCGCTCGATCCAGCGGACGGCGTCCCGCACGAGCTCGGTGCCGTTGGCAAAGCCGAGCTTGTCCTTGATCCGCGCGCAGTAGGCCTGGATGGTCTTCATGCTGACCTTCAGGTCCGCGGCAATCTGGCGGGTGGTCTGCCCCTCCCCGAGCCGCCGAAAAACCTCCAGCTCCCGGTCGCTCAGGGCCGCCACCGGTCCCCCCGCCGGCGACGCCGCCCGGCCGCCGACCACGCGCTCGGCCAGCCGCGCCAGCATCTCCTCGCTCGCATAGACGACGCCGGCCCGCACCCGCCGGATCGCGTCGACGATGCGGCCGGTGGACTCGCGCTTCATGATATAGCCGCGGGCGCCCGCCCGGAGCGCGCGCTCCGCATAGTAGATCTCCTCGTGCATCGACAGGACGATGATGGCGACCTCCGGCGCCTGCGCCCGGAGGTCCTTGATCAGGTCCAGGCCGGAGCCGCTTTGCAGCGACAGGTCGACGATCGCGACGTCCGGCCGGGTCTTCACGATCCCGGCCAGCGCGCTCGCGATGTCCTCCGCCTGGCCGCAGACCTCGAAGTCCGGCTGCTGCCGCAGCAGCGTCCCCAGCCACTCGCGCACCAGGGGATGATCGTCGACGATGAAGATGCGGGCGCGGGCGGGCACGGTGGAAATCACGCCGGGACGCCGCGAAGCAGCAGCGCGGGGAGGGTCGGGTTCATCAAGGGAGGGAGGGCCCCCGAACCGTAGCCCCCTCCCCGGTCGTTGGCAACCCCCCTCCCTCCCCCGCCGGGCCGGCGGTTTTCATTGCGCCGCCGCCATGCCGGCCCTTGAAATGCCAGGGTGGCGATGAGGTTTTGCATCCTAGGCAGCGGCAGCTCCGGCAACAGCGCCCTGCTCACGACGGCCGGCGCGCGCGTCCTGGTCGATGCGGGCTTTTCCGAGCGGCGCCTCGGCCGGATGCTGGCCGCGGTGGGCACCTCCCTCAAGCAGGTCGACGCGGTCTTCCTCACCCATGAGCACGGCGACCATTCCAGCGGGCTGGAGGGCCTGAAGCGCCACCCCCACCTTCAGATCTTCGCCAACGCGGCCACGGCGCGCGCGGTCCAGGAGGGCCTGAGCTACCGCCCCGCCTGGAAAACGTTCGCGACCGGCGCGAGTTTCCGCTTCCGCGACCTCGACGTGGAGAGCTTCTCCGTGCCGCACGACGCGCACGACCCGGTCGGCTTCCGCTTCAGCAGCGGCCCCGAGGCGGACCTCTTCGAGCGGCGGCAGAGCCTCGCCTGGGTCACCGACCTCGGCCACGTGCCGGACCACGTCCGCGAGCGCCTGCGCGAATGCGACGTCGTGGTCGTCGAGTCCAACCACTGCCCGCGCATGCTCCAGGAGGACGCCCGGCGCTCCTGGTCGACCAAGCAGCGCATCGGCGGCCGGCACGGCCACCTCTCGAATGCAGCCACCGGCGAGCTCCTGGCCAGCGTGGCCAGCCCGCGCTGGCGCCGGATCTACCTCACCCACCTGTCCCGCGACTGCAATTCCCACGCCGCCGTCGAGGCGGCCCTGGCGCCCGCGCGCGCGCGGGTCAGCTGCGAGTTCGCGATCGTCGGCCACGGCGAGGGCACCGCCTTCTATGACCTTTAGGGAGTGTTTTCAAAATGGCTTTGTCCGCTGCTAGGCCGGAGCCGGCCGACAGCGGCGTTGGCCTCCAGGGGCAGGGCCTTGAGGCCCAGCACCCTGTCGGCCGCCTTGCTGTCGATCGGCTGCGGCTCCAGCATCAGACAAAGCCATTTTGAAAACACTCCCTTCGCCCTCCGTCCCGCCGTTCCGGCGCACGAAGATCATCTTCACGCTCGGTCCCGCGACCGAGGGCGAGGAGATGCTCGAGAAGCTGATCCGGGCCGGTGCCGACATCGTCCGCCTCAACATGGCCCACGCGACGCACGAGTGGACCCGCCGGATCATCCGGCGGATCCGGGCGGTCAGCGGGCGCGTCGGCCGCGACATTGCGATCATGATGGACATCAAGGGCCCGGAGATCCGCACCGGCGACGTGGAGGCGCCGATCGAGCTGCGGCCCGGCGAGATCTTCGACTTCACGGTCAAGGGCGGGTCGGAGGACGTGGAGGTGCGCTCGGTCAACGTCAACTACCATGACCTGGTCAACGACATCAAGGTGGGCGAGACCGTGCTGGTGGACAACGGCCTGATCCAGCTCGAGGTCCTCGAAAAGCACGACGCCCGCATCCGCTGCCGCGTCCTGGTGTCGGGCGAGCTCAAGTCGCGCCGCCACATCAACCTGCCCGGGGTGAAGATCAATCTGCCGTCCTTCACCGAGAAGGACCGGGGCGACGCCACCGTCGGCCTGGAGGAGGGCATCGACTTCCTGGCGCTCTCGTTCGTCCGCGAGGCCGCCGACATCGGCCGCCTGCGCGCCTTCCTCGAGGAACAGGGATCCAAGGTCCGCATCATCGCGAAGATCGAGGACCAGTCCGCGATCCTGAACCTCGACGAGATCGTCCAGGCCTGCGACGCGATCATGGTGGCCCGCGGCGATCTCGGCATCGAGTGCCCCTTCGAGGACCTGCCCGTCATCCAGCGGCGCGCGGTCAACGCCTGCCTGGTGCAGGGCAAGCCGGTGATCA
>CAZKAH010000005.1:0-106471 GCA_964550715.1 uncultured Opitutaceae bacterium
TCGCGTTGTAGGGATTGATCGCGCTGTCCCAGTTGGAAAAGCCGTCATGATGCTCGCCGGGAGCGAGGACATATTTCGCGCCCGCTTTCTTGAACAACGCGGCCCAAGCATCGGGGTTCCACTTTGCCGCGGTGAACATCGGGAGAAAATCTTTGTAGCCGAATTTGGTCGGCGGGCCGAAATGCTCGGTGTGCCACTTGACGACGGCGGCGTTGTTGCCGCCGTCACCTGATAGGACGTTGCCGCCATACATGTATCGGACATACCACTCGCTACCGTGCGCCGGCACCGAGTAGATGCCCCAGTGCATCATAATGCCAAACTTCCCGTCGCGAAACCAATCGGGGTCCCGATAGTTTTTCTCGATCGACTCCCAGCTCTCGCCAAACGGCCCCGGGGGAGGAGCAGGAATGTCCTTCAATGCGGCGGCGACCATTTCGGGTGTGTCGCGGGGCGGCCGGCCCTTGGCGCTTGGCGCGGTGGCGGGACCGGCGACGCCGGGTTCTTCGACTGCGGCGGGAGCGGCAGCCTGAGCCACCGGCGGTAGCGAGGATTGCGCCGGAGAAACAGCCGTGCTTAGGAGCCAGAGGGTGACGGCGGCGATGATGAAACGATTGGGGTATTGCATGGAGGAAAATTTTTCGCCCGGTGGAGAATCTGATCCGGCTCCAGAAGCGACGCATAAGATTCACTTCTGGCGGACCGACCCCAGGCGCGCTCAAGTCGCTGGAATTCAAGAAGGTCAATCCCCATGGCTTGGATCGTTACCTAGCCACGTTTGAAAACAAGCAAGTTACATTCCTCATAGGGCCTTTGGCTCCTGACCAGAAGATGCAGGGGCTACTCATCCGCCCAGCGCCCTGTTAAATGCCGGCGAAATGCTTCGCCGGCACATCAGTCACGATATTGCTCCTCGGTGACCTTTTCCAGCCAGTCCACCACCTTCCCGTTGAGGTGTTCTTGAATCGCGATGTGCGTCATGGCCGTGTTTGGGGCGGCCCCGTGCCAGTGCTTCAATTCCGGCGGGAACCAGACGACATCGCCGGGCCGAATCTCCTGAATGGCTCCGCCCTCGCATTGCACCCGACCGAAGCCGCTCGTCACAATCAGGGTCTGTCCCAACGGATGAGTGTGCCAGGCCGTGCGTGCGCCAGGTTCGAAGGTCACGCTGGCGGCCGCAGCCCGCGCTGATTCCTTGGCTTGAAACAGCGGATCGATCCTTACTGTGCCCGTGAACCAATCCGCAGGCCCCTTGACGGAGGACTGAGAACCAGCCCGGGAAATTTCGATGTTCATGATGGGTTTCGGTCGTTTTGCTTTGGGAGTGGGATGAATGGTAGCCGCGCGCGGCAATTGCTCCAAATTGCACCGATTTGCCCCTTTAGCAGGCTATCGCACAAGAATTGACCCAAGAACCAGCCGATTTCGATCGATTCTCCTCTGGCGAGCCTTCGTCCTCATAACCTGAAGGTCGCTGGTTCAAATCCAGCCCCTGCACCCAATTTAGGCCCTCGGATTTATCCGAGGGCCTTTTTGTTGAGCCTAGTTTATTTGTCGCGACCTGGCCCCGTGCTTCCCGCCCCGGCACGATAGAACTAGTGATGCAAATTGTGCATCACCGCGACCACAAGCCGTCCTATGGGGATTTCACCCCGTAGCCACAACGCCCGAGAAGGCGCATGATGCCTGGACTGGGACCCAACACAGCCTGGGGTGAATTCCGATTTGGACCAACCGGCTATTTCAAAACTAGAAAATCATGAAAGCTAAACATTTCTTTATTGATCTAACTCAACGCCCACCCCGGAGCTTTCGCGTTCGTTTGGGCAACTATGTGGTTTTGGCACGCATGCTCGACAAGGGCCGGGCGACACTCGCCGGAAAGAATGGCGAATATATATACAATTCCCCAACCGACCAGCGCCTGGTGCAATTTCTTGGCTTCGATCCCAAAGCCTTGTTGAAGAAATTGGCGAGCGGCAAAAGTGACGGGGAAATGCTCGAATGGGTTCAGGCCCATTCCAAGACCCCGCGCTCTCCGTGGGAAATCGAGGCCTGGTCTGCTTATATGGACAAACGCGCGCCGGGCAGCGACGCCGAGACACTTGCGTTCTTTGCCGAACACCTGGGCCGGCTTTCGAAAACCCGGGAAGACATCAAAACCTTCTTCGAATTCGGCGAGCTCGATGACTACGTCAGCTTTGGAGGCAAAGCGTAACCCCCTCATTTTCCCAGATAACGAAGAACAAAAATATGAGTAATAACCCTGTTCAGGTAGTGAAGAAATTTTTTGCAGCAATGGGCCGCGGCGACAAGCCAGGTCTGCTGGCGTTGTCCGCCAAAGATATTCAGTGGATCATTCCGGGCAAGGACTGGCCGTTGGCCGGCACGTACCGCGGGCGCGCGGGATTGGCGGATTTGCTTCAGAAATCCGAGCTGCTGGAAACTTCCACCAAGCCCCTACAATTCGTCGCGCAGGGAGACAGGGTTCTGGTCATCGGTTTCGCCAAGGGGAAAATCATAGCCACGAATAGGACGTTCAAGGACGATTGGGTCTTCGCCATCACCGTTCAAAAGGGGAAGCTGACTAAGATCCGGGAGTATATCGACACCCAAGCATTGGCGCGGGCCTCCGAGATGAGTCTTGGTAATGAAGCAATCATTAGGAAACTCTATGCTGTCGGAGAGGCGCCAGGAATGGACACCAAGAAGTTCGTCTCCTTTTTCTCTAAGGAAGGATACATGTGCGACGTTCCTTCTGACACAAAGTTTCGCGGGAAGGCCATTGGCGACTCTATCGCCGCCCTCGCACGTGCATTTCCTGACGTCCACCGTAAGTTATTGAGCCTCCACGTCACGGAGAACGTCGTCGTCGTCGAGCTTAGAATTCGGGGAACGCATACGGGTAAACTTGTCCTTGGTTCCAAAACTATAGCTCCCACGGGCACGGCGATAGACGTGCCGTGTGTTGATATTTTCCGCCTCAAGAGTGGAAAGATTACATCCTTCAATTGCTACAATTTGCCTTCCGTAATGCAGCAGCAACTTGGGCTTGTCGGCAGTTGAGCGGGCCCGGGATCCTCCGATTTGCACCGAATTGCACCGCTTTGCTCCTGTTGGAGGGCTATGACACAAGAAGGACCCAATTTAGGCCCTCGGATCTATCCGAGGGCCTCTTTGTTGGGGAAAAAGAACTGGACAAAGAAAGTGCCATTGAAGTATACAATGTATACATGGAAAGGTTAACGACCGCAGAAAGGATCTTGGCGGCAGCCCGCGGGATCCTCGATCGGGAGGGGGCCGCGGCAGTCACCATGCGCTCGGTTGCTCGTCAAGTGAAGATCACCCCCATGGCCATCTATCGTCATTTCCCCGACCGGGAGGGGTTGCTCGACGCGCTGGCCAATCAGGGATTCGCTGAATTGGCGGCTCAGCTGCAGCAGATTGCATTGCCCAAAGGCTGGGAAGCCAAGCTGCTGCGGATGTCGGACGTCCATTTGGATCATGCCATGGCCCATCCCCATCTCTTTAACCTTATGTTTCTGACCAGACGTCCGGGAGCGCGCCGGTATCCGCAGGACTTTCAGGCGAGGCGCTCGCCGACGGCCAGTTTGCTGATGGACGAATTGGGGGCCGGAATGAAAGCAGGCGTCCTGCGTCGCGGAAAACCCTGGGAGATCGCCCTCCACCTGGGAGCGCTGTCGCACGGACTGATCACGCTCTACCTCGGCGACCGCATTGGCACTAGCCCGCAAGGCTTTCGCGAACTCTATCGCACTGCTTTCAGAACCTACTTCCATGGTCTCTTGGCCTAAATCAACCGGCGCCGCCGGTGTCGCCGCGGCGATCGGAACCGCCGCCCTCCTCTGGTGGGGCACCGGGCTTGATCCTTGGTGGCCGTTGCTGTGGTTCGCTCCCGTCCCGGTCTTGCTCTACGCGCAACAAGCGCGGCTGGGACCGTCCGCGCTCTGCGCGGTGGCCGGCTGGGCTCTGGGCGCGCTCAATCTGGGAGGCTATTTTCATCAAACCCTGGGAATTCCGATCGGAGTGGTGGCGGTCGCGGTGATCGTTCCCGCGTTCGGCTTTGCGGTTTCGGTCCTCCTGTTCCGGGCTTTTGTGCGGCGCGGGGGCTTCGGCTGGGCGGCGCTATCGTTTCCCGCCCTGATGACCGCTCTCGAGGTTGAATTCGAGCGGCATTCCCCGCACGGCACCGGAGGAAGCCTGGCGTATTCGCAGCTGCGGTGCCTGCCGGTCTTGCAGCTGGCCTCGGTCACCGGGCCGGCCGGCATCACGTTTCTGGTGCTTGGTTTTGCCGCCGTCTTGGCGGTGGCGCTGCGGACGGGCCGGCGGGCGGTCGTCCCGACGGGCGCTGCCGGCGTGATCCTGCTGGCCACCATGGCCTGGGGCACCTGGCGATTGGTCCGGCCGGTGCCGGGACCGACCGTCCAGGTGGGCTTGGTGGCTTCGGATCAAGGGGAGCACCTGCTTCTGGCCAAACCGGGTGCGCCGACGGAACGGCAATGGGAGGCTTACGGCCCGGCCGTGCTGGAATTGGCCCGCCAAGGCGCGACGGTCGTGGTGCTGCCGGAAAAGCTTGGCACGGTGATCGAACCGGCCTCGTCCAAAACCGACGCGTTTTTTCAGGCCCTGGCCAACCAAACCCATATTCTCCTGGTGGTCGGAATCGATCGAACGATCGGGAAGGGCGTGGCTTATAATGAGGCGCGGGTCTACCGCCCGGATTCAGCGGTTGGGGTCTATGACAAAGAGCATCTGCTGCCGCCGTTTGAAAATAAGTACACTTCCGGCCAAAAGCTGCTGGTGCTACCGGCCGCGACCGCGCTGCTGGCGGTCGCCATCTGCAAGGACCTCGACTTTCCGGCGCCGGCCAATCGCTACGGCGCCGCGGGCGTTGGGCTGTTGCTGGCGCCCGCGTGGGATTTCGACGTGGACCGGATCTTTCACGGGCATATGGCGATCATGCGCGGGGTTGAGTCGGGCTACTCGATCGCGCGGGCGGCAAAGCAGGGATATCTCACCTTGAGCGATAGCCGGGGCCGAGTGCTGGCCGAACGGCGCAGCAACGAGGCGCCATTCACGACGTTGCTGGCCGCGGTCCCGGCCGGCCATTCCCCTACCGCCTACTTGGAGCTGGGGCCGGCCTTTGGCGATCTCGCCATCGCCTTGGCCATCCTGGGTTTCATCCGGCTCGCGGCAGGGCGCCGGTCGGCCGATCCGCGGCCGGCATGATGGCGAAAGGGTCGTTCATTCGCTTTCCGATACCAGGCGGACGTCACCCAGAAGTCCGGACGAGATGGGCGCGACCCGGTTGATGTCCTGCATCTGGAAGCGGTCCCCGTACTTTTGAATCAGCGGACCGTAGTCGCGCCGCGGCAGCGCCGACCAGGCGTTGAGGGCGGTGTTGAAGACGCGGAATTCGACGTGGTTCACGCCGGAATGAAGGAGTCGGGTCACGTCGAGGCGATACGGCGGATGCCAAAGCGCGCCGGCCGGCTGGCCATTGATCGTCACCAGCGCCGCCTCATGGACGGGCGGGTCGTAGTAGGCATGCATGCCCGGTCCCGTCCGGGTGATGAGCGCATTGGGGAGGCCGTTGCGGCCCAGGACCTGCGGGGGCGGGGCCTGTTCTGCCGGAGCGTTCGGCGCGCCCGGCAAGGGCTTGCCTCCACCGACCTCCAGGTAGACGGGGCGGTCGGGTGCGGAAGCCAGGGAGACATCGCGGGAGTAAACCGCCTCGCCGGAGTAGCGGAGGGTGGAGGGATCGGAAATCCAGTCGGTGAGGGTGGGTTCGTTCACGGATTTGTGAATGCCTAAGAACGTCACCTTCCAAGCGCTGCTGAGATCCACCGTCGTCGTTTGGACCGCTCCCGCGGGGGCGGGTGCGGCTTCGGAGCTGGCGAAAACGAAAACGCGGGATTCATACGGTGCCAGGCGGATCGGGCACGCCGCCGCCGAGGCCGGGCTGGCGGCGGTGGAGTCCGGATCCCACGCTTGGCCGTACGGGTGAGCGGTGGCGAAAGAAGCTGAGGTGGCGATGGGTTGGTTGCCGGTGTTGGCGACGAAGTAGATGTCAGCCGTCGGAAGCTTGCGGCGGATGAAGCCGAGTTGGCTCCTCGCGACGGTGTCACCGGCCGGCAGCTGGAAATCGGGCGCGGCCGCCCGGTGCAACGCTGCAGCCAAGCCGGCTTCGTCGGGCACAAAGGATGAGGTGGCCGAGCCGAAGAGGCGACGCGACAAACCCGTCAGCTCGGGGAGGGACCTGCCTTCCGGGTCGATTGACGGCGCGCGGCCGACGGAGATGGCCCTGCCGCCGCCGGCGACATACGCGGCAATCTTGCGCAAGGTTCCCAGCGGGATGCGGTCGGTGGGCGGCAGCACGAGAATCGGGTGGTCGCCCAGGCCGACCTGGTCGATTGCCTCGGCGTCGATGAAGTCCGCATTGTAGCCGGCGGAGAGAATGGCGGACATCAGCGCCGGGCTGATCAGCTTGAACATGGCCCCGCTGACGCTGGTCTGCGTGGGCTGGAAGCCGGCCCAGGCGTCGTCGGTCGGCAGGAGGATCGCGACCTGGTTGGCGGGCGCGCCCTGGCGCATCAGGTAGCTCAGGCGGCCGATGTACGCGGTGATGGTGGGCATCACCGGATGCCACGGGTTGTGGTTGTTGAAGACGCCGGCGGCATAGAGCGACCAGCCTGGTTCGGGCACCTCGCCGGCGGGCGGCGAATAGGGCCAGCCGTGGCAGATGATCAGGTTTTCGCCCATGATGAAGTCGACGTCGGCCTCCGCCTTCATGTCGAGCGGAGTGGCCCGGAAGACCGGGGAATGCAGCCAGGTGAAGGTCTCGCCGGAAGACACCTCGTGGCCGAAGACATGGTTGGAGGAGGTGGCCCAGCGCAGCGTCGAGAAGGCCCGCCACTGCGGGCCTTCGCCCTCGGCGAGCTGGGGGATGTTCTGGCTGGAGAAGGTGACCGCCGACTCGTGATAGGTTTGCGACCGGAACTTCGTCTGGTGGGCGGTCGCCCAGTCGGCGATTGGCTTCAGGTAGTTCTCATTGACCAGCTCGGTCAGGGTCTTGCCGTAGTCGTGGCGGACCGTGTCGGCCTCGGGCGTGCCGCCGGCCACCAATTCGGGGAGATGAGGGATGAGATCGTACCCGCGACGCCGCTTGAATTCCTCGGGCAGCTTGGGCGTCCAATCGGCGCCGAAGGCCTCCAGCGAGTCGGAAAAAATGGCATAGGGCGGAGTGGCGCCAAAAGCCTTGAGCAGGGGTTCGCCGACTTTCTCAAGGTGTTCGACGATGGCCCCGTGGGAAAACGGATCGAGGACGTAGCCATCGGCATCGACAGCTGCACGTTTAACCTGTTGGCCCGTGTGACTTTGGATAAAAAAGACAGCGGTGCGCGGCTGGTCGGAAGGCGTGATGGCGATTGGGGAGGCGGAGACTTGCAGGGGGAGCGCAGTGGCGGCGTCCCAGGTTACGGGCGGAGGGCCGAAGCGGCGGCCGGAAGTCGGGGCGGCCGGCGGGGCGGCGGCGACGATGACAGCCGAGAGAATGGAATCTCCCACGGCGAGCTTGGGCTGGCCGTCGATGACGAACCCGGCGTCGTTGAGGTCGGCGACGGACTTGCCTCCGGCCAGGGCGGGAGCGGCGATGGAGGTCGCGCCCGCGGGGACGGAGACCTCGGCTGTCCGCAGGCGGGCCGCGGCTTGCTCCAGCGTAATATGCGGGCCGCCATAAGGCCAGCCGGAGCAGAGGGTGACGTCGATGCGCAAGCCCAGCTTGCGGCCCTCCGTCTGCGCATACGTGACGTCGTCCAGCATCTCCGGGGAGAGGAAGGAAAGGTTTTTCAGGCCCAGGGCCGGATCATCGAGGACGATGGGGTACACGAAGGCGAGTTCGGCACCCTGGATGCCGTTCGCCTTCATTTGCTGCAGCTCGCTCAGGATCTCCGGCTTGACCACGGCCGGCCCGAACCACCACCAGCGCACCATGGGCCGGGCCTCGTTGGGCGGATCGACGAAGTTTTTGCGCAGGGTCGCAACGGTGGGCGCGGGCGTCGGTGCGGCGAGCGCGGGGGCGACCGCGACCAGAGCCGCCATCGCCAGGCTGGATGCGGCGACGGTTCGAAGTGGGCGAAGGCGGGTTCTCATCAGGCAGCGGGGTGATTTCACGGGAGGGGATTAGCCCGAAGAATTGCACCATCGGATGGCGAAGGGCGAGGGTTTCGTTTATTGCCTCAACCAATCGAGCAGGACTTGGTGGAAGACCTCGGGCGCTTGAATTTGCGGCGAATGGCCCAGGTCGGGGAATTCGACCAGGCGCACGTGCGGAATCCGGCTCGCGGCTTCCTTTCCCAGCTTCGGATAGTTGCCCAGCGTCGCGCGGAGCGCGGGAGGCGCCGCATCCTTGCCGATGGCCGTCGTATCATGGTCGCCGATCACCAGCAGCACCGGCATGCGCAGGTCGCCAAATTCGTAAAGCACCGGCTGCGTGTAGATCATGTCCGTGAGCAAGGCCGCATTCCAGGCCACGCGCTCCCGGCCGGGGCCGCGGTATAATCCTGCCAGGACCTGCACCCACTTTTCATATTCCGGCCGCCAGGTGCCCGCGTAATAGGTGCTCCGCTCATAATCACGGATGCGATCGGCGGTCGTCTGCAGCTCCTTCTGGTACAGGGCGTCGATGCTCTGCCAGGGCACGCCCTTGGCCTTCCAGTCTTCCAGCCCGATCGGGTCGACGAGCACGAGCTGGGCGACCCCGTCCGGGTACATCAGCGCGTAGCGGGTCCCGAGCATGCCGCCAGTCGAGTGCCCGACGACGGTGACGCGATCGATGCCGAGGGAGGCGAGAAGCGCATGGGTGTTCCCGGCCAGCTGCTGAAAGGTGTATTGGTAGTGGGCCGGCTTGGTCGATTTGCCGAAGCCGATTTGGTCGGGAGCAATCACGCGATATCCCGCTCGGCTCAGCACCGCGATCGTTCCCTCCCAGGTGGCGGCCACGAAATTCTTTCCATGCAACAGGATGACGACGCGTCCGTTTGGCTCCGCCGGCTTGACGTCCATGTACGCCATGTGCAGCGGCATGCCCTGGCTGACGAACTCGAACTTCGACACCGGCCAGGGATACGAAAATCCCTCCAGCTCGGGGCCATAGGCCGGGGCTTCGACCGACGAGCCGGAGGGCTGGGCGGTGAGGGACAGGGCAGCCAGGGTGTACATGAGGGTTGCGCCCTTGAAGTTCATGTTTTGCTCCGTTTTCGCCGGACCCACGACCGGCGCCGGCCCGGCGGCGTCACGGATTCCGGCCGCCGGAAATTTCCGGGGCAGCCGGCCGGTCCAGGAGCCCATAAACGTAGAGGGCGCCCGTGCCGACCGCCTGGGCGCCGAAGCTGGCCAGGTAGACTTTGCCGTTCGCCACCGTGGGCGGCGCGTTCTTGGAGACGCGGCCGCAGGTGTCCCGGTCCGGATCCAGGCTTGAGTTCCAGAGTTCGCGGGTGACGTCGTTGGCGTCGTAGGCCCGCAGGACTCCCGGCCCGTTGATGTGGGCTGTCCCGTGGGCGGTCAGGGCGGCGTTGACCCAGAGGATGCCGTCGCGGCTTCCGTTGGCCGAGAGCGAAAGCATGCCGCCGGGATAGGCGCTGGAGGCTGCGCCGACGGCGAGGGGCTGCGGGCCGAGCCGCCCGTCCCGGTAGGCGTATTCGCGAAGCGTGTCGTCCTGCCCCCAGACGTAGAGCAGGTCGCCCCGGTCCGCGCTCCGCCAGCAGACCTCGCCCCCGTTCACCTCGGTCTTGGCGATCTTCAGCCGCTGCACGGCGTGTTCGTCGCCCAAATGGCCAAGGTGGGCGGCGTCGAGCAGGTAGGCGACGCCGTCCTTGCCCGCGCACAATACCCGGCCGCCCGGCAGCAGCACCGCTCCGGAGGAATTGAGGTCATGGTCGCGACGGTCCATCTCCTCGTAGTTGGTGGGTGTGAACCAATCGCGCAGCTGCAGGTCGGCGGATAGGGTCACGACGCTTTCGCTGAAGTTGCGGACGCCGTCCCACGTCCCATTGGAGGTCACGAAGGTGATGTTGCCGGCGGAGTCGGCGGCGGGCCCCTGGCCGGACTGCCAGATGCTGTTGCCGTTGCCGCCGGGGCTGGTGTTGAAGGCGCCGAGCAGCTGCAGGGTCGCAGGATCAAAGCGGAAGAGATAGCCGTGGTAGGGCTCGACGTCGCAGTGCGAACTGTAGCCCACATAGACCGCGCCCCTTGAGAGCAGCAGGGCGGGGCGCTGGTTCTCCAGGATCGGATCGAATCCGGGCAGGGTGATGAGGACGGGGCTGTGCGGCCGCTCCGCCCCGGTTGCGACGTCCAGGGCATGCAGCCGCTGCGCCCAGCCCAGGCCCTCGTGGGTGAGGGCGACCACGTACATGGTCCCGGTCGCCGGGTCGACGACCGGCGTTCCAATTATTCCCATGTTGCCGAGGATATCCAGGCACCAGAAGTGGTGCTGCTCGACGCTCCCCGGCGGCCCGAGATTGACCTTCCAGTAGGCCGGCCGTGCCTCGTCGGCGTCGAAGGCGTAGACGGTGTTGGCCGCGGAAGCGACGAGGACGACATTGTGGCGCCCGCCCGCAATTTCCAGGTTAGGCAGGTAGAGCGGCTGGGCGAAGACCTGGTCGTCGACGACCTGGCGAAAAAGCAGGCCGAAGCGGTGCGGGACGACGTTGGCCGGGCTCAGGAGGGTCTCGTGCAGGTTTAGGCCGGAGCGGGCGTTGTCGTTGTGCTGGGTGTAGACGCCGATGGAACCCAGCGTCACAGGGCCGGCTCCGTGACCGGGAGGCTCGAGCTTGGGCTCGACCGGACCGGCGGCGCCGTCGGGCAGGTGCTGCCGTGGCGGCGGGGTGAAGCCGCGGATCACGTAGCGCACCATGTCCTGGATCTGTGCATCGGTCAGGGCGGACCCGAAGGGCGGCATCTTGCCGGTCTTTCCGTTCTTGATGGCGTCCGCCAGCTCCGCGTCCGGGTGCGCCGCCTGCCACTTGGGATCGGCGAAACTGGGGATGCCGAGCGCGGGCATTCCCGTCCCATCGCCGTGGCAGCGGGCGCAGGTGACGGCGAATTCCGCACGGCTGGCGGCCGAGGTGTCGACGTATTCGGCCGCTGAGGCCGCGGACACCAGGAGGGGCACTAGCGGCCAGATCAGTACTAACTTCACGCTGGCGAGGGTCCTCGCCGTTGCGGCGGGGGCCGTCAACGAGGCTCCGCCGGGACAGTCCGCCGGATCGGGGCCAAGGGGCGCCCAGTATTTGCCAAGCGATGCACGGAAGGCGGGGTGACTTCGGCGTAGATTGGCGGTATGGAAAAGCTCTGCATCTATGGCGTGGCTCTTCTCTTCGGCGGTGCGACGTATTGGCTAGCGAGAATCGGCGACCGCAGCAACAGCACCTGCGTGGTCCTGGGCCTCCTCGTCGGGGCCTACGGGTTGTGGGTCGGAGAGCAGGTATACGCGAAGATTCATCATCACTAGCGTGGCCTCATTCGGGAGGCGGCGGTCGGCGCGAGGGCGAGAATTCGCCCCCGCACGCATTCCCTTGCCCGGGCCGATCGGGCGAGCGGGCCAATTCAGCTTCGGGCTTGTGTCCTTCGCCGGCCCGAAATAGACCTCAGTCGGCTTCCGGAAAGCCTCCTGTCCGCGGAAATGGGCCCAGCCTGAACCGGGTTGCTTCACTCGTTCATCAACCTGTCTTCCAGCCCGAAATGCGGACACCCGGGCGCAACGGAGGATTGGTATGTCCCATGTCACCCGCCGGCTTCCTGACCGGCCTCACCTCGATGTGCCGCGCGGCGAAGCGCGCGAGCTGTTAGCCGATTGGAAAAAGGGGGATCGCGCGGCGCTGGAACGCCTTCGCGCCCAGCATCCCCGGCTCAGACGCCTCACCCTGGCGGAAATTGCAGCAGCTCCCGCCCGGTTGGCCGACGCGCAGTGGGTCGTGGCCCGGGAGTACACCTATGGGACCTGGGCGGAACTCAAGCACCGCATCGAAAAGAACGATGCCGCGGTGGCAATCCAGGAAGCGATCCGCAGCGGCGACGCGAGTCGGGCCGTCACGCTGCTGGGCGAGAACCCGTCGCTGCTCCACCTGCCCTTGCGCAGCAGAAACTGGGGCGCGCCGCTGAGTTACGCCGCCAATCTCGGCCAGCTCGGGGTCCTGCAGGCGATTGCGAAACTTGGTCCGACGGACCACCAGCACGCGCTCTACCGCGCGATTCTCATGGGCCACCTGGAGTGTGCCGGCTGGCTCGTGCGCCATGGCGCCCGCCTCGTGCCGGGCATCGTCATGGGCCCGTGCCAGACCCTGAATAGCGCTGGGCTCTCATTTCTGGCCGAGGCCGGCGCCCCCTTCACCGACGAGCACGGCAACAAGCTGGCCCCGCTCGCCATGGTTCTGACCATCTACTCGCGCAATCCCGCCGAGAAGCACGCCTGCCTTTCGATCTTCGAGCGCCTGGGCTACGCGCTGCCCGACACGGCGATCATGGCCCTGCATCGCGGGAGGATCGACCTGCTGGAACAGCACCTGGACCGGGATCACGCGCTGCTGGCGCGGCGCTTTCCCGCCGCCGAGATCTATCCGCCCGGCCTCGGCTGCGTGGGCCCGGACCTGTCCGGCATGTGCGGCACGCCGATCGATGGCGGAACGCTGCTGCACCTGGCCATCGATTTCGACGAGCAAGAGATTTTCGATTGGCTGCTGGCGAATGGTGCCGACGTTAACGCCCCGGCGACGGTGGACGCGGCCGGCTTTGGCGGGCATACGCCCCTTTTCAACGCGGTGGTGGGCTCCCGGCGGGGCACCGCCATGGGCCGCGCGCTGCTGGCCCGCGGCGCCGACCCCGCCCGGCGGGCCAGCCTGTGCAAGTACCTCGACTGGACCGAGTCCCCGCGTTGGCACGAAGCCCGGGCCGCCACGCCGCTCGAATGGGGCCGGACTTTTCCGGAACAGGGCTGGGTCAACGCCGAGCTGCTGGCTCAGTTGTCGGCGCTAGATCCCAATCTTCCGACCTGACGCCACCGCCTGCGGCAAGCGGGGCGCGAGTTGCCCCGCATTGACGCAGTTTCTCAGCTCCCCGCGGAGCAGGCAGGCGAGCATCGTCTCCGTCGACTTGGTCCGGGCGTCGCGGCGGCTCTCGATGCTCGACCAGGCCGCGTGGGGGGAGACGACCAGGCGGCCGGCCAGCCAGGGCTCGCGCGCGGCGTGATCGCGCAGGAGCTTGGGCGGGGGCTGGGGCGGCTCCACGGGAAAGACGTCGAGGCCGGCCGAGCGCACGTGGCCGCCCTTCATCGCGGCATGCAGGGCTTCCAGGTCGATCAGGCCGCCGCGGGCGGTGTTCAGGACGGTCGCGCCGGGCTTCAGCTTCCTGAGGGTCGCGGCATTGATGAGATTTGCGGTCTCCGGGGTCAGGGGAACGTGCAGGGTGAGCACGTCGGCCCGGGCGAGCAGCGCCTCGAGCGTGTCCACCCGCTCGACGCCGAGCGCGATTTCCTGGCCTCGCGGGACGTAGGGGTCGAAGGCCACGACGCGCATGCCGAAGGCCTTCGCGCGGAGGGCGGCGGCGGTGCCGATCCGTCCGAGCCCGACGATCGCGAAGGTCCGGCCCGCCAAGCGCCGTCCGTCGGTGAAGGCGCGGTAGTCGAAGCCCGCGACCGGATCGGCCTGCATCGCCCGCTCGAATGGGATCAGCCCCCGCTCAAGCGCGAGCAGGAGGGCGATGGCATGGTCGGCCACCTCTCCCGTGCCATAGTCGGGGGTGTTGCAGACTGGGATCCCCCGGGCCGCGGCCGCGGCGATGTCGATGTTATTGAAGCCGACCCCCGCCCGGACGATGACGCGGCATTTTTCCAACGAGCCAATGGTGAGCGCGTCGAGCGCGACCTGGTGCCAGACCAGCAGCCCGTCGGCGCTCCGCAGGCGCTTGGCGTTCACTGCGGCTGCATCCCGCCAGACATCGACGTGAAAATCGACCTGGTCGCCGATGATTTCCCGCTCGAGGACGCCGCCGTCGTCATAGCCGGCATCGGGCGTGTAGACGGCAAGCTTCACGGGTCCGGTCAGTGATTGTCCCTTGGCACGGCGGCTCCGCTGTGCCCGACCAGAAAATCGAAGTCGGCCCCCCGGTCCGCCTGTTGGACGTGCTCGACATAGAGCTTGCCGTAGCCGCGGTCGAGCGGGGAGGCGGGCGGCCGCCAGCGCCGCCGCCGCCGCGCCAATTCGGCGTCGGGGACGTGGAGGTGGAGCCGGCGCCGGCTGACGTCGAGCTCGATCAGGTCGCCGTCGCGGACCAGCGCGAAGGCGCCCCCGAGCGCGGCCTCGGGCGCCACGTGGAGCACGACGGTGCCGTAGGCGGTGCCGCTCATGCGCGCGTCCGAAATCCTGACCATGTCGGTGATGCCTTTTTTCAGGAGCCGGGGCGGAAGGGGCATGTTGCCAACCTCGGCCATGCCGGGATAGCCCCGCGGGCCGCAATTCTTCAGCACCAGCACGCTGTTCTTGTCGACCCGCAGGCGGGGATCGTCGATCCGGCGATGGAATTCCTCGATGCTTTCAAAGACGACGGCCCGGCCCCGGTGCCGCATCAGGCGGGGCGTCGCGGCGGAGGTCTTGATCAGGGCGCCGTCGGGACAGAGGTTGCCGCGGAGCACGGCGATGCCGGCGTTTTTCTTGAAGGGGCGGCTGAACGGATGGATCACGTCCTCCTTCCAGCAGCGGGCGGTTCGGACGTTTTCCCAGATCGTGCGGCCGTTTACCGTGGGCGCCTTCTTCCGCAGGAGGCCCTGCTGGCCGAGCGCGCGGAGCACCACCGGCAGCCCGCCGGCCTCGAAGAAGTCCTCCATCAGGTAGCGCCCGGAGGGCATGAGGTTCACCAGGGCCGGGATGCCGCGGCCGAGCTCGTCCCAGTCGTCCAGGGTGAGCTTGAGCCCGACGCGGCCGGCCAGGGCGATGAGATGGATGACGGCGTTGGTGGAGCCGCCGATCGCCGCATTGGTCCGGATGGCGTTTTCGAAGGCGCTGCGGGTCAGGATCCGGGAAAGCACCAGGTCCTCCCGGACCATCGCTACGATCCGGCGGCCGGCCTCGCGCGCGAGCACGTTCCGCCGCGCGTCGACGGCGGGAATGGCGGCGTTGCCCGGCAGCCCGACCCCGAGGGCCTCGACCAGGCAGGCCATGGTCGAGGCCGTGCCCATGGTCATGCAGTGGCCGTGGGACCGGTGCATGCACGACTCGGCCTCGGCGAATTCCTCCCGGGACAGGGTCCCCGCCCGCACTTCCTCGGACATCGTCCACGTGTTGGTGCCCGATCCAATGGGGCAGCCGCGGTAGATGCCCCGCAGCATCGGGCCGCCCGAGACGCCGATCGTCGGCAGGTCGACACTGGCCGCCCCCATCAGCAGGGAAGGGGTGGTCTTGTCGCAGCCGAACAGCAGGACGACGCCGTCGAGCGGATTGGCCCGGATCGTCTCCTCCACGTCCATGCTCGCCAGGTTGCGGAACATCATCGCGGTGGGGCGCATCAGGGTCTCCCCGAGGGAAGTCACGGGAAATTCCAGCGGAAATCCCCCCGCCTCGAGGACGCCCGCCTTCACGTGCTCGGCCAGGACGCGGAAATGGGAATTGCACGGGGTCAGCTCGGACCAGGTGTTGCAGATGCCGATCACGGGCCGCCCATCGAACTGGTCCCGCGGGATGCCGCGATTCTGGAGCCAGGACCGGTAGATGAACCCATGTGCTCCCTCGCGGCCGAACCAGGCCCGGCTGCGGAGCGGCTTGCGGCGTTTCACGGTCACTTCCTATGCGGGAAATGGCGGCGGAGTCGATCTTTCGCTCAGCCGGCCGCGAACCGGTTTCTGGCCTGCGCCAGCGCCGCCTCGTAGGCGGCGGTGAGCCTGTCCCAGCGTTGATTCGCCGCCTCCTCGACCTGTTGCCGCGCGGGCTCCGCGTCGAACCAGGCAATGGTCCGGCGGATGCCGTCGGCGAAGGGGATCTTGGCCGCGAAGCCGGGGACAAAGCGCTTGATTTTCGCGTTGTCGAAGACCGCGGACACGGCCTTGTCGCCCAGCAGGGAGCCCTCGACCTCCGGGACGCAGGAGATGATGAAGTCGGAGGGAATATGGACAAAGCGGGCCGCGCCCGCCCCGGCGGCCTGCGCGGCCGCAAGGAAGATCTGGTTCCAGGTGAGCACCTCGTCGGAGGTGATATGGAACGCCTGGCCGAGGGTCGCCGGATGGCCGAAGAGCCCGATCAACCCGCGGGCAAAATCGGTGTTGTGGGTGATCGTCCAGAGCGAGTTCCCGTCGCCGGGGATGATGACGGGGGCGCCGCGCCGCATGCGGTCGATGGCCGTCCAGCTTCGCGCCCAGGAATTGAGCACCAGCGGGACCTGCTCGTCGCCGTAGGTGAGCGAGGGGCGGATGATCACGCCGGGGAAGCCGGTCGACCGATGGGCGCCGGCGAGCTCCCGCTCGCAGGCGATCTTGAGCCGGGAATATTCCCAGTGCGGATTGGCCAGGGGCGTCGATTCGGTCACCAGGTAGTTCGCGAGGGGCTTCTGATAGACGCTGGCGGAGCTGATGAAGAAATACTGGCGGGTCGTGTCCCGAAAGAGCTCGAGGTCGCGCCGGATGTCAGCCGGGGCGAAGGCGATCCACTGCACGACCACGTCCCAGGCATGCCCCCGGAGCGCCGCGCGGACCCCCTCGGCGTCCGCGATGTCGGCCACGAGCGCGCGGGCGCCCTCGATCGGGCTGCGCCGGCCGCGGTTCAGCAGCCAAAGCTCATGGCCGGCGGCGATCGTCTGGCGGGTGACCGCCGTGCTGATCACGCCGGAGCCGCCGATGAAGAGGATTTTCATGATCCGGGGGGTGGGGGAGGGCCCGCGTCGCTGAGCGACCAGGCGCCGACGGGAATGCTGCGCAGCTTGGCCCCGGTCGCCAGATCATAGCGTTGGCACCGCCGCGGCGGCCGGCCCGCGAGGATGCTCTCCAGGTCGTCGACGACGATCTGGCCAATGAGGGTCTGGATTTCCGGGACGCTGCCGGCGCGATGGGCCTGAATCAGGGTATTCGGGGTGTTCCGGCCGGGCTCGCCGGGCGGAATTGGCTCCTCGGGCCACACGTCGATGCCGGCCCGGATCTGGCCGGAGGCGGCGGCGGCGAGCAGTTCCGGGAAGTTCACCAGCGCGGCACGGCTGGCCAGGACGACGACGCTGCCCTTTTGCATGCTCGCAAACTGCCGCCGGCCGATCCGGCCGATATTCTCGCTGGTGATCGCCGCCAGCAGGAAGACGACGCGGGCCCGCGCAAAGCATTCGTCGAGCGAGGCCGGAATCACCTGCATTTCCCGGAGCGCCGCCGGATCGATCCACGGGTCGTGCACGAGGAGTTCCCGGGAAAAGGGCCGCAGCAGGGGCAGCAGGGCCCGGCCGAGGTTGCCCAGACCCACCACCGCCAGAGGCTTGCCGTGCAGCAGGAACGAGTCGTGGTTGTCGCCCTTGAATTCCTTGCCGACCCGCAGCGCCGCATCGGCCTCGTGCATCCGCCGGGCCAGCGCAATGGCCATCCCGAGCGCCATTTCAGCGACCGGCTGCGCATAGACGGGGGCGGTCGAGAGGACCGGGATGCCCCGGCGATGGCACTCGCCGTAGTCGATATTCGGCAGGAAGTTGCTTTCGACGTTGAAGATCGCCCGCAGGTGCGGCGCCCGGTCCAGCCGGTCCCGATCCAGGGGTGATTGGCCAATCAGCGCGATGGCCTCCGGCAGGTGCCGGTCGATCTGCTCGGCGGAGGCCGGTGAGCCGTCATGCCAGAGCACGCGGCCCAGCCGCTCGAGCCGGCGCTTGGTCGGCTCGTCGAAGATGCGCTCGATCCGGCGGGGATGGGGATCGAGGAGGATGACTCGCTCGGGGGGAGGCATGAACGCGATGGGCGTGGTCCGCCCCGCCCGGAGGGCGAACTGCGGCCGCCCCGAGCATCACCGAAATCGGCCGGCCAAGGCCACCCGAAAACCATGCGAGCCCGGTTGCCCGGCTGGCGGAGGCGAGGCGGCGACATTGATTGCGGGTAACACCCCATGGTGGCCGGACGCGCTCTGGCCTAGACTGGCGCGAACCCATCATCGCACCCACCATGAAATCCGCCACATCCGACCAGATCGAAACCCGTCTTAGCGACCGCGACTTCAACGTGCTTTTTCGCGAGGCGCGGACGCACAACGCCTGGCTGGACCGCCCCGTGGAGGACAGCCTCCTGCATGAGCTCTACGACTTGATGAAATGGGGCCCGACCAGCGCCAACTGCTGCCCGGCGCGGATCCTGTTCCTGCGGACGCCCGAGGCCAAGCAACGCCTCAAACCGGCGCTCCAGGCGGCCAACGTCGACAAGACGATGCAGGCCCCCGTGACCGCCATCATCGCCTATGATTCGAGGTTCTACGAGCTGCTGCCGCGGCTCTTTCCGGCCATGCCCTCCATGAAGGAGATGTTCGTAAAGTCGCCGGAATTGGCGGCCGCCACCGCAATGCGCAACGGCACCCTGCAAGGCGCCTATTTCATGATCGCGGCCCGGTCGCTGGGCCTCGACTGCGGGCCCATGTCCGGCTTCGACAACGCCAAGGTCGACCTCGAGTTTTTCTCCGCCCCGGCGCTCCCGGGTGCGATGGTCGCCGCCGGCCCCCTGAAGTCGAACTTCCTCTGCAATCTCGGGTACGGTGACGCCGCGAAGCTGCATCCGCGCGGTCCGCGCCTCGCTTTCGACGAGGCGTGCCAGGTGCTTTGAACCGGCAGGCGCATTGATCGCGGCCGCCGGAAGGTCGTTACCTTGGGTCCAGCGCCCGGGTCTCGCCCCGCCACCTCAGGGTTTCGGGCCCGAGGATGGCATGACCTTGCTCGGGATAAAATAGACGGGGGGCTGTCAGCACAATTGCCCTGGGACGGCCCGGCTCCTTACCCTCCCGTCACCCCCACCGATGAACCTGCTTTCACGACGCAAGATGCTTGCGACCCTGGCGCTCACGGGTGCTTCAACCCTGCTGCCGCGCCGGCTGCAGGCGGCGCCCTCCGGCCCGGTGCTTTCCCCTGGCGAGCGCCAGGAGGCGGTGGACCGGCTGCTGGCCTATTTCAAGCGCACCGCCCCGCAGCTCCTTCGGCCGCCCCAGGGAATCCTGACCCATCCCAGCATCGCCCCGAGCCTCCCGGGCAAGCAGTATTCGACCAGCCTGTGGGATTGGGACACGCTCTGGACCACTCGCGGGCTCCTGCGCTTCGCGCAGCTGACGCACGATCAGGCCCTGGAGGGCCGGATCCGGGAGCACGCCCAGGGAAGCCTGCTCAACTTCCTTGATCACCAATCGGACGAGGGGCGGCTGCCGATCATGCTCAGCGGGAAAAACCCGGACACCTTTGGTTCCACCACGGCGGCCCCGCGGCCCAATCACAAGAACCAGGCCAAGCCGGTCTTTGGGCAGCTCGCCCTGCTGGCCGCCCCGGAGGGCACGGGGCTGCAATGGCTGGCGCCGCATTTCGACCGGCTGCTGAAATTCTACGATTCCTGGACCGCGAACAACGAAAGCGAGGTCGGGCTGCTCGTCTGGGGCGACGATGTCGCCATCGGGAACGACAACGACCCGACGACCTTCGGCCGGCCCTTCTTCTCGTCCGCCAATCCGCTGCTCAACACGCTCTTCTATTCGGACCTCCGGGCCTCGGCGGAACTGGCCCGCCGGCTCGGCCGCCCCGCGGATGAGCAAAGGCTCTCCGGGCAGGCCCGGGCTCTGGGCGCCAACCTGCTGAAATACTGCTGGGATCCGCGGGACCAGTTCTTCTATACGGTCGACACCCAGTGCGTGGACCGGCGCGCCGAGCTGATCCCCTCGATCAAGCGGGGCATGGACATGTCCTGGAAAGCCCTGCCGCTCCGGATCCAGACCTTCACCGGCTTCCTGCCGCTCTGGTGCGGCCTGGCCACGGCGGACCAGGCTTCCGGCTTGGTCCGGGCCAACTACCTGGCCGACCAGCGGTTCCGGGCCGACTGGGGCGTCCGGTCGCTTTCCTCGCAGGAGGGCATGTACTGCCTGGATTTCAGCTCCAACCCGAGCAACTGGCTCGGGCCGGTCTGGATCATTGTGAACTATTTCGTCTGGCAGGGGCTCCGCAACTACGGCTTCCGCCAGGAGGCGCGGGACCTGGCGGACAAGACCCTGAAGCTCTTGGCGGCCGACGTCGCGGCCCACGGCTCGCTCAATGAGTACTACCATCCGGACACCGGGGCCCCGCTGAGCCACAAGGGCTTCATGGATTGGAACCTGCTGGTGCTCGAGATGATCGGGTCCTGACCGCTCCGCCCGCCACCACCGGGAATTCGCGGCGGGGCACCCGGCTCGCCTACAGCGGCTTGGGCTTCAGGCCGACGGCCTGGGCGGCGCGTTCGATGATCTCGACGTCCTTGAAGCCCCGAAAGCCGGAAAAGGCCGCCGTGACCGCCTCGCCCTGCGGGCTGAGCAGCGGCACCCCGCCCAGCCAGCCGATGAAGTCGGGCCGTTGAATCATAAATTTCGCCTCGTCCAGCTTGCCGGCGAAGATCAGCTCCTCGAAGCGGCCGGTGGGATAGCCGGTGCGCCAGACCTGCATCAGCTTGCGCGAGGCGATCAGGTGGACTCGCTGGCCGCGCTCGCGGTCGGAACCGAAGACGTGGCCGTGCACGACGCCGTCGGGGCCCAGGGCCAGGGCGGCGGCGTTGCCGCCGCTCCGCTCCCCGTCGAGCGGGTCCTTGAGGTACTCGGGAAAGAGCCTGATCACCTCGGCGATCAACTTTTCCGGATAGGATTCGGCCATGGGATTGGCCTCCAGCAAGCCGTGGCCGCCGGGGAGGCGCAAGCCGAGACGCGGCAGGATCCCGGGGCGGACGGCGGAGTCAGGCGGGTGCGATTGACGCCGGCAGGCGGCTGAAGCATCCGTGGAGGCCGTTCCCCGCATGCCGCCGTCGCCAAAATCACCGCAAAAAAGAGTGAAGACGCTCGCGCCGGCCGCACTGCACGCCTGGGCCGTGCGCGGCCTGCGCGCCCTGCGCGTTCCCCCGCGCGATGCGCAGACGATTGCGGCGGCCCTGGTCCAGACCAGCCTCTGGGGCATCGACTCGCACGGCGTCGCGCGCCTCGGCCACTATTTCAACCGGCTCGGCCGCGGCTCGATCCGGCCTCGGCCGCGGATCCGGGTCGTCCGCACCGGGCCGTGCTCCGCGCGGGTCGACGGCGGCCACGGGCACGGGATCGTGGTCTGCCAGCGGGCCATGGCGGAGGCGATTGCGCTGGCCCGGAAATCCGGCGTCGGCGCGGTCGGCGTGGCCAACTCCACCCATTGCGGCGCGATCGGGCTGTACGGCCGGCAGGCGGCGGCCGCCGGCCTGGCCAGCATCGGCTTCACCCATTCCGACGCCTTTGTCGTGCCGCATGGCGGCCGGCAAAAATTCCTCGGGACCAATCCGATCTGCATCACCATCCCGACGGGCGACCCGACCCGGCCGCTGTGCCTGGACATGGCGACCAGCGCCGTCCCCTACAACCGCGTGGTGAACTTTCGCCGGGAAGGCCGGCCCCTGCAGCCCGGGTGGGCCCTGGATCGGCGCGGCCGGCCGACCCTCGACGCCCAGGCTGCCGCCTGCCTGATGCCGCTGGCCGGCTACAAGGGCTACGGCCTGGCGTTCATGATCGATCTGCTGTGCGGCCCGCTCAACGGCATGCCCTTTGGTCCCCATATCCCGGACATGTACGTCCATCTGAACCGGCGCCGGCGGCTGGGGTCGTTCTTCGTGGCCTTCGATCCGCGCCGGTTCGCAGGCGGGCGCCGGTTGCCGGCCGTGGCCGGCCGCATGGCGCGGGAGGTGCGGGCGCAGCCGCTCCTTGCCGGAGCAAAAGAGATCCTCGCCCCGGGCGACCCGGAATACCGGACCGCCCGGCGCCGCGCCGCGGGCATTCCGATCGAGGCCGGCCTTTGGAAGGAGTTCGCCGCCTGGTCCAGGCGGCTGGAGATTCCGGAACCGGGGCGTTGACCGGGCGGCCCTAGGCCGACGGGGGCCGCTGGTCGGGGCGAGCGCCGAAGTACTTGGCCGCGACCTGCCCGCGGGAATGCACCTGGAGCTTCTTATAGATATGGCGGACGTGGGTGCACACCGTGGGGATCCCGACATGCAGCGCCGCGGCGATCTCCTTGTACAAGGAGCCCTGGGCCAGCAGGCCGAGGACCTCCTGCTCGCGGGCCGACAGGGCCTCGACCTTCGTGCTGTTGTCCTGTTCCGTCGCGAAGGAACGCACCACCTTGCGCGCGATGTCCCCGCTCATCGGGGAACCGCCGGCATGGATCTGGCGGATGCCGGCCACCAGGTCCTGCTGCCGCGTGGTCTTCAGGAGGTAGCCGGTCGCCCCGGCCGCGAGCGCCTTGAAGATGTTCTCCGCGTCCTCATAGACCGTGAGCATCAGGAACTGGGTCTTGGGCAGCAGCGGCTTCAGGCGCCGCACGCATTCGATGCCGCTCAGGTTCGGCAGGTTGATGTCCATCAGGACCACGTCGGGCGGATCGCGCGGGAGCCCTTCCAGGGCGCTGGCGCTGTCGCTGTAGCTGGAAATGAACCGGAGCAGGGGAGTCTGGCGGATGAGTTCCGCCAGCACATCCCGGGTGAGGGCGTGGTCGTCAACGATGGAGATCCGGATGGCCATGGCGGTTCAATCCCTAGGCCGCCGCGCCGGATCCGAGCCGAACTGTCAAGCAGGCCTCTCCGGCAGCCGGGCTGACGGCGGTGCAACCTGGCTCGTTGGGGGTGGCAACGATCACCGCGGAAACTTTCTCATGGGGTAGGATGGCGGGGCGCTGGTGGGAAAGCGAGTTACGGATCATGGTGAATCCCTGGTGCCCTGTAAGACGCTGGATGATGGGAAGTAATGACGTCATCATCATATTTGATGATGGCGTCACGGCGTTTTAACATCGCCCGGATCGAACGTCGTAAGGCTTTATGGTTCCAGACACGTGTCCTGACTGACACGCCCCCACACCCCTGCCGGATAAACCGACGGCAGGATCACCCCGACAAAATAGATGCACCCTGCGAGTGCCTGACCGTCCTACCATGAACCCAAGCAACGGATTACTTTCCTCCCTTCCCAGAATGCTGTCCCTGCAGGCCTGCATTCTGATCGCCGCGTCGACCGCCGTGGCGCAAGTGGCGCCCGCTCCGGCCGACTCGAGCGCCCCGACCGCCACCACGACCACGACGACCACCACCACGACGGCGGCCCCGACGCCGCAGGAGCTCCAGTCCAGGGAGGCGCCGGTGGTCCTCTCCCCCTTCGAGGTCGTCTCCGACACCAAGGGCTACTACTCCGCCAACACGGAGGCCGGCACCCGCATCAATTCGAAGCTCGAGGACCTCGGGGCGCCCATCTCGGTCGTGACCAAGCAGCAGATGGACGACTTCGCGATGCTGGATATCAACGACATCTTCCTCTACACGCCGAACACCGTCGGCACCGGCACCTACACGGACAACACGGTCGACCGCAACGGCAGCGTGGCGGACAACAACCAGCTGAATCCGACGCAGGCCAACAAGGTCCGCGGCCTGGCCTCTGCCAACATCGCCCGCGACAACTTCGAGAGCCTCGGCCGCGTTCCGGTCGATCCCCTGAACATCGACGCCGTCGAGCTCTCCCGCGGCCCGAACGCCAGCGTGTTCGGCCTGGGCAACGCCTCCGGCACGCTCAACCAGGTCGGCGCCAAGGCCAACCTCTCCCGCGACTTCACGCACGTCGGCTTCCGCGCTGACAGCACCAGCGGCTACCGCACGAGCCTGGACGTGAACCGCGCCCTCAACGACAAGTTGGCCATCCGCGTCAGCGGCGCCTTCCAGCACGACGGCTTCAACCGGAAGCCCTCCGGCATCAACGAGGAGCGCTACAATGCGATGGTCCAGTACAAGCCCTTCAAGTGGACGACGATCAGCGCCGCGTACAACTACTACAAGGCGAACGGCAACCGCCCGAACGACGTCATGCCCCGCGACAGCGTCTCCTACTGGGCGGCGAACGGCAAGCCGACCTGGGATCCGGTCGCGCAGCTGATCCACGTCAACGGCACGACGATCGGCCCGATCACGGCCAGCACGTTCCCGACCAGCTTCGGCGGCGTCAACGTCGACTACTTCAACAACGGCTTCACCGGCAGCAACCACGGCTTCGTCTACATCGACCAGGGCGTCCTCGGCTACTGGACGGCGCCCACGACCTTCAACACCGCCAGCGGCCCGATCACCAACGCCAGCCCCCTCGATCGCCTGATGTCGCCCAGCGCGGGGACCGGCATCGTCTCGGGCAAGCCCGGCAACCAGCCGCTCTTCGCCACCACGCCCTCCGTGAGCAGCAAGGCGATCTACGACTACTCCTCGATCAACATCGCGGCGGTCAACCGGCAGACCGACCGGGATTATACCTCCGAGCTGACGGTCGACCAGATCCTGCTCGACACGCCGCTGCAGACCCTGGCGGTCGAAGGCGCCTTCTTCCGGGAGGACTCGCAGCGCCACACGCGCAACATCCTCGGCATCCTGAATTCCAACGGCCAGTCGGGCCAGCTCCTGGTTGACGTCAATTCCCGCAACCTGGACGGCACGCCCAACCCCTACTTCCTCAAGCCCTACCTGGGCCAGGATCAGCCGCTGGCCCTTTCGCAGCCGGCCAAGTGGGACACCTACCGCATCGAGATGGCCTACAAGCTCGACTTCACGACCAAGCAGGACAGCTGGATGAAGTGGCTGGGCATGCACCAGCTGAGCGCGTATGACGATTACAAGTACCGCATCAGCCGGCAGTACGGCTACAAGGACGCCATCGCGGACCCCCAGAACCACACCTGGATTCCGAAGGGGCTCTCGACGGGCAACCAGGGCGCCATCACCAGCGGCCCGGCCGCGGCCCTCGCCATCACCCGCGACTACTTCCGGTACTATGTCGGCAATGCCAACAACACCGGCCAGGTCAACTACGCCCCCACCGACTTCTCCTACGGCAACTACCCCTTCATCTGGGGCAGCCAGCTGAACGGAGTCTTCACCCATGAGAACACGCAGCTCAGCCAGGTCGCCGTGACCGACTCGACCGGCGGCGGCAACAACGTGAAGACCATCCTCAAGTCGATGGGCGCGGTCATCCAGAGCCACTTCCTCAACGACGACCTCGTCACGACCCTGGGCGAGCGCGAGGACAAGCAGTACCAGAAGGCCGGCCTCACGCCGCAGCTGCTGGGCTCCGACGGCATCTCCTTCAACTATCCGTCCATCAACGGCTGGGCCAACGGCGACTACAACTTCCACAGCGGCAAGACGACCCAGAGCGGCGCGGTCGCCCGCCCGCTCAAGGACTTCGGCTTCGTCCACGAGCTCCGCTCCCAGGACCAGGCGATCGGCAAGTTCATCGGCGAGCTGCTGGGCGGCCTGTCCGTCTCGTACAACAAGTCGAACAGCTTCGTGCCCCAGAACGCGGCCACGAACGACTTCCTCGTCGAGCTGCCGAACTCCACCGGCAACAGCGTCGACTACGGCCTCGGGATCAACATCTTCGGCGGCAAGGTCGTGGCCAATGTCCGCCGCTATGACACCAAGGCGATCAATAATCGCCAAGGTGACGCCGGCACGATCGCCCAGCGCGTCCTGCGCATCGACGTGGCCTCCACGGCGGCCTTCCTCCTGGTCAACCAGGCGAACAACTGGGTCGCCCAGCTGAATCCGACGTTCACCCAGGCCCAGGTCAACACGGAGGTCGGCAACGAGATCGGCCTGCCCTTCCCGACCATCCAGGCGCTGCAGCAGGGCTTCACTGCCGGCACGATCTCCTCGACCAACGACATCGACTCGAAGGGCACGGAAATCGAGCTGAACTACAACCCGACCCGCTTCTGGACCCTGACGGCCAACGCCACGGACACGAAGGTGGTCAACTCGAACGTCTCCGGCGACGTCCAGGCCTGGCTCAACCAGCGCCTGCCGATCTGGACCACGATCGTCGACCCCCGCACCAACACGCTGTGGTGGACGACGAACTACACCGGCTCCCAGACCGCCTCGGCCAACTACCAGAGCTTCGTCGCCTCGCCCTTCCTCATCATCCAGCAGCTGCAGGGCAAGCGGCAGAGCCAGTTCCCCCGGTACAATTTCCGTCTGAGCACCAACTTCCAGCTGGCCGGCATCACGGACAATCCGCTCCTGAAGCACTTCAGCGTCTCGGGGGCCGTCCGCTGGCAGTCGTCGCAGGGCATCGGCTACTACGGCCTGCAGCAGCTGCCGGCCACGATCACGGCGCTGGATCCGAACAAGCCGATCTACTACGGCGCCCAGACGTTCTACGATGCCGGCATCGGCTATCGGACGAAGGTCTTCGGCGGCAAGATCCCGATGTCGATCCAGCTCAACGCCCGCGACCTCGAGCGCCCGGGCTACAAGCTGCAGCCCATCGCGGACTTCCCGGACGGCACGCCCAACTCGTACCGCATCCTCGATCCGACGCTGTACATCCTGCAGGTGTCGTTCGACCTGTAACGGACTTCTGCTGATCGTTGCTATCCCTCGGCGGCGCCGGTCCCTGACCGGCGCCGCCTTCTTTTTTACCATCGACAAGCCGGACGGGCCTCGGAGCATGGGTCCCGCATGGGGCCCCTCAGCCAACTCTTCGCGCAAAACCGCGCCTGGGCCGAAGCCATCCGGGCGAAGGATCCCGAGTTCTTCCCGAAGCTTTCGCGGCAGCAGTCGCCCGACTACCTCTGGATCGGCTGCTCGGACAGCCGCGTTCCGGCCAACGAGATCGTGAACCTCCTGCCCGGGGAGCTGTTCGTGCACCGGAACATTGCGAACGTGGTGGTGCACACGGACCTCAACTGCCTCTCGGTGATGCAGTTCGCGGTCGATGTCCTGAAGGTGAAGCACATCATCGTCTGCGGGCACTACGGCTGCAGCGGCGTCCGCGCCGCGCTGCGCTGCGACCGGATCGGCCTGGCCGACAACTGGCTGCGCCACGTCCAGGACGTGGCCGAGCGCCACCAGGCATGCGTCCACGCCGTGGCGGGGGAGCAGGTGCGCACGAATCGCCTGTGCGAGCTGAACGTCCTGGAGCAGGTCGCGAACGTCTGCCAGACGACGATCGCGCGGGACGCCTGGGACCGCCGCCAGCCCCTGACCGTGCATAGCTGGATCTACGGGCTCAAGGACGGCCTGATCCGGGACCTGGGCATGAGCATATCGTCTCCGGACCAGTTCGAGCCCCAGTACCGGGCCGCGCTGGCGGCAATCGCGTCGGGCGAGCCCTTTGTCGCGCCGGTCTAGGACCGCCGACTACGCGGCGGACGCCGGCGCGCGCCACCGGATCATCGCGACTTTCACGGCGTCATTCACGACCAGGTTCGCCGCCATCGCGCAGCCGAAAATTGCGGCCATCTGCGCCCACGGGAGCGGCCGCAGTTCCGGGAGGCCCACCCGGGTCAGGCAGGTGCCGAGGAGGATCTCCCCCATGACCGCCGCCGCCACGGCCTTGCTGGGTCGGGTGGACCAGAACCAGCGCCGCTCCCGCGCGGACACGATCGAGAACGCGGCAAAGTAGAGCAGGAGCAGGTAGCTGAACGTGTCCAGCGACGCTGGGCTGGTCGCCAGGCCGAAGCGGGACCAGCCGCCCCAGAGGACGAGAAGCGCCTCGGCGACCATCAGGATTCCCAGCACGACTGAGACGGATATGAGCGGACCGATGTTCCAGGTCTCCGGGCGCCGGGATGGCCGCACGCGGTCGGTCGCGAGCGAGATCTTGGCGAAGTCGGTGGTGAAGACCAGCACCAGCATCGCGAAGGCGGACATCACGAACCTGCCCGTAACTATGAAGGCAATCGCCACGAACGCGGTTTTCAGGACGGTGCGGCTGATTTTGTTGATTATGTAGGTCAGGATGCGCTGGTAGATGGTCCGGCCCTGCTCGACGAGCGCCAGGATGTTGGTCAAGCCGGGCTCCGTCAGGACGACGCTGGCCGCGCCCTTGGCCACGTCCGTCGCGGTGGCCACGGCGATGCCGACCTCGGCCTGGCGCAGGGCCGGCGCGTCGTTGACGCCATCCCCCGTCATGCCGGTGACATGTCCGGCGGCCTGCAGATGCCTGACCACGGTGTATTTGTCCTCCGGGAACACTTCTGCGAGCCCGTCGGCTCCCGCAAACGAGTCGGCGGTCGCGGCTCCCCCCGCCCCGGTCGCGGCCTTCAGGTCGGCCATGCGCCGGATGTTGGGCAGCCCCACGCCGGCGGCGATTTCGCTCGCGACCGCCAAGGCGTCGCCGGTGAGCATCTTCACGGCCACGCCGCGTTCCTGGAGCGCGGCAATCAGCTGCTTCGCATCCGGCCGGAGCGGATCGTACAGCGACACCAATCCGACCAGGGTGGGAGGGCCGTTCTCGGGACCACGCGCCACGGCCAGCGTCCGATAGCCTTTCGCCGCAGGGGCGCCGGCCCGCGCCTCCAACGCGTCGATGGCCGGGGGAGGGAGACCGCAAGCCTCGGCGACGGTGCGAACCGCCCCCTTCATAACCCGCAGGCGCCGGCCATCCTGCTCAACCACGGCCTCCGTGCGCCGATTCTTCGCATCGAACGGGGCAAAGGAGAGGGGCGTGGACGCGGCCCGCCGGTCGAAGACGTTCCGCGCCCCGGCCGCGGCCAGGAACGCGAGGTCGATGGGGTCCTGGTTGGCCTCCTGCGACGCCAGGGCGCCGTCGGCGAGGACATCGGCCTCGGTCGCCTGCCCGAGCGGGATCACGCCGATCACCGCCAGTTGGTTCATCGTGATCGTCCCGGTCTTGTCCACGCACAGCACGTCCATGGTGGCGGCATCCTCCGCCGCGCTGAGGCGGGTGACGAGCACGCCGCGTTTCGCCAGCTCCTTGGACCCGACCGCCATGCTGACGGTGAACATGACGGGGAGGGAGATCGGGATCGCGCTCATCAGCAGGATGAGAATGAGCGGGATCATCTCCAGCAGCGGCAGGCCGCGCCCGAGCGACAGGACCACCACCACGCCCAGCAGGACGCCGACGACCAGGAGCAGCCAACGAACGACCTTGGCCATCACGGCATCGATGTGATACTTGGGGCGGGCGGTCTGAACGAGTTCGGTGGTCCGCCCGAAGTAGGTCCGGGCCCCCGTGAGCATGACGGCGCCATCGCCCTCGCCGCGGCGGACGACGGATCCGGAAGACAGGACCTCGCCGGCGGCCTTGTCGGCGTCCTTCGACTCGCCGGTGAGGGCCGACTGGTCGACGCTCACCGATCCGGTCAGGAGCTTCACGTCGGCAGGGATGATGTCGCCGGCGCGCACGCGCGCGATGTCGCCCGGGACCAGATCGCGGGCGGGAATGACCCGCCAGCTGCTCTCCCGCAGCACGCGCGCGCTGACCTGCAGCCGCTGGCGCAGGGTCGCGACGACGCCCCCGGCCCGTTGCTCCTGGATGAATCCAACCACGGCGTTGAGGACGAGGAGAGCGCTCACCACCGCAAGGTCGGAGAAGTTCCGGAGGACGGCGGACAGCACCATGATCAGCTCGAGCATCCAGGCGGAGATCCCCCAGAATTTCCGGAGAAACTTCAGGGCGGGGTGGCCCTTCCTCTCCGCGACTTCATTGTAGCCATGCTCCCTCCGGCGGGCGTCCACTTCCGCCGCGGAGAGCCCGGTGGCGGGATTCACCTTGAGCGCCGCGAGCGTGTCCGGGATCGACGCGGACGCGATTTCGGGGGGCGGGGAGGCGGCCGGCGGGCTCGGCGCCGGTCGGCCTGCTGGCTGGGGGGCAAGAGCTGGCATGCGGCCTCTCGCGGCCTACGCCACCTGGCCGCCGAGGCCCGCGCCCCACTTCCAGTGCCGAATTTCCGGAAGGTCCTCCCCGTTCTTGTCGATGTATTGCTTGTGCTCGATCAGCTTCTCCCGGAGCTGCTGCTTCAGGTAGACGCCCCTTTCGGCCGCCTTTGGCACCCGGTCGATGGTGTCCATCGCCAGGTGGAAGCGGTCGAGTTCGTTCAGCACGGTCATGTCGAAGGGCGTCGTGATGGTGCCTTCCTCCTTGTAGCCCCGGACGTGGATGTTCGAGTGGTTGGTGCGGCGATAGGTCAGCCGGTGGATCAGCCAGGGGTAGGCGTGGAAGGCGAAGATGATCGGCCGGTCCACGGTGAAGAGGTCGTCGAAGTCCACGTCGCTGAGGCCATGCGGGTGCTCGGTCTGCGGCTGCAGCTTCATGAGATCGACGACATTGACCACCCGGATCTTCAGCTCGGGCAGGTGCTCGCGGAGGATGGAGACGGCGGCGAGCGTCTCCAGGGTCGGCACATCGCCGCAGCAGGCCATGACCACGTCCGGACAGACCCCCTGGTCGTTGCTGGCCCATTGCCAGATTCCGATGCCCTCGGTGCAATGCACGAGCGCGGCCTCCATGTTCAGCCACTGCGGCGCCGGGTGCTTGCCCGCGATCACGACGTTGACGTAGTGGCGGCTGCGCAGGCAGTGGTCCATCACCGACAGCAGGCAGTTGGCGTCCGGCGGCAGATAGACCCGAACGATCTCCGCCTTTTTGTTCACCACATGGTCGATGAAGCCGGGATCCTGGTGGGTGAAACCGTTGTGATCCTGGCGCCAGACATGCGAGGCGAGGAGGTAGTTGAGCGAGGCGATCTTTCGCCGCCAGGGCAGATGCGAGGTGATCTTCAGCCACTTGGCGTGCTGGTTGAACATCGAATCGACGATGTGGATGAATGCCTCGTAGCAATTGAAGAGCCCGTGCCGGCCGGTGAGAAGGTAGCCCTCCAGCCAGCCCTCGCATTGGTGCTCGCTGAGCATCTCCATCACGCGGCCCGACGGCGCGAGGAATTCATCATTGGACTGGATGGCGGCGTCCCACTGGCGCGCGGTGGCCGGGAACAGGGCTTCCAGGCCGTTGGAAAGGGTCTCGTCCGGGCCGAAGACCCGAAAATTCCGCTGTGCGGCGTTCAGCTTCACGATGTCGCGCAGGAAGGGGCCGAGGACGTGCGTGTCCCCGATGCCGGGCGCACCGGGTGCGGGCACCGCGGCGGCATAGTCGCGAAAATCCGGCATCCGCAGGTCGCGGAGCAGGATGCCCCCGTTGGCGTGGGGATTGGAACCCATCCGCCGCTCGCCCTTGGGTGCCAGCTCCGCCAGCTCCGGCTTCAGCGCGCCCTGCCCGTCAAAGAGTTCCCCGGGCCGGTAGCTTCTCAGCCAGTCCTCGAGAAGCTTCAGGTGCTCAGGGTGGACGGCCGGATCCGACAGCGGCACCTGGTGCGACCGAAACGTGCCCTCAATCTGCAGGCCGTCGATCACCTTGGGTCCGGTCCAGCCCTTGGGTGAATTAAGCACGATCATCGGCCAGCGGGGACGGGTGGCATCCCCGCGGACACGCGCGTTCTCCTGGATCCGCCTTATCTCCCCCACCGCGGCATCGAGCGCCGCGGCCATGGCCTCGTGCATCGGGCCGGGCTCGTGGCCCTCGACGAAGTGGGGAGTCCAGCCGTAGCCGCGCAGGAGCTGTTCCAACTCTTCGCGGGTGATCCGGGCGAGGACGGTCGGATTGGCGATCTTGTAGCCGTTGAGGTGCAGAATCGGCAGCACCGCGCCGTCCGTGGCCGGGTTGAGGAACTTGTTGGAATGCCAGGCCGTAGCCAGCGGACCGGTTTCCGCCTCGCCGTCTCCCACGACGCAGGCGACCACAAGATTGGGGTTATCGAAAACCGCCCCGAATGAATGGCTGAGCGAATAGCCCAGTTCACCCCCTTCATGGATCGAGCCCGGGCATTCCGGTGAGGCATGGCTCGGGATCCCCCCGGGAAACGAGAATTGGCGAAAGAGTTTCCGCATTCCGCCCTCATCCTGGCTGATGTCGGGATAGATCTCGCTGTAGGTGCCCTCGAGGTAGGTGTTGCCGACGACCGCCGGCCCGCCATGCCCGGGCCCGGAGACGTAGATCATGTCGAGGTCGTACTTCTTGATCACGCGGTTCAGGTGCGCGTAGATGAAATTCTGTCCAGGGGTGGTGCCCCAGTGGCCCAGGAGCATGTGTTTCACATCCGCCAGCGCCAGCGGTCGCTTCAGCAGCGGATTGTCGTAAAGATAGATCTGCCCGACCGACAGATAGTTGGCGGCACGCCAGTAGGCGTCGATCTGCCGGAGTTGGTCGGGGGTGAGGGTGGGAGCATTCATGGGTTGGTCTTTCGAAAGCAGCGGCGCGGGAGAATCCGGACGACGGACCGCGCGATCATGAGCTCCTCGTCGGTGGGGATGACCCGGACCGTGACCCGCCCGCGGGGCCGCGAGATCACCGGCGCGTTTTTCGCATTGCGCCGCCGGTCGAGCCCGATCCCGAGGAAGCCGAGCTCTTTGCAGATCCGGTCCCGAATGCCCGGCGCGTGTTCCCCGATGCCCGCGGAGAAGACGAGGGTGTCGAGGCCGCCCAGCGCCGCAGCGTAGGCGCCGATCCACTTCCGGGCCTGGTAGCAGAACAGTTCCACCGCCTCGGCCGCCGGCCGGTCCCGCGCCGCGCGGGCGCACAGGTCACGGAGGTCGGAGCTGATGCCCGACACCCCCAGCAGGCCCGATTCGTGGTTCGTCATCTGTTGAAATTGCGCGGGCGTCATGCCCTCGGTGCGGGCCAGATAGTAGGCCAGGCCGGGATCCAGGTCGCCCGTGCGGGTACCCATCACCAGTCCGGCCGTCGGCGTGAAGCCCATGCTGGTGTCGAGGCTGCGGCCCCCGCGCACGGCGGCCACGCTCGCGCCGTTGCCAAGATGCGCCAGAATCACGCGACCCCGGGCCGCCGGCGGATCGAGCCGGCCGAGCTCCTCGAGCAGATAGGCATAGGAAAGACCGTGAAAGCCGTAGCGCTCGACCCCCTTGGCGGCATAGCGGCGGGGAATGGGCAGCCGCTTGGCGACCTGCGGCATGTCCCGATGGAAGGCGGTGTCAAAGCAGGCGACCTGGGGCAGCCGGGGATGGCGCTCGCAGCACGCCTCGATCAGCTGGAGTTCCTGCGGCAGGTGATCCGGATCAAAGGGGGTGACGCGCCGGAGCTCCGCGAGGAGCCGCGAAGTCACCCGCGCGGGCTGGGTGTGCCTCATTCCGTGGACGACGCGATGGCCCACTGCCCGGACCGCGGCGAACGACGGCTGCTTTTCCAGCCAGGTGAGCAGGAAGGCGGCCGCCGCCCTGTGGTCGGCCACGGCCAGCCGCCGAAGGGGGCGGAGTTTTCCGCCGGGCGGGCGCACGGCGAGGTGGGTGCCGCGCGAGCCGATCCGATCGATCTTGCCGCTGAGGAGCGGCCGCAACCGCATTCCCGTCTCATAGAGGGCGAACCGGATGCTGGAGGAACCCCCGTTGAGAACGAGCAGGGAGGTAGGCGGGGCGCTGGCCTCTTTCATGGTTGGCACAACTTCCGCCCATTTGGCGAATTTCGCCAAATTTCTCGCGCTGGTCCCACAAATGTAACCCGCACTACTAGCAGGCTTTCGCCCGGCTCATCGGCGGGAATGGGACTCATGGTTGAGGGGGCCGGACTGGCGCGATGCCCTGACGACCCGACCGCAAATCTTAGCAGGATGCCCTCGCCTCCACAATGGAGTGTTCACCCCTCCTGCCGGGCCGGGAGAGGGACGGGATCCGTCGGGCTCAGTGCCCGCTGCGCCGCGCTGATGCTCCCGACAAGGGCGCCAGGGCTGCGAGATGGTCGGTGCGAACCCCCGGGATGTCCGCGTTCCGGATGAGGGAGGCGACGATTCCGGCCAGCTCGCCGGAAAAGACATGATCCGGCCCGTATAGCGCCGGTGCAGGAGTGGAGGCGGCGAGAACCTGCAGTTGGGATTTGAGGCCCGCGTCGGCCGAGGGCCGGGGCACCAGGTAGTAGGTGTAGTCGATCACGCTCTGGCTCGGCACGTTGAAGAGCTGGAGCGCCGGCAGCAGGGCAATGCCCTGGTCCTCGGGCGTTTCGTCGCCCCAGCCCATCGAATTGAAGACGTGCCGGCCGCTGGTGGCGGCCAGCCTGGCGTCCGGGGCGATGCTCACATCCCGGGTGCCGAAGACGAGGCCGAGGACCGGCGTCGCGGGCCAGGTGGACTCCTGATAGATCACGGCATAGCCGAAGGAGTCGGTGGCATGCAGGGATTGATAATACGGAATATTGTACTCGGCCCGGTACCACCAGTCGGGCCGTCCGGCGCCGTCCAGGCTCAGGGCAATAGCGCTGAAGGTGCCGGTCCCGACCTTGAACGGATTCCACTGCTCGAAATAGACATCGTAGCTCCGGCCGCCGTCCGGCTGGTTGGCGATCGCGCCGGTCAGGACGACCCGGCGCACCTTGAGGACGCCTTCCGGCAGCAGCTCGTACCGGGTGAGGGCGGAGTACCGCGCCTGCATGGCGCCGTTCAGGGCATGGTCCCACTGATCCTGCGGCACCGCGTAGACGTCCAGCACCGAGCCGGCGCCCTGCACCGCGACCGTGGGGGAAAAGGTGCCGTCCCCGCTGCCCGCCAGGTCTTCGTTGAACGGTTCGCTCCCGCTGCCCGCATCCGCCGCATAGCTGTCCGACCAGAGGGTCCACTGGATCACGCGGTCGGTGTCGTTGTTGCCGTAGGGGTTGGCGAGCAGGTCCAGCCCGGCGGCCGGGCGATATTTGAGCTCGGCGATCGCTCCCGCCGCGCCGAGGCGGAGGTCGAAGAGCGGGTTGCCGTCCTGGGCGGCAGTGAGCCAGATGTCCGCCGCATCGGTGCGCCGGGTCCAGGACCACTCCGCCGGCAGCGAGCTGGCCAGGAGGCAGAACAGCAGGCTCCAGCCGCCGACCCGGGTCAGGGAAGGGAGGCGCGGTCCAGGGTTGGTGCCGGGGCGGGTCATGGGTCGGAAGGGAAGGCATAGCGGGCGGTCGCCGCCGGCGCAAGGCTGACCCCGGCGGCGCCCTCAGGGTTCGACTGAAACCGGCAGTCCCTCCGAGGCAAAATCGAGGAAGGTGAGGGCATCCCAGTTGGCCAGCCGGAAGCAGCCGTGTGATTCGGTCCGGCCGACCTTTTCCGGCGCGGGTGTGCCATGGATGCCGTAGCCGGGACGGTCCAGCCCGATCCAGGCGAGGCCCACCGGGTTCCGCGGACCGGGGGGCAGGGTGAGCTTGCGCCCGAGTTCACGCGCCTCGGCGGATTCGGGAAACACGTCCGGGTCGAACGTGTAGTTGGGGTTGGGGATGATGTCGGTCACGTGCAGGATGCCCACGGGCCGCTTGTCGACCCGCTGGGCGATGCTGACGGGAAAATGGGCGATCACCCGTCCGTCCGGATTCAGGACCTCCAGGACCCGGTCCGAGAGGAGGATCCGGACGCGGCCCGCCGGGGGTCGCGGGCCATCGCGCGCGACGGCGGGCGCCTGCACCACCTGGCCGGGGGCGATCTTCGACCAGTCTACCCCGGGATTGAGCCGCTGGATCAGGGCCTGGCTGGCATGGCTCCGTTCGGCCACCAGCTCCAGCGCGGTCTGGTATTCGAGGGCGGTCTGCTGCGACTTGCCCAGCCAGGTGGGGCTGAGCGGCTGGAGCCGGGCCAGGTCGGCGGCGCTCACGGTCAGGGGCGCGAGGGGCGGCGAGGCCAGCACGAGCTGCTCGCGGGTGTCCGGATCCAGCTCCCCGGTGATCGGCAGGTCGGCGCTGTCCTGGTAGGCGCGCAGGGCGGCGGTCGACTGGAGCCCGCCCACGCCGTCGATCGGGCCGCAGGAAAAATCGTGCCGGGCCAGGAAGATCTGGGCCTCGAGCCAGGAGCGCACCGGATGGGGAAAGACGGTGATCGTCTGGTCGGAGGCCACGGGGGAGGGATCGGCTGCGGCCGAGGCCGAGGCGGCGGCGAGGAGGAGCGCCGCGCGAAACCCACCCAATAATCTGGCGGCAAACGGGTTCCGGCCGGCGGGAGCGCCGCCCTGCGGCCGGGATTGCGCCGGATGGCCGGGAGCGTAGGATGGAGGGTTCATGGCTCTGCTCAGTCTACTCGATATCAGCCTCAGCTTCGGTGGTCCATTCATCCTGGAGAAGGTAAATCTCCAGGTCGATCCGGGAGAGCGCGTCTGCCTGGTCGGCCGCAACGGCTCCGGCAAGTCCACCCTGATGCGGGTCATCGCCGGCGAGATGAAGCCCGACACCGGCGACATCTTCCGGCCGGCCGGCTCGGTCTACACCCGGCTGACCCAGGAGGTGCCGACGGACGTGACGGGCGCGGTGCGCGACGTCGTGGCCTCCGGGCTGCGGCCGGCGGGCGCCCACGACGAGGACTGGGAGCGCGACCTCCTGGTCGACAACCTGATCGAGCGCCTGCAGCTCGATCCCGCCGCCGAGTTCGCCACCCTGTCGGGCGGGCTCAAGCGCCGGACCCTGCTCGGCCGGGCCCTTTCGGGCCAGCCCGACCTCCTGCTGCTGGACGAGCCGACCAACCACCTGGACCTCGAGTCGATCCTCTGGCTGGAGGAGTTCCTCCTTGGCTCGAAGCTGTCCCTGCTCTTCGTCACCCACGACCGGACTTTCCTGCGCCGGCTCGCGACCCGGATCATCGAGCTCGACCGCGGCCGGCTGGCGGGCTGGGCCTGCGACTACGACACCTACCTCGTGCGCAAGCAGGAGGTGCTTGAGGCGGAGGAGCGCCAGCAGGCCCTCTTCGACAAGAAGCTGGCGCAGGAGGAGGCGTGGATCCGCCGCGGCGTCCGCGCCCAGCGCTCGCGCGCGCAGAGCCGCATCAACCAGCTCATGCAGATGCGCGCCGAGCGGAGCGCCCGGCGCGACCGCACCGGCAACGTCACGCTGCGCCTGGCGGAGGCCGAGCGCTCCGGCGTGAAGGTCATCGAGGCGGACCAGGCCTCCTTCACCTGGGGCGGCGGCCGGATGCTGCTGCGCGACTTCAGCACGGTCATCACCCGCGGGGACAAGATCGGCCTGATCGGCCCGAACGGGTCGGGCAAGACGACCCTGATCAAGCTTCTCCTCGGCCAGCTCCAGCCCACCGGGGGCGTGATCAAGCACGGGACCAAGCTCGAGGTCGTCTACTTCGACCAGCACCGCGCGGAGATCAACGACGACAAGACGGTGGCGGACAACATCGCCAACGGCAACTCGACGGTGACGATCGACGGCCGCTCCCGGCACGTCATCAGCTACCTCCAGGACTTCCTCTTCACGGCCGACCGCGCGCGGACTCCCGCGCGGGTGCTTTCGGGGGGCGAGCGCAACCGGCTCCTGCTGGCGCGGCTCTTCACCAAGCCCGCCAACGTCCTCGTGATGGACGAGCCGACCAACGACCTCGACGCCGAGACGCTCGAGCTGCTGGAGGACCTGCTGGTGGAGTACGAGGGCACCCTCCTCCTCGTCAGCCACGACCGCGAGTTCCTGGACAACGTCGTGACGAGCACGCTGGTGCTGGAGGGCGACGGCCGGATCGGCGACTACATCGGCGGCTATTCCGACTGGCTGCGCCTGAAGTCCCTGCCGCCGCCGCCCGCGCGCGGAACGGCGCCGGCGTCCCGTCCCGTCCCGGCGGAAAAGAGGAGGAAGTCCCTGAGCGCGAAGGAGGCGCGGGACCTGGCCGACCTGCCGGCGCGCATTGAGACGCTCGAGAAGGAGCAGGCCGCCCTGGCGGCGAGGCTGGGCGATCCGGCGTTCTACAAGCGCGAGCCGGCGGCCTTCCAGGCCGCCAAGGCGCAGCTCGAGGAGTTGGAGCGGGCCCATGCCGAGGCCTTCGCCCGCTGGGAGAAGCTCGAGGCGGCGGCCTCGCCGACGACCCGCTGATCAGGACCGGGCCGCGGGATTCTTCTTCAGCCACTCCTCATACGTCATCCGGGGCATCGAGAAGAAGGCGTCCCGGGTTTTGACGTAGGCGCCCTTGCCGTTCATCCGGCCGATGGCGTGGATGTCCTCGGCGCGGACATAGGGGCCGGCCGGGTCAATGAACCGGTCGTGCACATGGATGGCCACCACCTGGCCGAGGATGATCCGCGAGCGGCCCACCTCGGTGGTGGAGAACTCGCGGCATTCCAGGCTGGCGGGCGACTGCTTGATCCGCGGGACCGAGACGACGGAGGAGGGCGCGGTCTCGAGCTTCGCGATTTCCAGCTCGTTCACGCCTGGCGGGAAGTCGACGGCGCTGATGTTCATCGCCTCCGCCAGCTCCTCGTTGACGAGGTTGACTACGAATTCGCGCGTCCGGCGGATGTTCTGCGCCGTGTCCTTGCCGACGATCCCGGGCCCGGGCCGGTTGCCGACGCCGATCGCCAGCATGGGCGGATCGGTGCAGACGTAGTTGAAGGCGCTGAACGGGGCGGCGTTGAGCCGGCCCTGCAGGTCGTGGCTGGTGATCCAGGCGATCGGCCGCGGCGCGACGAGCCCGATCAGCAGGTTGTACACGTCGTGCGTGGCGGTCTTTGAAATGTCGAAAATCATCAGGGCCAGATTGCCTTCCTGGGGCGCGGCGGCAACTCTTCCCCCGCCATGAAAACCCCATCCCCCCTTCCTTCCGTCACCCGCCGCGGCTTCATCGGCCAGGTGGCCGGGGCGGCGGCCGCGGCCGCCACCCTGCCGCGTTCCCTGCTGGCCCAAACGGCCGGCCGGTCCGGGCGGCGGCCCAATGTCATGTTCTTCATGGCGGACGACATGCGGGTCGAGCTGGGCTGCTATGGGAGCATGTTCGGCGCCCAGACCCCGAATCTCGACGCCCTGGCGGCGTCCGGCATCCGGTTCGACCGGAACTACTGCCAGTACCCGATCTGCAACCCCTCGCGAACCTCGCTCCTGACCAACCGCCACCCGACGACGACGATGGTCCTCGGGAACCGGACGAATTTCCGCCCGGCGCACCCGGACTGGATCACCCTGCCTCAGCTCTTCAAGGAGAACGGGTACACCTCCCTGCGCACCGGCAAGATCTTCCACGACATCTACGACGATCCCAAGGCCTGGACGGTCGGCGGCGGGGCGCCCCTGCGCGACGGCGGCGCGGGGGGCAAGGCGAGGGAGATCCCGCGGCCGCCGGCCGGCAGCCCGCAGTCCCCGGCCTCGGACAAGATGCGGATCGTCGACCACGCCCGCGAGCACGAGCCCGACTACCGCTCGGCCGACTACTCCACGCAGTACGTCCTGCCGGCCCTGCCGGGGGATGTCGAGCGGGCCGATCGCTCCGACCGGCTGATCGTCCTCGACGGCAACGGCGAGGGGCACCCCGACTACGAGACCGCGGACACGGCCATCCGCTACCTGCGCGAGCACAAGGACGAGCCTTTCTTCATCGGCTGCGGCTTCGTCAAGCCGCACAGCCCGCCCTGCGCCCCGCGCAAGTTCCTCGACCTCTACGATCCGGCCAAGATCGCGCTGACGCCGGACTTCGCGCCCTGGCCGACCGTGCCGCCCGGCTTTCCCAGCGCGGCGATCCGCCGGCACAACGCCGACCTCTTCATCGGGCGCGGGGCCACCGAGGCCGAGGCGAGGGAGACCATCCGCACCTATCTCGCCGCGATCTCGTTCTCGGACTGGAACCTCGGCCGCGTGGTCGCGGAGCTCGACCGCCTGGGCCTCCGGGAGAACACGATCCTGGTCTTCGTCGCGGACCACGGCTACCAGCTGGGCGAGAAGGGCAAGTGGTCCAAGGCCGGCTCGCTCTTCGAGATGGGCTGCCGCGTTCCGCTGATGATCGCCGCCCCCGGCATGGCCGGGAATGGCCGGACCTGCCATCGGGTCGTGCAGTCGATCAATCTCTATTCCACCCTGGCCGAGCTCTGCGGCCTGCCGCTGCCGGCGGGAGGGGAGGGCACGAGTCTGGCGCCGCTGCTCCACGATCCGGCCGCCGCCTGGGACCAGCCGGCCTACAGCGTCTGGAGCGAGGACAGCCGGACCCTGCACGGCGTGGCGGTGCGCAACGAGAAGTGGCGCTATGCGGAATTCGGTCCCGACGGGGTGAACGGCGCGATGCTCTTCGACGTCCACGCCGATCCGCTGGAAATGAAAAACCTGGCCTACGAGCCGGCGCAGGCCGCCGTCTGCGCGCAATTGTCGGCGCTGACGCGGCGGTACGCCTCCCGGCTCGGGCAGACGCAGCCGCGGCCGGCCTAGACGTCCCGGACGCAGCGAAACCCCGTGTTGCCCGTCGAGCTGTCGGGGGTGTTGGCGGTGCGCGCGCCCACCCGGTACCGGTTGCAGTAGGAATGGTGGCAGAGGTAGCTGCCGCCGCGGATCACCTTGCGGGTGCCCGCGGGCGGACCGGTCGGATCCACTCGCGGACCGGTGGCATGGAAATCCGGGCTGAACCAATCGTGGCACCATTCCCAGATGTTGCCCGCCACGTTGTAGAGGCCGTAGCCGTTGGGCTTGAAGCTTTTCGCCGGAGCCGTGCCCACGTGGCCGTCCTCCGCGGTGTTCCGCGTCGGGAAGACCCCCTGCCAGATGTTGCAGCGGTGGCGGCCCCCGGGCATCAGTTCGTCGCCCCAGGGGAAGCGCTGCTGCACGAGCCCGCCGCGCGCGGCGCATTCCCACTCGGCCTCGGTGGGGAGCCGCTTGCCGGCCCACGCGGCGTAGGTGACCGCGTCGCGCCAGGAGACATGGACCACCGGATGGTCCCAGCGCTGCTTGATGGTGGAGCCCGGCCCCTCCGGATGGCGCCAGGTCGCGCCGTCGATCCGGCACCACCACTCGCTCCCGGCCACCCGCTGGGTGACCTGGGCCAGCTGCTTCGCCGAGAGGAAGAGCTGGAAGACGAACGACCAGCCGAACGCTTCCGCCTCGGTCTTGTGGCCGGTGGCATTCACAAAGCCATTGAACTGCTCGTTCGTCACGCAGGCGGCGTCGATGAGGTAGGGCTGGAGAGTGACCGCGCGCACCGGCCCCTCGCCATCCGCCGGCCAGCCGTCGGCGTCAGCCGAGCCCATCAGGAATTCCCCTCCCGGAATCGGGCGCAGGTCCGCCTCCGATCCGGTGCGGATGCGCTGGAGCGCGCCGCCATCCGAGTCCACGGGCACGGCCGCCCCGGAAGGATCGCGCATCGGGGTGCAGCAGGAATCACCGTTCATGACGCTTGCGACGGTAGGCCGGCGGCCCGGAGCCTAAAGATTATTCCGGCGCCGTCGCGCGGCCCGCCCCTAGGCCGGCCGCTCGTACCAGCGTTTGCTCCCGACGCAGAGCCGGCAGACCGACAGCATGACCGGAACCTCGACCAGGACGCCGACGACCGTGGCCAGCGCTGCACCCGAAGTGGGACCGAAGAGCGTAATCGCCACCGCCACCGCGAGTTCAAAGAAATTGCTGGCGCCGATCAATGCTCCGGGCGACGCGACGTTGTGGGGGACGCGAAACGCGCGCATGAGCAGATAGACCAGGCCCGCGTTGCAATAGACCTGGATGACGATGGGCACGGCGATGAGCAGGACGGCGATCCAGTGGGTGATGATGTTCTCGGCCTGGAAGGCGAAGATGAGAACGAGCGTCGCCAGGAGCGCCCCGATGGTCAGGGGCTTGAGGCTCGGCAGCAGGCGCTGCTCAAACCACTCCCGGCCCTGGCCCGCGATGAGCAGGATCCGGCTGAGCCAGCCGGCCGCCAGCGGGATCACGATGAAGACCGTGACGGACGTGAGGAGGACCGCCCGGGGGACCGTCACCCCGCTGACGCCCACCAGGAGCATCACGATCGGGGCAAACAGGACGAGCATGATGAGGTCGTTGATCGCGACCTGCGCCAGGGTGTAGGCGGAGTCGCCGTCCGTCAGGTAGCTCCAGACAAACACCATCGCGGTGCACGGCGCGGCCGCGAGTATGATCAGGCCGGCCGTGTAGTCCTTGGCGGCCTCGGGCGGGATGAGCCCCATCACCTGCCCGAACAGCACCCTCACGAACAGCCAGCCCAGGAGCGCCATGCTGAACGGCTTCACGAGCCAGTTGACCACGAGCGTGATGGCGAGACCCTTCGGCCGGCGCATCACCGACCGGAGTCCGCCAAAGTCAATCTTGAGCATCATCGGGTAGATCATCAGCCAGATCAGGACGGCAATTGGGATGTTCACGTGCGAGCCCCGCGCGAATTCCAATCCGCTGAGCCGGCCGGTGAGTCCGGGCAGCAGCCGGCCGCCGGCCACGCCGACGACCATGCAGCCCAGGACCCAAACCGAGAGATAGCGCTCGAAGAAATCCAGCCGCTTGGCCGGAGACTCCCCGCGGGCTGGTTCGGGGCTCATCGGCGGCCTGCGTTCAAGGGCTGCCCGCCGGCTTGGCTTCGGGCGCGAGCGCCGCCTGTTGGCCGATGCGCTCAAGCTGGAATTGCTTGAGCTGGCTGTCGGGCAGCGCGCAGAGCAGCTCGATACGGCGGGCAATCTGCGAGGCCACCTGCACAAAAAGCCACTGTTTTTCCTTCTCGGTTCCCTCGAGCGCGGCCGGATCCGGGGACCCCCAGTGGGCGAGGATCGGCTGGCCGGGCCAGACCGGACACATCTCCTTCGCGTGGTCGCAGACGGTGATGACAAAATCGAACTTAACGTCCTTGAACTCCTCCCAGGATTTGCTTCGGGCACCGCCGGCATCGACGTTGTACCGGTCCTGCAGCACCCAGAGCGCGAGCGGATTGACCTTGCCGGTTGGCTGCGCGCCGGCGCTGTAGGCTTCGAAGCGGCCCTTGCCTTTCAATTTCAGCAGGTATTCGCCGATGATGCTCCGGGCCGAATTGCCCGTGCAGAGGATGAGAACCTTATAGGGAGGAGGATTCATGGGAAGGGTGGCCCGCGGTCTTCACCCGCGGCCTGGGACGGCAGCAGAGCGGACCGCTTTCGGTGTGCCTGCCCTGGAGCCTCCGGAGTTTCGCCGCATCGCGCCGATAAACGGGGTCCTCCTGCGCACAGTCCTGCAAACACGCCAGATTGGCGGACAATTCCCGACTGGGCCGGGTTGGGAGCCGATAGATCATCCAATTCGCCTCCCGGCGCACCTCCACCAGCTGATGCGTCCGCAGGTAGGCGAGATGCTTGGATATCTTAACCTGCGGTTCCCCGAGGATTTCCTGGAGGTGACAGACGCAGAGCGGACCCTCGTGCAGCAGCCGGAGGATGCGCAGCCGCGTCTGATCGCAGAGGCACTGATAGATTTGAACGAGACCCATGGATTGGACAGCTATCCGCAGCAGCCGCCGGCGCTTCCGGAGGATGGCTCGAGGCCGCAGGCTTCCTTCGCCAGGCAATCGGTGTGCTTGCTGGCGAGGACAAACCTCAGCGTCGGGCCGTCCACGAGGCTCGAGGCAACCGGGTATTGGGAGATTTGGCAGCCCTCGTATTCGACCTCGACCTCCAACTCGTCGGAGGGCAACACGGCCCTGGCCAGGTCGAGAATTGAGGCGAGCTTCCCCGCGGTCAGCCGGTGCTCCGGATCGTTGTCGGCATTCCAAACCTGCAGCACACAGGCGGCGGTCGCCCGGACCGTCCCGCCGCAATCAACGAAATTCTTTGTCACATAACCGACCTCGGTGACGTGAAAGTCGGGGGGAATGGGATCTCCATCGGGCAGGGTAAAGCCAAGGTTCTTTGCCGAGTGTTCCCGGAGCAGGTCCTTGAGAGCGCTAAGGTACATTCCTAATTGGGAATATACCTGTAAGAGAATATGTCAAGCCCGGGTTTTTCCGGGAAGGAGAAATGGCCTGGACGGGGCCTGCTATCGGCCTTCCGTCTTCCGGATCAGCCGGGCCACCGACTCGGCGGGATTGAGCTCCGTCACGCGGGCGAGCTCCACCCAGCGGAGGTCGTTGGATTCCTCGCTGATGACCAGGGGCTCGTCGGCGTCGGCGCCGAGGATGAACCGGAAGTCATAGTGCCAGTGCTCCGGTGTCCCTTTGTGCTCCGGGATCCGATGCCGGTCGAAGTCGAACAGCCGGGGTTCCAGCAGGCGCACGCTCGCGAGCCCCGTTTCCTCCCGGGCCTCGCGCAGGGCCACGGCCGCGAGGTCGGGATCTCCGTCGGCGTGGCCGCCGGGATTGAGCCAGCGGTTGAGCTTGCGGTGCAGCACCAGCAGCGTCTTCGAGCGATCGCGGCTCACGATCCATGAGGAGCCGGTCAGGTGCCCGGTCAGGCAGCTGCGCAGGAGGCAATCGGGGTGCGCAGCGATGAACGCGATCGCGTCGTCGACCATCTCCCGCTCGTGCGCCCCGAGCGGGCGGGCGGCGTGGGCGCGCAGCAGGGCGAGGGAGCCTTCCAGCTTCATGACCATGACCGCGGCCTTGGGGGCATGGGGGAAACGTGGGAGGAAACCCGGCGGGCGTAAATCTTCGATCTTCGGCGGCCGGCCTGATTCGGCTCGCTTGGCGCAGTCGTCCCGGGAGAATTTCCGGCTCGATGGCCTCGTCCCTCCCTTCCGCCGTTCCCTGGCGCTCCGCCCTCCGCGGGGCCCGCGCCCATGTGGGACCGGGCCTGGCCCTGCAGGCGGGCGCCCTCGCCCTGGTGCTGGCCTATTACTACTGCGCGCCGGCGCGCGCCGTCCTGACGCACCTGCTGCAGCTCAGGCGGGAGACGGGCTTCGCCTTCGCCGTGGCCTCGACCGGTCTCTTTGGCGGCCTGCTCCCGTTCCTCTACCTGCGCTATGGCGGACGGGGCCCCGCGCGCTACAGCTGGCGGCAAGGCCTCGGGCTGACCGCCTTCTGGGCCTACAAGGGCTTCGAGGTCGATCTCTTCTACCGGGTCCTGGCGCGGGCGGTGGGTGAAGGTCACGACGCGGGAACGATCCTGCGGAAGATGGCGATCGACCAATTCGCCTATTGCCCCCTTTTTGCCGTGCCGGTGAGCGTGGCGGTCTACGAGTGGGTCGAGGCGCGGTTCGACGGGGCGGCGGTCCTGGCGGACTGGCGCGAGCCGCGCTGGTACCAGCGGCGCACGCTTCCGGTCCTGATCTCGAACCTGGGGGTCTGGATCCCGGCCGTCGCGATCATCTATGCGCTGCCCACGCCCCTCCAGCTCCCGCTGCAGAATCTCGTGCTCTGCTTCTTCACGCTGGTGATCGCGCACCAGACCCGGCGCCACGCCGCCCCTATTCCGGCATGAGGCGAAAGATCCGCATGCTGCCTCCCGGCGCGGCCTCCGCGAAGGCATGGCGGGTCAGTTCGGGCCGGATGCTGCCGTAGACGTCGGCCAGGTGCGTGGGAAAATCCCCCTCGAGGACGTAGTGGGGTGGCGTCGTCTGCAGGATGCCCACGGCGTCCACGATCCAGCTGGGCGGCCCGGACAGGCGGCGGGCCGCCTCGGCGCCGATGGCCTGGAAGACCAGGCCGTTGGCGGCGGTCGGGACGGTCGTGAGCGTGCTCTGCCGGATGAGCGCAAGGTCCCCCAGGTAGAAGATCATGACCTCGTTGTTCCAGGGCGGCCAGACGACCATCACCCGGTCGCGATTCGCCGGTGCCGCGGCGTCCGCGCGCAGCCGGTCGACCACGCCATTCCAGGCGCGGGTCGGCGGCGCAAGCAGCTCGGCGTAGACCGGCACGGTCCAGGTGGCCGGCACCCTTCGTCCCCAGGGGGCGGTCCAGTGCGACAGGCCCAGGAAATTGGTTCCCACCGCCGCGGTGCAGAGGAGCAGGCACGCGGCGCCCGAACGCACCGCCGCGTCCAGCGCCATGAAGCCGGCCAGGAGCGCAAAGACCAGGAGATGGGGCATGTAGCGCAGGATCGCCAGGCGCTCGCCCGTCTCCGGTCCGAACACCGCGCCCGCCGCGAGGGCCTGCACCGCGAGGTTCAGGAGCACGAAGGCCGGCAGCGGCTGCCGCGCGAGCTCGCGCAGGGCCGGGCGCCGCCGCCACCAGAGAAAGGCCAGCGCCGCGGCCAGGGCCAGCGTCGGCAGGCAGCCGACGGCGTCGAGGTCGATGAAGGTGGCGGTGCTCCCGAGCGAGAAGCCCAGGCACCAGAGCCGGAAGTTCGAGACGACGAGGCCGAGGGTGAGGGGAGCGGAGGCGAGGGACGGGCCGAGGAGCTCGTACCAGGCCAGCCAGGAAACGAAGCCGACGGCGGCGGCCAGAAGATAGCCGGCCAGGTCCTCCCGGCGGAAGCCCAGGCAAAAGAGGGCCAGCGCGCACGCCGAGCAGCAGGCGGCGAACGGATGGGTGTGGAAGAACAGGACGAAGAGCAGCGTGGCGACCGCCCAACGGGTCCTCGAATTCTTGAAATGGGCCGACAGGTGCCAGACCAGCAGCGCATAGAGCAGGATCAGGAGGGAATAGTAGCGGGCGTTCCGCTGCAGCAGGACGACCTGGGGGGCCAGCAGGGCAAGCGCCGCGAGGAGGTCCGGTTGGCGGACGCGGCCCTGCAGGGCGGCCCGGATCGGAAAAAAGGCGAGCAGCCCGCAGAGGGCGAAAAGCGCCCGCAGGCCGGCGGTGTCGTTGCCGAAGACGGCCAGGGACAGGGCGCCGACGTAGTACTGGACCCACGGGATCTTCTTGGAGAGCAGGCCCCGGTTGAGCTGGGCCCCGTCGTCGGCGAGGCTGACGTTCCGGCCGTCGAAGGCCGTCGGGTACCCGAAGCGCAGGACGTTGCGGGCGAGGATGCCGGTGTCGGCCTCGTCCGACCAGAGCAGCGGCTGGCCGAGCCGGAAGAAGTAGGCGAAGGCGATCGCCGCCAGGATCAGGGACAGCCGGAGCCAGCGCATGGAACCGCCGAGTCTCCCGATGCCGGGGCGGGCGTCAACCCGGGGCGGAGCGTTGACGGCGGCCGGTGGGGGTGGCAGGGTGCCCGGCCATGTCCCCGAAACCCTCCGCCCGCCCCGTCCTGACGCCTCCCGGCGGCCAGCGGCGCGTGCTGCTGCATTCCTGCTGCGCGCCCTGCTCGGGCGAGGTCATGGAGGCCATGAGCGCCTCGGGCGTCGACTACACGATCTATTTCTACAACCCGAACATCCATCCCCGCGAGGAGTACGAGCTGCGGAAGTCCGAGAACATCCGGTTCGCGGAACAGGCGGGGGTGCCGTTCGTCGACGCCGACTACGACACCGACAACTGGTTTGCGCGGGCGCGGGGGCTGGAGGCCGAGCCCGAGCGCGGCGCGCGCTGCACCATGTGCTTTGACCTGCGCTTTGAGCGGACGGCGCTCTACGCGCACGAGCACGGGTTTCCGGTCATCACGAGCTGCCTCGGCATCTCGCGCTGGAAGGACCTGGACCAGATCAACGGCTGCGGGGAGCGCGCGGCCGCGCGCTATCCCGGCCTGTCCTACTGGACCCACAACTGGCGCAAGCAGGGCGGCGCCGAGCGGATGATCGAGATCTCCAAGCGGGAGCAGTTCTACCAGCAGGAGTACTGCGGCTGCATCTACTCCCTGCGGGACAGCAACGCCTGGCGGGCGGCCCAGGGGCGGCCGAAGATCGTCCGCGGCGAGAAATACTACGGCGTGGAGGCCAAATAAAAAAGCCGCCGGGCCGTGCGCGGAAACCGCCGCCTAGGACGACGGCGACGGCGGGGGTGTGGGGGCCGGCGGGCCCTCGATCTTGAAGAGCCGGTTCCCCTCGTCATGCGCGGCGATGGCCTCCCGCTCCCGGCCGATCTGCCGGAGCGCGAGAGCCAGGCCAAAATAGGCCGCCGCCGACTGCGGCCGGAGCTTGATGACCTCCCGAAACTGGTCGATGGCCTCCTCGGTTTTCCCCGTCTGGTAGAGGGCGAGGCCCAGGTCGAAGCGCACTTCGGGATAATCGGGCCGCACCCGCAGGGCCTTCTCATATTCGGGGATGGCTTCCTGGGTGCGGCCGAGCCGGACGAGGGCGGTGCCGAGATTGTTCTCATTCTCCGCATCGCTGGGCCGAAGCCGGAGCGACTCCCGGAATTGGTCGGCCGCTTCCGGAATGCGCTGTTCCTTGACGAGCAGGATCGCGAGGTTGTTGTGCGCCATCCAGCAGTCGGGATTCCGCGCGATCGTCGTCTCGTAGAGGGTCTCGCTGTTGCGGTACATGGAGGATTGCTCCGCGGAGAGGAGGGTGAGGGTGCCGACGAGCAGGCCGCCCAGCAGCACGCCGAGCTCGCGCGGCCAGCGGGCCGCCAGGCGCGCGAGGGCCGCGGCGGCCAGCGCCACGACGGCGATGATCGCCACGTGCTGGTAGTGGTCCGCCACCAGCGAGTACTTCATGAACACGATGTCCGTGAAGCCCATGACCGGCACGAGCATCACGCAGAAGTAAAGCCACGCGAAGAAACTCGCCCGCCACCAGAACTCCCGCGGCGTGAAGCCGGCGGTCCCGGGCTTCCAGCCGCGGGCCTTCCAGCCCAGCGCGGCAGTGACGGCGATGACGGCCAGGAGCGGCAGCCACCACGCGGCATCGGCGACCGAGACCCGCCACTGCGGATAGACGAAGACCAGGCGCAGCGGCCAGAGCGCCTTGCCGAGGTAGAACCAGACGACGCCGCCCGCGGCGAGCAGCCGCTCCTCGAACCCGGCCGTGCGCAGGACCGCCTTCGAGCCGTGGGCCTGGAACCAGACGTTGACCACGGCCAGGGCCGCCGCCACGACGAGAAAGGGCGCGAGGCGCAGCCAGTCCCGGCGGCCGAGTCCGCGGCGCCACCAGAGGAGGCCGGCGAAGGCGAGCGGCAGCATCGCAACGGAGCCCTTGCTCAGCATGGCCAGGAGGAAGGACAGGAGGCTGAGCCCATAGGCGGTCCGGTCCGCGCGGGGCGAGGGCGCCGGATCGCCCCCGGGCTCCCACCAGCTCGTGCGTAGGAAATAGTGGATCGAAAGGAGATAAAACAGCATCGCCATCAGGTTCTTCCGCTGGGCGATCCAGGCCACGGACTCCACGTTGACCGGATGCGCCGCGAAGAGGAGGGCGCCGAGCAGCGCCCCGGGGACGCGCAGCCGCCGCAGGATTCCCCAGAGCAGCGCGGCCTCGCCGAGATGGAGCAGGAGGTTCGTGGCATGGTAACCGGGGGCGTGCCGGCCCCAGACCCGCCATTCGAACCAGAGCGTCGTGGAGGTCACCGGCCAGTAGTCCGGCGGCTCCTTGGTGAACCAGAAGCGCCGCAGGCCGTCAGGCTTCTGGATGATCGTGTTGTCGGTCAGGAAGGCGTCGTCATCCCAGACGAAGCCGTTCCGGAGCGTGGGCAGGTACGCCAGGATCGTGACGGCGGCGATCACCGCCCAGCCGCGATAGAGCGAGCGGCGGGACCAGGCGGGCGGCGATGCGGCGGACTTGACCACGAAGCCGGGAGGCTAGTCCGGCGCCGCGCCGCGGGCAATCCCGGGGAAGGGCGGGGCCGCGCAGACCCGGCGGTACAGGGCCTCGTAGCGCGCGACGATCACGTCCGCCGAGAAAAGACGGCGCGCCCGCTCGGCCGCCGCCTGGCCCATTCGCCGGCGCCGCGCGGGATCGTCCAGCAGGGACTCGATGGCGCGGGCCAGGCCGTCGGCCTCGCCGAAGGGGACGAGGAGGCCGGTGACCCCGGATTCCATCACCTCGGGAATGCCGCCCACGGCCGTGGCGACGCTGGGGATCTCGAAGAACATGGTCTCGAGCAGGCTCAAGCAGAAACTCTCGATCTCCGAGGTGAACAGCCCGAGGTCGGCCGCCTGCAGGTAGTCCTCGATCTCGCTCACACCCTCGCGGACGAGGACGCGGTCCCCGAGGCCCAGGCGGCGGACCTCGCCGGCATACGGGGCAAAGTCGGCGCCGGCCAGGACCAGGAGCTTGAACGCCCCGGGCGGGCGGATGCGCGCCACGGCCTCGAGCAGCAGGTCGATGCGCTTGAGCGGGCGGAGGTTGGAGGCGTGGACCACCAGGGCCTCGTCGCCCAGGCCGAGCTCGCGCCGCACTTCCGCGCGGGGCCGCCGGGGCGCCCGCGGCGCGAAGAAATTGTGGATCATCTCGATCGGCCGCCCGACGGCCAGCAGGCGCCGGGTCTCCTGCGCGAGGTATGCCGACACCGTGGTCACCGCATCCGAGTGCATCAGCGCGTGCCGGATGGCCGGCCCGTAGCCGGGATCGCGGCCCAGGAGAGTCGTGTCGGTGCCGTGCAGCGTCGTGACGATGCGCAGGGCGCTGTCCGGCGGCAGCATGGCGCGCGCGAGGACCGCTGCGGTGGCATGGGGCACGGCGTAGTGGACATGCAGGACATCCAGGGCGTGGTCCCGGGCCACCTCGGCCATCTTGACCGAGAGGGGCAGCGTGTAGTCGGGGTACTTGAAGAGTCCGTAGTCGTTGATCGTGACCGGATGAAAATGCAGCCGGTCCGCGTCGGCCGGCAGCCGCACCGGCCGCTCGTAGCTGATGAAATGGACCTCGTGGCCGCGCCGCGCCAGTTCCTCGCCGAGGGCGGACGCCAGGATTCCGCTCCCCCCGACCGAGGGATAGCAGGTGAGCCCGATCCGGAGGGGACGCTCCATGGGTCAGAAGCGCCGGGCCGAAGGCCCCAGCGCCGCGAGGGAGTCGAAGAGCAGGGGATCGGCCGGGAAGAGCGGCTGGGCGTATTCCACGCCGGCGCGCAGGCCCTGGACCCGGGCGCGCGCGAGCTGCAGCTCGACATAGGGGCGGGCGCGCGCCTGCGAGGCGTGGGCCTCCATGGCGGCGGTCCAGGCGGCGACGATTCCCGGCGCGGAAAGATCGATCAGGACCGGCAGGGCCCCGGCCGGCTCGGCCTCGGGCGTGACGGCGTAGAAGAAGAGCTGGCTGACCGCGTGGGCCGGCAGCGGGCGCAGCTCGGCCACGCCGCCATAGCGCGCAATCCGGCAGGCATCGCGCACCAGCCGGCCCAGCCGCGGGTGGTCCGGGTGCTGGTTGCCGGCCAGGCTGGGGGCGAGGACCGCGGCGGGCCGCACGCGCCGGATGATCTCGGCCAGCCGGAGGGCGTGGGCCGGCCGGACTTCCAGGCGGGCGTCGCCGTCGAGCTCCGCGAACTCGAGCGTCGCGCCGAGGAGCGCGGCGGACCTTTTCGCCTCGGCCGAGCGCTGGGCCGGCGTGCCCTGGCTGCCGGACTCGCCGCGCGAGCAGACGACCAGGTGGGCGGCGCGCCCCGCGCGGGTCTCGCGGACGACGATGCCGCCGCAGCCGAATTCCACATCGTCGGGATGCGCGCCGAAGGCGAGCAGGGGGGGGAGGGAGCCCCTGCTCTCCGCCGAAGGACGAGACATCCTTGGGCGGGGGACCTTAAGATGGGTCCGTGTAGGCTTCATCGGGACGGTCAATGGCATCGCGGTTGATGAACACGATCTCCGGCGCGTCGTCGCGACGCAAGTAAGCCTGTTCGCCCAGCCCGGCGACATAGTGGGTGCACTGCACGACGGACTGCATCCAGCGGAGCCGGGTGTCGCGGGCCGGGCTGACCTGCTCCGGGGTGAAGGCGCAGGCCGGCAGCTTGAGGTAGGCGTCTCCCCCCTGGTGGAGGGACAGGGCGCCGGCGGAGCACCGGGCCCGCACCACCTCGCCCTCATGGGGCACGTCCACGAAAAAGTCCTCGATCGCGCAGGCGGCGCGGCGTACGGCCGGATCGCTGGAGCGGACCACGGTCACCCCGTCGAGCAGCCCCATGCGGCGGTACATCTCCAGGCAGAAATCGGCGGCGGTCCCCGCCGTCACCTGCTTGAAGGCCTCGGTCCACCGGGCGTCGACATAAGCGGGCAGCTGGCGCGCCGTGGCGGCGGGCCAGTCCGGCGGTACCCGCTTGAGATACAGCGGCGACCATTTCCGCTGCACGCGGTTGGCAAAGGTGAAGTTGAGCGCGATGGGCTCGCCGGTCCGCCGGTGGCGCAGGATCGTCTGGGTTTCCCGGGGGTCGTGGTCGCTGTCGTGGCAGAAGAAGATGATCTCGCCGCCGAGTTCGGACTGCAGCCGCCGGGCGGTCGCGACCTTGGCCTGGAGATACCGCCGCGGGAAAAACCCGCAGGGTTGTTGGCCGAAGCAGATGCGGGGCGCGCTCATGCGGTGGCGGGCGGGGTGCCCGTCCGGGGTGACCCGCCGATCACGGCCTGGATCAGGAGGCTGAGCAGCATGCAGGCCGCGCAGCCGATCACGTTGTACCAGAGGTAGGAGATGCCGAGCGAGGCGCGGTCCGCCCATAGCACGAAGATCAGGGCCTGGGCGGCGAGCGCCGCCCAGAAGACCGCCGTGCCCCCGACCCGCCGGAGGAAGAAGGCCGAGAGGAAGAGCCCGAGGACGACCCCGTAGAAGATCGAGCCGATGATGTTCACCGCCTGGATGAGGTTTTCCGCCAGATTGGCGCCGAGGGCGAACCCGATCGCGACCAGGCCCCAGAGTGCGGTGAACCACTTGGAGGCCGTCACGTAGTGGGCGTCCGGCGCCTCGCGGCGGAAGAGGTGCCGGTAGAAGTCCACGGTCGTGGTCGACCCGAGGGCGTTGAGCTCGGCCGCCTTGGACGAGAAGGCGGCGGCGAAAAAGGCGGCGACGAGCAGCCCGATGATCCCGTGCGGCAGGTGGTCGAGGATGAAGGTGATGAAGACGTAGTCGGAGTCGTTGGCCGCCGCGCCCGGCCGGGCCGCGCGGAGGGCCTGCCGGGCCTCGTCCCGCACGGCCTCGCTGCGCGCCTCGGACCGCAGGACCGCGGCGCGGGCCGCAGCTTCCGCCGCGGCGTCGCGGCCGTGCCGGGCCGCCAGCCACGCCGCGAGGTCGCGCCGCTCCGCCGCGTGGGCCGCGGCGAAGTCCGCCTCGACGGCCCGCAGCTTCCCGCCCGCGCCGTGCGCGGCCGCGTAGGCCCACTCCGTCCGGTTGAAGAAGACGGGGGGCCGCTCGAACTGGTAGAAGACGAAGATCAGGACGCCGAGGAGCAGGATGAAGGCCTGCATCGGGATCTTGCACACGGCGTTGAACATCAGGCCGAGGCGGCTCTCGCGCAGCGAGGTGCCCGAGAGGTAGCGCTGCACCTGGGACTGGTCGGTCCCGAAGTAGGATAGGGCGAGGAACATCCCGCCCAGCAGCCCCGACCAGAAGGTGTAGCGGGGGCGCACATCCAGGGAGAAATCGACCCCGTGCAGCTTGTGGAACCCGCCGGCGACCGCCAGGGCGTCGGGCAGCGTGAGCCCGGCGGGCAGCCGGGCCAGCAGCACGACGAAGGCCGCGGCCATCCCCGCGAAGATCACGCCGATCTGGTATTTCTGGGTGAGGTTCACGGCCTCGGTGCCCCCGCTGACCGTGTAGGCAATGACGAGGAGGCCGCTGGCGACGATCGTGAGGTCGAGCCGCCAGCCCATCACGGTGGAGAGGACGATGGCCGGGGCATAGATCGTGATCCCCGCGCCCAGGCCGCGCTGGAGGAGGAACAGCGCCGCGCCGAGGAGGCGGGTCTTCCCGTCGAAGCGCTGGCCGAGGTATTCGTAGGCGGTGTAGACCTTGAGCCGCCGGTAGATGGGGAGGAAGACCGCCGCGATCAGGATCAGCGCGAAGGGCGCCCCGAAGTAGTTCTGCACGAAGCCGAGCCCGTCCTCATAGCCCTGGCCGGGCGTCGAGAGAAAGGTGATGGCGCTGGCCTGGGTGGCCATGACGGACAGCCCGATCACGATCCACGGCGTGCTGCCGCTGCCCTGCAGGTAGCTCCGCAGGTCGCGCCGGCCCCGCGTCCGCCACGCGCCGTAGGCGGCGATGCCGAACAGCGTGACGAGCAGGACGGCGTAATCGAGCGGGTTCACGGGAACAGCCGGGCCAGGGCGACCAGGAGCGCGACCCAGACGAGGAAGCTGGACACCACGAACCAGTAGACGGCCCGCCACGTGCGGAGGGCCGGCAGGCCGGGCGCTTCGCGGTCCTGGGCCTCCGGCCTCATTTGCCCAGCGAGATCAGGTTGGCGAAGAGCCGGTAGGCGCCGGGCACGCCCGCGGGCAGCTGCCGGAACCAGGAGAGCCCCGTGTAGACAAAATAGCCGCGCCCGTCGCGGGCGACGAGCAGGCCGCTCGTCAACGGGCGCTCGCCGGCATCGCCGCACGCGAGGAGCGCCGTGAAATGCGCCGGATCCCACTCGCTCGGGAAGTTCAGGCCGCGCTCCTGGACCCAGCCGGCGAAATCGTCCGGCCCAATGCGGTTCGGGGTCGTGAAGGCGGGGTGGTCGGGGACGAGGAGCGTGACGGGGGCGTTGTTGTCGGTGACCCGGTGCGGCGGGAGGTCGCGGGCCAGCTTGAGCTCGTAGGGCGCCAGGGTCTGGGTCTTAAGCTCATAGGGCGTGTTGTACTGGACGACGACAGTCCCGCCGCCCTCGACGTAGGCGAAGAGGGCGGGCAGGCCGGGGGCGAGGTCCGTCCGGGTGTTGAAAGCGCGGATTCCCACGACCACCGCGTCGAACTCCCGCAGCCGGTCGGCGGTCAGGTCGGCGCCCGTGAGGGTCGTGACCGCGCACCCCATGCGCGCGAGGCTCTCGGCCACCTGGTCGCCGGCGCCGGGCAGGTAGCCGACCTTGTGGCTGCGCACCGCGAGTTCCAGGCTGACCGCCTTCAGGCGCGCGACGGGCTGGAGCACCTGGGGCGGGATGTGCTCATACCGGATGTCCTTGCGCTCGTTGCGATAGGTCCGGCCGCCGACATCGGCTGCGGCGACGATGGCGGCCGTGGCGGGCTGCGCCGGGGCGGTGATCGAGAAGGTCAGCCGGAGCCTTCCGCCGGCGCGGTTGAAGCTGAAGGGCTGCGCGGCCGGCGCGACCGTCCAGCCGGCGGGCGCCTCGAGGCGCAGGCTGCCGGCGCTGACCGTGCGATTGGCCGCAACCTCGACGACGACCGTCCGCGTCCCGCCGGGAGCGAAGAGCGTGATGTCGTCCCCAAAGCCGAGCGAGACGGGCGGGATGGCCTCCAGGCTGCGGCGGACCTCGCCGCGCAGCGGATCGGACACCACCTGCTCCGGCACGTCCGGGATGACAAGGGTCTGGCCGCCCACCTCGAAGACGTTCTCCACCGGGAAAATCGGCGGAGCCTCCGGCCGCCCGATCAGCGAGGGGTCGTCGACGCGGAACATGCCGGCCGTGCCGTCCTCCCGCAGCCAATAGGGATTGCCGAGGGGGGTGTTGGCCGGCAGCACCGCGCTGCCCTCGCGGTTCGCGGGACGGTTCGGGCCGAGATCGGCGGGTGCGTCCATCGCCCCGCCGGAGCCCGGGTACCGGACGCCGACCCAGCGCACGGGAAAACTCGAGCGGACGAGGGCCAGATGGCGGAGGGCCATGGTCTCTCCCGGCACGACCTCCGCCTGGGCCAGGGTCGTCTGGACATAAAGGCCGAGGCAGGACTGGATGATGGCATCGAGCTGCCCGCGCTTTTCATCCAGCAGCGGATCGGCGGGCAGGGCGGCGAGGCGGGCCTTCAGCGCCAGCAGCGCCGGCACGCTGGCGGACGGGTCGATGGCGTTGAAATGGGCGATGACATCGTCGGCCCCCGTGCCGATATCGGCCCCCCCGGGCACGCGGCTCCAGGTGGTGTTGACCCCGTCCATGACATCGCCGGCGGCGGGTTCGCCTGCCAGGAGCTGGAAATTCTCCGTCGCGGCCCCGCGCCGGGCGACGGTGCCCATGCCCTGGCTCTTGTGCATCGAGCGGCTCTGGGCGGCGAGTTCGCCGAAGGACTCGCCCAGGAGCGGGTTGAAGCCGCCGTCATCGAGATGGACCGTGCCGCCGCCGCCGCGGCTGTTCCAGAGGATCCGCTTCGGCTGCCAGGGCTTCAATTCCTCCAGCTGCTCGGGAAAGGCCTTGGGATCGCCGGCCAGCCGGAACGCCTCGATCGCGAGGACCGCCGAGGCCGTATGGTGGCCGTGGGTGGTGCTGGGCACCGGGGAAAAGCTGGTGATCAGGATATCGGGCCGGAATTCGCGGATGACCCGGACCATGTCGGAAAGCACCTGTTGCCGGTCCCAGCGCTTCAGCGTGTCGGCATAGTCCTTGGAGAACCCGAAGTCCCGCGCCCGGCTGAAGAACTGCCGGCCGCCGTCGATCTTCCGGGCGGCCAGCAGCTCCTGGGTGCGGATGACGCCGAGCTTCTCATCCAGCTCCGGCCCGAGGAGATCCTGGCCGCCGTCGCCCCGGGTGAGCGAGAGATAGGCGGTGCGGTAGTTCCGGCCCCGGGCGAAATACGCGATCAGCGGGGTGTTCTCATCGTCAGGATGGGCGGCGATGCAGAGCACGCTGCCCATCTCGCGGAAGCTCCGCAGGTCCTGCAGGATCGCGGAGGACGACTCCGGGGCCGGCGCGGCGCCGCCCCGGGAAAGGCCGAGGCCCGCGATCCCGCCAAAGGCCGCGCCGAGCAGGAGGCGCCATCGCCGGCAGGAAGGCGGACGATGCACGTTTTTGGGTGCTGCTTACTTAACGGGCTTAACGAGGGTGATCGGAATGGAATATTGGGTGTTCTCCCAAATCAGCTTGAGGAGGCCGTTGCCGTCCTTTCCCTTCGAGATCGCCATGGTGAATTGGTCGACGCGCGTTTCCACGCTGTCCTTCTTCAGGTCGACGCGGGCCAGGTCCTGCGTCTCGTCGTATTGCAGGCCCCATTGGCCAATCTGCTTGTTGATCACGAGCTTGGCAGATCCGTCCTGCATCGGGACCAGGAACAGCGTGTAGGCGCCGGGCGCGACCGCCGCGTCGCCGACCATGATGGGCTTCTGGGTGATCAGGAGCGTGGCCTCATCGGAGCCCGCGCGCCAGGCCTTGCCCCACGGATTGGCCGGTCCGCCGATCAGGTCGCCCCAGATCTTGCGGATCTCGCCGGTCTTCGGGTCCGCCGAATAGGGACGGCCGTAGACGATCGTCACGCGGTCGGGGTTGCGCCGATCGCCGAGAACGACGCTGAAGGTTTCGTGCGGGCTGGTGCCTCCTGTGGAGGCCACCTTTTTCGGCTTGGGGGCCATCTCGGTGTTCACCTGGGTCGGGTTGGGAAGATTCGACGTCGACGACGGCTGGGCGATGGCCGGGAGCGCACTGACCAGGGCGGCGGTAAGGATCAGCAGGGAGGATTTTGATATGTTCATGGGACGCTGGGATGGGGGCTTCTGACTGGGTAGGGCTAGACGCCGGGGAAAACCCGGTAGTTGCGCATAAAATGCACCGGGACGGCATGATGGCGAATCGTTAATGGCAACGATCTGGAGATGAATTGGGCTGGCGGGGGGGCGACCTGGCTGCGGCCTGGTTCGGCGGTACCGCCCCGGCGCTCCTCCTGACCGCCGCCTTCGGCTTTGCACGCCGTGACTGTCCGCCTATGGTATCTCCATGAAATCTGGCCTTCTCCCCGTCCTCGGCCGACGGGTCGCAATCCTTTTCCTAACGGTGGCTTGTGCACAATCAGGGCGGAGCCAGGTCCCCTCGGACTATCCCGGCCCGGAGCCGGCGCCGCAGTACACCGTCGACCAACTGGACCAATTGCTCGGGCCGATCGCGCTCTATCCGGACCCGCTGGTTGCGCTGATCCTGCCGGCGGCGGCGTCCCCGGGGGATATCGTGTCCGCGGCGAGCTACGTCGCCGCCCAGGGCGATCCCTATGCGGCAGGATCCCAGCCATGGAGCGAAAGCATCAAGGCGCTGGTCCACTATCCGGAGGTCGTGGAGTGGATGGCGCAGAACCTGACCTGGGTGCAGGCGGTCGGCGCGGCCTTTGTCGCCGATCCGGCCGACGTGATGCAGGCGATCCAGCGGCTCCGCCAGCGGGCGCGGGACCTGGGAACCCTCGTGGACACGCCGCAGCAGCAAGTGGTCGACGAGGACGGCCTGATCGAGATCCTGCCCGCCGAACCCGACGTGATCTACGTGCCGCGCTACGATCCCAGCGTGGTCTTTGTCCAGCCCTTCGAGGCGGGGGGCGCCCCGTACATCGGTTTTGGTCCGCCCTTCCGCAGCGGGGTCTGGCTGACCTATGGCTTCGACTGGCACCGCCGCGCGCTCTGGGTCGGCCGCTTCTCGCGCGACGGGGAAGGTTGGCAGCGACCGAATGCTTTCAGCCCAGGCGCCCACGTGTGGCATCCGCCGGCCCAGCGCCCGTTTCCGGAGAACCGCCCGGCCCGGCCGTCCGAGCCCTTCGTCCGGCCCAATCTCCTGCCGGGCGCCCCGGCGGCGCCCCGGCCGCCGGATGAACGCTGGAATCGTTTCACCCCCCGGCCGGCGGGCAGCGCGCCGTCGACGTTTGGCCAGCATCCGGGGCTCCCGGGCAACCCGCCGGGCGTCCAGCCCGGATTTCCCACCAATCCCGAGTGGGCGAGGGAGCAGGAAATGCGTGCCCGCGAGGCGCGCGAACGGGCGGCGCGTGCGAGCGGAGCCCCGCAGTCGCAGTTCCAACCGCAGTCGCGCCCGCATCCAAACGGCCCGCCCCAGCCCCAGGCTCATCCCGCCACGCCTCCGCCGAAACCGCCGCCGCCCAAACCCCAGCCCCAGCCGTCATCGCCGCCCGCGGACGCGTCGGCGACCGATCCGCAAAAACAGTATCGGAACCAGCACCCCTAGTCGGATGCGGGCCGGAGTCGGAGTGCGGCCGCCCGCAGGGGGCCGCGGGTGAGGAAATAGACCAGCGGAATCCAGAAGGGCGCCGCGACGCACCAGCCGAGGATCCCGTGCAGGGCGGTGACCCCGAACCGCTGGAAGAACTCCCCGGGATGCTGGCGGAACAGGGAGAACATCCGGGTGAAATCGACGCCTGAGCTGGACTGGCGCGTGATGGCGTCGCCGAGGCGCACGAAGGCGACGAGGAGCGGAATCCAGATGAAACCGCACAGCGCGTTGATGGCCTGCAGGATGGGCTGGTTCAGGCCAAGCGCGATCCCGGCTGCGAGGCAGAGGAGCGTGGTCGTGCCGAGGATGGGGAAAAGTGCGAGGGCGCTGCCGAGGGCGAGGGTCAGCGCGATTTTTTCCGGGCTCACGCCCTGCGTGAGCTGCTGCCGGACGGGATCGGTCAGCCAACGCTGCCAGAAGCTGCGCGTCTTCAATAGAGGAGAGGAAGGAGCGCCTTGGTCCGCGCCCGGTAGGCGGGATAGGCCTCCGGGAAATACCGGGTCATCAGGGCCTCCTCCTGGCGAAGTTTCCAGATATGAACGGCGGTGAAGAGGAAAATGGCCAGGACAGCATCCCAGGTTCCGCGCGCCATCGCGGTCCCCACGGTCATAAGGAGAAGTCCGGTGTAGATCGGATGGCGGACGAACCGGTAGGGGCCCGTCTCAACCAGTTCGTGGTTCTCCTTGTGGGTCACGGAGCCGCTCCAGTTGCGGCCCAGGACAACCCGCGCCCAGAGGGTGATGGCCAGCCCGATCACCATGAGGATGACCGCGAGCAGGAACGATCCCGGCCCGGGGTGACCCAGAAAACCGCGGCCCAGGCGGTCCGACCTGATCAGGAGATTGTAGGTCACGACGGAGGTGATGATATAGAAGAAACCCGTGCCGGCGCTCCAGCGTTCGGTGGCTTTCTTCACGCTTATCGCGGCCATGAGCCAGAAGACGCAGAAAATCATCCAGCAGCCGCCGATCATATGCCAGGCCTGGGAGGGGGTGGGGGCAAACGAGGTCATAGGATCCGCCAGCTTGACAGACGCCGGTAGCGGCGCTGACCTTGCGCGAATGTCCCCGCAGTTGCCAGTCCAAGTGATCCCGACCGCCACGCCGGCGGTGGCCACGTATTGGCGCAAAGCGACGGCTCGGCGATGGTGAGGCGCGCCTGACGCGCGACCGGCCCAGGCCGGTCCTTCTCCGCCGAGCCCGACTCCTCCCCGAGTCGGGTTTTTGATTTTCGGCCGCCGCCAGGCGCCAAAAATCAACCCGTCGAAGCTCGCGTCCAGCGAGCGAAGTCGGGTCCTCCTTCTCCCCCTCATCCCTGTCCTGCCATGTGCTCCCTTTCACCTCGTTCAGAATTCCACCTCTCCTCGGTCGCCTTCTTCGGGCGGACCTTCGACGAATATGTCCGGTTTTTCGGGCTCGCCCCGCCAAGCCTGGCCGGCCTCAGCGTCCTCGACGTCGCCGCCGGCCCGTCGTCCTTCGCCGTGGAGGCGCCGGCCCACGGCATCCACGCCGTGGCCGTCGATCCCCTCTACGGCTTTTCCACCGACACGCTGACCGCGCACGTGCAGATCGACTACGCGCGGATGCTGCAGGAGATGCGGCGGCGGGAGGGGCATTTCCGGTACGGGTATTTTCCGTCCTTCGCGGCCGCCGAGGCCAGTCGGCGCTCCGCCGCCGCGCGGTTCCTCGCCGATTACGAGGCGGGGTTCGTCCGGAGCCGTTATGTCGGGGCCCGGCTGCCCAAGCTCCCGTTCGCCGACGGCGCCTTCGACCTGGTGCTGTGCGCTCATCTGCTCTTCATCTACGCGCGGCACCTGGACTACGGGTTTCACTTCGCGGCCTGCCGCGAGCTCCTCCGGGTGAGCGCAAGCGAGGTGCGGGTGCACCCGATCTGCGGCCCGGACGGCCAGCCCTATCCGGAGCTACCGCGCATCCGGGCCGCCCTCGCCCGGGAAGGCATCAACAGCCGGGTGGTCGTGGTCGATTACGAGTTCTTCGTCGGCAGCGACGCGACGCTCGTCTTAACCAGGAACGGGGGAGGTTTGTCGTGAGCTTTCGCCGGCTGCGCCATTTCAGTCATCCTCGTTGGGCAGGTATTCGAGCAATAGCGGCTTTTCGGCCCTGCGAACATGATGGCAAGTTGGGAAAGGCGCCGGCCGCCGATTCGCGGCTAGAGACCCGGCAAGAAACTGGGATTGGGCGGCTCGGGAACGACCCGGGGCGGTTCGGGCGGGGTAGCAGCAATTTCGGGCTTGGAACGCACCCGGCGTGATGCGGGCGCCGCGGCGGTTACCCGGGACGATTCGCAGGACAATTTTTCCGCAGCAGCCGGCTTGGGGTCAGACGGAGTCACGGCCACCTCCGGCTTGGCCGCGGCTTTTCCGCTGGCACATTTCTCCGGAACGGCGCGAATGGCGTCCAGGCCGGCGATCTTGTAGCCGAGCTGGGCCAGTTGGCCGTAGCAAACCTGCAGCCGCTGCGCCATGGCAGAATCCAGCTCATAGGTGAGTTCAAGCCGGGGTGGGCTCGCCTTGGGATGGGCCGATCCGTGGCCCCTGGCGTTCGGCGCGTGCTTGGCGGAGGGGAGGTGCCAGATCACGTGCACGCCGTTCTGATCCGCAAAGACCACCTGGAGCAGGGGCGGCGTTGCGCTTTGGATTCTGGCGTCGGGCTTTTGAATCCGGTCTGCCCCGGGTGACGCGGGGGCGGCTGGGTCTGGCGTGGGCGAGATTCCCCTTCCAAGCCGGTCGGAGTTGGGCGCAAGGGGCGGTACCGCCAGGGGAAGGGCAGCAGGTCCTCCGGAGGCCGCGCTGGACTGGGGACCCACCATCAGGCGGTCGAAGATCCGGCCTACCCAGGAGAGCATCCGGCGGAGGAGGGGAGGCCGGTGGGCGGCCGCCTGGCGGCTGAGCTCCGCGGAGCGCTGATAGTAGTCGGCGAGGGCGTGCTGATAGAATTCCCGCATCGAGGCCACCGGGGAGGCATAGCCTGCCCCGTTGAGCCGGATCGGACGCCCGGCCAGATCGAAGGCGGCGCCCTGGGAATCGAGGCTGAGGTTTTCCAGTCGGGTGCTTTCCAGCGGGGAGGGAGACGGGGGCATGGCTCCGATGATAACAAGTCTGCCCGCGGGATTCCGGCCCGCTCGCCTGTCCCCGGCTTGCTAGGATTGGGCTGATGGCCTGCATCCCCTTTTCCGCCGGCGACGTGGATCTCGCGGCTTTTGCCGAATTGCGGGAGGCCTGCCGCCGGCACTGCTTTCTCCCGGCTTTTCGCCACGAATTGCTCCTGGAGGTTGCCCTGGTTGCGCCCGCCCGCCCAGGCGCCGTGGCGGCTATCCGGCAGCTCACCCATCAGGAGGTGCGCGACTTCAGGATCAGCCGGGAGGATTTCACCCGGGCGCTGGACTTGCTGGAGCCGGGCGTGGTCGCCGAGTCCGCCGCCGACCCCGGGTCCGAACTTCCGCCCGGCTGTCCGGAATCCTGGGATTGCCATCGCCGGAGCAGCCGGGAGATCGCCACAGACATGGTGCGCTTCGCCCACGCGTCCCGGGCCTCCGACCTGCTCCTCGATGAACAGGAGGGCTGGCTGGACATCGCCCTCAAGGTGGATGGCCGGAAGGAAATGCTGCCGCCGGTGGCCAAGTCGGCGGCCCCGGCGCTGCTGAGGGCGTTCAAGCAGATGGCCGGCATCTCGACCCAATCTTCCCATGCTCCGCGATCCGGCTCGGCCAGCGTTCCGGTTGGTCCGGGCCGGCAGGCCGACGTGCGCGTCGAGATCATTCCGACCGTCCATGGCGAAAGCCTGGTGGCCCGCGTGCAGGACCGGGCCCGGCAGCTGGACCGGATGAAGCGACTGCCCTTTGATGATCCCGGGCAGCGCGGACTGGTGGAAGGATGCCTCGCGCAGCGCCAGGGCCTGATCCTGGCCACGGGTCCCACCGGCCATGGCAAGACCACCACCCTCTATGCCTGCCTCGGCCGCCTCGATCGCTCGGTGCTGAACATCCGCACCCTGGAGGATCCGGTCGAGTTCATCGTGCCCTGGATCACCCAGATTCCGGTGGGCTCCGGCACCGGCCGCGATTTTGGGGAGGGGCTGAAGAGTCTCCTGCGCCAGGCGCCGCATGTGATCCTGCTGGGGGAGATTCGCGATCCCGCGGTCGCGCAGACATGCGTGGAGGCGGTGGACACGGGCCATCTCATCCTCGCCACGCTCCACACCCGCAATGCCCTCGGCACGGTTTCGCGGCTGCTCGATCTGGGCCTGACCGGCCGCCAGATCAGCGCCGCCCTCCTGCTGGTGATCGGACAGCGCCTGCTGCGCCGCCTGTGTCCGCACTGCCGCCGCCCGGTGCCGCCCACGCCGGCGCAACTCCGGCAGTTTGCGCAGCACCGGCTGCCGCCGCCGGCCGCGCTCTGGATTCCCAGCGGCTGCCCGCGTTGCGGTGAACGGGGTGAGTGCGGGCTGGTCCCCGTGTTCGAACTGCTCCATCCGGCGTCCTGCGGCGATCTGCCGGAAAGGATCGGTCGCTCCCGCCGGGAGACATTCGATGAGACCGCCCTGCGGGCGCGCTGGGTGGAAGGCGGCGGCTCGCCCCTGCTGCGGGAGGGGTTGCGGCGGGCGGCGGCGGGAGAGGTCGCCCATGCCGAGGTGCTGCAATATGAGGGCACCGGGCGGTAGGAGGCGGTGCCGGCGGCGGTTGCTACCATCGCGTCCCATGGAAGACGTTTCGAATGCGATCCCGCTGCCGCCGGTCGCCTGGCGCCATTACCGGCATTTTGCCTGGGTCATCCACGAGCAGCGCCTGCTGGTTCTCGTCCTGGGATTTCTCCTCGCCGCCTGCGCCCTGGTCTGGAGCCTCGCCTGGCACCTCCAGCGCAAGCCGGCCGTGGTGGTGCGGGCCGCACCTTCACTCAAGGAGGCCGCCGCGGCGTACTACGGAATCCCGGAGATCTCGTACGACCAGATGGCGTTCTTCCTGCACGGCTGCCTGCCGCTGCTCTATGCCGCCGACGACGGAGGGCACCGCCTGCTGCCGCTGGCCCAGGGGCTGGTCGCGCCGGAAATCTATACCGCGGCGGAGCGTCGGCTGGATCAGTCCGCTCCCGCCGTCCTGGCCAACCGGATAACCCAGAGCCTGACGATCACGGGGGTCAGCGATGTGGTGGCGGACGCCCCCAGTCGCCGGGCGGCCGCGTACGTTCGCGGCTACGTCACGGTCACGTTGCGGCATACCGAGGCGGAATTCTTTCCCTGGCGCGCGCACTGCCTGCTGGAGGTCAACGCCATGGGCCGCCTGAGCCCCTGGCCCTTCTACCTCCTGCGCCTTGAGGATCGCGCCGGGCCCGATGCTCCCGCCTGGGACAAATCCCACGATGATGGCCAATGGCTCCAGCACTGACGGCACCGGGCCCGATTCCACCGGCGAAGGGGAGGATGCTCCTGCGGTGGAATTGATCCGGCATTTCCGCTGGTCCCGGACCGACGAGGCCCCGGCCTTTTTCATCGATGAGGATGGATTGCGCCGGTGGTTCCATTGCCTGCTCGCCGCGGGGGTCGGCCTGCTCGCCGCCCTGAGCGGAGGGCTCTGGCGCCTGCGCCGGTCGGCGCTCGCCCCTCCCGTATTCATCGGGATCGCCCACGGGCTCGTATTCAGCGGCCGCCCCGAGGGAATTGGCTCCGTGCAGGAGGCGGATTTCGACCCCCAGCTGGCGGATACGGTCGAAGTGCTCTTCAGCCGGACGGAAAAGGGGCTTCCGCCCGAGCTCGCGGATTTTTGCTCGCCGGAGGCCATTGCGGCGGTCGACCTGGCCTATCGCGACGCCGGCAGCCGGTATCCGGCCGGCTATGTCCAGAACCTGGCGCTGCTGGAGACCAAGGCGGTCGAGAGCCGGCCGGGTCGGCGGCGCCTATTCTGCCGTGGACTGCTTTCGTCCCGGTCGCTGGCCGCAGCCCAGACGAGCCCCATCTACCTCGACTGCACCTTTGTGATGCGGGCCCCGACCGCGCGGAATGTTGCCGGTTGGCGGCTGGTGCAGGCGGACGCGCTCAGCCGCGACGATTTCTACCGGGCTGAGCGCGAGCGGGCCGCCCGGGCAACCCTGGAACTGACGCCAAAGCCGTGAAAGCCTTCCTCCTCGTGCTGATGCTGGGAGCGGCCTCTGCGGAGGCCGAACCGGCCGAACCCCCGACCATGCTTCAGGCCGGCACTCCGGTGGATGTCTACGTGGCGCCCGGACACGCGACGACGCTCCAGCTGCAGACGGAGCAGCGGGTGGCCGCAATCTCGCTGGCATCGCCGGTTGTGGCCTACCAGTACGACAAGGCCCTCAACGAGCTGGAGCTGACGCCAACGGCGCAGGCCGCGGGCACAGAGACCAACCTGAACCTCCGGATAGGGCCCCACGTCTACATCCTCGTCGTAAAGGTGGTGAACGACATCCGGGCGCAATATCTCCGCCGGTTTCTCTTGGCGGACGATTCGCTCGCGGAAGATGAGGCGGGCCTGGCCCAGGCCCGCCCGGTGAAACCGGCGGAGATCGACCTGATCGGGGCGGTGAAGACCATCACCCGGGCCCATGACGATCCGGTTTTCCGCGCCGCGCAGCCGCGGCTTCGGCTGGAGGCCCTGGATCGCGAATACCAATGGAACGGCTGCCTCATCGCCCTGGCCGACGAGGCGCAGTTCCTTGACCGGGACCTGCTGGTCTTTCGCGTGCAGTGGATAAATCGGACGGATACTGCGCTCTACCTGGACCCCCGCCAATACGGCCTTTTCATCGGAGACCGGAGCATCCCGGTCATCGCGCGGTACCAGACGGGCGCCGGCCCCGTGGTCTTTCCGGGGCAGCTCGAGACGGTTTACCTGGGCGTCCAGGGCTATCGCCTGAGCCGGCACAATGACTGGCGTCTCGCCCTGCCGCCGGAGGCGGCGGCGGTTGAACGCCTCGGCTGGAGTCGGCCATGAATCCGTTCCTGCGTGCGAAGAAGGATGGCCGGCTGGCGCCGGGGTACGGGGTGTACCTGCTCGGGGGGCTCCTGGCGATTGGGGCGGTTGTCGTGCTGCAGCGGCGTTTTGCCGCCGAGGTCGGCGGGAGGAATGCCCCCCGGGCCCGACCTTCCCGCGTGGCTCCGATCACGCAGGCAGCCGCGACGATGTCCCGCGTCGACGTGCAGAATCCGTCGGCCCGTCCCGAGGCGCGAAGCTACCGTCTCGAACCGGCGCCGGCCAGCCCCTGGCCCCCGCCGGCCTCCGCCGCGGAACCGTTCGACGCTGTGGCCGCGGCCCTGGACCGTGCGCCGTCCTCCGAATCCAAGCCGCCGTCGCAGGCTCCGCCGCGTCCGCTCGACGAGAGCGCCGCCGGGAGGCAGCGGGCGCCGTCCTCCGGCTATCCCGCCCTTCCGCCGGCCTTTTCGGGAACTTCGCCGCCTCCCGCTGCTCCCTCGCTCAGCTACCGCGATCCCCTGGCCGGCGGCGCGGCGGTCCGGGCGGACGATGCGCCGGTGGCCCATCCGTCCCTGGTTCCTCGCGGCACCCTGATCTGCGCCTATCTGCTCACGACCGTGGACACCTCCAATCCCTCGGCGGTGCTGCAATTTGCCGCGGCGCGCAGCTTGGTCTTCAACCACCGCCGCCAGATTCCCTTTGGCACGCGGTTTCTCGGGCGGCTGTCGGGCCAGCCGATGCGCGATCGCCTGAATCTCGCGGTCAGCACCATCCTTTATCCCGACGGCCTGGAACTGCCGATCAGCGCGGCCGCAGTCGAGGCGGACGACAGCGGCGCGAACATCCGTCCGGGCCTGGGCGCGCTCTACGTCCCCCCGCCGGCCTGGGTCGAGCTGGCCCCCTACCTGTCAGATGTGCTCACGGGTTACCTGGGCTTGCTGGAGGCGCGGGCCCAGCCGCAGCTCTCGGTCGGCTTGGGCGGACTGAGCGTGCAGACCGGGGCGACCGCGGCCGAGCCCCGCGCGGCCGCCTACCAGGCCTCGGCGCAGGCTCTCCAGGATTTCACCCAGGCGCGTCTCAAGGAGCTTGGGCAACGCTACGCCAGCTGCTATCTCGTGCCAGCCGGCACCGCCTGCTGGCTGCAGCTCGAAACGGATCTCGACCTGGCAGGAGCTCCGCGCGGGGACCGGCAGCGTTGAGCAGGAGAGGCCGCATGCCCGCTCGGAACCCCTCTTGCCGTCGTCCCGGCCTGGTCCTGGCGATGTCCATCGTCCTGGGAACGCCCGGTTGCCAGTCGATACCCCGGTCGCCGGCGACGCCGGCGACGCCGAACCAAATCATTCCCGGGCTTCCCTCCATTCCTCCCGGTCCCGCGGCGCCGACGCTGCCGCCGGCTCCCGAGGCGGTCTATCGCAACCCGAAGATCGGCCTCATCTACCTGCGGGCCCATCAGGACGTCGAAGGCCGGCTGCTGGGCCCTCAGGTCATGTACCAGATCGTCGATCCGGGAGGCTGGAACACTGCGGCGGTCGAGGAGGGACGCGGCTATATCCCGATGGTGAACCAGGAAGGGCCCTCCGGTTCGGGTTTGCCGGCGGCAGTGCCTGCCCGGGTGGTTCCGTCCCTGGCAGACTCCAGTCCGCTGCTCGATCCGGTGGCCGCGGCGGATATCGTCATCACCGGACTCATGCACCTTGAGGACAAACCCGAAGCCGTGGAGTTGGCCCGAAGGCAAGGTCCGGGCGCCAGGGCCCAGTACGACGAGCAAGCCGGCTGGCTCCTGCTCCCGCCAGTCCGTCCGCCGTGAGACTCCGGGCCGGCGGAGGGCGATGGCCGGACTTGTTCACACCGGCCATTTGCCGCCGCCCGTGGCATGGGGCGTGCTTCGGATGGGGCGGATAATACTCTCATTAACAATCGTAACACTATTCCCATGAAGCGCGTTCCCCGGACCCTCTGCCTGCTCACCGCCCTTTGTTCGCTGGCCGCGCTGCGGCCGGCCGCGTCGGCCGCCCCCCTGACCATCGGCTACAGCGACTGGCCGGGCTACACGGTCTTCGAGGTCGCCAACCAGAAGGGCTGGTTCAAGGACGCCGGGGTCGACGTGGAGATGAAATGGTTCGACTACGGTCCCTCGATCGACGCCTTCTCCGCCGGCAAGATCGACGCGAACTGCGTGGTTGCCTCCGACGCGATGGGCGCGGGCGCGGCCGGCGCCAAGGCCAAGTTCATCGCCCTGATCGACTACAGCGACGGGAGCGACATGATCGTCGGCAAGCCGGGCATCACCTCGATCAAGGACCTCAAGGGGCAGAAAGTCGGAGTCGAGCTGACCCTGGTCGAGCACATGCTGCTGATCGAGGGCCTGAAGCAGAACGGCATGACGCCGAACGACGTCACGCTGGTCGGCACCGCCACCAACAACACGCCCCAGACGCTGGCGTCGGGCTCCGTGGCCGCGATCGGCGCCTGGTATCCCATCTCCTACAACGCTTTGACCCAGGTCCCCGGCTCGAAGAAGCTCTTCACGAGCGCGGAGGCCAAGGGCCTGGTCTATGACGTCCTGGCCGTGAATCCCGCCAGCCTCGCCGCCCATCCGGCGGAATGGGCCAAGGTCGCCGCCATCTATTACAAGTGCGTGGCCTATCTGATGGATCCCGCCACCCGCGACGATGCGATCAAGATCATGGCGGCCAAGGTCGGTGCCGATCCGGCGGTCTACGCCAAGTACGTGCCCGGCACCCACTTCGAGACGCTCGCGGAGGCCAAGGCCAACTACAAGGGCGACGCCGGCGCCGCCATGAACATCCACGATTCCCTGGTCGGCAGCGACAAGGTCCTCCTGGACATCGGCGCCTACAAGAACACCCAGAAGGCGGAAGACTACATCTATCCGGACATCGTCCTGGCGATGCCCTGACCGGCCGCGCTGGCGCAGTTCCTGCGAGTAGACTCGTAACATGGGCCTGCGCGACCGTCTTGGCTTGAGGCACGAACTGCCGCCCCGGCTGCGGTTCGTGCTTTTGGTCTTTTCCTTCGCGCTGCCCCTGGGGGCCTGGTGCCTCGTCAGCTATGTGCCGTGGATCTGGCATCCGCTGATCCATGTGACCGATCCCGGCGGGGCCGACGACTACCTCCCCGGGATGAACGTGGAGCGCGCGGTCTTTGCCCAGGAAGTGGCGGCGGTCGTCAAGAAAGGGCAGAAGCCGCCCGAGGGCTACCGGGTGAATCCGGTCTATCTGCCGCCGCCGGGCAAGGTGGCGGTGGCCTTTGTCACCGCCTTCACGACTCCGCCGCGGTTGCCCAGCGAGCCGTGGCTGTACCAGAGCCTCGGGCAGAGCATCCGCACGATCTTCTGGGGCTTCGTCATTTCCTCCCTCCTCGGCGTGCCGCTCGGGATCCTCTGCGGCACCTATCGCTTTTTCGCCCGGCTCCAGGAGCCGTTCATCGAGTTTTTCCGCTACCTGCCGGCGCCGGCGTTCGGCGCCCTCTGCGTCGCGATCCTGGGCATCGACGATGCGCCGAAGGTCGCGATCATCGTCATCGGGACCTTTTTCCAGCAGGTGCTGATCATCGCGAACACCGTCCGCAAAGTCGACCCGGCGCTGATCGAGGCCGCGGAGACCCTCGGTGCGAAGGGCTGGCGGTTGATGACCAGCGTCGTCATCCCGGCGGCCCTCGCCGACATCTACACCGACATGCGCATCCTGCTCGGATGGGCCTGGACCTACCTGATCATCGCCGAGGTGTTCGGGACGATGTCGGGGATCACCCTCTTCATCGTCCTGCAGGGCCGCTACCTGCACTACGAGTACGTCTATGCCGCCATCGCCATGATCGGCGTCATCGGGCTGACGACCGACATGACGCTCGCCTGGCTGGCCGGCGCGCTTTTCCCGTGGAAGCGGCGCCGGTCGGGCCAGCGGCGGCGCGCCAAGATGTTTCCGCCGCCGTCGGCCGCCCTGGCGGAGGTGACGGAGAACGCGGTGAACTCCCTCGGCTCCAACGCCTGACCCCATGTCCCTCGCGCCCCTCAACCTGCCGGACTACCGGGAAAAGAGCCCGGAGGTCGCCGCCCGCTTCAAGAAGATCGGCCAGCGCCCCGTCGTCCTGAACGTCCGCGACCTGCACAAGAGCTTCGAGACGCAGGAGGGTCCCAAGGTCGCGTTCGAGCCGATGTCGCTCGACGTCCATCGCCGGGAGTTCATCTGCATCATCGGCCCGTCCGGCTGCGGCAAATCGACGCTGATCCGGATCGTGGCCGGGCTGGAGGGGGCCTCCGGCGGGGAGATCCTGATCGACGGCCATCCCGTCTCGGGCCCCGGGCCGGACCGCGGGATGGTCTTTCAGGGCTACACCCTCTTCCCGTGGCGGACGGTGAAGCAGAACATCATGTTCGGCATGGAAATGAGGGGCCGGGCCCGCACCAACGCGGACGTCGAGGCGCGCCAGTGGCTCGACATGGTCGGGCTGAGCAAGTTCGAGAAGGCCTATCCCCACGAGCTGTCGGGCGGGATGAAGCAGCGCGTGGCCATCGCCCGCGCCCTGGCCAACGAGCCGAGGATCCTCCTGATGGACGAACCCTTCGGGGCGCTCGACGCCCTGACCCGGTGCAAGATGCAGAATTACCTCCTGCAGATCTGGAAGAAGGTCGAGGTGACCATCCTCTTCATCACGCACGACCTCGAGGAGGCCTGCTACCTGGCGGACCGGATCATCGTGATGGGCGCGAACCCGGGACGGGTCCTCGAGGTGATCGACAATCCCGTGCCCCGCCCGCGCCGCACCGAGCAGCTGCTCTCGCCGGAATTCATCGCCCTGAAGCACCGCCTCGACGAATTGATCCACGGCGCGAGCGCGGGCGAGTCGGAGGAGGAGGAGAGGCTGCCGATGATCAAGCTCACGGAGGCCGGCGATGAGGTGGAGTGAGGACGACCCGCATGACCCCAGCCGCCGCCCCCTTCCTGCCGCCGCCGCGCTTCACCTGGCCTGACGGCCACCGCTGCGCGGCGATGCTCTGCTTCGACGTGGACGGCGAGACGACGGCCCTCGCCGAGGATCCGCGGCTGGCCCGGCGCCGCACCCTCATGTCGCAGTGCGAGTACGGCCCGCAGGTGGGGGTCCCGCGGCTGCTCGGGCTCCTGGAGCATCTGGGCGTGCCCGGAACGTTTTTCATCCCCGGCCACGTCGCCGACCACCATCCCCGGATGGTCGAGGCCGTCGCGGGGCGGGGGCACGAGATCGGACTGCACGGCTACCTGCACGAGAAGCTGGCCTACCTGACCGAGGACGAGGAGGAGGCGATCCTCCTGCGGAGCATCGCGACCCTGGAGCGGCGGACGGGCCTCCGCCCGGTCGGCTTCCGGGCGCCCTGGTTCGAGACGAATCCCTGGACGGCCGAGATCCTGGCGCGCCACCACGTGAGCTATTCGGCGAGCGAGATGGGCGATGACGTGCCCTACCGCCACCCGAACGGGGTGGTGGAGATCCCGGGCCAGTGGCTGCTCGAGGACTGGGAGCAATTCGCCTTCAATGCCGACCCGGCCTGGGGCTTTGTCCCGGAGAACTGCGCCAAGGTGTTCGACCTGTGGTGGCGCGAGTTCGAGGCCATGCACGACTTCGGCTGCTGTTTCGTCCTGACGGTTCATCCCTGGCTCTGCGGCCGTCCGTCCCGAGTCCGCCTCCTGGAGGAGCTGGTCCGCGGCATGCAGGCGAAGGGCGGCGTGTGGTTCGCCCGCGGCCACGAGCTGGCCGATTACGTCCGGCGCCATCCCGAGGCCCGCCGCGAGACCGACTTCGACCGCCTCGCGCCCAAGTCGCCATGACCGTCCCGGCCTCCGCTCCCCCGCTCGAGGAGATCCGCCGCGGCATTTGCGCCGTGGCCGAGCTGCCGCTGACCCGGGCCCGCTCGCTGCCGGCCTCGGCCTACACCAGCGAGGAATTCTTCGCCTGGGAGGCCGGCCATCTCCTGCGCGGCGGGTGGCAATGCCTCGCCCACGTCTCGCAGATTCCGCGGCCGGGCGACTTCCTGAACGTCGACCTGCTGGGCGATCCGCTCATCGTGGTCCGGGGCAAGGAGAACGCGGTGCGGGTCCTCTCCCGCGTCTGCCCTCACCGGGCGATGGACATCATGCCGCCGGGCTTCGGCTACGAGGGCCACGGGCCCGCCGAGGCCAAGGGAGACGCCCCGGGCTGCGGGCACACGCGGATCTTCCTCTGTCCCTACCATGCCTGGACCTTCGAGCTGGACGGCCGGCTCAAGGCCTGCCCCGAGATGCAGGAGGCCGAGGGCTTTGTCCGCGACGACTTCGCGCTGAAGTCCTTCCGCAGCGAGGTCTGGCAGGGGTTTGTCTTCGTGAACCTCGACGGCGCGGCGCCGCCCTTCGCGCCGGGCCTCGAGGAGATGGCGGAGGACGTGAGGGCCTTCCGGCTGGAGGAGCTGCAGGTGGTGATCGCCCGGGAATGGGACTGCCCGTTCGACTGGAAGGCGCTGGTGGAAAACTTCATGGAGAGCTACCACCACCTCGGGATCCACCACAAGACGCTCCAGCCGATGATGCCGGCGCGCGACACGTGGACCGAGGGCGAGCGGCGGCGCTACCTGCGCGCGCACCTGCCCTACAAGGAGACGGTGCGCGAGGAGTACCGGGCATTCGCCGCGCGCGGGGATTTCTCGGAGGACCTGCCGCCCCTGCCCGGGCTCGAGGGCGACTCGGCGCTGGAGTGGGGGCTTTTCCTGATATCCCCGACCTTCCTCCTGGCCACCGCGCCCGACCGGGTCATCTGGTACCGGCTCCAGCCCCTGGGCCCCGGCCGCCTGCGCCTGCTCACCACGGTGCTGGTCCCGCGGGAGGTCGCGGCGCGGGAAAACTTTCCCCGCCTGCGGGAGAAGGCCGAGCAGCAGCTGGTGCAGTTCCACCTGGAGGACATGGAGGTGTGCACCGCCGTCCAGCGGGGCTTCGGCGCCAGCGGCTGGCAGCAGGGACGGCTCAGCCACCTCGAGATGACGGCGTGGCTCTTCCACCGCTACCTGGCCGCCCGCCTGCGCGGAGTCTGGCCGACGGAGGACCGGCCGGCGGCCCCCAGCCAGCGGCCGGGAGGCACCCGATGACCCCGCTCCTGAACCCTCCCCCCGCCGCCCCCGGGCTCATCCGGCTGGAGCCCGGCGCGTTCGTGATGGGCGGGCCGGCGGACGACAAATTTGTCACGGACACCGAGCGCCCGGCCCACCTTGTCCGCCTCGTTCGCCCGTTCGCCCTGGGGCGCGTCCCGGTGACGGTCGGCGAATACCGCGGCTTTGCGCCCGGCCACGCCCCGGCCGACGATCCCGCCTGGCCGGTGGTCAACGTGAGCTGGGACGACGCCCGCGCCTATTGCGCCTGGCTGCCGATGGAGACCGGGCAGGCCTGGCGGCTGCCGACGGAGGCCGAATGGGAATACGCCTGCCGGGCCGGAAGCCATTCGCCGTTCGCCGCCGGCGATGAAATCACCACGCAGGCCGCCAATTTCCTGTACGCCGAGGATGGCCAGCGCATCGGCCCCGGCCGGCGCACGGCGGTCGGCAGCTATCCCGCGAACGCATTCGGCCTGCACGACCTCCACGGCAATGTCTGCGAATGGGTGGAGGATGCCTGGCATCCCGACTACCGGGGCGCGCCCGCGGACGGGTCGGCCTGGGACGAGGGTGGGGCGCCCGCCCGGCGGATGATCCGCGGCGGCGCCTGGGACTACCTGCCGCGCCTCCTCCGCAGCGCGTGGCGGGACTCGCTCCCGCGCGGGGACCGGCGGGACAACGTGGGCTTTCGCGTGGCGCTGACCCTGGAGCCCTGACCATGCGCCTGCTGCTCTTCCGCTCCCTCTGGACCAACGGCTTCGACCTCGCGGCGGCCCTGCAGGACTGCCGCGGCGGCGCCTTTGACGGCGTGGAGGGGCCGGTCCCGGCCGGCGTCGCGGAGCGGGCGGGCTTCGCCGCCGCGCTGGCGGCGGCGGCGGTTCCCTTCGTCGCCGAGATTGTCACCGGCGGCGGCTACGTGCCGGTCGAGGCCTCGGCGGAGCGCCAGCTGGAGGATTTCAGCCGGCAGGCCGAAGCCGCGCTCGATTGCCAGCCGCTGTTTCTCACCGTGCTCGCGGGATGCGACGCCTGGCCCATGGCGCTGAGCGTCGAATTCCTCGGGCGGGCGCTGGAACGGGCGCGGGAACTCGGCGTCACCGCCAGCTTCGAGACGCACCGCAGCCGGCCCACCTTCCACCCGTGGGCCACGCGCCGGCTGCTGGAGCAACTGCCCGCGCTCCGGCTGACCTGCGATTTCTCGCACTGGTGCTGCGTGTGCGAGCGGCTGGTGCTCGAGACCGAGCCGGAGATCCTGGCGCTGTGCGCCGCGCGGGCCCACCACGTCCACGCCCGGGTGGGCTACGCGCAGGGGCCGCAGGTGCCGCACCCGGCGGCGCCGGAGCATCGCGGGGCCCTGGAGGCGCACGAGCGGTGGTGGGACGCCATTTGGCGCGCGCAGGCGGGCCGCGGGACCGTGACCATGACCCCCGAATTCGGGCCCGACGGCTATCTCCAGCGCCAGCCCTTCACGGACGAGCCCGTCGCGGACCTGGATGCCATCAACCGCTGGATGGCGGAGCGCCAGCGCGAGCGGTTCCTCAGCCTGGCCGTCCCCTGCTGAGCCCATGCCGCGCCGCCGTCCCTCCCCCGCCCGCTTTCCCTCCTGGGCCGAATCGACCTGGGAGGAAATCGGCCGCTGGCCGGCCGCCCGGAACGACGCCGTGATCCTGCCCGTCGGGGCGACGGAGCAGCACGGTCCCCACCTGGGCACGGGCATGGATTCCGCGCTGGCCGAGCGGCTGTGCGCAGCGGCGGGGGCGCAGGCGGGCCTGCCCGTGCTTCCCCTGCTGCCCTACGGATGTTCCCTGGGTCATTCGCGGCACTGGCCGGGCACGATCGCGCTCGGGCCGCAGACCCTGATCGCCCTCGTGACCGAGATCGGCGACTGGGTGCAGGCCTCGGGTTTCCGCCGCCTCTTCATAGTCAACACCCACGTGACCAACGCCGCCCCGCTTCGCTGCGCCCTCGAGGTGCTCCGGAGCCGGCACGACGGCCTGATGGTCGCCGTGGTCGACACCGCCGCCCTCAGCCCGCGGGTGGCGCGGGCGTTCCGGGCGGACGGCGCGGACTGGCACGCCAACGCCGCCGAGACCTCGCTCATGCTGGCGATCGCGCCGGCGCTGGTGCGCCGGAACAAGCTGCGCGCCGCCGACGATCCGGACCGCACGGCGGGCCTGGTCTTCGCGCATCCGGTCAACCGCACCAGCCGCAACGGCGTGACGGGCCGTCCCTCGCGGGCCCGCGCCGCCGCCGGGCGCCGGCTCTTTGCCTGGATGGTGGCCGATCTCGCGGCGCTGCTGCGCCGGGGCCGGCGGGAGCGCCCACCGCTCGCCGCCGCCTACGGGCCCGCCCCCTTATCCCTATGAAGAAAACCGACCAGGAAATTCTCCGGCTCCAGGCCGACCTCAAGGCCAAGGGCGTCAAGTACTGCGTGGGCGCCTACGTCGACATCCACGGCGTGCCCAAGGGCAAGTTCGTGCCGATCGACCACTTTCTCCACTTCGCCCACGGCTCGGAGCTCTACACCGGCTACGCCCTCGACGGGCTCGGCCAGCGGCCCAACGACGACGAGATCAGCTCGGTCCCCGACCTCGACGCGATCACGATCCTGCCCTGGCGGCCGGAGGTGGCCTGGATGCCCGCCGACAACGAGTTCCACGGGCAGCCCTACGAGATCAACACCCGCGTGGCCCTGAAGAAGGTCCTGGCCGGCGCGGCGGAGCTGGGGTTCGGCTTCAACCTCGGCATCGAGTGCGAGGTGTTCGTCGTGAAGCTGGAGGACTCGGGGAAGCTCAGCATCCCCAATTCCGACGACAACCTGGTCAAGAGCTGCTATGACGTGAAGCGCTTCTTCGACCGCTACACCTGGCTGGACAAGATGGCCTCGACCATCGGCACGCTGGGCTGGGATCTCTACTCGTTCGACCACGAGGACGCGAATTCCCAGTTCGAGTTCGACTTCAAGTACGCCGACGGCCTCACCATGTGCGACCGCTACGTCTTCTTCCGGATGATGGCCCGGCACTACGCCGCCGAGGAGGGCCTGCTCGCGACCTTCATGCCCAAGCCCTTCGCGGACAAGACCGGCAACGGCGCGCACTTCAACATGTCGCTGCGCGACCTGGCCACGGGGGGCAACGCCTTCGCGTGCGACCCGGCCGACGACCCGCGCGGCCTGGGCCTGACGCCCCTGGGCTACGCCTTCATCGCCGGGGTCCAGCGCCACGGGCGGGCCATCTGCGCGGCCTTCGCGCCCACCGTGAACAGCTACAAGCGCCTCGTCCGGCGCGGCCTGATGAGCTATTATTCCTGGGCGCCGGTATTCAACTCGTTCGGCACGAACAACCGCACCAACTCGATCCGCGTGCCGATGGGAGGGGGCCGCTGCGAGAGCCGCAACGCCGATTCCGCCTGCAACCCGTATCTCGCGGCGACCCTGGTGCTGGCGGCCGGGCTGGAGGGCGTCCGGGAGAAGCTCGATCCCGGCGCCCCCCAGGACGACAACCTCTACGAGCTGGACGAGGCGCAGCTGGCCGCGCGGGGCATCCAGTACCTGCCCCGCAACCTGGAGGAGGCGGTGGAGGCGTTCGCGGGCGATCCCTTCGTCGAGCGCACGCTGGGCCCCGGCCTGCGCAACGAGTTCATCGCCTGCAAGACCGAGGAATGGCGCACCTACCACCAGCAGGTCAGCCAGTGGGAGATCGACCAGTATGCCCGGCTCTACTGAAGCCCCGGAGTTTGTCCGTGACGCCCCGGCCCGCGCCGCTAGAACCAATCCCGATGGCCAAGCTCGAAAAAGTGGCGCGGTTCAGCATTTCCCTGCCGTCCGGCCTGGCCGCCCAGCTCGACGGCATGGTCGGCGCCCGGGGCTTCAAGAACCGCTCGCAGGCGATCTCCGAGATGGTGCGGGCGCGGCTATCCGAGCTCAAGGTCGAGTCCGGCACGGGCAGCACCGCGGGCACCATCAGCCTGATCTACGACTACCGGAAGCGGAACCTGCAGACCACGCTTTCCGCCATCCAGCACCGGTACTACCTCCTGATCGTGTCGAGCATGCACGTGCACCTGGAGCACCACCAGTACCTCGAGGTCCTGCTGGTGCAGGGCCCCCCGCGGCAGGTCCGCCGGCTGGCCGACGAGCTGATCACCTGCAAAGGGGTGCGGCACGGCAAGCTGCAGCTGACGGCCATCGGCATTCCTCCCTTGCTCTAGCTGGGCCCGCCGATTCTCGGCCCCTCCCGACGGGCCGAAAAACGCCACGGCGCAGTTCGCCCAAGGCGAACGCAGCCGGGCCCGCCTGCGCCCTGGTCTTGGCAGGAAAGCTGCTATTTTCGCCTTCACACGAAAGTATAAAAACGTAACACTCGATTTCCCATGCCCGCTTCCGCCCCCCTCCTCGACCGGACCCTGTCCGGGGCCGGCTTCTGGTCGGCGGTGGTGTCCCGCGGGAAGACGCTGCGGCTGACCGACCTCGCGGGCGGGGCCAACGTCGGGCTCCTGCTTTACAACGCGGACCTGACGGTCGAGCGCTACAACATGCCGGACACCCTGAAGGGGCAGCACATCTTCTACCTGCGGCATCCCTACTGCCTGCATTCCGACATGGGGCGCATCCTGGCCTCGATCACGGCCGACACGGTGGGCTGGCACGACACGGTCTGCGGCGCCTCCGACGCGGCGCTCGTGGCGGAGAAATACGGCGCCCGGACCTACCAGTCCGCCCGCAACGACTTCCACCGCAGCGCGCAGGAGGGCTTCCTGATCGAGCTCGCCAAGTGGGGGCTGGGACCCCGCGACCTCGTGCCCAACGTCAACCTCTTCAGCAAGGTCGTGGCCGACGAAGCCGGGCGCCTGGCCTTTGTGCCCGGGCATTCCAAGGCCGGCGGCGCGGTCGACCTGCGCTTCGAGCTGAACACGCTGGTGGTGCTCAACACCTGCCAGCATCCCCTGGATCCCGATCCGGCCTATCATCCGCGCCCCGTGCGCCTGGAGGTCCTCCGGACGCCGCCGCCCGCGGCCGACGATCCGTGCCGGCTTTCCCGCCCGGAAAACGGCCGGGCCTTCCTCAACACCGAGCAGTATTGCGCGCTCCGCGACTGACCCCATGACCGCCAGCACCCTCGATCCCGCCCGGGCGGCTTACCGCCATGTCATCCTTGCCGGCGACCATTGGAGCCGCGAGATTGGGCGCGGGCAGTTCTTCCGGATCGTCGATCTCGAGGGGAACCAGGCGGCCGACACGCTCTTTTACGATGCCCACGACCCGGCCGACCGCTACAGCGCGTCGGATACGATCCGCCACCAGGCCGCCCTCTATCTCACGACCGGCACGCGCCTGATGTCGACCGGGGGCGGCGCGCTGCTCACGATCGTGGCCGACACGTGCGGCCGGCACGACACCCTGGGCGGCGCCTGCTCCCGGGAGAGCAACACCATGCGCTACGCGCTGGACCGGGAGCCGATGCATGCCTGCCGCGACAGCTTCATCCGGGGCGCCCAGGAATGCTGCCCCCCGCTCGGCAAGCGCGACCTCACCTGCAACATCAACTTCTTCATGAACGTGCCCGTCACGCCGGACGGCCGGCTGACCTTCGCCGACGGCGTCTCCGGCCCGGGGCGCTACGTGGAAATGCGCGCCGAGCGGGACGTCCTCTGCCTGATCTCGAACTGCCCGCAGCTCAACAACCCCTGCAACGCCTACAATCCCACGCCGATCGAGGTCCTGATCTGGGACCCGAGCTGAGCGCCCCGGCGACCCGATGTTCACCAAGGTCCTGATCGCCAATCGCGGCGCCATCGCCTGCCGCATCGCCCGGACGCTCCGCCGGATGGGGGTGCGTTCCGTGGCGGTCTATGCCGAGGCCGACGCCCATTCCGCGCATGTGTCCGCCTGCGACGAGGCGGTCGCAATCGGGCCCTCGCCGGCCGCGCAGAGCTATCTCGACGTCGCCCGGATCCTGGCGGCCGCCCGGGAGACGGGGGCGCAGGCCATCCACCCGGGCTACGGGTTCCTCAGCGAGAATCCCGGCTTTGCGGACGCCTGCGCCGAGGCCGGGATCGCGTTCATCGGACCGACGGCCGCCCAGATGCGGGCCTTTGGGCTCAAGCACTCCGCCCGGGCGCTGGCGGAGGCGAACGGCGTTCCCCTCCTGCCGGGCAGCGGGTTGCTGGCCGACGAGGCCGCGGCGCGGCGCGAGGCCGGGCGGATCGGCTATCCGGTGATGCTGAAGAGCACGGCCGGGGGAGGGGGCATCGGCATGCAGCTCATCCGCGCGCCGGAAGAATTGCCGGCGGCCTTCGCCTCGGTCGACCGGCTGGCCCGGAACAACTTCAAGCAGGGCGGCATCTTCCTCGAGAAGTTCGTGGAGCGGGCCCGCCATATCGAGGTCCAGATTTTCGGCGACGGGCGCGGGAATGTCGTGGCCCTGGGCGAGCGCGACTGCTCCACCCAGCGGCGGAACCAGAAGGTGATCGAGGAAACGCCGGCGCCCGGGCTGACCGCGGCGCAGCGGACCCGGCTCTGGGACAGCGCCGCGCGCCTGGGCGTCGCCGCCGGCTACCAGAACGCGGGGACGGTGGAATTCGTCCTCGATGCCGACAGCGGCGAATTCTATTTCCTTGAGGTCAACACCCGCCTCCAGGTCGAGCACGGGGTCACCGAGGAGGTGACCGGAATCGACCTGGTCGAGTGGATGGTCCGGCAGGCGGCCGGCGAACTCGATTCCCTCGCGGGCTACCGGGCGCAGCCGTGGGGGGCCTCGATCCAGGTCCGCCTCTACTCGGAGGATCCGGGCAAGAACTTCCAACCCGCGACGGGGCTCCTGACCGACGTGCATTTTCCCACGGGCGTGCGGATCGAGACCTGGGTCGGGCGCGGGTCGGAGATCTCGCCGTTCTATGATCCGCTGCTGGCCAAGCTCATCGTCCGCGGCGTCGACCGGGCCGAGGCGCTGAAGCGGATGGAGGCAGCGCTGGCCGAGACCCGGATTCACGGCTTGGAGACCAATCTCGCCTACCTCCGCCAGATCGTGGCCTCCCCCGAATTCCAGGCAGGCCGCATGACGACCCGGACCCTCGCCTCGCTGCCCTATGCGGCGGCGACCGTCGACGTCCTGGCCGGGGGCACCCAGACGACCATCCAGGACTATCCCGGGCGCGTGGGCTACTGGGACGTGGGCGTGCCGCCTTCCGGGCCGATGGATTGCCTCTCGTTCCGCCTCGGCAACCGCCTGGTCGGAAACTCCGCCTCCTGCGCGGGGCTGGAGCTGACCGTGCAGGGACCGACCCTGCGCTTCAACGCGGCGGCGACGATCGCCCTGACGGGCGCGCAGCTGCCGGCGACGCTCGACGGGGCTCCCGTCCCCCATTGGCAGGCCGTGGCCGTGAAGGCCGGTCAGACCCTCGTCGTGGGCTCGACGGACGGAGCCGGGCTCCGGGCCTACCTCGCCATCGGCGGCGGGCTCGACGTGCCGGATTACCTCGGCAGCCGGGCAACGTTCACCCTCGGCCTTTTTGGCGGCCATGCCGGGCGGGCCCTGCGGGTGGGGGACGTGCTGCGGCTTCGTCCACCGGCGGTGGAGGGAAAGCCGGGAAAGCTGGCCGCGCTGCCGGCGGCCCTCATTCCCCCGCTGACCCGGGAATGGGACATCGGGGTCTTCTATGGCCCGCACGGCGCGCCGGATTTCTTCACCGAGGAGGATGTCCACGACCTGTTCCACGCCACCTACGAGGTCCACTACAACTCCGCCCGCACGGGCGTGCGGCTGATCGGCCCCAAGCCGCGCTGGGCCCGGCAGGACGGGGGCGAGGCGGGACTGCATCCCTCGAACATCCACGACAATGCCTACGCGATCGGGGCCGTCGATTTCACCGGTGACATGCCGATCATCCTAGGGCCGGACGGCCCGAGCCTGGGTGGCTTCGTGTGCCCGCTGACGATCGTGCAGAGCGAGCTCTGGAAGATCGGGCAGCTGAAACCGGCCGACAAGGTCCGCTTCCGTGCGATGACGGCCGCGGCCGCGCGCGCGGCCGAGCTGGCCCAGGACGCGGAGATCGAGTCCCTGCGGCCGGCGCGGTCCAGGCCGGCGCCGCCGTCCCGCCCGTCCGCCCGCCCGGAGCCCGCGGTCCTGGCGACCGTGCCGGGCCGCGCCGGCCTGCCGGCGGTGTGCTATCGCCGGGCCGGCGACCGCTACCTGCTGATCGAATACGGGCCGCTGGTCCTCGACCTGAACCTGCGCTTCCGGGTGCACGCGCTGCACCAATGGCTCATCGGCCACCGGGTGCCGGGGCTCCTCGACCTGACGCCCGGCATCCGCTCCCTCCAGGTGCACTACGATCCGCGCGTGCTCCCCCTCGAGCACCTGATGGAAACGCTCCAGGAGGCGGAGGAGGCGCTGCCCGGCCTCGCCGAGCTGGAGGTGCCGACCCGCATCGTCCACCTGCCCCTCTCCTGGGAGGATGAATCCACCCTCCTCGCGATCCGCAAGTACATGCAGATCGTGCGCAAGGACGCCCCCTGGTGCCCGAGCAACCTGGAATTCATTCGCCGGATCAACGGCCTCGATTCGATCGAGCGGGTGAAGGAGATCGCGTTTGGCGCGAGCTATCTCGTCCTGGGGCTGGGCGACGTCTACCTCGGGGCGCCCGTGGCGACGCCGGTGGATCCGCGCCACCGGCTGGTCACGACCAAGTACAACCCGGCGCGCACCTGGACCCCGGAGAACGCGGTCGGGATTGGCGGGGCCTATCTCTGCATCTACGGCATGGAGGGGCCCGGCGGCTACCAGTTCATCGGCCGCACCTGCCAGATGTGGAACCGCTACCGGCAGACGGAGGAGTTCACCGACGGGAAGCCGTGGCTGCTGCGCTTCTTCGACCAGGTCCGGTTCTACCCGGTGGGCCACGACGAGCTGCTGCGCTTCCGGGACGATTTCATCCAGGGCAAGGCCCGGCTGAAAATCGAGCACGAGACTTTCCGGCTGAAGGACTACAATGATTTCCTCGCGGCCAACCAGCCTTCGATCGAGGCCTTCAAGGCCCGGCAGCAGGGCGCCTTCGAGGCCGAACGCTCCCGCTGGGAGGCGAGCGGGCAGCTGAATTATTCGGCGGGAGCGGAGGCGGCGGCACCGGCGGAAGCGGCCGAGGCCCTGCCGCCGGGATGCACTGCCGTGCCGGCCCACATCCCGGGCAATGTCTGGAAGATCAACACGACCGCCGGCGCGCAGGTGCGCGAGGGCGACCCCCTGCTGGTGATCGAGTCGATGAAGATGGAGATCACCATCGGGGCGCCGCGGGCGGGACGGGTGCGGGAAGTCCGCTGCGTGGAAGGCCGGCCGGTCAACGCCGGCGAGACCCTCATCGTCATGGAGGCGGCATGAACGCGGAAACCTCGCTCAACCTGGCTGAACTTCGCGGGCGCTATGCGGGTGGCGGGCTGACCCCCACCGCGCTCGTCGAGGAAATCTGGCGCCGCGGCGAGGCGAATCCGGATCCGGCGATCTGGATCCACCGGCTGACCCTGGGGGAGCTGCGCGCCCACGCCCGTCGGGTCGAGGCCAAGGGCCGTGACGCCCAGCCGCTCTACGGCGTTCCGTTTGCCCTCAAGGACAACATCGACCTGGCCGGCGCCCCCACCACGGCAGGCTGCCCGGAATTTGCCTACGCGCCGGCCGAGTCGGCGGCGGTGGTCGCCCGTCTCATCGAGGCGGGGGCGATTCCGATTGGAAAGACCAACCTCGACCAATTTGCGACCGGCCTGGTCGGCACGCGCTCGCCCTACGGGGTTCCGCGCAATCCCTTCCATCCCGAGATGATCCCCGGGGGTTCGAGCAGCGGATCGGCGGTGGCGGTCGCTTCCGGCCTGGCCGCCTTCGCGCTCGGCACGGACACGGCGGGTTCGGGCCGCGTGCCCGCGGCGTTCAACAACCTGGTGGGGCTCAAACCGACCCGCGGCTGGCTGAGCACGCGGGGCGTGGTCCCCGCCTGCCGGTCGCTGGATTGCGTCTCAATCTTCGCCCTGACGGTGGCGGATGCCGAGGCGGTGGCGGAAATTGCCGGCGCCTTCGATCCCACGGATCCCTATGCCCGGAAGCAGGGCGCGCCCGGCACGCCGATCGATACCGCCTCCTTCCGTTTTGGCGTCCCGGCCGACAAGGACCTGGAATGGTTTGGCGACCGCGAATCCCCGGTGCTCTTCGCCGCGGCCGTCCGCCGGCTGGAGGCTCTGGGCGGCCAGCGCGTGGAAATCGACTTTGCCCCGTTCCGCGCGGCCGCCCGGCTGCTCTATGAGGGGCCATGGGTGGCGGAGCGCTGGGTGGCCATCCGAAATTTCCATGCCGGGCACGCGGCGGCGATCCTGCCCGTCACCCGCCAGATCATCGAACCGGCGGCCAAGGTGACGGCCGCCGACGGCTTCGCCGGCTTCTACGAGCTGGAAAGACTGCGCCGCGCGACCGATCGGGTCTGGTCCGGCATCGATACGCTCGTGCTCCCGACTACCGCCACGGTCTTCACCCGTGCGCAGATCGAGGCCGATCCCATCCGGCTGAATTCCCGGCTCGGGTACTATACGAATTTCGCCAATCTCCTGGATTGCGCCGCGCTCGCGGTGCCGGCGGGCATCCGGCCCGACGGGGTGCCGTTCGGCGTGACCTTCTTCGGACCGGCCTGGAGCGACGGAAGGCTGGCCCGGCTGGGCGCGGGCTTTCATCGCAGCCAGGCGCCGACTCTCGGCGCGACCGGCGGAACGCTTTCGCCCGAAGCTGCGGCGCCGGTCCCGGCGCCGCCGGATCCGGCGCGGCTGCCGCTGGCCGTGGTCGGCGCCCACCTGCAGGGCCAGCCGCTGAACCGCGAGCTGACCGAGCGGGGCGGCACGCTGGTCCGCGCGGCCCGCACCGCCCGGTGCTACCGGCTCTACGCCCTGGCGGGCACGACGCCGCCCAAGCCCGGCCTGGTCCGGGTCGAGGCGTCGGCGGGCGCGGCGATCGAGATCGAGGTCTGGTCCCTTCCCCGCGAGGCCTGGGCCGATTTCGTCGCCGCCATCCCGCCCCCGCTGGGCATCGGCACGCTGCTGCTCGAGGACGGCACGGCGGTGAAGGGATTCCTCTGCGAACCGGCCGCCCTGGCCGGCGCCGAGGATATTTCCGGATTCGGAGGCTGGCGCGCCTATCGGCAGCGCGGCTAGCGGCCCGACGAAGAACCGGCGGACTGGTCCGGCATCACCGTGGCGGGGCCCACGTCGACATGTCCTTCCCACAGGAGATTGCCGCGCAGGACTGCCGGCTGGGCCATGGCGTGGGCGAAATAAGGCGCTCCGTTGCGGATGAGGGCCGGCAGGGTCTCCGCCATGGACACGCCCTGGGAATTGGTGGACATCTTGGTCTGCCACAGCAGGCGGCGCTGCCCGTGCGCCATCGCGTACGCATCGTAGGCCGACGCCACGACATAATAGCAGTCGTCCATGCACTGCTCGAGCAACTGCCGGTAGGTGGGATTTCGCTCCTGCAGGAGCTCGAGCGGCCGGAGGCCAATCACGCGATAGCCGTCGAGGCGGAAGGCATCCTCCGCCTGCAGGGCCTCGAGGACGGCGTGCGCGAACTTGACCCCGCCCACCAGCCGGGCCCGGGCCATGAAATTGTCCCGCGTCGCCTTGTCGGCGCTCATGATGTCGTTGGGCAGCTCGAAGTAGGCGCTGCCGCCGCTGTCGCTGACGGCGACATTGCCGTTGGCATCCTCGGAGGCGGTGGGGGCCGGGCCCGCGTCCAGGAAGGCATCCGTGCGGTTGTCGATCTTGTTGGCGGAGCCCCACGAGAAGAACATCACCACGCGGGCCGGATGGGCGGAATCGGCCGGCAGGTAGTGATCCTCCGCCAGGGCCGCCTGGAGCTTTTGCTGCAACTGTTCCGGCGGAATGACCTTCTTCTCGGCAAAGCCCTGGCCCTCGTCATGGTAACCGATGGCATGGGCGAGATAGTACATCGGCCGCGCCGCCGAGGCCTCCGGCACCTTGCCCCCGTCGATGGTCATTTCGGTGATCACCGAAAGGCGAACGTCGGGGTTCTTCTGGAAGGACTTGGGGAGAAGCGAGAACGTATGATGCGAGGCATCGTCGTCCGCTGCGGCCCGGACCGCGACGGCGAGGGCGGCCGCGCTGGCCAGCGTGAGGCAGATGCGGAGGGCGGTCGGCATCGGGGTGATCGCGCCTTGGCGATGAGTGGGGAAGTTCATGGCTGAGGGGTAGGAAACGGATAATTCAGGAAGTCTCAACCTTGCTCAACACGTGCCATCGCTGGATTTGTTGCCTTCGGCCGGCGGTTGGCCGTATTCGCTCTTCCCCGTGGATTCCAGAGTCCCAGCAGCAGATCGGCAGCCTAGCCCACGCATTCCCACGATCGCCTGGGTGCTCCTGGTCTTTGGCGCGACGCTCCTGGCCTATTTTCCGGCGCTGCGGGGCGGCTTCATCTGGGACGACGACCACCATGTGCCCGCGGTCGCGATGCAGTCACTGCACGGGTTGTGGCGCATCTGGTTCGAGCTGGGGTCGACCCAGCAGTATTATCCGGTCCTGTTCAGCACGTTCTGGGTGCAGCACCGGCTCTGGGGGGAAGCCACCCTCGGCTATCACCTGGTCAGTGTCCTCTGCCACGCCACGTCCGCCTGCCTCTTCGCCCTGGTGCTCCGGCGCCTGTTTGGCTCCGCCCTGCGCGGATTCGAATGGTTCGGGGCCCTGCTCTTTGCGCTCCATCCGGTCTGCGTCGAATCGGTGGCCTGGATTTCCGAGCAGAAGAACACGCTCTCCACGTTGTTCTACCTCCTGTCGGCACTGGCCTACCTGCGCTTCGACCGGGACCGCCGGCGGGCGGCCTACGGGCTCGCGACCGGGCTTTTCGTCATCGCCCTGCTGAGCAAGACGGTGACCGCGACGCTCCCGGCGGCCCTGCTGGTCGTGTTCTGGTGGCGGCGCGGGCGCCTGGACGCGCGGCGGGACGTGGCTCCCCTCCTGCCATGGCTCGCCCTGGGCGCCGCGGCCGGGCTTTTCTCCGGCTGGGTGGAGCGCACCTACATCGGCGCGCAGGGTGGGGGGTTCGAGCTGAGCCTGGCCCAGCGCTGCCTCGTGGCGGGCCGGGAGATCTGGTTCTACCTCGGGAAGCTGCTCTGGCCGGCCAACCTGATCTTCATCTATCCCCGCTGGGCGGTGAACGCCGCGGAGGGGTGGCAGTGGCTGTTCCCCGCCGCCGCCCTGGTCCTGCTGGCGGCGCTTTGGCTGGCCCGGCGCCGGAACCGCGGCCCCCTCGCCGCGCTGCTCTTCTTTGCCGGCACGCTCTTTCCGACGCTGGGGTTCTTCAACATCTACGCGTTCATCTATTCCTTTGTCGCGGACCATTGGCAGTACATGGCCAGCCTGGGCGTCGTCGCCTTTGCGACGGGGGCCTGGGCGCGCTGGGCCTGGCGGACCGACGCCACAGGGCGCAGCCCCGCAACTCCGCGCCTCGTTCCGCTCGCGGCGGCGGTCGCGCTGACCGGCGGCCTGGGCCTGCTTTCCTGGCGGCAAAGCCGGATGTACCGCGACATCGACACGTTCTACCGGACGACGATCGCGGAGAATCCCGGCTGCTGGCTGGCCCACAACAACCTCGCCAACCGCCTGCTGCAGGCGGGCCGGGTCAAGGAGGCGATCGGCCATTACCTGGCCGCGGCGCGCCTCGATCCGGGGGACGCGGACTCCTGGGACAACCTGGGGATCGCCCTGGCCGCCGGCGGCCAGGCGAACGATGCGATCGCGAGTTTTCAGGCCGCGCTCCGCCTGCGCCCGGTTTTTCCGAAGGCGCACTATAACTTCGGCCTGATCCTGGCGGCGGCCGGCCGGCTTCCGGAGGCCGGCGAGCAGTACGAGGCGGCGGTGCGGGAGGATCCCCGCTATGCGGAGGCCTACAACAACCTCGGCGTCATCCTGGCGTCGACGGGCCGGCGGGACGAGGCCGGGGCGAGCTTTGCCGCGGCCATCCGGCTGCAGCCCGATTATTCGGAGGCGCACAACAACCTGGGCCTGCTGCTCGCGGGCTCCGGCCGGATGACGGAGGCGATCGTGGAATACCGCGCCGCGCTGCGCCTGGATCCGCGCTACCCGGATGCCTACGACAATCTCGGCATCGCCCTCGCGTCCAGCGGGCACCGGGACGAGGCCATCGCCAGCTTCCGGTCGGCGCTGCAGGTCCGGCCCGACTTCGCCAACGCGCATTTCAACCTGAGCGTCGCGCTGCGGGAGGCCGGGCGCCTGGCGGAGGCCGAGGCCGAGCTGGCCGCGGCGCGCCGCCGGGAGCCCGATCAGCGCAGCCAGCCGTAGGCCGCCAGGAATTGCTGGAACTGGGGATTGTCGACGGACAGGGCCGGCAGCCAGATCCCCAGCTGGTCCCGCTCCCACCAGAGGTGCTGGGGATTGCCCGGAGGGGCGAAACGGTAGCGATAGAGCACCGCCCGGACATAGCGGGGCGGATGGTCCGGGAACGGATTGCCCGCAAAGAGACCGAGCACGCCGGGATCGTTGTGGAGAAGCTTCCAGGTCAGGTGCAGCGTCCACTGGTACTGCCCCGGGGTGCCCATGGCCGCGAACCACATCTGCCAGTCAAGCCGCGGCTGGTACGGCGCGATCTGCGGGGGCCGCCTGGCCAGGTCCACCGGCAGGCCCTGGTAGGGGTACGCCTTCCAGTGGGCGGTGTCGTCGGCCACCGCGTCGCTCGTGCCCTCGAAGATCACGTTGAGGCGCTCGCGCCCGACGGAGCCGAAGGCGCCGTAGGTGTTCACCAGGTCGAGCGGGTCGAACGAGGTGTTCATCAGCTGGTGGGCCGAGAGCAGGTTCATCATCGGCTCGAAGCTCAGCACCACCACCAGGCCCGCCACCGCCCGGCCGGCGAGCCGCATGGGCTTGCTGGGCACGGCGGCGCCCGCGGCCCGCTCGGCCCGGCGCACCACGAACCCGGGCAGGACCCGCGCCCAGAAGGCGTCGTCCAGGCAGGCCAGCGCGGGCACGATCGTGATCCAGTTGAGGAAGGAGAGGTTGCCGCTGAGGATCAGCGTCACCTGGAAGAAGATGATGACGAGGCCGGCGACCCGGCGCGCGTTTCGCGGCCAGAAGACAAACCAGGGCGCCACGATTTCCGCGAAGTGGTTGAACGCGACGCCGGCGCGCAGGGCCGCGCGCGGCAGGAAATGGAACCAGCGGCTCAGGGGGCCGGGGATCGGCTGGGTCTCGAAGTGGTAGTAGAGGGCCGTCAGGTCCCGCCAGACGCGGTCGCCCCGAAGCTTGATCAGGCCGGCGCCGAGCATGATCCGGAAGATCAGCCAGCGAAAGAGCCAGATGAGCGCGGTGGGCGGCTCGCGCCGCGGGAAGGGGCGGCCGTCGACGAGCGGGCAGAGGAAGATGGCGAGAAAGCCGGTCTCCAGCAGCTGCGTTTCCCAGCCGTAGCCGTACCAGTCCTGGCCCGCGTGGACGAAGGACATGTAGAGCGCCCACATGACCGCCATCATCGGCGCATTCGCGAAGCCCAGGACGACGACGCAGGCGAGCGCGAAGCCCGTCCAGGCGGCGAGGACGAGGGCGGTGTCGGTATGCCAGAACCAGAAGAGGGAGGGCAGGCGATAGAAGCCGGCCAGCGCCGAGCCGAGGTAGTCGTGGACCCGGTGCAGGTAGGGGTCCACGGGCAGGAGCCCCTGCGAGCCGATCAGCGGCAGGACTTGGCGGGCCGCGGCAAGGAAGGCCACCGCGTAGACGATCCCCAGGACGCGCAGGAGGACGAAGCGCGTCAGCCAGTACGTCGACGGGCCGAGGGTCGGCGCGCGGGGGGAATCGCCTGCGTTCACGCCATCGTCCCTACGCGGTTCGCCCGCCCGGCGCAAGCCGCTGGGGGTCGCTTCTTTCTGGCTGACCGCCGGGCGCCGCGGCCGCTAGGCTCCGGTCGATGCAAACGAGCGTGCCATGGCGGCAAGGCGCGGCCTTCGGGATCGCGGTGGCGGCCTTCGCGGCGCTGCGGCTCGCCTGCCTCCGCAACGATCTCTGGCTCGACGAGATCTGGTCGCTCCAGCTGGTCGGCCTCGCCCATTCCCCGCTGCAGATCCTCACCCGCCTGCACAGCGAGAACAACCACCCGTTGAACTCGCTCTGGCTTTACGCGCTGGGCCCGACGGCTCCCGAATGGTCCTACCGGCTCCTGTCCTGGGTGACGGGCACCGCCGCGGTGGGACTGGCGGGCGCGCTGGCTCGCGGCCAGTTCCGGCGGATGCATCCGGCGGATTCGAGGGGTGGGGCGGAAGCGGCCGGATTGATCGCCACCGTGCTCTTCGGCGGCTCCTACCTCTTTGTCCTCTATTCGTCTGAAGCGCGCGGGTACGCGCCTGCGCTCTGTTTCTGCCTGCTGGCTGCCTCGATTCTGTGCCGGGCCCCGGCCTCGCCGCTGAGCGGTTGGGCCCCGGCCTATTGGGCGGCTTGTGCGCTCGGCTTGCTGGGCCATGCGGTGTCCGCGCAGGTGGTGATCGGCGGGCTGGGGTATTCGCTGGTCGCGGCGACCCAATCGTCGGAATCAGGGAAGGGCCGGGTGGCCCGCCTGCTCTGGTGGCACGCGCTGCCCGTCGTCCTGCTCGGCTGCTATTTCCTGCTTTTCTTCCGTCGCCTGGTACCGGGAGGCGCGACTTTTGCCGGGACGAACCATGTTCCACTCGGCGGTGTGTTTGGGGACCTCGCCTCCTTCATCCTGGGATTCCCCACACCGCTCGGCCTGGCGGTGGCGCTCCCTTTTCTGGTGGTTGCTTCGTTGGTCTCGTTGGGGCTGGTCTTCCACCGCGACCGCGCGCTGGCGGTGTTCTATGCCCTGGTGGTCTTCATCACCCCGCTCCCCGGGATCTGGTCGGCCACGGAATCGGTCGTCTTTCCGCGCTTCCTCTTCATCAGCGCCGCCGGCGCGCTGCTCCTCATCGGATATCCGCTGGCCCGGGCCTGGGCGGCCGGCGGCTGGGCGCGCCCGGTCTGCGCGGGCGCCCTCGGGCTGTTCCTGCTCGGCAGCGGGCTGCAGGTCCGGCGGTTGCTGCAGGAGGGCCGCGGCGAGTACCGGCAGGCGCTCCGCTACGCCGTGCAGCAGACGCCCGGCGCCGAGGTGACGGTCTCGACCGACTTCAGCGAATTCCGGAATTCCACCGTCATCAATCACTACGGGCCGGCCGTGGCGGGACCGGGCCGGTCGATCCGCTACCTCCCGAGCCTCGGCTGGCGCGCTCCGGGACCGCAGTGGCTTTTCGTGGAGCGCATCGATCATGAGCCGCCCGCGCCCGACCATCTCTACGCCGCGGGCGTCTATTATCAATTGGAGCGCGTTTTCCCGCACGCGCCGCTGTCGGGCTGGGACTGGTACCTCTATCGCAACACCCTGCTCCTCGGGTTTCCGCCGGCCGCGGAAACCCGCTGACCCAGCCCGAATATTTCATGAAATTCAGCCGAATCTCACCCAAATCGCTCGAACATAAAAGGCCTCAGCCTCCGCTCGATGACCTGCCCAGGTCACCTCGGTCGGCTTCGGCCTTTTCTGCTCGGCGCTTCGGTCGATCTTCACCTGTTTTCATGAAATATTCGGGCTAGGGGGCCGCCGGCAGCGCAAACGACAGGATGTTGGATCCCGCCGCGATCGCGACGTACTGGCGGCCGGCCGCGACGTAGGTCATGGGCGAGCCCTTCATCGGGTGGTTGGTGTCGAAGTGCCAGAGAAACTTGCCGGTCCGGGCGTCGACCGCCGCAAAGCCGCCGTCGCTCTCTCCGAAGAAGACCAGCCCGCCCGCGGTGGACAGGACGCCGGCATAGTTCAGCTGCACGGCGCCGGGAAGGTTGACCTGCCAGACCGCCTTGCCGGTCTCGAGGTCGAAGGCGCGCAGGATCTTCTTCGCCGGCTCGGCCGGGTTATTGTAGCGGCCATAGCCGCCTTCGTCGGCCTTCCGGTAGAGGGTGTAGTCCTCCACCGTCATCACGTAATAGAGGCGCGTCGCCGGATTGTAGGCGGTGGAATACCAGTTGGTGGCGCCGCGCACGGCGGGGGCGGTCCGGACGCCGCGCGTGGTTGTGTCGTTGTTCGGCAGCAGCCGGGGCCGCCAGTCCTCCGGGCTGATCCCGCTGGCCCAGGTCATCCGGTCGACCAGCTGCGTGGCGAGGACCGGCTTGCCCGCCTTCCGGTCGAGCACATAGAGGAAGCCGTTCCGGTTGGCGTGCAGCAGGAGCTGGCGGTCCCGGCCCCTCCACGGGGCGTCCACCAGCACGATCGGCTGGTTCGCGTCCCAGTCGTGGAGATCGTGCGGGGTGTACTGGTAGTACCAGAGCATCCGGCCCGTCTTCACGTCGATCGCCAGGTCGCAGTTCGTGTAGAGGTTGTCGCCCGGCCGGTCGTCGCCATTGGTGTCCGGATGGGGGTTGCCGGTCGACCAGTAGAGGATGTTCGCCTCCGGGTCGGCGCTGCCGGTCAGCCACGTGGCGCCGCCGCCTTCCTTGAGGGCCTCGCCCTTCCAGGTGTCGGATCCCGGCCCGGGTTCCCCATATTTCGGAATGGTATAGAGCCGCCACGCCAGCTCGCCGGTGGCGGCCTGGTACGCCGAGACCGAGCCCCGGATGCCATTATCCCCGCCGCTGAGGCCGGTGATGACCAGGTCATTGACGACCAGGGGAGCCGAGGTGCCGCCATAGAAGCCCTGCGTGCCCGGCTCGTACGCATACACGTCCCACAGGAGCGCGCCTGTCAGGCGGTCGAGCGCGAGCAGGTGTGCGTCATCGGTCAGATAGAAGATCCGGTCGCCCAGCAGGGCCACGCCCCGGTTGACGCCGATCGCGGCGTCGCTCGAGATCTTGGCGCCCACGCTCTTGGGCCGCTCATAGCGCCAAATTTCCCGGCCGGTCCGGCCGCTGAGGGCGTAGACCTGGTTGTTCCCCGTCACATACATCACCCCGTCCATGACCAGCGGGGTCGTTTCCAGGGGAGTGAAGGGAATCGTATAGCTCCACTGCAGCTGGAGGTTGAGCGCGTTCTGCGCGGTCACCTGGTCGAGGATGCTGTGGCGGTTGCCATTTAGGGTCCCGTTGTAGGTCGGCCAATCCCCCCTCCGCGGGTGGATGATGGCGTCGATCGCTTCCGCAGACGGGGCCGCCGGCGTCGCCGTCAGCGGGCCGACCCCCACGCCGTGCTGACGGCTGAGGAAGGCGAGCAGGTCGCGCCGCTGGTCCGCCGTGCCCTGGAAGGCGGGCATGCCTGAGCCGGTGACGGGCGCGACGGCCTGGTATTCGCTCTCGGAGAGCAGGTGCAGCTTCCCATCGTCGGTCTGCAGCACGAGATCGTGGAGCCCCTGGCTGCGGGCGAAACCCCTCAGGACGGTCCCGTCGTTCAAGGTCACGGCCGCGAGGCCGTAGCCCCCGGCAGCCGGCCGGGAGCCGGGATCGGTCAAGACCTTCACCAGGTCGGCCGCGCGCACCCGCGAGGCGACATCGGAGAGATTGGGGCCGAGGGAACCCCCGCGGCCGGCGACGACGTGGCAGGAGGCGCATCGGCCCTCCCCGAAGAAGTACCGCTCCCCCGCCTGCGGGTCGCCCGCGAGCGCGGTGTCCGGCCCCGTCGTGTTCAGGAGGTGCACAAAATGCGCGAGCTCCACCTGGTCGGCCGGCGGCAGCGGGAAGGCGGGCATCTTGCCCTTGCCCTTCCGGATGATGTCCAGGATGGCGTCCTCCGACACGGCGCGGAGCGTGGGCGTGTTGACCAGCGAAGGGGCCCGGTCCGTGCCGCGGGCGTCGTTGCCGTGGCAGAGTGCGCAGACCTGCGCGAAGCGGAGGGGGGCCGGCGCGCCGGGCGCACCCTGCGCCCAGACCGCCGGGACCGGAAGCAAAAAGGCCGCAGCCAGGGCGCCCGACCGCCAGGAGGAGGATGTCGAAGGCAATTTCATGGGGCGATATCTCATGGGGAGAGCGGCGAAGGCAAGGGCTCGATGGGGGTCACCGGATCGATCCCCATCCAGCAGAGCCCGCCGATCCCGTAAATCGCCGCGGAGATGACGAAGGTCAGGGTCCAGTTGTGGTTCATGTATTCGAGAATGTATCCGATCACGACTGGACTGAGGGCCCCGGCGATTTGGGCGGCGGTGTTCATGGTGCCGGAGACGGTCCCGGCGTACTTGCCGCCGATATCCATCGCCGTCCGCCAGGTGACGGGCAGCGAGAGATCCAGCGAGAAGCTGGCCAGGCCCATCGCCGCCATGGCCCAGGTGGCGTCGCTGATCCGCGGCAGGGCGAAAAGGAGGAGGGCCGCGCCCCAGAATCCGACGCAGGCCAAGATCTTCCGCACCCGGGCCAGGGGGTGGCCCCGGTTCTCGAGCCACCCGACCAGCCAGCCGGAGAAGACGCAGGAAATGCCGCCGAGGAAGAGCGGCAGGCCGGCGAGGAGCGCGCCTCTCTGCAGGGTGAAGCCGCGGGCTTCCCGCAAATACGTCGGCAGCCAAGTGATGTAGAAGTACCAGCCGTAGCCGAAGCAAAAATACTGCAGGCACAGCAGCCAGACGGAGCGGGAGCGCAGGATTTTCGCCCAGGGCACCCGGCTGGGTGCGCCCGGAGCGGGACGGGATTCGGCGATCAGCCGGGCTTCGGCCGCGTTCACCCCCGGATGGCGGGCGGGATCGTCGCGGAACCAGAGAAAGAAGGCCAGGGCCCAGGCAAAACCGGGGAGGGCGAAGACCGCAAAGGCCCATCGCCAGCCGACCAGGGATATGACCCAGACCACCAGGATCGGGGTCGCGGCCGCGCCCCAGCGGGTGGCAAGCCACATGATGCTGACCGCGCGGTTGCGCTCCCGTGAGGGCAGCCAGTGGGTGAAGATCTTGGCCAGGTTGGGAAACGCGCCGGCCTCGCCCGCGCCGAAGAGAAATTGGGTCACCAGGAGCGAGGCCTGGTTCCAGACCCGACCGGTGGCGGCAGTGAAGAACGACCACAGCACGACCACGCGGATCAGGACCTTGCGTGGGCCGATCCGGTCGCCCAGCCAACCGCCGGGGATCTCGAAAGCGGCGTAGGCCCAGAAGAAGGCCGAGAAAACATATCCCATCTGCACGCTGGAGAGGCCCAAGTCCCCGGACATCGCCACCTTGGCCTGCGCCAGGCAGGTGCGGTCGATGTAGGTGATGACGGCCAGGGCCCCGGCAAAGACGACGACCCAATGGCGGGCCCGGGTCGGCGGGCCGGCGTCGGCGGGCGCGGGCGGGGAGGGCGGCATGGGGGCGGAGAGCGGGGGTTGGGCGGCCAGACCTGGCGCGGGGGTGGGGGCAGCAAAGTCCGTCGGAGAACCGAACCCAAGTCATAAGACGAAGGACTTTCTCGGACGGTACGAATTTTATTGAAGAAATTCCGGTCGCTTGGAATGCCTCATCCGTCAATCCTGCCGACCAGACCCCGCCCGCAGGCCCACCCCGCCTTCCCCGCTGCCCGCCCATGATGAACCGCCAATTTTCCCGCCGCGACTTCCTCAGCGCCTCGACGCTCGGAGCCCTCGCGGGCGCCTCGGTCCTCGCCAATCCGGTCAAGGCGGCCGCCGCCGCCGTGGGCGCCAAGCCCGGCGACCTGCCCGACCTCACGATCACGGAGGTGAAGGTCTACGTCGCCAACCTGGGCTCGGGCCTCCGCCGCATCAACAGCCCGGAGAGCGGCGAAATCGTGTCCCTCGTGACCGCGAGCGGGATCGAGGGCAACTACACCCTCGGCAACCGCGTCCCGGGCACCGGCTTCCTGGAATACGCCAAGGGCGTCTGCCTGGGGAAAAGCGTCCTCGACCTCCTGCCTGCGCTGGTCGCCGCCGCCAACGAACAGGTCCATCCGACCCGCGGCTTCGGCCGCAACTCCGGCTTCGTCGGTGGCTTCGGCTACCCCAACGGGTTGCATCTCGGCAGCATCGCGGAGACGCACTACCACGCCGCCATCGTCGATGTCTGCCTCTGGGACATCCTGGGCAAGGCGGTGGATCGCCCGATTTATAAGCTGCTCGGCGGGACGAAGGAGAAGATGCTGGCTTATGGCAGCTCGCTGCACCTGCCGACGATCGAGGAGTTCGCGCCCCAGGCGCTCGAGGCGAAGAAGATGGGCTTCAAGTGCTACAAGATCCACCCGGGGCCCGGCCAGCATCCGTCCGGGAGCCCGATCCCCGCCCATGTCGGCCATATCGAGGAGATCAAGGCGGTCCGCGAGGCGGTCGGACCGGAATTCACCCTGCTTTTCGACCCGGTCCAGCAGTACAACGTCTTCGAGGCGCTGCGGGTGGGCCGGGCGCTGGAGGAGTACAATTACTCGTCCTTCGAGGACCCGATCCCGACGACCGACATCGAGGGCATGATCGAGCTGCGGCAGAAGCTGACCATCCCGATCGAGGTCGGGGAGTTCATCTACGGCATCCAGGGGTACGCCGAGTACATCCGGCGCGGCGCTCTCGATATCGTCCGGCTGATCTCCGACAACGTCGGCGGCATCACCGGCTCGTTCCGCGTCGGCCAGCTGGCCGACGCCTTCGGCATGCCCTGCACGCCCCACAACTGGGGCAACGGCTTCGACCTGGCGGTGCACTTCCAGCTGGAGCTGGCGCTGCCGAACACCTTCTGGTTCGAGATGCCTTACCCGCCGACGCTGACGGACCGCGCCTACCTGAAGGAGAAATTCCGCGTCGACCCCGACGGCTACGTGCACGCCCCGAAGGCTCCCGGCCTGGGCGTGACGCTCGACCGCGACGCGCTCGACAAGATGCTGGTGCGCATCGACCGCTGATTCTTGACGTTCCACCCAAGCCGCCGGAGGCCCGTCCGGAGCAGCCCTGATCCCCGCCATGAACCCATCCTCCTCCGTCCGTCCGTCCGCCCAGCTTCCCCGGCGCCAGTTCCTGCAATACCTGGGCGCCGGCGCCATCGGCCTCGCCCTGTCGGGCCGCGCCGCCCGCGCGCAGGACGCCGCCCCCGCGCCGCGCACGGGCGCCAAAAGGCTGCAGGGTGTCTTCCCGATCGCCGAGACTCCGTTCACCCCGGACAACAAGCTCGACCTCGAGGGCCTGGCGGCCGAGGTGAAGTTCTGCGACCGCGGTGGCGTGCATGGCCTGATGTGGCCGCAGCTCGCTAGCGGCTGGAGCACCATGAGCGAGCAGGAGCGGATCTCCGGCGCCGAGGCCATGCTGGCCGCGAAGGGCGCGACGACCGCCCTCGTGATCGGCGTCCAGGGGCCGGACCTGGCGACTGTCACCCGGTACGCCAGGCACGCCGCCGCCCATGGGGCGGACGCCCTGATCTCGCTGCCGCCCGCCAATGTGACCGACGAGAAGCAGCTCCTCGCCTACTACCAGGAGGTCGGCAAGATCACGGATCTGCCGCTCTTCGCCCAATGCACGGGCAACATGAGCGTCGACCTCGTCGTGGAGATGGTGAAGACGATCCCCACCCTCCGGCACGTGAAGGACGAGGCGGGCGTTCCCCTCGAGCGGGTCGGCGAGCTGATCCGCCGGACCGACGGCCAGCTGCAGGTCTTTTCCGGACAGGGGGTCCAGACCATGATTTCCGAGATGGAGCGCGGTTTCGTCGGCCACTGCCCGTATACCGGCCTCGGCGACATCTACGCGCAGGCCTATGACCTCTGGCACGCGGGCCGCAAGGAGGAGGGCTTCACCATGTTTGGGCGCATCCTCGCCTTTGCCAGCCTGGGGACCGCCGACCAGAACCGGCTCCTGATTTCCCGCGGCGTCTTCAAGCCCGACACCCATTTCCGCTCGCCGTCGGCCGCCGCCGGGGTCGCGGCGGGCGGCGGTGGCGGCGGCGGCGCCCGTCGCGGGCTGCCGCTCGGCGACAAGGCCGCCCACGCCGGCCTCGAGACCTACCTGAAGCCTTACTTCCGGGCCTGAGTCGGCGCCACCTCCCATGAGCGCCCCAACCCTGTCCCGGCGCAGCTTCATCGGCGGCCTCGCCGCCGCCGCCGCGCTGCCCCGTGCCCTCAAGGCGGCCACCGGCCTCGATGACATCCCCATCATCGACACCCATATCCACCTGTTCGATGGCACGCGGCCCCAGGGCGCGCCCTACAAGGGCGGGCGCAATTTTCCGGGCGGCGTGGCCTTGCCGGCGATGTACGCCAAATTCGCCCGCCCGCTCGGCATCGTCGGCGCGCTGGAAATCGACGCCAGCCCGTGGGTCGAGGACAACCTCTGGGTGCTCGAGACCATCCAGGCCGACCCGATCATGGTCGGCACGGTCGGCAACCTGCAGCCGGACAAGCCGGAATTCGCCGAGTACCTGGTCCGTTACGCCAAGAACCCGCTCTTCCGCGGCATCCGCTATGGCAACAATTGGGGCTATGACATAGCTGCCCAGGCCGGCAACCCGGCCTTCCTCGCCGGACTCAAGCTCATGGCCCAGCACGACCTCGTGCTGGACACGGCCAATCCCCGGATCGACCTCCTCCAGGCCGTCGTGAAGATCAGCGACCAGGTGCCCGACCTGCGCATCGTCATCGACCACCTGCCGTCGCTGGACCCGACGCCCGAGAACCAGGCCGACTACGACGCCGTGCTGAAGGAGCTCGCGCCCCGGAAGCAGATCTACACCAAGCTGTCGGAAATCGTCCATCCGGTGCGCCCCCCGGGGCCCTCTCGGCCGGGCGAGGCGGCCCCGATCACGCCGGGCCTGGCCGCCCATCGCGACCGCCTCGATATCCTCATGGGCCACTTTGGGGAGGATCGGGTGATCTTCGGCAGCGACTGGCCTAATTGCGTCGGCGTCTCCGAGGTGCCGGACACGGTCGCGCTCGTGCGGGAATATTTCTCCACGAAGCCGCGGGCGGCGGCGGAGAAATATTTCTGGAAGAACTCCGTGGCGGCCTACCGCTGGATCAGGCGCGAGCCGGGCCAGCCGGGCTGACGCGCCTGGCAGGGTGCGTGGGCCCGCCCGGCCTGCCCTGAGCGGAGTCGAAGGGAGCGAAGTCGAACGGGCCCCTGTTCGCCGCCCATAATTTTCTCGGGCTGGGCGGCCCGACGTGCTGTCTATGGTACGGCACCGCCATGTCCGATCCCCGCCCCGATCGGCCGGCCCCGCCGGCCGCCGACCTCACCGCCGCGCCGGTCCCGCCCGGGACCCGGCCCGCGGCGTGCTGGCTGCCCAGCGCCGTGGAAGGCTACCGCGACATGCTGGCGGCCGCGGCGGAGGCCGTGGCCGAGATCCGGTTCGAATTCTACATCTTCAAGGCCGGCGGCCCGGGCGACCGGTTTCGCGACGCCTTTGTGGCCGCCGCCCGCCGGGGCGTGAAGGTCAGGGTTCTCCTCGATGGGTTCGGATCCGGCGACCTGCCGGCGTCCTATTGGGACGGGCTGCGCGCCGCCGGCGGGGAGGCGGCGACCTTCAATCCGGGACCGCTCCTGCGCCTGCCGATCCGCAATCATCACAAGCTGCTGGTCGTCGACGGGGCCGTGGCCTTCGTCAGCGGCTTCAATATCGGCCCCGAATACGCGGGTGACGGCGTGACGGGCGGCTGGCGCGACCTGGGCCTGGCCCTGTCCGGACCGCTGGTCCGGCCGCTGGCGGCCGCCTTTGACGCGATGTGGGACAACCGGAACCTTCGCCGGCACCGCGAGATGCGGCAGCTGGCCGCCCGCTGGCGGCATCACCGGCGGCAGCCCGCCGACCCGCAGGTGATGGCGATGGGTCCGGCCCTGGGCCGCAACGCGTTCCAGCGGCTCCTCCTGAGCAGCGTCCACGAGGCGCGGGAAATCCGGATCATCGCCGCGTATTTTCTGCCCAGCCGCCGCCTGCGGCGCGCCCTGCGCGCCCGGGCACGCCGCGGCTGCCGCGTGCGCCTGATCCTGCCGGGCCGGACCGACGTGGCGATGGTCCTGGCGGCGAGCCGCACCTACTACGCGGGACTCCTGCGCGCCGGGATCGAGATCGCCGAATACCAGCCGCAGATCCTGCACACCAAGCTGGCGATCATCGATGACGCGGTCTTTGTCGGCTCCTCGAACCTCGACGCGCGTTCCCTCTCCGTGAACTACGAGCTGATGGTCCGGATCCCCTCGCCGTGCCTGGCGGCGGAGGGGAGGGAGCTTTTCGAGGCCGATTGGGCGCGCTCGCGCCCCATCGAGCTGGCGGCGTGGCGGCGGCAGCGCACCTGGCTGGACCGGATCGCCGGCCTGGTGGCGCGCTTCGGCCTGACCAGGATCGACCCCTGGTTTGCCCGGCGCCGGCTGCGGAGCCTGGCGTAGCCCACGCCCCGGCTAGCGCGCCGGCGGCAGCACCGGCAGCGACTTGAGCCGCATCGCCTCGTTGTAGTGCTCGACGGCCTCGGCCAGCTGGCCGGCCTGGCGGAGGGCGAGCGCGAGGCGATAGTGGGTGTCGGCGTCGCCCGGGTTCGACCGCAGCGCCTCCTCATATTGCGGGATCGCCTCGGACAGGCGCCCCAGCTGGAGGAAGGCGTTGCCCAGGTTGGTGTGATAGAGCGCGGAGCCGGGATCCAGCTGCGCCGCCTGCTCGAAATGGACCAGGGCCGCCGCCGTGTCCCCGCCCCGCGCCAGCGCCAGCCCCAGGTTGGAGTGGGCCAGGGCATAGGCCGGCTTCAGGCGGACCGCCTCCTGGAATTCGGCCAGCCCCTCGGCGGGATGGCCGGTGTCCATCAGCGCCCGGCCGAGGTTGTTGTGGGCCTCGGCGAAGATCGGCTGCAGCCGCAGGGCGCGCTGCAGGTGCGGGATCGCCTCCTGCGGCCGGCCGAGCTGGCTCAGGTCGTTGCCGAGGTTGTTTTCGGCCTCCGGATAATCGCGCTTCAGCTCGAGCGCCCGCGTGAAGTGCGGGATCGCCTCCGGGCCGCGGCCGGCGTCGACCAGGGCCGTCCCCAGGTTGTTCTCGGCCATCCAGGCCGCCGGGTTGCGGTCCAGGGTCGTCTCATAGAGGACGAAGAGGTCATGGTAGGTCCCGCTCTGCCGCCAGGTCAGGACGCCGAGGACGAGCAGGAGCAGGATGGCGCCCGGCCGGCGCAGGGCGGGAGCGAAGCGTCCGGTGAGCGTTTCCCAGCCCGCCGCGAAGGGGGCGATGATCCCGAGGCAGGCGAGGTACTGGAAGTGGTCCGCCACATAGGAGAAGACGAAGGGATAGACGTTGACGAAGCCGAGGGCGGGAAAGAGCGAGCCCGTGAAGAAGAGCATCCCGGCCAGGAGGCCGCGCTGCCTCCGCCAGGCCAGGGCCGCGAGCAGCGCCAGCAGGGCGAGGGGGAACAGGTACTGCCAGGCGATCCCAGCGTCGACGTTCCAGCGCGGGTAGACGAAGATGAGGTCGGCCGGCCAGAGCAGCTTGCCGAGATAGAACCAGGCCGCCCGGCCCGCCAGGAGGCAACGCTCGAGGCCGCCGAGGGTGAAGTCGTCGCCCTGCGCGCCGATGAAGCGGCGCTCGACCCAGGCGGTGAGCAGCCCGGCACCCGCGCCCGCCGCGAACCAGGGCAGCAGCGGCACGGCGTCGTGCCGCCAGGAGAGGCGGCCGCGGCGCCACCAGCCGACGACCAGGAGCGCCGCCGGCAGCGTCGCGGTCACGCTCTTGCTGAAGAGGGCGAGCAGGAAGAGGACCGAGGCGACAAGGTAAGGGGTCAGGCTGCGAAAATTGCCGCGCCGCGCGGCAATTTTCGCAGCCTGACCCCTTCGCTCGTCAAACTCCAGGTAGGCGAGCGCCGCGAGGAGATAGCAGACCGTGGAGAGCGTGTTCTTCTGCTCCGAGATCCAGGCGACGGATTCGACCGTGACCGGATGGACCGCGAAGATGAAGCCGGCCAGGGCCGCCCCGGGGACGGCCAGCCGGCGGAGGAGGATGACCACGAGCCCGGCGGAGACGGCATGCAGCAGGACATTCAGCAGGTGGTAGCCCAGCGGGGCGTCCCCCCACAGGCGGTGCTCGAGCCAGAACGCCGAATGCAGGACGGGGTAGTATTGCTGGGTCGCCCCGAGTTCCGTCCAGATCCGGACCAGCCCGTCGAACGACCTCAGGTCCGGCCGCGTCACGTGCCCGCTGTCGTCCCAGATCAGGCCGCCCGAAAGCGCCGGCAGATAGGCCAGGAGCGTGACAACGGCCAGGAGCGGCCAGAGCCGCCGCATCGGCCAGCGGGCCGCGGCCGCCGAATCCACCGCCGGCTGCCCGCGGCGGGTCCCGCTGGCCGCACTCATGGGCTGCCCGGCTGCCGGTTCATGCGTTCCACGTACCGTGCCACGTCGGGCCGGCGGAGCCATTCGGGCGAGCCCGCGGCGAGGGCCTGCTGCAGGTCCGACCGGGCGCCGGCCGGGTCGCCCAGCGCGAGGTCCGCCTGCGAGCGCAGGAACCAGCCGTCGGGGTCGCCCGGATCCTGGGCCGTCATCGCCAAAAAATCCCGCCGCGCCTCCGGCCAGCGCCGCTGGTTCGCGAGAAGGACGCCGCGCTGCTTGAGCGCGAGCCCCGCGGCCGGGCCGCCCAGCCGGATCGCCAGGGTGAAATCCGCCTCGGCTCCCACGGCGTTGCCCTGTTCCTCGTCGAGGATCCCGCGCAGGATCTGGAGTTCCGGCATCGCGGCGGGCGGCGGATTGTCCAGGGCGGCCAGCTCATGATACAGGTAATAGATCGGATTCACGCGATCGCTCATCACGTGGTGGGCCGGGAGGACCAGCGCCGCGGCGGCGAGTCCGGGCAGGGCCCAGGGCCGCCAGCCCGCAATCGGCAGCGCGAGCACGGCCCCGAGCAGCCCGGCCGGCAGCACCAGCATCATGGAGCGGCTCAGGTCCTGGGCCGTGCCCAGGCCCACGGCGACCGTGGCCAGGATGGCGGCCGCCATCCAGAATCCGCCGGGGCGGCCTTTCCAGCAGAGCCAGACCGCCGCCGCGACGAACACCCAGGCGGCGCGCAGCCCGGCCCAGGCGCCAAAGGCGATCCGGGTCCACGGCACGGCCGAGAAGCGGAAGCTCGCGAAATAACCCCGGACGGAGGTGCCGGCATCCGGCGGGCCGCCGAGGAACCCGAGGCGAATGACCACGAATGCGCCCAGCAGGATGGCGGCGCCGGCGAGCTCGCGGCGCCCGCCGGCGGGCGAAGGCGGCTCCCGCCGGGCCAGGTAGACGTGGCGGCAAAGCAGGGCCAGCGGGGCCGCGACGACAAAGCGTTCATCGATCCACGGCGCCGCCAGGCAGGCCAGCCAGACGGGCCAGCTGGCCCGGGCGAAGGCCGTGACCAGGAGGGCGAGCACCAGCCAGGAATCGAAATACCCCAGCCAGGACACGGAGGTGAAGAACCAGGAGGTCGCGCCCAGGACGATGGCGGCCAAGCCGGCCTCGGCCCAGCTGCAGCCGGCCCGCCGCAGGATCGCAATGATATAGGCGAGCGCGGCCAGGCAGCCGAGCGGGGCGAGAGCGAAGAGCGCGGCGGGTGGCAGCGACAGCGCATGTCCGAGGAGGGGGAAGAGCAGGCGCCAGCGGATGGCGGCGTGCAGCGGGTCGGCGATGGCAATGCCGGGATGGGCCGCCTGCGCGAGGACGCTGGCCCCGCGCCGGACCTCCAGCATGCCCTGCATTTCCGGGACCCGGGCCCATAGGCGGAAGGCCCCGAAGGGCGGGCTGAAGCAGAAGGCGAGAACCGCGCCGCACCCGCTCGCGAGCAGCCACCGGGCCAGGAACTCTCTTTGGGTCTTGGATTCCAAGGGCGGCGGGGTTGGGCCAGTTTCGGAAACCGGCCCGGCGACGGCCAGATAAAACGGCCCGGCGATTCCGCCGGGAAACAAAAGCGGCGCCGGTCCAGGGACCGGCGCCGCGCGACTGTGAATCGATGGCCGCTGCCGCTACAGGTCGAACGACACCTGCAGGATGTACAGGGTCGGATCGAGGATGCGGTATGAGTTCGCCGTTCCATCCGGGAACGCGGCGATGGGTTGCAGCTTGTAGCCCGGCCGCTCGAGGTCGCGGGCGTTGAGCTGGACCGTCAGCGGAATCTTGCCGTTGAAGATCCTCGTCTTGTAGCCGACCCCGGCGTCGAAGAAGGCCTGGGCGCCGTAGTAGATCGGCTTGTTCGGATCCAGCGCCGTGATCGTGGCCGGCAGCTGCTGCAGGCCGTAGTAGCCGATGCCCTGCGACGACTGCCAGCGGACGGCCCCCGAGACGCTGAAGTGCTTCAGGAGCGGATTGTCCGTGATGCCGGCCAGCTGGAAGTTGGTGCTCAGACGGAAATTGTACCGGGGGAACTGGCTCTGCCGCTTGCCCTGCAGCTGCTGGATGATGAGGAAGGGCGAGGCGACGAAGCTCTGGTAGTTGGCCGAGGCGGTCTGGGAGCCGGTGTAGTTCGTCGTCCACCACAGCGTGTTGGTGCGGGGGTCGACGATCGTGGTCCAGATCGGCAGGCGCTGGTTGAGCCAGGCCTGGACGTCGCCGGAGACGTTCGAGTTGACCACCTTCGTGTCCGTGGCGTTGGCCGTCAGGGTCCAGAAGCGGGTCGGGTTGTAGTTCAGCTCGATTTCCGTGCCCTTCGAGTCGATGTCGTTGGTCGAGGAGATCGTGCCGGCAGTGAAGCCCTGCTGCAGCGCCTGGATGGTCGGGAAGGGCAGGCCGATCTCGTTGCCGACCTCCGTGTTGACCTGGGCCTGGGTGAACGTCGGGTGCAGCTGGGCGACCCAGTTGTTGGCCTGGTTGACCAGGAGGAAGGCCGCGGTGGAGGCCACGTCGATGCGCAGGACGCGCTGGGCGATCGTGCCGGCGTCGCTGTTGCGGTTGTTGATCGACTTCGTGTCGTACCGGCGGACATTGGCCACGACCTTGCCGCCGAAGATATTGATCCCCAGGCCGTAGTCGACGCTGTTGCCGCTCGCGTTTGGCAGCTGGACCAGGAAGTCGTTCGTCGCCGTGTTCTGCGGGATGAAGCTGTTCGACTTGTTGTAGGAGATGGACAGGCCGCCCACCAGCTCCCCGAGGAACTTGCCGATCGCCTGATCCGAAGTCCGCAGCTCGTGGACGAAGGAGAAGTCCTTGAACGGACGGGCGACCGCCCCCGCCTGGGTCGTCTTGCCGCTGTGGAAGTTGTAGTCGCCGTTGGCCCAGCCGTTGATGGACGGATAGTTGAAGGAGATGCCGTCGGAGCCCAGCAGCTGCGGCGTGAGGCCGGCCTTCTGGTACTGCTTGTCCTCGCGCTCGCCCAGGGTCGTGACGAGGTCGTCGTTGAGGAAGTGGCTCTGGATGACCGCGCCCATCGACTTGAGGATGGTCTTCACGTTGTTGCCGCCGCCGGTCGAGTCGGTCACGGCGACCTGGCTGAGCTGCGTGTTCTCATGGGTGAAGACTCCGTTCAGCTGGCTGCCCCAGATGAAGGGGTAGTTGCCGTAGGAGAAGTCGGTGGGGGCGTAGTTGACCTGGCCGGTGTTGTTGGCATTGCCGACATAGTACCGGAAGTAGTCGCGGGTGATGGCGAGGGCCGCGGCCGGGCCGCTGGTGATGGCGCCCTGGTTGCCCGTCGAGAGCCCCTTCGGAATCCAGGTGTGGTTCTGGGGGTCCGCGATGGCGTCCTTGTAGCCGTATTGCCGGTTGATGCGGTACTTGTAGTCATCGTAGGCGCTGATCTGGTGCAGGCCGAGCCACTTCAGCCAGCTGTCCGTCTTGGTCGTGAAGTCGATCTTGTAGGCCGCCTCGAGACGGTAGGTATCCCACTTTGCCGGCTGCGAGAGGGCCAGCGGCTGGTCCTGGCCCAGGTAGGGCTTGAGGAAGTAGGGGTTGGGCGTGCCGTCGAGATTCCGGGAATTGACGTCGACGAGGAGCTGGCCCGACTGGCCGTTGGCATTGAGGATGCCGAGGATGTTGCGCTGGTAGCGCAGCGAGTCCTCCCGAAAGAAGGCGCCCTGGACCGCCAGGGTCTGCATCGGCGTGTCGAGGAGGATCTGGTCAACCGTGACCTCGGAGGTGAGGTCCCGGTCGTTCTGGCGATTGACGGCCGCGAGGTTGATCGAGGTGTAGTCGTAGATGGCCTTGCTGCTCACCGACGGAGTGGTGGCGAAGAGCGGCTGGTTCGCGGGCTTGCCCGAGACGATGCCGGTCGCGGCGCTGGGCGACATCAGGCGATCGAGGGGGCTGGCGTTGGTGATCGGGCCGCTGGCGGTGTTGAAGGTCGTGGGCGCCGTCCAGTAGCCGAGGACGCCCTGGTCGATGTAGACGAAGCCGTGGTTGCTGCCGGTGAAGCCGTTGTTGAAGTAGTCGACGTTGACGCCGCCGAAGCTGGTCGGGAACGTGCTGGCCGTGATCGGGCCGATCGTCGTGCCGTTGACGTGGATCAGGCTGGTGATGGGATCCCAGGTCGGCTTGCCGTTCGCGGCCCAATAGGAGACGCTATCGCGGGGCATCGCGTCGTTCGGCCGGTTGCCGTTTGCCTTGTAGTAGCTGTAGGAGGCGCTGACCGTCGTCCACTTGAAGGGCTTGTATTGGATCATCGCGTTGTAGCGCTCCTCATTGATGCCGGAGGGCTTGCGCTCAAAACCGGTGTGCGTGAAGGCGCCGCTGACGCGGACGGCCAGCTTGTCGTTGAGGGCGCGGTTTACGTCGAGCTGGGTGCGGTAGCCGCTGACGCTGTCGGCGCGGAAGCCGACGTGCGTGAAGTCGCGCGAGAGGTTGGCCTTGGCGCCGACCTGGTTGAGGGTGCCGGAGGGGTTGCCCAGGCCGAAGACGCTGGCGTTGGGTCCGCGGGAAAGCTCGACGGCATCGATGTCCAGCGGATCGATCGGCACGCGGCCGAGGCTCTCGAAGTTGTCGCGGGCGATGTTGGCCGCGGCCAGGCCGCGGACCTTGTTGGCCTGCGTCGGATTCAGCTGGTTGTTGTCCGCCACGCTGCCGTTGCGGTCGACCGTGTTGTCCGTGTAGGTGCCGGTGCCGACGGTGTTCGGCGTGTAGAGGAAGATGTCGTTGATATCCAGCATCGCGAAGTCGTCCATCTGCTGCTTGGTCACGACCGAGATGGGCGCCCCGAGGTCCTCGAGCTTCGAATTGATGCGGGTGCCGGCCTCCGTGTTGGCGGAGTAGTAGCCCTTGGTGTCGGAGACGACCTCGAAGGGGGAGAGGACCACCGGCGCCTCCCTGGACTGGAGCTCCTGCGGCGTCGGGGCCGCCGTCGTGGTGGTGGTCGTCGTGGTCGTGGTGGCGGTCGGGGCGCTCGAGTCGGCCGGAGCGGGCGCCACTTGCGCCACGGCGGTCGACGCGGCGATCAGAATGCAGGCCTGCAGGGACAGCATTCTGGGAAGGGTCGGGAGGAGGCCTTTGCTTGGGTTCATATTGATTCGGTCATCAGGCGCCCTTTGGGCGCACTTTGGTTATGTCGGGGTGACCCTGGCCGACGGTTTTCCGGCGAGGGAGAGGGGGGTGGACTAAACGACGACTCACAGCAGCTATCAGGACACGTGTCCTGACTTCAGCGGTAATCAAAAGTGATGAGACTCGGCTACTCAAGCACTTTCTTTGAACGGGCCTTTCCCCCAGAGCAACGTTGAGATCATCACCGAGGAGCGCGCTGGTCCAATTCACCAAGGACACGAAGTAATATAGGGGCCGGGCCCTAATCTTCGGCGAAAACCTCGACAATGTCGCCATTGCCCGGGCGCCGTTGCCGGATTTTTACCGTTCGGATTCGTCTCGGCCGGCTGCCTTGGACTGAATCCTCAATAAACCCGGGGGCACCAAGACCTTCAATATTTCCTGGGAAATGAGCCCGGCCGGCGAGATGACGGTCAAGAAGATCGAAGCCGCTCGCAACTAGGCCGGTCACCAGCCCGGCGGGTCTTCTTCGATCAGTTCGGGATCTCGGGCTCGACGAGCATCCCCAGCTGGATGAGCGATTCCTGCCAGC
>CAZKAH010000006.1:0-20260 GCA_964550715.1 uncultured Opitutaceae bacterium
AGCGGTCGCAGGCGATCGGGATGTTCCAGACCACCGCCATGCGCAGGAGCGCCTTGACGTCGGGATCATGGGGCTGCGGCTCCAGCGGGTCCCAGAAGAAGATGAGAAAGTCGATGTCGCCGTCCACGATCTTGGACCCGATCTGCTGGTCGCCGCCCAGCGGACCGCTTTCCAGGCGGTGCACCTTGAAGCCGAGTTCCTTCTCGAGGAGCGCGCCGGTCGTCCCGGTGGCATAGACCTTGTGATGGGCGAGGAGGTCGCGGTTGAATTTCGACCACTCGATCAGGTCCCGCTTCTTGTTGTCGTGGGCCACGAGCGCGATCTTCTTGTTCGGCTCCATCATTATCTTTTTGTAGATCATGGTCCGGAAGATGGAGGAGCGGGCCGCCCGCGTCGCGGCAAATCCGCCGGACCGGCGCGGGCCCGGCCGGCGTCAGGGCGCCTGGGCCGGGGGCTTCTGGTCCGGATCCTTCATGGCATCCAGCTGCTGCAGGTCGGCCATCTCCCTCGCCCGCGCGTGGTCCTCGGCCTCGTGGTATTTGGCCATCGCGAGGCCCTCGGGGGTCATGAAGCCGGGGATCCCCTGATTGTACAGGAGGTGGTCGAGCCAGGAAAGGTAGCGCTTGGCCGCCAGTTCCCTCAGCCCTTCCTTGGTGTAGCTCTCGCGCTCGGTGAACTCCCGGATCGGCCGGTCCCGGACGGTGACCTTGGGCAGGGTCACTATCGGCAGCCGGGGGACCTTGTTCCTGGGCTCGGCGGCCGGGCCGGGAACGGCGGCCGGCGCGGCGGTGTCGGGGGCGGCATAGGGCCGCAGCGCCGTCGAAATCGCCGCGGCCAGCGCCGGGGAGAGGACGTGGGTCCCTTCCGCCGGGGCCACGGCCGGAGTCACCGGGGCCGGCGGGGAATCGGCCGCGGCCGCCGGCGAGGTGAAGATGGGCGGCACGCCCGCGGTCCCCTCCGGTGGCGGGGCGGTCTGGCCGGCCGCGGCGGAGACAACCAAGCCCCACGCAGCCACGAGAAAAAGCTGCGATGGGGCGGGGTGAGCCACGGCGGCGATGAGTAAGCATGCACCCTTTCCGGGTTCCCGCAAAAGTTAAAACCGGCCGCCTCGGCCGCCGATCGCCTGCTGGCCTTTTTCCCGGGGCCTCCCAAGCTCGGCCCATGCGCCCGCTCGCCCTGATCACCGGAGGTTCCGCTGGAATCGGCGCCGCCTTCGCCCGCCAGCTGGCCGCCCGGGGCCACGACCTGATCCTCGTCGCCCGCCATCGGGACCGCCTGGAAGCCTTCGCCCGCGAGCTCGAGCGGGACCACGGCGTCCGAGCCGAGGCGCTGGCGGCCGACCTCGTGACCGACGAGGGACAGCGGGTCGTCGAGGAGAGGATCAGGGGCGAGGAGCACCTCGCGCTCCTCGTCAACAACGCGGGGGTGGGCTCGAGGGGGAGTTTCACCGACCTGGACCTGGCGCCCCAGGACCGGATGCACCGGCTGCATGTCCTGGCGACGATGCGCCTGACCCACGCCGCGCTGCAGGGCATGATCGCGCGGCGGCGCGGCGCGATCATCAACGTCTCCTCCGTGGCCGGCTATGTCGCGACTCCCGGGAGCGTCAGCTACTGCGCCACAAAGCACTGGATGAACGTCTTCACCGAGGGGCTTTACCTCGAGTTGAAAAACGCCGGTTCTCCCGTCGTGGTGCAGGCGCTCTGCCCGGGGTTCACGGTTTCGGAATTCCACGACCACCTCGATTTCGACCGCAGCGCCATCCCGTCCTGGCTGTGGCTCAAGGCGGACGACGTGGTGGCTGAATCGCTGCGGGGCCTGGACCGCGGGCGGCTCTTCGTCGTGACGGGCTGGCAGTACAAGCTGGCCGTCCTGCTGATCAAGCTCGTGCCGGCGCGGCTGGTGTGGGCGGTCAACACCCGGCGCCAGCGCCGCATCAATCGGATTTGAGCGTCCGCTGCAGCCACGCGACAACCCGGTCCTTGTAGTCCGGGGCGACGGGGTCCCAGTAGACCATGCCGTGGACGCCGCCCGGGATCGTGATGAGTTCGCAGGGCACCCGCACGGCCTGGAGCATGGCGAGGAAGTCCACGGAGCGCTGGTAGGGCACGCTCTTGTCGGCATTGCCGTGCACGAGGAGGAAGGGTGGCAGGCCCGGCCGGACGAGGTAGACCGGCGAGGCCGAGCGGAGGAGCGCCGTCGTGGCGTCGTCCATCTGCGTCCGTCCGGGAAAGAGCGCGCCAAAATTTCCCTTGAAGCCGCCGCGCTCCACCTCCTCGGCGATCAGGTTCGAATTCCCGTAAAAGACCACGACGGCCGCGAGACGGGTCGAGTCGTTCATCCGGACCGCGGCCAGCTCGACCAGATGCCCGCCGGCGGATTCCCCGCTGAGCACGATCCGGCGAGGATCGAGATGATACTGCGCGGCGTGCGCCTTCACCCAGCGGATCGCCGTTTCGACGTCATCGATGCAGGCCGGATAGGGATATTTCGGGGTCAGCCGGTAGTTGATCTCGAACCAGGCGAAGCCGGCGCGGGCCAACGGGAGATCCATCGGCGCGGTATAGCCCTTGCCGGGGCCGCCCGACTTGTCCCCGCCGTTCCAGCCTCCGCCGTGGACGAGGATGACCGCGGGGAAGGGACCCGGGCCGTCCGGCACGAAGGCGTCGAGCTTCACGCTTTCGCCGCCGACATTGGCGTATTCCACGTCGGTCGTGTAGGTGCCATAGGCCGAGACGGGCACACGGTAGCCGAAGCGCTCGAGGATCAGGCCGGCGGCGGGGCTGCGCAGGAAGGCGAGGTAGCGGCGCGCGGCGGGATTGTCCTTCCCGTGGCGGGTGAGGACCGCCCCCTGGTCGAGCGGGGCGTACAGTCCCGGGGGGACCTCGATCCAGCGGCCCCGGTCCTTCAGCCGGGGCGAGAGGACGAGCGAGAGCGCGACGAAGCCGGCATCCGCATTGCCCGTCTCGACGAACTGCGCGGTCTGGGTGATGTTCTCGCCGGTGACCAGCTTGGGCTGGACCTCCTCCCAGACGTGCAGCTTGGTCAGCGCTTCCTGGGCCGCGCGCCCGTAGGGGGCGGTCGCGGGGTTGGCGAGGGCGAGCTTCTGCACCGCGGGCGAGCGGACCGCGGCGGCGACCGAGGTCAGTTCCAGGCCGGGCCGGGTGGTCCAGAGCGCCAGGCGGCCCGTCGCAAAATCGACGAGCGAACCCTCGTCGGCCTGGCCCGCCTTGATCAGCCGGCGGGGAAAATCCATGTCGGCCGAGAGGAAGACATCGTTGGGGCTGCCGTTCTCGATCTGGGTCACGAGGTTGCCGGAGGCGCCGGTGAGCACGGTGACCTCGACGCCGGGGTTGGCCTGGACAAAGCCGGCGTTCAGGGCCTCGAGCGCGTAGGTCAGGTTGGCGGCGGCGGCGACCGAGACCTTTTCGGCGGCGGCGGCGAGGGGGCAGAGCAGGAGCAGCGTGGCCAGGAGGCGTTTCATGGGGAAGAAGCGCACGCTGGCCCGATGCTTTGCGCGGGGAAAGAACAAATCCCGCTGGCGCAAGGCCGGGACCGGCGCTAGCCTGCCCGGTGGAAGCGGTGCAACGAACCAAAGCCAAAGCGGGAGCCGCAGCCGGCACGGAGCCGGCTCCTCCCTGCACGATCGTCTTCTTCGGGGGCGGCGGCGACCTGGTCAAGCGGCTCCTGATGCCGGCCCTTTACAACCTCGCCGGCAGCGGCCTGCTGGACTCGCGGACGCGCTTCATCGGGGTGGACCACGTGCCCCAGACCACGGCGCAATGGCGGGCCAGCCTGACCGGGACCATGCGCTCCTTCGCCCGCGATGCGTCCGGGGAATTCCACGTCCGCTCACTCGACCGGCGGGCCTGGGGCTGGGTGGACCAGCGCCTCAGCTACCTCGCGGCGGATTTTGACGATCCGGGGAGCTACGCGAAGCTCGCCGCCCTGCTCGAGGCCGGCGGCCGGGAGCGGAAGGGAAACGTCGTCTTTTATCTGGCGGTCGCCGCCCGCTTTTTCGGACCGATCGTCGACCGGCTGGGTGCGGGGGGCCTGCTCCGCGAGGCCGGAAGCGGCTTCCGCCGGGTCATCATCGAGAAGCCCTTCGGCTCCGACCTGCCCTCGGCGGAGGCGCTCAACCGCCGGATCCTGCGGGTGATGACCGAACAGCAGATCTACCGGGTCGATCATTTCCTCGGCAAGGAGACGGTCCAGAACATCATGGCGTTGCGCTTCGGGAACGGCATCTACGAGCCGATCTGGAACCGGCGGTACGTCGAGCACGTGCAGATCACGGTGGCCGAGACGATTGGGGTCGAGCTGCGCGGCTCCTTCTACGAGGCGACCGGCGCGCTCCGCGACATGGTGCCCAACCATCTCTTCCAGCTGCTGACGATGATGGCGATGGAGCCGCCGGTGACCTTCGCGGCGGAGGCGGTGCGCAACGAGAAGGCCAAGCTGGTGGAAGCCATCGCGCCGATCCGGCCGCGGGACGTCGTGCGGGGGCAGTACCGGGCGGGCCGGATCGGCGCGCAGCGGGTCCCGGGCTACCGCCAGGAGCCCAACGTCTCCCGTTCGAGCAGGACCGAGACCTACGTCGCCGTGAAGCTTGAGATCGAGAATTGGCGCTGGGCGGGAGTGCCTTTCTACCTGCGCACCGGCAAGCGCCTCGGGACCCGGCGGACGGAGGTCGCGGTGCACTTCAAGGCGGCGCCCTACCGGCTCTTCCAGGGCACGGAGACCGATGAGGTCGCGGCCAACGTGCTGCGGCTGCAGTGCGATCCCGACCATGCGATCGAGACCCGTTTCAACGCCAAGGTCCCCGGCCCGGCGATGCGCCTGGCCCCCGTGGCGACGACGTTCCGCTACGCGGATTATTTCACGGAGCGGCCGAATGTCGGGTATGAGACCCTCTTCTACGACTGCCTGCGCGGCGATCCGCTGCTTTTCCAGCGGGCCGACGCCATCGAGGGCGGCTGGGCCGCCGTGCAGCCGGTCCTGCGCGGATGGGAGCGGAGCCGCGGCGCTCCGGCGGGCTATGCCGCCGGCAGCGACGGCCCGGCTGAAGCGGACCGGCTGCTGGCCCGCGCGGGCCACCGGTGGATGCCGCTGGGCGAGCCGCTGCGGGGCGGGCGGATCGACTAGCCGTTTCAGGGCCCCGCCGCCGGAACCGGTGGCAGGACCGTGTTGGCCGGGCCGGCCGGGGCTGGCTGGGCGCCGCTGAAGGCGGGCCAGGGCGAGAGGAGCAGGCCGCCGGGATCGGTCCAGATGAACGTGCTGCCGGCGGCCGCGCCCTGGTTGATCATGTGTGCGTCGCGACCCGCCGCGTTGAATCGAATCCGGCTGAAGTCGGGCGGGGGCTGGGCATTGATCGTCGCGGTCACGTCCGGCGCGGGCAGCCAGAAGGCGTTGCCGGGCTGCGAGGCCCGCACGACCAGCGGCCCGGTTCCGGTCAGGGTGAGCTGCGCGCCCTGGATTGTGGCGGGACCGCTGAGGACCGCGAAACCCACGGGCAGGCCGGAGGTGGCCGTGGCGCCGAGTCCGAGCGGGGCTCCCGGAAATCGGCTGGTCGCCGGGGGGGCGAAGGAGATCGACTGGGGCAGGCGCGCGGCCCCCGCCGTCACCGTCACCGCCTGGCTCACCTGGCCGCCGGGACCGCTGGCCGTGATCGTGAAGGTAAAGCTGCCGCCCGCGCCCAGCAGGACGGACTGGGCGCCCGAGAGATCGGAGCTGGCCAGGCCGTATCCGGCCACCACCGCCGCATCGGCGTTCGCGGTCGCCCATGCGATCATTGCGGCGAAAGGCGCCGTGCCATTGGCGGGGGAGGCCGAAAGCGAGGCGGTGGGCGCGGCCGGTGGCGGCGGAATCGGCGCCGGGTCAGGCGCCGGCTCGGGGGCTGGATCGGGCGTGGGATCAGGCGGTGCCGGGTCCGGGGCCGACGGCGGTGGATCCGGCGGGGGCGGCGGGGCGTCGTCGGGTGGGGGACTGGGATCGGACGGCGGCTCGGCGGCGCCGGGGTCGGGCGGTGGGCCGGCGTCCGGCGGCGGGGAATCGCCTCCGCCTTCGCCGCCGCCCCCTCCGCCGGGATCCGAGTAAAGCGGACCGGGGTCGGGCGCCGGGTCGGACATGAACAGCCCCGAATTCATCCAGGCCGGGGCATTGGAATCGCCGCCGCCCAGCTCGCTGTAGTCGAAACCATCCACGCTGGCCGTGGAGCCGCCGGCAAAATCGTCGAAGCCGTCGTCGGGAAAGCAGGCGCGCGCCGGGCCGGCGAACGGGAGCGCGAGCGCGCCGGCCGCGAACATCCGGGCCCATCGTCCAAGGGTTTTCATCTCAATCGAGGGTCGGGTCCGGCGCGTAGCCCCGGGCCCGGGCGCGGAAGACCTTTTGGCGGGCGTAGACGAAGGTTTCCCCCGCCCAGCGGAAGACGACCGCCGGGGCGGGGAATTCGGTCACGCGGCCGTCCTCGGCGCGCTCCCGCTCCGGGACGATCCGACACGGGACGCCCGCGTCCCGCAACTGGTCCGCCACCGTCCCGGGAGCGAAGGGCCGCCCATCGTAGGCGGGCTGGCCGTCGGCGGGCCGCCGGTAGTCCCCGGCGAAGAGGTCCGCGGCCGTCCGGGCCAGCCGCTCCTGCATCGCCGGGTTGCCGGCGCAAAGGCCGACGAGCCGGGAGCGGTCCGCGATCGCGGCCGCCCCGGCCCCGGGGACCCGGTAATCGCCGGCGTGGTCCTCGCCGATGTGGCCCCAGAGTTCGCCCTGCCGCGTGTAGAAGACGTGCGCGTTGACTCCACCCTGCGGATACGTGACGCGGCTGGGCGGGGGATGCGCCAGGACGACGGCGCGCTCGGCGGGATGGTCCCGCCGCCAGGCGGCCGCGAAGACAATCCCGTCGACCAGCAGCGCGGGGTAGGGCGGCAGCCACCCCGAGTACGCGGCGCCGTGGCCGGGCGCATAGGCGCACTGGAGGCTGCCGCAGTCGATGACGAGGACGCGGGAGGCGTCGCGGATCCGGCCGGGCCGCGCGTTGGCGACCTGCAGGCGGAAGTGCGCGCGCCGGAGCTGCAGTTCATCGGTGTCGCCGGCCAGCCCGGCGGGAACCGGCGCGGCGCGGCTGCCGCGTTCCCCGAGAAAGCGGTGGTACCGCGCCAGGGCCGCGGCCGTGAGGCGCGGGAGGTCGGCGAAGTCCGCCGGGACCGCCCCGGGCAGCGGCAGGCTTTCCGTGCCGGTATGCAGCCACACCCGGCCTTCCGCGGTGTAGGCCGCGACCACCGCCCCGCGGGCGAACCACGTCCGGGGCTGCGCCAGCATCCGGGGATCGATCAGCACCTCGGCCCTTTCCCCCGGATTGAGCCGGGCATACTCGGCGGCGAAGAGGACGCTGCCGGGCAGCTCGGGCTGCTGCACGCAAAGGTAGGGCGTGTGCGTGAGGGGATCGACCGGCACGGGCACTTCCATGACCCCGGTGGCCGGATTCCACAGATAGTGCCTCTGGTTCCAGTCCAGGACGAGGACGCGCGTCCGGCGGCCGGTCGTGACGTCCCTTTCCGGGCTCGTGAGACTGACCTCGCCCAGGGCCGAGGGAAAGAAACTGACGGCGGCGGCGGCCTTCTGGAGCTGGGCCTCGTCCGACTCCCCCGTGGCGGGGGCGACCCGCCGGTCCGCGTGAGCCGCAGCCTCCGCCATCGCGGGGAGGAGCTTCTCGGGATGGTTGATGTCGTCCGCGCCCAGGCCGGGGAGCGGCAGGGTCCCGTACGTCACGCTGCGGAGGAACAGGCGCCCCGCCCGGGTGTAGACCGCGACGCCTCCGATCGACGTGCCGGCCGGACTGGGCAGGACGATGCAATCCTCGTGCGGCGCCGCGCGGAGGTACGCGGCCGAGAAGGCGATGCTCTCGATCAGGGCGCCCCGGCGCAGGTGGAGGAAAGGCACGTGATCGGCCCCGGCGTCCTCCGGATACGCGGCGGCCTGGGTGTCCGCCGGCAGGTCCGGCGGTGGAGGAGGGGGGGAGGCTGCGCTCAGCGCGCCGGCGAGAAGCAGGGCGGGGAAGGTCATCGCCAGGGATAGTAACAACCCGCGCGGGCTCGTCCGCATGCTCCGGCCGCCCGTTGCTATTTTTCCCGCATGCCTCCGCCCGCCACCTCCCGTCCCACCCATTCCCACCGCCATGAGGGATTCACCCTGGCGGGTGCGATCACTACGCTCGCCCTCCTGGCCACTGCGGCCGCCGTCTGCGTCCCCATGGTCGCGCGACGGTTGCGCCAGCGGACGCCGCTGGCGGAGGAGACCTCCCGGCGCGTGGATGCCGCGATGAGCCGGGGCCTCCAGACCATGGGCGACCTCGCTGAGGCCTACGCGGGTGCCGCGGCGGCGGCGATCCGGCCCGCGGCCGGAAGGGAGCCGGCCGCCGCGTCCCTGCCGGACGGGCCGGTCAACTTCCCGATCTATCCCTCAAATTCGTGGGAGGGCCCGCTGGACCCCCCTCTTTCGTTTCCGCGATGGGGGTTCCGGCCGTTATTTTGGAAGCCGGGCTTCACGCGGCCTGCACCGTGGTACCTCTACCGGCATCCCCCGTGGCGCGCCGGCGGTCGTCTCCGGAAGTAGACATGGCTAATAATTGCCACGGAACGCCCGGGAGAATCCCCCAAGGTTCACTAGCAGCATATATTTTATAACTTACGGGTGTAAAACGGGTTGAGGTGCTACTATCGGGCCATTCCCCATGACCCAACTCCCCGAATATACCCGGAACCACGAGCTCTTCACCCGCTTCTACGCCCTCCAAGGCTGTTTTGCCGGCCACCTGGCCGCCCGCCCTGCCTTGCTCCGGGCCTGGCTCGAGGCGCTCCCTCAGCGTGAGCCGGAGGCCGCGGATTCGGTCCGGACTGTGAGAATCTGGCGGACCGCGCGGCTCAGTTCGGCCCGGCGCCGCGAACTATCGGGCCTGGTAATGCGGGCCGAAGCCCGGGCGGACGAGACGGAGCCCCTGGCTCTCTGGCTCCTGCTCTCCGTGCCGGTCTGCACCTTTCTGGAGATGGCCGCCGCTTCCGGCTTCGCGGCGGCGGCGCTGGGGGCCGAGGCGGGGGACTGCCACCGGAGGCTGCTCGAATTGCGCGAGACCCTCTTCCTCGCCAACTATGGGCTGGCGAAGGCGGCCGCCAAGCGGCGCCGCCCCCAGGACTACGCCGAAATGCTGGGGGCCGCCTCCGACGGACTGCTGGATGCCATCGATCGGTATGTGCCCGACGGCCGGGCCGCCCGCTTCGCCTATTTTGCCGGCTACTGGATCCGCTATCACATGGCCCGGCAGTTTCAGAAGTCGGGCTCCGTCGTTTCGTTTCCCGTCAACCAGCACCGGATCGGCCGCCGCATTCGCCGCTATCTTGCCAGCCGGGAGCCGGACGATGCGCCGCCCACTCCCGCGGAAGTCTGCCAGGAACTGCAACTCGGCCGGGCCGCCTATTTCTGGCAGCAGCAGCGCCCCCAGGTCGTCTCGCTCCACGGCTCCGCGAACGCGGGATCCGAGGCGCCGGCCATGGAGCTGCGGCTGTGCGACCCGGCGCCGGAGCCGGCCGACCTGCTCGAGCAGGCGGAGATCGCCGAGCACCTGCGGGAACTGCTGCACGCGCAGGCCGGGCCGGCGGCCCGCCTGATGCTCGCGTATGTCCACGGGGTCGGGCCGCTGGCCGACGCGGCCGAGGACTACCTGGCCTCGCTGCAGGACCTGGCCCGGTCGCGCCTGGCAGGGGGCCGCCCCGATGACTCCCATGCGGCTTCCTCCGATGGAGGGAGCGCCTTTCCGGGCTTGGGGTGCGACGAACACGGAGGCGCCGAAAAATTCGACAAAAAGGAATACCAGGCATCAGTCACCACCGGGTAAGCGGATAGCAATTCTCGCGACCAAGGGCTTTGAGCAATCCGAGTTGGAACGTCCGCGCCAGGCGCTTGTCGCGGCCGGCGCCGAGACAGACGTCGTCTCACCGCGCGGCGGGGCCTCCTCCCGGGGACAGCTCCTAACACATTGATGGTTGAGCCGCGCGGGAATTCCTCTCAGATGCCCGCATGGCGCGAAAGCCGCGGATCGAGTTCGCAGGGGCGGTCTATCATGTGTTCAACCACGGGCACCGCCGCACCGACCTCTTTGCCACCGCGGAGGCGGCGCAGGCTTTCGTGGAATGCCTCGGGGAGGCGGCCGCGCGCATGCACTGGCGGGTGCAGGCCTATTGCCTGACCCGCAACCAGTATCATCTCGCGCTGGTGACTCCCCGGGGAAACCTGGCGAACGGCGTGCACTGGCTGCAGAGCGCCTTCGGCAACCGGTTCCACCGTTTCCGCGCGGGGAACGGCCGCGCCTTCCGGACCCGCTACCGCGCGATCCTCTTCGAGCCGGGCGCGCCGCTGGCCGGGCTCGTGGATGGGATCCACCTGCGGCCTGTGCGCGCGGGCCTGGTGAGCGCGGCGCTGCTGCCGCAGTTTCGCTGGTCGAGCTACCGCTCCTTTCTCCGCGGCGGCGCCGCGGGTCGCCCGCCCTGGCTGGGCGCGGAGTGGCTGCCGGCGATCGCGGGGCTCGCCGACAACCCCGCGGGCTGGCGGGACTACGCCGCCCGGCTCGGCGGGATCCTCGCCGCCGGCGAGGATGATTTTCCCCGGCTTTGCCGCGGCTGGGCCCACGGCAGCGAGGCCTACCTGCGCGAACGGCGGGAGGATTTTGGCCGCCGGCGGGCCGCGGGCGACTGGGGTGGGGCCGAGCTGGCCGCCCGCAACCGCCGCGAGTGGGAGGAGCGGCTGGAGGCCGGGATCAGCGCCCTGCGGCGCCGGCTGTCCGAGGCGCCGGCCGAGCCCAAATCGGCGCCCTGGAAGGTGGCGCTCGCGGCGTGGCTGAAGCGCCACACCAGCGCGACCAACCGCTGGCTGACCGAGCGGCTGCACATGGGGCCGCCGGACGCGGTCAGCCGCTATGTCGGCGAAACCGGCGAGGGGCGCCGACCCGCCGCCGGGGAAATTCTCTCGACATTGACCGCTACCGTTGGGAACTGATTTCAACTTATGCTCACCAAATTCCTCCATACCCGCATGCGGGTGAACGACCTCGAGCGCACCGTGAAGTTCTATGAGGACGCGCTCGGCTTCAAGGTGACCAGCCGCCGCACCTCGCCGCGCGGCGCGAACGTCGCCTTCCTCGCGATGCCCGGCACCGACGCCGAGATCGAGCTCGCCCAGCTGCCGGGCGCCCCGTCCGTGCAGGTCCAGCCCGACCTGATGCACCTCGCCTTCGAGGTGGACGACCTGGCGGCGTTCGCGGCCCGGCTGGCGAAGAAGGGTTACGCCCTGAGCGACGGGCCCACCACGACGAGCAGCGGCAACATCCTCGCCTTCGTCGACGCCCCGGAGGGCTACGAGATCGAGTTCATCCAGAAGAAGGCCTGAGGCGCGCCCATGCCTCCTCTCGCCCCGGCCAACCGCAAGAAGCTGCTCTGGCGCGTCGCGCTGGCCCTGGTGGTCGGGGCGGCGCTCGGTGTATTCCTATTGAAGGGGGTTCATGTCCAGGAGTTGGTCCTCAAGGCAGTCTCCCTCGTCACGCGGCTGGGGCCCTGGGCCTTCTTCGCCGCGATGGCGCTCCTGCCCGCGTTCGGGGCCCCGAACTCGGCCTTCTCGCTCATCGCCGGCTCGGCTTTTCGCGAGCAGATGGGAATGACCAACGTGGTGCTGGCCGGCAGTGTCGCCCTTGTCGCCAACATGGCGCTGACCTATTGGCTGGCGCGATTCGTGTTCCGGAAATGGCTGGCCGGGCTCCTGGAGAAATTGGGCTACAAGCTGCCGAAGGTGGATCGGGCGGACATGACCGATCTCATCATCATCCTGCGCACCACCACCGGCATCCCGGCCTTTGTGCAGAACTACACGCTGGGCCTGGTCGATGCCCCCGTGGGCAAATACTTTCTCATCTCCTGCCTCTGCGGGGTTCCGGGCAACGCCGCCTACATCATTTTTGGGGAGGCCCTGTTGCACGGCCGGGGCGGCGCCGTCCTCGTGGCTTTCAGCCTGATCATCGCCGTGGCGGCGGCCACCCAACTTTTGCGCCGGCATTACGGGAAGAAGAAGAGGCTCGCGGCCGCATGACCACGGGCGCGGAGATCCTGGGCGGCGGCCCGGTCCAGCGGGCCGAGACCGTCACCGAGTTCACCCGGCGGGTGAAGGCGCTGCTCAAGGGCGGGATGCCGGCCGGCTGGGTGCGGGGCGAGGTCTCGAACCTGCGGGCGCAGGCCAGCGGGCACGTCTATTTCTCGCTCAAGGACGCGGGCGCGCAGCTGAGCGCCGTCCTCTTCCGCGGCGACGCCGCGCGGCAGACCGCGAAGCTGCGGGACGGCCTGCAGGTCGTCGCCTACGGCGAGGTGGATGTGTACGAGGCGCGCGGCCAGTACCAGCTCATCGTCCGGGCGGTGGTGGAGGACGGGGTGGGGCGGCTGCAGCGCGAATTCGAGGCCTTGAAGCGCAAGCTGGCGGACGAGGGGCTGTTTGCGCCGGAGAAGAAGCGGCCGCTCCCGGGCCTGCCGGCGACCATCGGGTTCCTCACCTCGCCGACCGGCGCCGCCGTGCAGGATTTCCTGCGGATCCTCGCGCGCCGCGGCTGGCGCGGCCGCGTGGTCGTGCTGCCGGCCAAGGTGCAGGGCGAGGGCGCGGCGGCCGAGATGGCGGAGATGCTCGGCCTGGCCGGGCGCCTGGGCATCTTTGACCTCCTGGTCATCGGCCGAGGCGGCGGCAGCGTGGAGGACCTCTGGGCCTTCAACGAGGAACCGCTCGTGCGCGCGGTTGCGGCCTGCCCGGTGCCGATCATCTCGGCCGTGGGCCACGAGATCGACTTCACCCTCTGCGATTTTGCCGCGGACGTGCGCGCGGAGACGCCCAGCGCCGCGGCGGAGCTGATCTCCAGCCACTTCGTCGCGTGCCTGGAGCGGGCCGCCCAGGCCCGCGGCGCGCTGGCGGCCGCGGCCGACCAGGCGCGCCGCCGCGCCGCCGAGCGGCTCGACCACGCGCGGTCGCGGCTGCGCCTGCTCACGCCCGCCGCGCAGATCGAGCGGGGCCACCTCCGGCTCGACGATTTTTCGAATCGGCTGGCCACGGCGCTCCGGACGGCCGTCCACCACCGCCGCCAGCGGCTGGCCGAGGCGCGCGCGCTCCTCGAGCGCTCCTCGCCCGCCGCCCGCCTGCCGCTGGCCGCGCACCGGCTCGAGGCCCTGGGCAAGCGGCTGCGGGCGGCGAGCCCGGGCTCGGTCCTTCACCGCGGCTTCGTCATCCTGCGCGACGAGCAGGGGAAGCCGGTCCTGCGGCGCGCCAAGGTGCGGGCCGGGCAAAAGCTGGCCGCGGAATTCGCCGACGGCTCGGCCTCGCTCCGCGCCGAGTAGGAATTTTTCGCCATGACCTCCTCCCCCCACGTCCCGTCCCCGACCCGCTACGCCCGCCCCGGGTTCTACCGGGCCTGCGGCCGCAGCGGCCTCCAGCTGCCGCGCCTCTCGCTCGGCCTCTGGCATAACTTCGGGGCCGAGGCCGACTTCGCCAACGCCCGGGCGCTGGTCCTGCGCTCCTTCGACCTCGGCATCACCCACTTCGACCTGGCCAACAACTACGGTCCGCCGCCGGGCTCGGCCGAGGCGACGTTCAGCCGCATCCTGCGCGGGGACCTTGCGGCGCACCGCGACGAATTGATCATCTCGACCAAGGCCGGCTACCCCATGTGGGACGGCCCCTACGGCGACTGGGGCTCGCGCAAGTCGCTGCTGGCGAGCCTCGACCAGAGCCTGCGGCGGCTCGGGCTGCCCTACGTCGACATCTTCTACAGCCACCGGCCGGATCCCCGGACGCCCCTGGAGGAGACGATGGGCGCCCTGGCGCACGCCGTGCGCTCCGGCAAGGCCCTCTACGTCGGCCTGTCCAACTACAATCCCGAGCAGACCGCGGCCGCGGCCCAGCTGCTGCGCGAGCTCGGCACGCCCTGCCTGATCCACCAGCCGAAATACCACCTGTTCGAGCGGGCGCCGGAGTGCGGGCTGATCGACGTGCTCCGGCGCGAGGGGATCGGCGGGATCGCGTTCTGCCCGCTGGCCCAGGGACTGCTGACCGGCCGCTACCTGGGCGGCATTCCCGCGGACGCGCGCGCGGCGCGCGATCCCCGGTTCCTCAAGCCCGAGGACATCACGGTCGAGAAGCTCGGCAAGATCCGACGGCTCGACGCCCTGGCGCGCGCCCGCGGGCAGTCGCTGGCGCAGATGGCGCTCGCCTGGGTGCTCCGCGAACCGGCCATCACCTCGGCGCTGATCGGGGCCAGCAAGACCAGCCAGATCGAGGAGAACCTCGGGGCGCTGCAGAACCTGCAGTTCGGCCCCGGCGAGCTCGCGGAGATCGAGCGCGCGGTCAAGTGAACCTCCTCCTGTTCGAGGCGGACGAGATCGCCCGTCCGCTCGCGCGCGGCGATCCCCGCGCGCGGCACCTGCTCGAGGTCCTGCGCCGGGCCGAGGGCGACGCGTTCGACGCGGGCCTGGTGAACGGCCCGCGCGGCCGGGGCACGGTCCGCGCGATCGGCGCGGAGGCGCTGACCCTGGCATTTGCCTGGGGCGCCGAGCCGCCGCCCCTGGCGCCCGTCATCCTCGTGCTCGGGCTGCCCCGGCCGCAGACGGCGCGCAAGCTCCTGCAGGAGGCCGCCGCGCTCGGGGTCCGGGAGCTCCATTTCGCGACGACCGAGAAGGGCGAGCCGGGCTATGCCCGCAGCGTCCTGTGGAGCAGCGGCGAGTGGCGCCGGCATCTCGTGGCCGGCGCGGAGCAGGCGTTCGACACGCGCCTGCCGGAGACGACCCACGGCCGGCCGCTCGCGGCGGTGCTGGCTGCGCTCGACCGCGCCGCCCTCCGCGTGGCGCTGGACAACTACGAGGCGCCGCAGGCGCTGGGCGCCCTGGCGCTGCCCGGCCCGCCGGCCGGCGTGGTCCTGGCGCTCGGGCCCGAGCGCGGCTGGTCGCCCGCGGAGCGCGATCGGCTGCGCGCGGCCGGATTTGCGTTCGCCCACCTCGGCCCGCGGGTGCTGCGCGCCGAGACCGCCGCGGTCGCGGCGGTGGCAATCGTCAAGAGCCGGCTCGGCTGGTCATGAGGCGGCGCGCTCGAAGATGACCGCGGTCGGCTGGCGCCCGCCCTGCCCGAGGCGCTTCCGGGAAGTCCAGCCGGGCGGGCTGAGCTCCATCTCGCCGGGCATCTCGAAGACGACGAGCGCGCCCGGTTTCGAGGCCAGGATCTCGCCCAGGCGCTGGAAGAGGGCGGGGGCGATCCCGGCGATGAGGCCATAGGGTGGGTCGACAAAGACGAGATCCGGCGGGCCGCCGGCGCCCAGCGGGAGCCCGGTGGCGTCCATCGCCAGCACCGCCAGGTCGCTCTCGTCGCGCCGCAGGCTCTTGCAGACCGCGGAGAGATTCCGGCGCAGGCAGGCGACCGCGTGGAAATTGCTCTCGACGAAGGTCCCGCCGGCCGCACCGCGGCTGAGCGCCTCCAGGCCATAGGCGCCGCTGCCGGCGAAAAGGTCCAGGAAGCGGGCCCCGCCGACGCAGGCGGCCAGGCTCGAGAACACGGCCTGCCGGAGCCGGTCCGTGGCCGGCCGCACCGCCTCGCCCGGGGGGACGAGCAGGGGAATCCCGCGGGCGCCGCCGCCGCTTATTCGCATCGGGCCTCTCCTCCGGTTAAGTGCTTTGGGCTCATTGTCTAACGCGCTTGGTCGCGGGTCCCATCCTATGGTGGGGGGAACCGCCGTCGGCAATGCCGGTTTAATAATTTGCGCGGACATGCCCACTCCAACATCTTGTCCGTACCTAACCTACGGCGGTCACGCCGACACGAGCAAACATGATTCTTTCCCGCTTCATCGCCGCGGCCGGCGTTGCTGCCGCGGCATTAGCCGTGGGCGCGAGGGCGGACGAACACAATCTGTGGCCGGCCTGGGTGACGCACGCGGACGCCGAGGGGCGGGTGCAATCGTGGTCCGGGCTGGGCCCCTTTCTTTTCTCCCAGCCGGTGCCGCCCACGGAGCGGGTGGAGGGCTTCCGTCCGCTTTACGTGAAGCGCCAGAAGGTGGGCGGCGACACGGCCGAGATCACCGTGCTCTATCCCCTCTTCTACCTGCGCACCTACGGCCCGAACTACGAGTGGAGCATCCTCACGCTGATCAATCATTTTGGCCGGCGGGCCGGAGAATCGGTCCGGCCGGCGACGCAGGAGGAGGACTTCGACCTCTGGCCGTTCTATTTCTCCAGCGTCACGCCCCACGCGGAGGATTCCTACCGCGCGCTTTTTCCGGTGGGCGGGACGCTCCAGCACCGGTTCCTGCGGGACCGCATCAGCTTCGTCCTGTGGCCGCTTTATCTCCAGACGGTGAAGGACGGCGCGACCACCACCTCGACGCCCTGGCCGATCTTCCACACGACCCACGGCGCCGCGCAGGGCTGGGCCCTCTGGCCGCTCTATGGCGAGCTCGACCGGCCCGGGGCCTATCACAACCGGTTCTTTCTCTGGCCGCTCGGCTTCGACAACACGATCCAGCCCAAGCCGGACGCGCCGGCGGGCACGGCGGCGAGGCACGAGTCGGGCTTCCTGCCCTTCTACTCCTCGGAGCGCGGCCCCGACGTCGTGTCCGAGAACTACCTCTATCCCTTCTTTGGCTACACCGACCGCACCGCGCCCTTCCGCGACCACGTGACGCGGTACTTCTGGCCCTTCCTGGTGCAGGGCCGGGGAGAGAACCATTATATCAACCGGTGGGGGCCGGTTTACACCCATTCGATCATCAAGGGCTACGACAAGACCTGGGTCATCTGGCCGCTCTGGCGCCAGGCGCGCTGGACCGACAGCGGCGTGGCCCAGACCAAGACCCAATTCTATTATTTCATCTACTGGTCCCTCGAGCAGCGGAGCCTGGCCAACCCGAACGCGGCCCCGGCCCGCAAGGTCCACCTCTGGCCGCTGGTCAGCTTCTGGGACAACGGCGCCGGGCGCAGCCAGTGGCAGGCGCCCAGCCCGCTGGAGGTCCTTTTCCCGCACAACGACGACGTGCGCGCGAGCTGGACCCCGTTCTTCTCCCTGGTCCGCCACGACCAGAGCGCGCCGGGCGAGACCCGGACCTCGCTCCTCTGGGACGCCATCACCTGGGAGCGCAGCGCCGCGCACAACCGCGCGGAGTTTCACCTGGGGCCGCTCCTCGGGGTGACGCGCACCCCCTACGAGCGCCGGGTCACGCTCCTCGGCGGCCTGGCCGGCTGGTCCCGGCGGCCGGCCGACGGGCGCTGGCGGCTGTTCGGATTGGAGTTTTTCCGCGACCGGACTACCTTCACCGCCCAATCCCGCTGATATGAAGCAACTCCGGAACATCTGCGAAGACGTCGGCGCCACCCTGCTCCTCCTCGTGAGGTCGGTGGGCTACTTCGCCACGCTGCCGCTGCAGTCCGGCCGCTTCATCGAGCAGTGCTACCTGATTGGCTACACCACGCTGCCGATCGTCGCCATCCTGAGCTTCTTCATCGGCGCGGTGCTGGCGCTGCAGGCCGGTTACTCGATGCAGAATTTCGGCGCCCAGCAGTTCATTGGCTCGCTGGTCGGCCTCTCCATGGCGCGCGAGCTCGGGCCGATGATGGTGTCGATCCTCCTCGCCGGACGCGTCGGCTCGGCCATCGCGGCCGAGCTGGCCTCGATGAAGGTTTATCAGGAAATCGACGCCCTGGAGACCATGAACATCCCGCCCGCGCGGATGCTCGTGATGCCGCGCCTGGCCGCGGTCCTGGTCATGATGCCGGTCCTGACCATCATCGGGAACATTGTCGGCTGGTTCGGCGGCGCGCTGATCGCGAGCCACGTCAAGTTCATCGGCCTCGATTCCCAGACCTATTTCGCCGCGCTCCGGCGGTTCGTGCATTTCAAGGACGTGGCCAACGGTCTCTTCAAGGCGGAGGTGTTCGGCTTCGTCGTCGTGCTGGTCAGCTGCAGCATCGGGCTCAAGACCCGCGGCGGCCCGCGGGAGATCGGCGCCTCGGTGACCCGCGCGGTGGTGATCTCGCTGATCCTCATCCTGGTCCTCGACTACCTCCTGACGCAGATCCTGCTCGTGATCTCGCCGTCCTAACCCACCGCCGCCATGCCCGCCGCCGCCCCCCGTCCCCGCCCCGTCGCCACGACGGAAGTCCCCGCCGTCGGGCTGAAGGTGGAGAACCTCTGCAAGAGCTTCGGTTCGCTCGAGGTCCTCAAAAACGTCAGCTTCGAGGTGAAGGCGGGCGAGATCTTCGTCCTGATGGGGCCCAGCGGCTCGGGCAAGAGCGTGCTCCTGCGGCACGTCGTGGGGCTGGAGCGGGCCACCTCGGGCCGCGTGACCCTCGACGGCCATGACGCCGCGCTCGAGGAGACCCGCGAGCACGTCTGCATCGGCCTCGTCTTCCAGGCCGGCGCGCTCTTCAACTCGCTCGACGTCTACGACAACCTGGCCCTCTACCTGCGGGAGCACCGGATCGGGAACGAGGCGGAGATCAAGGAGAAGGTCCTCCACGCCCTGAAGATCCTCTCGCTGGAAAACACCGGCCGGAAGTATCCCTCCGACCTCTCGGGCGGCATGAAGAAGCGCGTGGCCATCGCCCGCGCCCTCGTGATGCAGCCCCAGCTCCTCCTCTATGACGAGCCGACCAGCGAGCTCGACCCGGTGATGTCCGCGACCATCAGCGAGATCATCGCCTCGCTCAAGGACCAGTACCGCGTGACCAGCGTCGCGGTGTCCCACGACCGCGACCTCGCGCTCAACATCGCGGACCGCATCGGGATCCTCATGGGCGGGGAGCTGATCACGGTCGGAACGCCGGCCGAGCTGAAGGAGTCCCAGGACCCGCGCATCGTCGATTTTCTCCATCCCAAGTTCGACCTCCACAATCCACGCTTCAAGAAGCTGGAAAACTGACTCTCACCATGAACAACGCCCAACAGACCTTCCGCGTCGGATTCTTCTTCCTCCTCGGCATCGCCCTCATCTGGGTCACCTTCGAGACGCTCAACGGCGGCCATTTCTTCGAGGACAAGGGCTACAAGCTCATCGCCGGGTTCGACGACCTGAAGGAGCTCAAGGTCGGCGACGAGGTCCGCATGGCCGGCGTCAAGATCGGCACGGTGGACAAGACCCAGCTCAACGAGATCCAGGCGGTCCAGCCCGCGGCGGTCCCGGGCGTAGCCCCGTCCGCGGCGGCGGCTATCCTGCGGATCGACACCAAGGTCCGAATCGCGAAGGACTCGACGGCGTCGATCGTCCAGTCGGGCCTCCTCGGCAACAACTACCTCTCGGTCGCCATCGGGACCCCGGGCGCGCCGGCCCTCCAGGACGGCGACTCGATCGCGACCACGGTCACGCCCGACTTCAACTCGGTCATGAAGGACCTCGGCGACCTGGGCCACAAGCTCGACGGGGCGCTCACCTCCCTCGGCACGGTGTTCAACGGCAACGGCGACAAGGACGGCGGCCTCTTCCAGAAGCTGGACAAGCTGGTCACCGAGAACCGCGAGAAGGTCACGGCCACGATGTCGAACCTGCAGGACATCACGAACAAGATGAACCAGGGGCAGGGCACGCTGGGCAAGCTGATCAACGATCCCGACCTCCACGACCAGCTGCTCGCGGCCGTGAGCCAGATCAAGGACACCGCCGCCCAGGCCAAGGACTTTGTCACGAACGCCCAGGGGATCATGGACCAGATCAAGGCGGGCAAGGGCGCCCTCGGGGCGATCGTCTACGACCAGCAGACCGCGGACAACGTCAAGGCCTCGATCCAGAACGTGCGCGACGTGTCCGACAAGCTCGCCAAGGGCCAGGGCACGCTGGGCAAGCTGATCAACGACGATTCGCTCTACACCACGGCGCAGAACACGCTCAACAAGGCCGACCGCGCGATCGACGGGCTGAACGACTCCGGCCCGATCACCGCGGTGGGCGTCGCCGCCAACGCCCTCTTCTGATCCCGTCCGGGCGACTTTTTTGCCTGACGGTCCGACCGCGAACCGCTTTCCTCCGGGAAGCGGTTCGCGCCAACGTCCCCTTGCCCCACGCATCCCCTTTCCCCTCCGGGGTTTCCCTCATGCTTCCACGCTTCCGACTCGTCCCCGGCCTCCTGCTGCTCAACCTGGCGCTGCTGGCCCCGGCGGCGAGGGCCGCCGGCGACGCGGCGCCGGCGCCCGGCGACGTCCTGCGGACGCTGCGGGCGGTGAA
>CAZKAH010000006.1:20360-22147 GCA_964550715.1 uncultured Opitutaceae bacterium
CCGGCGACGCGGCGCCGGCGCCCGGCGACGTCCTGCGGACGCTGCGGGCGGTGAACGGACATTTCATGGCGGCCTGTCCTGATCCCGGCCTGGCCGTCACGACGATCACCACGCGCCCGGGGGCCGCGCCCCGCGCGACGACCCGCGCCAGCAACCTCTGGACGCGCGGGGTGTATTACGAGGGCCTGATGGCGCTCGCCCGGGTCGATCCCGATTCCCGGTACACCGACTATGCCGTGGCCTGGGCGAAGAGCCACGCCTGGGGCCTGATCGGTGGCGTCGCGACGGTGAGCGCGGACAACCAGTGCTGCGGCCAGACCTATCTCGATCTCTATGCCCTCGATCCGCAGCCGGAGCGGATCCGCGACCTGCAGGCCAGCGTCGCGGCGATGGTGGGCGATGCCAAGACCGACACCTGGTGGTGGTGCGACGCGCTGCAGATGGCCATGCCGGTCTTCGCCCGCCTGGGCGTGATGAATCACGACCCGCGGTATTTCGAGAAGCTGCATGCGCTCTATGAGGACACGAAGACCCGCCAGGGCGGGCACGGCCTCTACAACTCGGCGGAGCACCTGTGGTGGCGCGACAAGAGCTTTGTTGCGCCGTACCAGGAGCCCAACGGCCGCAACAGCTACTGGGCGCGGGGCAACGGCTGGGTCCTGGCCGCGCTGACTCGCGTGCTGGAGGTGCTGCCCCCGGACGCGCCGCACCGTGACGAGTACACCCGCGATTTCCAGGACATGGCCGCGGCGATCCTCCCCCTCCAGCGGGCCGACGGGTATTGGAACGTGAGCCTCCTCGACCCGGGGCACTTCGGCGGCAAGGAGGTTACCGGCACCTCCCTCTTCGTCTACGGCTTCGCCTCCGGCATCCGCCTGGGGCTCCTCCCGGCGAAGGACTACCAGCCGGCGGTCTTCCGGGCCTGGAACGCGATGGCGGCGGAGGCCGTCCATCCCGACGGCTATCTCGGGTACGTGCAGGGCACGGGCAAGCAACCCTCGGATTCCCAGCCCGTCGGCTACGACCACAAGCCGGATTTCGAGGATTTCGGGGTGGGGTGCTTCCTCCTGGGCGGCAGCGAAGTCTGGAAACTTGCCGGCGGCCGCTAGGTCGCGCGGGCGGGGAAGGCGCAGGACTGCGGTGGAAGCAGGCTATTCATGAATAGACACTTGTGTATCATATTGAATGGCGCCGGCGCAGTGAAAAATTCAGCAACCAATCCTGCGGGGCTGCGTCTGGCCTGCGTCCCCGAATAGTACTACCCAAAACATCGTCTCGATCCTGGTTTATCATATGAAGATCAAATCCCTCCGTTCTTTCGCCGTGGCCGTCGGTGCCGCGTGCTTCCTCACTGTCGCCGCCTTTGCCGGCGATCCCACTGGCACCTGGAATTGGACGAGCCCTGGCCGCAACGGCGGCGCCGGCCGTCCGGCCACGGCCACCCTGACCCTCAAGGACGGCGCGCTCACGGGCTCCGTTTCGGGCCGCGGTGGCGAAACTCCGATCGCCGACGCCTCGTTCAAGGACGAGACGGTGGCCTTCTCCGTCACCCGCGAGTTCAACGGCAACAGCATCGTCCAGAAGTACTCCGGCAAGCTCGATGGTGACACCATCAAGGGCACGCTGGAGGTCAAGATGGGCGACGGCGACGCCCGCAAGAGCGACTGGTCGGCCACTCGCGGCGCCGCGGCGGCCGCTCCGGCCCCCGCGCAATGATTTGTCAGGGGTAGTATAGGTTAATCAGCAGCAAATCCCGCTCCGAACAGGGGCGGGATTTTTTTGTCCCC
>CAZKAH010000006.1:22247-82267 GCA_964550715.1 uncultured Opitutaceae bacterium
GTCCAGGGGCTGACCCGCGTCGACTGACCGCCGGCCGGGGCCGGGCCCCGGCCCGCGCCCTCGCGTTCCGTGCTTGGCGGCTACGACGCTAGCCCCAGCCCCACGAGGTTGGCCGCGATCAGGAGGATGGCGATGCCGATCCAAAGGATCCGGATCGGCCGCGGGGAGATGCCCTTCCATTCCCCGAGGGCGAGCCCGACCAGGCCGCCGAAGAGGACGTACCCGCTCATGTGGAGCATCCAATTCACGAAGCCCATCCGCTGCGGGATGTTGGCCTCGCCCCAGGCGTAGAAAAAGAACTGCAGGTACCACATGATGCCGCCGGCCGCGGCCATGGCGCCGTTCTTGACCAGGATCGCTCCCGGCTGGGCCAGATCGGCGGCCAGCGACAGGTCGCGTTTGAAGGCCAGTCTCAGAAAACAGTAGGCCATATTGACCACCGCGCCGCCGCCCATGATGAGCACGTACGTGGGCAGCCGGGAGTACAATGGGTTGACCCCCTGCGCCAGGGCCATGTCGCGGAGCGGCGTCGCCGCGTCAAGGGCGAAGGAAAAGCCGGCGGAGAAGATGCCGCACATCACCGCCAGCGCCAGGCCCAGCATGACGTTGAACTCCTTCGCCTCGGAGCCCAGTTGGACCTCTTTCTGATGCCCGGCGTACGACACGATGGCGACGCCCACAACCGCCACGATGACGCCGGCCATGCTCCACAGGCCTCCGCGGCTGGTGAACAGCGTCAGGAACTGGCCGTGCAGCATCGGGGGGACCAGCGTGCCCACCACCAGGGTGACGCCGATGGCAACGCCGATGCCGAGAGACATGCCGAGGTGCCGCATGGTGAGGCCGTAGCTCACGTTGCCCACACCCCACATCGCGCCGAACAGGACCACCTTCCATACCAGCGCGCTCGGGATCGCGGCATAAAAGGCGCCGAAATGGGGCAGGAGGATCAGGCTGACGCCGATGGGAAGAAGGATCCAGGAGAAGAAGCCGGCCACCGCCCAGGTGGTTTCCCATGACCATTTCTTGACCTTTCCGATCGGGGCGTAGAACGACGCGGCCGAGGCCGCGCCGACCATATGCCAAAGGATTCCAAGCAGTATCGGCGGCATTGAGGGGGAACTTCAGGGGTGGGGTTGACGGGGACGGGCGACGGCCCGCGTGAGGTGCGCCGATGCGGCCCAAGTTGGCCGCGAATGTCAACCCCAGGGAAATTCGGACAGTCGGCTAGCGGGCCGGGGGCACGCCATGGTGCGCGGCATGCGCGGCATAGGCGTTCGAATCGGAGAGCATGGCGTCGATCAGCGCGGCCAGAGGCTCTGACCGCACGAGGCCCGAGACCACGGCCTTGTCGCCGATGGGGTCCTCAAGGAGGAAGGTGGGCCGATGCCCGGCACTGAGACCGAGGGCATGGAATTCGGCGGTGCTGGCCTCGACCCGGGCCTTGACGGCGGCCGATTCGGCGCGGGCGCGGAGCTTCTTCGCATTGAGGCCCGTCGCCTTGGCCGCGACCTCGATCGCCACGGCCATCTGGCCGATCTTGCGCCCCTGGAGCAGGCCGGCATGGGCCAGCGCGCGGCAGAGGGAGTCGTCCTCCCTGCCGAGATCCCGGCCGGCCTCGGCCACCAGGTTGGGCGCGGGATAGCCGCCCTTCCGGCCGGGTTCGACCCAGCCGGTGCTCAGCGCGTAGGGGGAATTCATGACGGTGCCTCCGCTGCGGCGATAGTACCAGGCGCAGGCCTCCTCCGAGGGTGGGAAGTCGGCGGGATTCATCAGCGCGATTTTCCACGCAAATTCGACGCGGCCCGCATAGCGCCGCTTCAGGTCGTCCCAGCCCGGCTCGGCCCAGTGGCACCAGGAAGACATGATTTCCAGGTAGTGGGTGATTTTCATGGGTTCGACCTCGATCCGCCGCGTCAATTCTTGCCTCCGCCGAAGAGTCCCTTGAGCCCGTCGGCCGCCTTCCGCGCGCCCTCGCCGGCCGCGGCGCCCATCGTGGAGCCCACCTTGCCCATGGCCTCGGTCGTGGCGCCGACCACGGTGCCGGCAACGCTCCGCATCACGGCATAGGCGAGCTGGTCGGCGGAGATCCCGCCCTCGGCCGTGCCGAGGTTGTCGAGCGTCACGGGCGGCATGGGCAGCGTCAGCGCCGTCGGACCCACGCCCAGCCTGATCCGGCCGTTGGTGAGGCGGAAATGCCTCACTTCAAACCGGATCGGCTGGCCCGACGCAGTGGTGGCCCCGCCCCGGCCGTTGTCCGCGGCGCCCTTGAGGCCCTTGAGCAGGTCGCCGATGTTGCTCGAGAGCACGCGGGTCTCGTAGAGAAATTCCGGCTGGTCCACCGTGATCTCGTTGACGACGATGTGGTCGCCGAAAATCGAGAAGGGCGCGAGTTCCACGTGGACCTTGCCCAGGTAGACGGCGCGGTTGTCGCTCCAACCCCTGGGGTTGCTGACCGCCAGCCCGGAGAGCGTGCCGCTGCCCGTGAGGGGGGAAAGGTCGGCGCCGGCCAGCTCCACCCCGGTGTGGGCGATCCGGGGCGCGAAGCGGTTCACGCCGACCTTCACGGCCGAGCCGAGGAAAAGGTCGAGGCCGACATAGGCGGCCAGCCCGAGTCCGGCGAGCGCGCCCCCGATGATCAGGAGTTTTTTGTTCATGGCTGACGGAAAGGCGGGTGGGGCGACCCGCAGGCTGGGCCCAACCCGCGGCAGCGTCAACCCCCCGCCTACTTGCCGACGCCGCCGGCCAGCGTCTGCAGGACGTCGAAGCTGCCCTTGAGCGCGAGGCCGGCGAGCGAGCCGATGCCGGTGACGCCCTTGCCGACGCCGCCGGCGGCCCCCTTGACGATGTCGCTCGCGATCGTGCGCATGATGAGGAGGCTCAGCTCCTCGGCGGAGACGCCGGCGCCGGATCCCAGGTTGTCGAATTCCACGGGGGGCAGGTCGAGGGTCACGGCGGTGGGGCCGATACCGAGTTTCACGTGCCCTTGCTCCAGGCGCAGCTTCCGGATCACGAAGGTCACCTTGCGGCCGTCCTGGGACGCGGCGCTCTCGGTGGCCGGCTTCTTGGTGGACTTGGAGATGGCCTTGATCAGGTCGCCGATGTTGCTCGAGACCAGGTGCGTCTCGTAGAGCAGCTCGGGATCGTCGATGACGATCTCGTTGATCACGATGTGCTCGCTGAAGATCGAGGAGGGCACGACGTCCAGATGGATGCTCCCCAGGTGAAAGGCCTCGGCGTCGCTCCAGCCCTGGGGATTGCCGACCGAGAGACCAAGGAGGGTCCCGGTCCCGCTGAGCGGCGAGAGCTGGGCGGCGGCGAGCACCACTTTGGTCTGCGTCAGGCGGGGGCCATAGAGGTTGATCCGGGACCGGACGATCGCACCGCAGCAAAAGATCAGGATGAGATAGGCGGCGAGCAGCAGGGCCAGGACGCCCCCGCCGACATAGAGGAGGGTCTTCTTCGTTCGGGAGGGCGGTCGCACCGCTCCTTGGTCACTTGGCGGCGGCCGAGGTTGCGCGGGGGGCGCTGTATTTCGCTTGTCTCGGCAACGCTCCGCGGGACGCTGTTGGCCAATCCCTTATGGCGGCAGCCTACACCGAAGCCAGCATCAAGACCCTGTCCTCGACCGAGCATATCCGGCTGCGCCCGGGCATGTACATCGGCCGGCTGGGCAACGGCGCCCACGCCGAGGACGGGATCTACGTCCTGCTGAAGGAGTCGATCGACAATTCCATCGACGAGTTTGCCATGGGCTACGGCAAGAAGATCGAGATCGAGCTGACCGAGCGCTCGGTGCGCGTGCGGGACTACGGCCGCGGCATTCCCCTCGGCAAGGTCCTGGAGTGCGTCTCGGTCATCAACACCGGGGCGAAATACGACAGCGAGACCTTCCAGAAGGCCGTCGGCCTGAACGGCGTCGGCCAGAAGGCGGTCAACGCCCTCTCCTTGGCCTACCGCGCCCAGGCGGTCCGGGAGGGCGAGACCAAGGTCGTCGAGTTCGCCCAGGGCAAGCTGAAGAAGGACCACCGGGTCGCCAAGAGCGACGAGCGCAACGGCACGATGATCGAGTTCACGCCCGACGAGGCGCTTTTCGGCAAGGACTTCCGGTTCCGCGGCGAGTTCATCGAGGACATGCTGTGGAACTACGCCTTCCTCAACCGCGGGCTGACGCTCACCCTGAACGGCAAGCCCTTCAAGTCCGAGAACGGGCTGAAGGACCTCCTGACCAAGGAGCTGAGCGGCGAGCCGCTCTATCCGATCATCCACCTCGAGGGGGAGGACATCGAGGTCGCGCTGACCCACGGCAACCACTACGGCGAGGAATACTGGTCGTTCGTCAACGGCCAGCACACCACGATGGGCGGCACCCACCTCTCCGCCTTCCGCGAGGCCCTGGTCGAGACCGTCCGCAACCACTTCAAGAAGGATTACGATGCCGCCGACGTCCGGCAGTCGATCGACGCCGCCATCGTGGTCCGGGTGCAGGAGCCGGTCTTCGAGTCCCAGACCAAGACCAAGCTCGGCTCGAACGACATCGGGCCGCAGGGGCCCTCGATCAAGGAATTCGTCGGCAAGTTCATGCAGCAGGCGCTCGACACCTACCTGCACAAGAACCGCGAGACGGCCGAGATCATCAAGCACAAGATCGAGGAGAACGAGCACGAGCGGAAGGAGCTGGCCGGCATCCGCAGCCTGGCGCGCGAGCGGGCGAAGAAGGCCTCCCTCCACAACCGCAAGCTGCGCGACTGCCGGCTGCACCTGGGCGACAAGAACGAGCGCGCCGAGGAAAGCACCCTCTTCATCGTCGAGGGCGACTCGGCCGCCGGCTCGCTCACCGCCACCCGCGACGTCCAGACCCAGGCCGTCTTCGCCCTGAAGGGCAAGCCGCTGAACACCTACGGCCTCTCGAAGAAGGTGATCTACGAGAACGAGGAGTTCCACCTGCTGCAGTCGGCCCTGGACATCGAGGAGGGGCTCGACGGCCTGCGCTACAACAAGATCGTCATCGCCACCGACGCGGACGTGGACGGCATGCACATCCGGCTGCTTCTGCTCTCCTTCTTCCTCCAGTTCTTTCCCGACCTCATCCGCCACGGGCACCTCTTCATACTCGACACCCCGCTCTTTCGCGTGCGGAACAAGCGGAAGACGATCTACTGCTATTCCGAGGAGGAGAAGCAGGCAGCGGTGGCCGAGCTCGGCGCCGGCCACGAGATCACCCGCTTCAAGGGCCTGGGCGAGATCTCCGCCGGCGAGTTCAAGGACTTCATCGGCGAGAACATCCGCCTCGCCCCGGTGAACCTCCACCACCTCTACAGCAGCGACGAGCTGCTCGCCTTCTACATGGGCAAGAACACGCCCGAGCGGCAGGACTTCATCATCGCCAACCTCCGGATCGAGCAGGATCTCGTCGAGGCCAGGTAGCCCGGCGCGCCCGCACCCTCCATGGCCAAGCGCAAATCGCCCAGGGACAGGGACCAGCCCGAGCTGCCGCTCGACGGGCCCGCCGCGGAAAGCCCCGCCGCCGCGCCGCCGCCGCCCGAGCCCGCGCCGCCGCCCAAGCGGAAGAAGGGCCAGAAGATCCAGGACGACCCGGCGGCCCTCGCCCAGGCCTACAAGGGCTGGTTCCTCGACTACGCGAGCTATGTCATCCTGGACCGCGCGGTTCCGCACATCGACGACGGGCTCAAGCCCGTCCAGCGCCGGATTCTCCACACCCTGTGGGAGATGGACGACGGCCGCTTCCACAAGGTGGCCAACGTGGTGGGCGCGACCATGCGGTTTCACCCGCACGGCGACGCCTCCATCGGCGCCGCGCTCGTGGCGATCGGCCAGCGCGGTTTCCTGATCGAGCCCCAGGGCAACTACGGCAACATGCTGACGGGGGACGAGGCGGCCGCCCCCCGGTACATCGAGGCGCGGCTCACGGCCTTCGCCAAGGACGTCCTCTTCAACCCCAAGACGACCACCTGGCAGCTGAGCTATGACGGGCGGGCCCGCGAGCCCGTCACCCTGCCGGCCAAGTTCCCCATCGTCCTCCTCGAGGGCGCCGAGGGCATCGCGGTCGGGCTGTCGACCAAGATCCTGCCGCACAATTTCAACGACCTCTGCCGGGCGGCGATCAACCATCTCCAGGGCAAGACCTTCCGGATCTTTCCTGATTTCCCCACGGGCGGCGTCGCCGACTTCGCCGAATACAACGACGGCGAGCGCGGCGGCAAGGTGAAGGTCCGCGCCAAGATCGAGGTCCGCAGCAAGTCGCTCCTCGCCATCACCGAGCTGCCCTTCGGCTCGACCACCGAGAGCCTGATCGAGTCGATCCTGGCCGCGAACGCCAAGGGCAAGATCAAGATCAGGCACGTCGACGACAACACGGCCGACCAGGTCGAGATCCTCGTCCACCTCCCGCAGGGCAGCGATCCCGAGCAGATCATCCAGCAGCTCTTCGTCTTCACCAACTGCCAGGTCCAGCTCTCGCCCGCGGCCTGCGTGATCGAGGACAACAAGCCGCAGTTCCTCGGGGTCCGCGAGATCCTCAAGCGCAGCGCCGACAAGACCCGGGCGCTGCTCAAGCGCGAGCTGGAGATCAGGCTGGAGGAGCTCGACCAGCAGTGGCACTGGGATTCCCTGGAGCGCATCTTCATCGAGGAGCGCATCTACCGCCGGATCGAGAAGTCGAAGACCTGGGAAAGCGTCCTGGCCGAGATCCGCGAGGGCCTGCAGCCCTTCGTGAAGCAGCTCCGGCGCCCGGTGACCGACGAGGATATCGCGCGGCTCACGGAGATCCGGATCAAGCGCATTTCCGCCTACAACCGCTTCCAGGCCGACGAGGCCCTGAAGAAGGTCGAGGAGGGCCAGAAGGAGACCAAGGCCAGCCTCAAGAACCTCACCGCCCACGCGGTCGCGTGGTTCGAGATGCTGCAGGAGAAGTACGGCAAGGGCCTGAAGCGCCGCACGAGCTACGACGAGATCGAGCAGATCAACGCGGCCGAGGTCGTCTCCGCCAACCAGCGGCTCTACGTCAACCGGGAGGACGGGTTCATCGGCCTCAACTGGCGCCAGCACGAGTTCGTCACCGAGTGCACCATCCTCGACGACGTCGTCTGCTTCATGCGCGACGGCACGATGAAGGTGTCCAAGGTCGCCGACAAAACCTTCATGGGCCGCGAGATCCTCCATGTCGCGATCCTCCCCAAGGACGGGGACAAGGCCTTCTACACCATGGTCTACCAGGACAAGGAGTCCGGCAAGGCCTTCGCCAAGCGCTTCCAGCTCGGCGGCGTGACGCGCGACAAGCTCTATCCCCTCGTGAAGTCGGAGGGCTCGACGGTCGCGTTCTTCGAGGTCAGCCCGACGGAAGCCGGGATGCCGAAGAAGGTCCACATCTCGATCGACGGCCGCAGCGGCGCCCGGGTGCGCGAGCTGGACTTCGACCTCGCGGCCGTGCCGGTGAGCAACCGCAACGCCAAGGGACTGACCGTGACCAAGTGGCCGGTCAAGGGCGTGGCGCGGGTCGACTAGCGGGGGAGGGGCCCGGCCTCGCCGCCGCCGGCCGGGCGCGGGACTTCGGCCGCGAGGCCGCGATTTTCCGCTGCAGCGCCCGGCCATAGGCGACCGCATCGAGCGGCAGCGCGATCGTGCGGTCCGTCCAGGCGGAAAGGAGCATCGCGTTCGCCAGCTCGACGGAGCGGACGCCCTCGGCCGCCGGCGCGACCAGCGGCGTGCCCTCGAGGATCGCCGCGGCGAAATTGCGCAGGATGCCCAGATGCTGCTCCCCATGGTCGGAGGGCGTGAGCACGGCTTCCGTCGTGGCCGGCAGCGAGAACGAGGAGGTCGCCGTCCGGGAAAATTCCGACATGGCGGTCTCGTTGCGGGTGAAGACCAGCCGGTCATTCTCCAGGAGGACCCGGCCGCGCTCGCCCACGACCTCCAGCCGGTGGGTGCCGGGCGCCTCGCCCGTCGAGGCGATGAAGACCCCGGTGGCCCCGTTGGGAAACTCGAGGTAGGCGGTGACGTCGTCCTCGACCTCGATGTCGTGGTAGCGGCCGAAATTGCAGAAGGCCCGCACGCTCTTCGGCATCCCGAACAGCCATTGCAGGAGGTCGAGGTTGTGCGGGCATTGGTTGAGGAGGATGCCGCCGCCCTCGCCGGCCCAGGTCGCCCGCCAGCTGCCCGAGGCGTAGTAGTGCTCGGTCCGGAACCAGTTGGTGATGGTCCAATTCACCCGGCGGACCTCGCCCAGCCCGCCGTCGCGGATCAGCTGGCGGAGCTGGATATAGTAGGGATCGGTCCGCTGGTTGAACACCGCGCCGAAGACCCGGTCCCGGCGGGTGTGGGCGGCGATCAGGAGCTCGGCGTCGGCCTTGTGCACGGACACGGGCTTTTCGACCAGCACGTGCAGCCCGGCCCCCAGGGCGGCTATCCCCAAGGGGGTATGCAGGAAGTGCGGCGTCGCGATCAGGACCGCGTCGATCAGGCCGGAGGCGATCATGGCCTCGAGCGTGCCAAAACTCGGCACACCTGGCACGAGGGCCAGGTTCTCCGGGCTGGTGTCGGCGACGGCGGTGAGCTCGAGCCCGGAAACCTTGCCGGAGAGGAGGTTAGCCGCATGCGCCCGGCCCATGAGGCCGAGGCCAACGATCCCAAGCCGGACCTTTTTACTCATGCTGGAAACCTGTCGGAAAATGGTCGGGCCGGAGAGATTCGAACTCTCGACCTCTTGCACCCCATGCAAGCGCGCTACCAGACTACGCTACGGCCCGATTGTGAGAACGGTCAGCAAGCCGCACGGGACGACCCGACGCAAGCCCGATTCCTCATGATCCGAGGGGCCAGCCCCCTCGGTCCCGGCCGGCCCGCCGTGGATTTCCCGTCACCTTTCAGCTTGGATCGGCACTTGGATCGAGGAAGATCGTCCGCTTCCTTTCCCGTTCCTCCCTTGCTCCACCCATGAAACTGCTCCCCGCCTGCCTCGCCCTCGTTTCCCTCGCCACCGTCGCCTCGGCGGCCGATCCGGCGCCGGCCGCGCCGACCCCCGCCAAGCCTGAGCTGCGCGGCGTCATGGACCTGGGCGACGCGAAGCGCTTCCTCCTGGCGACTCCCGGCGGGACCCAGAACAAATGGGAGAGCGTGGGCGACACGTACGGCGACTGGAAGGTCGCGGAATACCGGGACAAGGACCGCACGCTGGTCCTCCGCCGCGACGACGGCACCGAGCTCGACCTGGCCCTGGCGGCCAGCGCGGCCAGCGCCGCCGACGTGAAGGCAACGATCGAGGATGCCGAGAGCGTCCTCCATAAGATGAATTTCCAGAAAATCATGGCGGCCGCGCTGGCCTCGCAGAAGCAGGCGATGCTGAGCATGGGCGAGAAGATCGCCAACGGCGCCAATGCGAACTCCAAGGGCTACGATCCCGAGGCCTACGCGGCCTACCGCCAGAAGGTCCTCGACCTGGTCCAGACCGCGATGGACCCCAAGCAGATGGAGTCGGACGTGGCCAAGATCTACAGCAGTGTCTTCACCAAGGACCAGCTGGCCGGGCTGGGGGATTTCTACGACTCGCCCGCCGGACAGGCATTTTCCGACAAGCAGCCGGAAATCTCGGCCCAGATGCAGCAGGTGATCATGCCGCGGATCATGGCGGTGATGCCCCAGCTCCAGGGATTGTCGCGGGACTACATCCAGCAGCGCCGGGCGGCTGCCGCGGCCGCCAACGCCGCGGCCGGTGCCGCGCCCGCTGCCCAGCCCTGAGGAATCTGCGGGCGGGGAAAGACGCATCCGGCATTGTCTCCGGCGCGTATCACCCTAGGTTAAACCTGCCGCATGCGCATTCGGACGCCAAAAAGCTGGGAGATCCGTGAATCCGACGTGACGCCGGAGGGCGTCTACCGCCTGCGCAACCGCCGCGACTTCCTCAAGACCCTGGGTCTCGGAGCGGCGGGGGCGCTGTTCCTCCGGTCCGGCGCCCGGGCGGCCACGACGGGATTTCCGGACACGCTGAACCCCGACTACTCCGGCGCGGGCCTCAAGGTGACGCCGTATCCCCTGGTCACCAGCTACAACAATTTCTACGAGTTCGGCACGGACAAGGGAGATCCGGTCGTGAACGCCAACCAGGGCTGGAAAACCGAGCCGTGGACCGTTGAGATCGCCGGGCTCGCCAACAAACCCGGGACCTGGGACGTCGAGGACCTGGTCAGGAAGATGGGAGGCGTCGAGCAGCGCATCTACCGCCACCGGTGCGTCGAGGCCTGGGCAATGGTCATCCCGTGGGATGGATTCGCCCTGCGCAAGCTGGTGGATTTCGCGGATCCGAAGCCGGAGGCGAAATACCTGAAGATGACCTCATTCCGGGACAATGTGCGCGACCGCGACGCCGGCTTCGACGGCCCCTACATCGAGGGCCTGCGGCTGGACGAGGCGCGCAACGAACTGGCCTTCATCGCCACCGGCATCTACGGCAAGGCGATCCCCAACCAGAACGGGGCGCCCCTCCGCCTGGTGACTCCCTGGAAGTACGGCTTCAAGGGCATCAAGTCCATCGTCCGGATGGAGTTCACCGCGGACGAGCCCGTGAACACCTGGCAGCAGCTGGCCCGGGACGAGTACGGTTTCTATGCGAACGTGAATCCGACGGTCGACCATCCCCGCTGGTCCCAGGCGAGCGAGCGGGTGATCGGCGGGGGCGTGTTCAGCGGCCGACAGGCCACCCTGATGTTCAACGGCTACGAAAAGCAGGTGGCCGCGCTCTACCAGGGCCTGAACCTCCGGAAATACTTTTGAGCCCGCCTGAGCGACCGGCGACCGCCGCCCCGCCCGGATGGGCCGAAAGGCTCTTCCGGTCCAAGGTCTTCGTCTGGATCCTGATCGTCCTCCCGGGGCTTTATCCGGCCTGGCCGATCCTGAGCCAGAATCCCACGGTCCTGGCCGACCCGCTGAAGTACCTGCTGCACCATTTCGGATTCGTCGCCTGCCTCCTCCTGGCCGCCGTCCTGGCCCTCACGCCGCTGCGCGTCCTCTTTCCCCGCTGGCGGATCGCTCTGGCCCTCAACCGCCACCGGCGGCTCGTCGGGGTCAGCGCCTTCTTTTACGCGCTCTTCCACCTGGGCTTCCAGTTCCTCCATGAGGCCGGCTGGCCGACCTTCTTCACCGACATCAGGAAGCCCTTTCTGTTCGTCGGGATGCTGACCTTCCTCATCCTGCTCGTCCTGGCCGTCACCAGCTTCCATTTCATGGTCCGCTGGCTCGGGGGGCGCCGCTGGAAGAACGTGCACCGCCTCGCCTACGTCGCCGCGGGCCTGGCCGCCTACCACCAGGCGGCGGCCCGGAAGATCTTCCCGGTGCAGGTGCTGTGGATCTTCATCCCGCTGGCGCTGCTGGAGCTCGCCCGGATCGTGCGGCAGCGGGCCAGGCCCGCCGGGGTCCCCGGCGCGCCCGCAAGTCGGGGTTGAAGGTTTCGGGCCGGTCGTCCGTAATTACGCGCGATGGATTCCGCCGCCGCCCAGCAACGCATCGCCGACCGACGGGCCCAGGTGAGCCGGCACGACGAGCTCTACTATCGGCGGGCCAAGCCGGAGATCACCGACCAGGAATATGACCGGCTGAAGCGGGAACTGGCCGACCTGGAGGCCAAATATCCCGGGGCCGCGAAGGCCGCGGGCGGCGATTCGCCCACGGCGCGTGTGGGCGACGACCGGGCCGATGGCTTCCAGACCTACCGCCACCGGCTGGCGATGCAGAGCCTCGACAACACGTATTCCGAGGCGGAACTCCGTGAATTCCATGCGCGGCTCGTCCGCCTGCTCGGCCGCGAGGAACTGGCCTATGTGGTCGAGCCCAAGATCGACGGCCTGGCGGTCAGCGTCACCTACGAGAAGGGCCGCCTCGTCCGGGCGGTCACCCGCGGGAACGGAACCGAGGGCGACGATGTCACGACCAACGCCCTGACCATCGCCTCGCTGCCTCGGGACCTGAAGAAGTCCAAGTCGGCGCCGTGGCCCGACCTGATGGAGGTGCGGGGCGAGGTTTACCTGCCGCTGGCCGAGTTCCAGCGCATCAACCAGGGGCGCGAGGAGGGCGGCCTCGAGCCCTTCGCCAACCCGCGCAGCCTCGCCGCGGGAACCCTGAAGCTGCTGGATGCCCGCGAGGTGGCCACCCGCCGCCTGGAAATCGTTCTCTACGGGATTGGCGCCTGCGAGCCGCCGGCCGCGGCCGGCGACAGCCAGGCGGCGTTCGCCCTCCGGCTGCAGGCGTGGGGCCTGCCCACGGTGGAGAAGTCGTGGACGGCCCGCGGCCTCGACGAGGCATGGGCCGCCGTGCAGCAGCTCGGCCGGCTGCGCGACAAGTTCGCCTACGCCACCGATGGCGCCGTCGTGAAGCTCGACTCGTTTGGGCTCCAGCGGGAGGCCGGCAGCACCAGCAAGGCGCCGCGGTGGGCCATGGCCTACAAGTTCGAGGCCGAGCGGGCGGAGACGAGGCTGCTCGCCATCACGATCCAGGTCGGGCGCACGGGGGTCCTGACCCCGGTCGCCGAGCTGGAGCCCGTGGTCCTGGCCGGGACGACCGTGTCGCGGGCCACGCTGCACAACCGGGATGAGATCGCCCGCAAGGACATCCGGGTGGGGGACACCGTCAGCATCGAGAAGGCGGGCGAGGTCATTCCCGCGGTGATTGCGGTGAACCTGGCGCGCCGGCCCGCGAAGTGCGCCGCCTACGTCTTTCCCGAGAAGTGCCCGGCCTGCGGCACCCGCGTCGTGCAGCAGGAAGGGGAGGTGGCCCTGCGCTGCCCGAACTACGAGTGCCCCGTGCAGGTTCGCCGCCGCGTGCGGCACTTCGCCTCCAAGGCCTGTGTCGACATCGACGGGCTGGGCGAGGCGATGGTCGACCAGCTGGCGGAGAAGGGCTGGGTCCGGAGCGCGGCGGACATCTACCGGCTGAAGCGCGCGAACCTGCTCAGCCTGGGCAAGGACGTGGAGAAATCCACCGACAACCTCCTCGCCGCGATCGAGCGGAGCAAGGGCACGGAGCTCTGGCGCTTCATCCACGGGCTGGGGATCCCCCATGTCGGCGCCGCGGCGGCCAAGGACCTCGCGACCCGGTTTGGCGGCCTCGAGGCGCTGGCGACCGCGCGGCTGGAGGATTTTCTCGGGGAGAAGAAGGCCAGCCTGATCGCGGGCATCGGAGAGACCATGGCGCAGGCGATCGTGACCCATTTCAACCAGCCCCGGAACCGCACGCTCGTGGCCGAGCTGGTTGCGCTCGGGATCAAGCCTTCCGTCCCGGCCGCCCGGGCCGGTTCCGCCGGGGGCGTTTTCTCCGGCCAGACCTTCGTCCTGACCGGCACGCTGCCGTCGCTGACCCGGGAAGAGGCCACCGACCGGATCGAGGCGGCGGGCGGAAAGGTGAGCGGCAGCGTGAGCAAGAAGACGAGCTATGTCCTCGCCGGCGCCGACCCGGGCTCCAAGCTCGAGAAGGCCCGGTCGCTGCAGGTCCCCGTGATCGACGAGGCCGAATTCCTCAAACTCCTATGAACCTCCTCCGCCGCCTCGTCTTCGCCTCGGCCCTGGCCGCCTCCGCGCTGCCCGCCTGCGCCGCGATCAAGCTCGCCAGCCCCTTCACCGACCACATGGTCCTGCAGCGCGGCCAGGCCGTGCCGGTCTGGGGCACCTGCTCGAACGCGGGCGAGCTCATCCGGGTGCGGTTCGACGGCCAGACGCAGGTGACGACCGCGGATGCCGACGGTCGCTGGAAAATCCAGCTGGCGCCGCTGGCCGCGGGCGGACCCTACGAGCTGGCGGTGGACGCGCTCGACGACCAGGTGCGGCTGGAGGACGTCCTGGTCGGCGAGGTCTGGCTGGCCTCCGGGCAGTCGAACATGGATTTCACGCTGGCCCGGACGCCGAAGTACTATTTCGCCGGGGCGGACCACGAGGCGGCGGAGGCGGCGGCCGCCAACTATCCGCAGATCCGGATGTTCACGGGGGAGTGGGCGCGCACCTATGATCCGCAGGCGGCCGTGGGCGGCGCCTGGAGGGTCTGCACGCCGGAGAACGTCCGGGAATTCTCCGCCATCGGCTATTTTTTCGCGCGCGACCTCCAGCGGGCGCTGCACGTGCCGGTCGGCATCGTCACCCTGACCTATGGGGCGAGCACCGCGCAGGCCTGGATTCGCCGCGAGGCGATCGCCGCCGATCCGCGGCTCGCCCCCGAGCTCGCGGCCTTCGACGCCAGGGTCCGGGCCTATGCGCCGGCCCCGGCGGACGAGCTGGCCCGGTGGGCGGCCGCCGCCGAAAAGGCGCGGGCGGCCGGACAGCGGCCGCCTCGGCGGCCGCAGACCAACCCGGCGGCGGACCAGCATAACCCGACGGTCCTCTACAACGGCATGATCGCACCCTTCGTGCCCTACGCGATCCGCGGCGTCATCTGGTACCAGGGCGAGTCGATCACGGGCGACCATGCGCTTTTCCCGGTTTGGAATGAGACCCTGATCCGGGACTGGCGGAAGCTATGGGGCGCCGAGCTGCCGTTCTACTTCTGCCAGCTTTCGGCGCAGGAGGCCGCGAGCAACAGCCCGGATATCCGCGAACTGCAGGCGGCGGCCCTGGCGCTGCCGGCGACCGGCATGGCGGTCACGGTCGACATCGGCGACCGGCACAACGTGCATCCGAAGGACAAGCAGGACGTCGGCGACCGCCTGACCCGGATCGCCTTGGCGAACGTCTACGGGGAAACGATGGAATATTCCGGTCCCGCGTACGAGTCCCTGGCGGTGGAAGGCGGCGCGCTGCGGCTCCGGTTTTCACACCTGGGCGGCGGACTGGTGGCGCGGGGCGGTCCCCTGAAAACGTTCGAGGTGGCGGATGCCGGCGGAAAATATGTCCCGGCGTCGGCCCGGATCGAAGGCGGGACCGTCGTGGTCTCCGCCGCGGGCGTGGTCGCCCCCGTCGCCGCCCGGTACGCCTGGTCGAGCTACCCGGAGGGCTGCAATTTCTACAACGCCGCGGGGCTGCCGGCGGCGCCGTTCCGGACGGACCGGGGCCGTCCCTGAAGCGGGAGCCGGGCGGCCGGTGCCGGTGGTTTTCGCGCTCCCTCTGCTACTTAAGGGGAAAATCGGTGTCTATGCGGATGCCCTCGACTCCAGCCATGGAAAAAAATGAAGCCACCGGGCAACTTTCCCGCTTCGTAGCGCTTGCCACCTTTTTCCTGATCGTGGCCATGCTCCGCGTGGCCAAGGACATTGTGATCCCGCTCGCGCTGGCCGCCTTGTTGGCGTTCCTGCTTTCTCCGGTCGTGGCCCGCCTGATCGCCTTGGGGCTGGGTCGAATCCTGGCCGTTACCCTCGCCTCGACCCTGGCGCTGGGCATTTTCCTGGGCGTCGGCTGGGTGCTGACGAGCCAGGCCCTGGCGGTCATGCAGGACCTGCCGCGCTACGAGCAGAACATCGAGGCCAAGATCTCAAGGCTGAACGGCCCCGGCACGCCGACCGCCCTGGCCCAGGCGGCGGGGATGGTGAAGCGGATCCAGCAGGACTTGAAGGCGGCCCCGGTGGACGGAGTCGGCCGCCCCCCGGTGCCGGTTGAGGTGGAGCCGGCGGGAAATTCCATGTTTGAGATGACGCGATCGATCCTCCTGTCACTGCTGAGCCCGCTGGCGACGGCGGCCATCGTGGGGGTCTTCATGGTGGCGATGCTGCTGCAGGAGGACGACCTGCGGCTCCGCCTCATCAAGCTGACGCACACCGGCGGGCTGAACATCGGGGCCAAGTCCCTGGACGACGCGGCCCACCGGGTGCTGGGCTACCTATCGATGCAGCTCGTGGTGAACGCCTCCTATGGGGTCCCGGTCGGTCTGGGGCTCTACCTGATCGGCATCCCGCACGCGCTGCTTTGGGGGCTGCTCTCGACGCTCCTGCGCTTTGTGCCCTACATCGGCGTCTGGATCGCGGCGGCCTTTCCCCTGGGACTGGCGCTGGCCATTGATCCCGGCTGGGCCAAGCTGGCCTGGACCCTCGGACTTTTCATGGTGGCCGAGGCGGTGACGGCCAACCTGGTCGAGGTTTGGGTCTATGGCGCCCGCACGGGCATCAACAGCCTGGGACTGATGGTCGCGGCCGTGTTCTGGACCTGGCTGTGGGGGCCGCCCGGCTTGTTTCTTTCCGTCCCGCTGACCGTCTGCCTGGTGGTGCTGGGCAAGGAGATCCCGCGGCTGAAGGTATTTACGATGCTCCTCAGCGCCGAGGCGCAGAAGGTCCCGGGAGCCTAGTCCGGGTTTCGCCTTGCGCGAAGCCGCAACCCGCCATCGCATGGCCCCGATGCGGCGCCAGGTTTCCCTCCTATGCCTCCTGCTCGCGTGGATCTGCGCGAACGGTGCGATGCTGGACACCGTCCAGGTCTGCGCCTGGGTGAACATGTTTGCGGGCTATGCCCGCGTGCTTCCGGTGGGTGCGGCCCTGCGGGCGACCCTGGATCCGTCCCGGCCCTGTGAGATTTGCCTCGCGGTGGCGAAGGCCAAGGCCTCGGAGGAGCGCGAGGCTCCGGTCGCGCCCGCCCGTTCCGCCGAGAAGCAGGTGCTGGCCTTTGCCGGGCCGGGGCCGGTCGTTTTCCCTGCCGGTTGTGATGCCTGGCCGATAGCGGGGCCGCAGCGGGCTGCGGCCCGTGTCGAGCCCGTGCCGGTGCGGCCACCCCGGGACCAGATCGCCTAGGCGCTGAGCCTGTCGAACCTTCCGTCTCCCGGCGGAAGGGCCGGGTTCATCCGTGGGGAAGGTTCATGCGCCGCATTGCGTCGGTCTTCCGCGCGCGCCCTTCGGGGCCGCGCGTCGCCTCCCTGGTTCCACTGCCGGCCCTGCCGGCCCTTTACTTTCCGTTTCAGCACATTTTTTACGCCATGATTTCCTTTCTTTCCACGCCCGGGCGGACCCGGCGTTCCCTTCTCCTCTGCTCCCTGGCCGCGCTGCTGGCCGCGGTGCCCCCCCGGGCCCGCAGCTGCGCCTGCGGCTGCGGGATCTATGAGGTCGGCACCGACTCGATGTTTCCCCAGGGTGCCGGCCGGATGGCCTTCCTGGAAAATGATTTCCAGGACCAGGACCAGAACTGGCGCGGCGACTCCCGGGCGCCGGCGGCCGACAATCCCGACCGCGACATCCGGACGGATTTCATCACCGCCGGAATGCAGGCGATGGCCAGCCGGAGCTGGGGCCTGCAGCTGGACGTGCCCTACCTGCGCCGGCACTTCGCCACGACCGGGGGCGCGACCGGCAACGACCTGGTGGCGCTGGATTGGAGCGGGGTGGGGGACATTCGCCTCCAAGCCGTATACACCGGGCTCGCCTCCGACCTGTCCACGGGACTGACCCTGGGCGTCAAGCTCCCCACCGGCAGCTCCACCCATGAGGATGCCTTTGGCGACATCGACCGGGACACCGAGATCGGGAGCGGCAGCACCGACCTGCTCCTCGGCGCCTTCCATCGCGGCAGCCTGTCCCAGGCGCCGCGCTGGGTCTGGTTCACGCAGGCGGCCCTGGACCTGCCGGCGGCCATCCGCGACCACTACCGCCCGGGCGCCGAGATCGACGCCGCGATCGGGATCTACTACCAGGCCTGGACGCACGGCTCGAGCGGCCTGACCCCGGTCCTCGAGTTCAAGGCGTCCGAGCGGGCCTCCGACCGCGGGGCCAACGCTGCCAGTCCCGTCGCCTCCGGTTTTCGGCGCCTGCTCGTCGCCCCCGGCCTGGAGTTCGCAATGGGCCGGGTCACCTGCAACGCGGAGGTGGGCTTGCCGGTGTACCAGGATTTCACCGGGAACCAGCTGGCGGCGGCGGTACTGGCGAAGCTGAGCGCCAGCTGGCACTTCTAGCCTGACCGAGAACCGGCCGCTGGCTAGCGCGGCCGGTTCTTGTGGCTCTGGTGGTCCTCGACCGCGATCGTGTACAAAAGATAGATCGCGAAGAGCGTGGCGGCGATGAAGCAGAGGATGGCGAGGCCCGGGTATCCCCAGATGTGCCAAGCGGTGTCGACGCGCATCATCAGGGCGGCCCCGATGATGAGGGCGGCCAGGAGGAGGCCCTTGGTGATCCGGTTGGCCACCTTCTCGATGCCGTCGACCACCATCTTGGAGTCAGGGGTCTTCACCTTCACCTCGAGCTCGGCGTTGGCCACTGCGTCCATGATCCGGTTCAGCCGGCCGGGCAGGTTGACCGTGAAATCCTTCATCTCGAGCAGCGTGCGGACGACGCTGCCCTGCGAGGCCTCGTGCCGGAACTGCTTGGTCGTCATGTCGGCGGCATTGCGGCGGACGGAGGCATTGGGATCGAAGGTCGGATCGAGGATGCGGCCCACCTCGTCCAGCTGGAGGAGGGTCTTCCCGAGGACGGTCATTTCGCTGGGGACCCAGAGGCCGTTCTGCCGCGCGTGCCGGCTCACGTCGAGGAGCGAGGCGCCGACCTTGAGCTCCTGCAGGCCCTGGTTGCGCCGCAGCGCCACCAGCTGGCTGACCTGGCGCCGGAATTCGTGCGGGTCGAACTTCTCGGTCTTCTCGCTCATCTGGATCACAGCCTCGGCGGCCTCGTCGCCCTTGCCCTCGCTGACGGCGAGGAGGACCTTGAGGAGGTGCTCCTGCATCGCCGGGGTGGTGTGGCCGACCATCCCAAGGTCGAGCAGCGCGATCCGGCCGTCGTCGGTGATGAAAACGTTCCCGGGATGCGGGTCCGCATGAAACAGGCCGTCGACCAGGACCTGCTTGAGGTAGGAGCGGAAGAGCTCCTCGGCGAGCGGCGCGCCCTTGAGGTCCAGCTGGGCCAGCGGCCCGAGGGAGTTGACCTTGCGGCCGGGCACCCATTCCATCGTGAGGACGGTGTGCGTGCAGTAGTCCAGGATCGGTTGCGGGACCTGGATCAGCGGGAACTCCCGCAGGTTCTTGCCGACCGCGATGAGATTCTGCGCCTCGTGCTCATAGTTGAGTTCCTGCCGGATGAGCGTTCGGAATTCCTCCACGACGGTGCCGAGGCGGTACTGCTTGCCGCTTTCGGTGTGCTCCTCCAGGAAGGCCGCGATCTCGGTCAGGACCTCGAAATCCTCGGCGATCTGCCGGCGGATGTCGGGCCGCTGCACCTTTACCGCCACGAGGCGGCCGTCGCGAAGCGCGGCGAGGTGCACCTGGCCCAGCGAGGCGGCGGCGACCGGCTCGATGTCGAAGCGGGAGAAGGCCTTGGAGATCCTTACGCCCAGTTCCGTCAGCACGATCTGCTCCACCTCTTCGAAGGGGAAAGGCTTCACCTTGTCCTGGAGCCGCGCGAGGGCCTTGAGATACGGATCGGGCAGGAGATCGGGCCTTCCCGCCAGCACCTGGCCGAGCTTCACGTAGGTCGGTCCCATCGCCTCGAGGTCGTCGGCCAGCTGTTCCGGCGCGGCATCGGTGGCGCTGGACTTCAGCTCTGCGGGATCGAACCCGTCATCGACCGCCATCTTCTGCACGAGGTCGGAACGCCCGTACTTCCAGAGGAGGGCGGCAATTTGCCGGTAGCGCTTGAGATGGGTGGCGGAGAATTTCACGGCGGTAGGGGCTATGGACAGCAAATCCGGGCTTTCCGGCCCCGCCGGGGCCAGATTTTGGGATAATTTCCAGGATGGAACCCGCCTCCCGCCTCAGCGGGCGCAGGGAAAGCCCTCGCGATCAATCACCGTTCGCACCAGCTGCCGGAGGGCTTGCGCCGTAAAGGGCTTGGCCAGGAAGTCCTGGGCGCCGGCCCCGGTGGCCTTGGCGACATTCTCGGCGACGGCGAGGCCGCTGGCGGCGATGATCCTGACGGCGGGATTGATCCGCGTGAGCACCTGGATCGTGGCGGTGCCATTCATGACGGGCATCATCATGTCCGTGATCACGACGGCGATCTCCCCGGGCCGCTGGGCATAGAGGGCGACGCCCTCGGCCCCGTCGCGGGCGAGGAGGACGCGGTAGCCGAAGGCCTGGAGCGTCTGGCGCGTGATGTCCCGGACGGCCGGCTCGTCGTCGATGACGAGGACAAGCTCATCGCGGCCGCGGGCCACCGCCACGGGGAGGGTGGGCGCGGGCTCGGCCGCCGAGGTGGAGGGATCCGCCGGCAGGTAGACCCGAAAGGTCGTGCCCCGGCCCACCTCGCTCTCGACCTCCAGAAAGCCGCCATGCCCCTTGACGATCGTGGCGACGGTCGTGAGGCCGATGCCGGTGCCCTTGCCGAACTCCTTGGTGGTGAAGAACGGCTCAAAGATCCGGTCCCGCACCTCCGGCGGAATGCCCAGGCCCGTGTCGGACACCTGCAGCAGCACGTAGGGGCCGGTCTTCACGACCTGGCCCGTGCCGGCATACTGGTCGTCGATCGTGACGTTGGTCGCCGTCAGGGCGAGCGCACCGCCGTGCGGCATCGCGTCGCGGGCGTTGACCGCGAGGTTGAGGAGCACCTGGTGCAGCTGGGTCGGGTCTCCCATGACCGGCCAGAGGTCCTCGGGAACCTGCGTCGTGATGCGGATGCTGCGGGGGAACGTCTCGGAGATGATGGCGTCGAGGTCGTTGATCAGGTGGCGCAGGCGCAGGACGGTCCGCTCACCGTCCAGGCCCCGCGCGAAGGACAGGACCTGCTTCACGAGATCGGCTCCGCGCCGGCTGCTCACGTGGATGGCGTCGAGGATCTTGCGCCGGCGCGGATCATCGCCCGTTTCCCCCTTGAGGAGCTCGACCGCCATCATGATGGGGGCGAGCACGTTGTTCAGATCGTGCGCGATGCCGCTGGCGAGGGTCCCGATGCTCTCCATCCGCTGCGCCCGCAGGTATTGCGCCTCCATTTTCCGCTGCTCGGTCAGGTCGCGCATGCCGCCGACCATGCGCACGCCCCGGCCGCGCGCATCCCGCAGGATAAAGCCGCGATCCTGGACGAAGGCGTGGCTCCGGTCCTTGCGCTGAAAGCGATATTCCGCGGTCCATGATTCGGCGCTGCTGTGGATCGCCTGGTCCAGGCTGGCGAGGACGCGGCTCCGGTCCTCGGGATGGATCCGCTCGGACCAGAATTCGACGGTGGCCGGGATTTCGCCCGCCGCGAACCCGAACGTCGTCAGGAAGCCGTCATTCCACCACAGCGTGTTGGCGGCGAGGTCCCGGTCCCACACGCCGTCGCTGACCGCGCGGGCCACCAGTTTGAAGCGCTGTTCGCTTTCCCGCAGGGCCTCGCCGGCGAGCTTGCGCTCCGTGATGTCCTGGATCGTGCCCGATTCCCGCAGCGGCCGGCCCTCGCCGTCGAAGAACATCTCGGCGATCTGGTGGACGTGCCGCACGGCGCCATCCGGCCGGACGATGCGATGCTCGAATTCCACCCGGCGGAAGTCCTCCGCGACCGCCTTTTTCTCCCGATGAACGAAGGCAAGGTCTTCCGGATGCACCTGGCGATAGAAGGTCTCGGAACTGGCGGGAAAGTCCTGCCGCGGGAGGCCGAGGATCCGGTAGACCTCGTCCGACCAGACCAGGCGGTGCGCGGTGAAGTCGTACTCCCAGTCGCCCAGGGCGGCGATCCGCTGCGAGTTTTCCAGTCGACCCTGGTTGAAGACGTTCTCGTCGCGGTGGAGCCGGCGGACCTCGAGCAGGCTGCGGACGCGCAGCAGGACCTCCGCGGTGTCAAACGGCTTGCTGATGAAATCCCGGGCCCCGGCCTTGAGGGCCGCCAGCTTGTGATCCGGCTCGGCGGTGATCGCGAGGACGGGCGAGTAGCCGTCGGTCTCGATCTCCTTCAGGCCGGCCATCACCTGAAACCCGTCGAGCCCGGGCATCCGCAGGTCGAGGATGATCAGGTCGTAGTGGTTTTTGCGGTGGAGCTCGCAGACCTCATAGGGATCCCGGGTCGCAGACACGGCCACATACCCGGCGCCATCGAGGATCTGCTCGAGCAGGGCGACGTTGGGCGCCAGGTCGTCAACGATCAGGATCCGCGCGGTCAGGATGTCGGCGGCCCTGATCATGACGGCGGGGCCGGCTGGCCGGCGATTTCCAGGGCCACGTCCAGGGTCTCCATGAACTCCCGCACCTTGATCGGCTTCGTCAGATAGCGGAAGAACCCCGCCTCCATCCCCAGCTTGATGTCGCGCACCATGGCGTTGGCGCTCAGGGCCACCACGGGGATGTGCGCCGTGAGGGGATCCTCGCGCAGGACCTGCAGGGCGTCGGCTCCGCTCAGCCCCGGCAGGTTGATGTCCATCAAGATGACGTCGGGCAGGGCGGCGCGCGCCAGGCCGATGCCGAGAATCCCGGTGATGGCCGTCAGCAGCGCGAGATCGGGGCGCTGGGCGATGAGCTCCTCGACCAGCATCATGTTCGCAGGGTTGTCCTCAATATAGAGGACGGTGCGCCGCCGTCCCCCGGCCGGCAGCGCCCGGGCGAGGTAGGCCACCGTCCCGGTCGCGGGCGCCGCCAGCGCCGGCGCCGCGGCCCGGTCCAGCTCGCACCAGAACAGGCTGCCGGCCCCGACCGTGCTTTCGACCCCGACCGTGCCGCGCATCAGTTCCGCCAGTTGCTTGGTGACCACGAGGCCGATGCCGGTGCCGACGACGCTGCCGGATTCCTGGCCGAGCCGGTTGAACGGCTGGAAGAGCTGGACCCGCTTCTCGTCGGACAGGCCGTTGCCCGTGTCCCGCACGTTCAGGCGCAGGCGTCCCGGGACCGTCGTGCCGAAGTCCACGACGATGGTGCCGCCGTCCCGGTTGTATTTGACGGCATTGGAGAGGAGGTTGATGACGATTTGCTTTAGGCGGGTCCGATCGGCCCAGACGAAGACGGCCTCGTCGAAAGGGGGAAAGGTCAGCTGGAGGCGCCGCCGCAGCGCCTCCCCCTCCAGCATTTCCCGGCATTCGGCCACGACCTCGGCCAGCGACACGGCCTCGTGCGAAAGCGAGACCTTGCCCGACTCGACCACGGCGAGATCGAGAATCTCGTTGATCAGCTTCAGCAGGTGCCACCCCGACTTGAGGATCTGGGCGATGCGCGCCGCCTGGGCGGGTGTCGGCGCGGGCGCGGCCGATTCCAGCAGCTGGGCAAAGCCGAGGATCGCGTTGAGCGGGCTGCGCAGCTCGTGGCTCATGCTCGAGAGGAAGTCCGACTTGGCGAGATTCGCCTTTTCCGCCGCCGACTTGGCGCCCTCCAGCTCGACGTTCGACTCCTGGAAGGCCCGCTCGAACCGCTTGCGCTCGGTGACGTCGCGCGCGGCGGCGAACACGCCCTGGAGCGTGCGGTCGCGGTCGTAGAAGGTGGTGGCGTTGTAGGAGACGACGGTCTCCTTGCCGTCGCGGGCGCGGGCGGTGAGCTCGTAGTCGGTGACCTTCTTCTCGAGCAGCACGAGCTTGATGCCGGCCTCCGCCCGCTCGGGATCGGTGAAATAGCGCTTGAAGGGCGCGCCGATCAGCTCGTCGCGCGTGCAGCCGGTGAGCGCCTCCATCTGCTTGTTGACGTCGGTGATGATCCCGCGCGGATCGGTCGTCATCAGGGCGTCGATGTTCGACTCGATGAGGGAGCGGGTGTAGAACTGCTGGTCGCGCAGGCGCTGGTCCAGCTTCTTCTGCTCCTCCTCGACCTGCTTGCGCGCCGTGTTGTCGGTGCCGATCAGGAGGTAGCCGATGATCCGCCCGTCGTCGTTGACGTCGCGGAGGGCCGTGACCGACACGACGGCGGGGAAGCGGCTGCCGTCCTTGCGGATGTAGGTGAGCTCATAGATGTCCTCGATCCCGCGCGAGGCCTTGAAGACGAGGGCCTCAAAGCCCGGCGCGATCGTGGTGCCGAGCTCCTGGCTCAGCGCCTGGGCCCGCGCGATCACCTCCTGCGGATCGGAGATCTCGGCCGGCGTGACCTTGTTCAGGACGTCGGCCGCCGCGTAGCCCAGCATGCGCTCGGCCCCGACGTTGAAGATCTGGATGATGCCCTTCTCGTCGGTGGCGATGCTGGAAAAATTCGCGCTGTTGAGGATCGCGTTCTGGAGCGCCCCGGCCTTCAGCACCGTTTCCTGGCGCCGGGATTCGGTGATGACCTCCGCGGGGCCGGCGCTGCCCGGTCGCGCGGCGGGGGGAGGGGACGGGGCTGCTTTCATGGGTAGGCGGGTGCCGCTCTGGGCTGGCGCCGGGGTCCTGGAAGGCCCGGGCGCCGATTTCCCCGAGTCTATCCCAACCCCGCGTCACGGGGAAGTTAGGTGAACACCCCACTAGGCGACGGGACGGGTCGCGCCCGCCGGCCGCCCGGCGATGGTAGGGTTTTACCTCATCGCCATTTGGCGGAAAATGATGCTTAATGGCTGATGTGCGGACGTTGCCCCCACCCTGGCGGGGCCATTTCCGCCGTTTGAGATGAAATCCAGGGGCCATAAATCCCCCGTCAGCCGCAAGCCGGCTGCCCTGCGTCAGCCCCGTCGGCGCTCCCTGCCGGTCGGGTTGGGGTGCCCCATTGTCGGTATCGGCGCGTCGGCCGGCGGTCTCGAGGCGTTCACGCAACTGCTGAGACAACTGCCGGTCGATACCGGCTTCGGCTTCGTCCTCGTGCAGCATCTCGACCCGCAGCACGAAAGCGCGCTGGCGCAGCTGCTGGCCCGGGCGACGGCGATGCCCGTGTGCGAGGCGACCCACAATCTGCGGGTGCGGGCCAATCATGTATATATCATTCCGCCCAACACCAGCCTGGGCATTGCCCGCGGCGTCCTGAGCCTGCAGCCCCGGCTGAAGAATCGCGTCGCGTTCCGCTCCGTCGATTTCTTCCTTGAGGCGCTGGCGAAGGACCGGCGCGAGCGGGCCATCGGGGTGATCCTGTCCGGCACCGCGACCGATGGCACCCTCGGATTGGAGGCCATCAAGGCGGAGGGGGGCCTGACCTTCGCGCAGGACGATTCCGCCCGCTATGATTCCATGCCGCAGAGCGCGGTCCGGGCGGGCTGCGTGGATTTTGTGCTCTCGCCGGCCAATATTGCGCGGGAGTTGGCCCGAATAGCCAAGCACCCCTACGTCGCGGGGCAGCGGCCCGGATCCCGGGAACCGAAGCCGGGCAAGCGGCGGCCGGAGGCGCCAGCCGCCGAAATCAAGGGCCAGCGCCCGACCCTGCTCGCGGCGGGCGCGCCGACGGATTCCCGGGGCGCCGAAGCCGAGCGGGGCTACCAGAAGATTCTTCTGCTCCTGCGCAACCACAGCGGGGTGGATTTTTCGCTCTACAAATCCGCCACCATCGGCCGGCGCATTGCCCGGCGCACGCTGCTGAACCGGCGGCCCTCGCTTGAAAACTACGCCGAGTTCCTGCGGGGCAATGCCAAGGAGCTCGACGCCCTGTACTCGGACCTGCTCATCAGCGTGACGAGTTTTTTCCGCAATGAGGAGGCCTTCGAGATCCTGCAGCGCAAGGTGTTTTCCAAGCTGCTCCAACGGGGCGGTCAACAGCCCGTGCGCATCTGGATCCTCGGGTGCTCCACCGGGCAGGAGGCCTATTCCATCGCGATGGCCTATGCGGAATGCGCGGCCAAGGTCGCCCGGCCGCGCAAGCTCCAGGTCTTTGCCACCGACCTCAACGAGGCGAACCTCGAGAAGGCCCGGCACGGCTTTTATGCCAAGAGCCTGGTGGAGGACGTCTCCCCCCAGCGCCTGCGTCGTTTCTTTGTCGAGGAGGATAGCGGCTACCGGGTCGTCAAGTCGCTGCGCGAGGTCGTCGTCTTCGCCCGGCAGAACATCATCAGCGACCCGCCCTTCTCGCGGATGGATCTTATTTGTTGCCGGAATCTGATGATTTATCTCCAGCCGGGCCTGCAGAAGAGGGTCATCCCCACCTTTCACTACGCGCTCAATCCCGGGGGATACCTTTTTTTGGGCGTCTCGGAATCCCTCAGCGGGTTTGCGCATCTGTTTGTCCCCGTGGACAAAAGGCAGAAGATATTCGCGAAGAAGGCCGCTTCCACCTCGACGTTTCATCTGCCGGTCAGGCTGAAGGAGGGCGAGCGCGTCCCAGCGGGGAAGACGGCGCGACCATCGGCGGCGGCTGCGAAGAAGCCGGGAATCCTGGCGGAGGCGATCCGGCGGGAACTCGGCGCCGAGCGCGAGGCCGACCGCGTGACCGTCAATCATTTTGCCCCGCCCGGCGTGCTGGTCGACGCCGATCTGCAAATCGTGCAATTCCGCGGTTCGACCAGCTCCTATCTCGAGCCGGCCTCCGGCAAGGCGACTTTCGACCTGCTCAAGATGGCGCGGGAGGGTTTGATGCTCCCGCTCCGCGCCGCGATTCATCGCGCGCAGAAGGAGCACAAGGCCGTGCGCTCGGAAAATGTGCCGGTCACGCAGGATGGCGAGACCCGCCTGGTGAATATCGAGGTCATTCCGCTGAAGAACCTGCAGGAGCGCTGCCTTTTGGTCCTATTCGAGAATGCCGCCCGGGAACGGGATCCCGCCGGGGCGCCTCCGCCGCGGGAATCGGCCGCCGGCGGAGCCCAGGCGCGACACCGGGCCGTCCGCATGCAGGAATCAGGCCGGGTGGCCGGGCTTGAGCGGGATCTGGTCGAAGCGCGCGACTACCTGCAATTTGTCCAGGAGTACCAGGAAACCACCACCGAGGAACTCCAGGCGGCCAACGAGGAAGGCCAATCCGCCAACGAGGAATTGCAGAGCCTCAATGAGGAGCTGGAGACGTCCAAGGAAGAGCTGCAGTCGACCAACGAGGAGCTGACGACCGTCAACGAGGAGATGATCAATCGGAATGCCGAACTCAACCGGCTCAATGGCGAACTCGCCGCGACGAGGGAGCATGCCGAGGCCGTAATTCGCACCGTCGCGGTCCCCCTGATGGTCCTCGCGGCCGACCTGCGGGTCCTGTCGGTCAACGAGGCCTTTAGCCTCACGTTCCAGATGGGGGCGGGGGACTTGACGGGGCGCGCGATCTTTGAGGCCGAGCAGGGCCCATGGAACATCCCCGGGCTGCGTCCCCTCCTGGAGGACGTGATCCAGCGCAACGGTACCTTCGAGGAATTTGCGGTGGAACGCCATTTTAAGAAAATCGGCCACCGGAGCCTGCTGCTCAATGGGCGGCTGCTGAACGAGGCGGGCGGGAAGGCCAGGGAAATCCTCCTCGTCATCCAGGACATCACCGAGCGCAAGCAGGGGGAGGAAGCGCTGCACCAGGCCCGGACCGAATTGGCCCAGCATGCCGTCAGGCTTGAAAGGCAGGTGGCTATCCGCACGGCCGAGCTGACCGCGGCCAACCGGCAGCTGGAGGGCTCGATCGACTCAATCCAGAAGGGCAAGGACGAGTACCGCGACCTGCTGGCCCAATCGCAGGTCCTGCAAAAGCAGCTCCGCCATCTGACCCGCAACATCCTGACGGCCCAAGAGGAGGAACGAAAGGAGATCAGCCGCGAGCTGCATGACGAGGTCGTGCAGACCCTCATCGGCATCAACGTCGAGCTTTCGGGCCTGGCCAAGCTGGGCACGGTCGGCAACGAGGTCCTGAAGGAAAAGATCGGCCGGACCCAGCGGCTCGTGGAAGGCTCCGTTGACGCGGTCCACCGGTTTGCCCGCGGACTCCGGCCCGCGGTGCTGGACGACCTCGGCCTGATTCCCGCCCTCCACGCCTACAGCAGGGGCCTGGCCGCCAAGAAGCAGATCAAGATCCACTTTACGGCCTTCAGCGGAGTCGAGTCGCTGGGCGACGCCGAGCGCACCGTCCTGTTTCGGGTGGCGCAGGAGGCCCTGAACAACGTGGCCCGGCATGCGGAGGCCACCGAGGTCAAGATGACCATCAGCGCCGTGGGGCAGGCGATCCGGATGGAGATTTGCGACAACGGCAAGTCCTTCCCCGTCGGTAAAATCCTGCTGAAGTCGGGCACCCGGCGGCTGGGCCTGGTGGGCATGAATGAGCGGATGCAGATGGTCGGCGGCAGCCTGATGATCGAGTCCGCGCCCGGCCGGGGCACGACCGTGCGCGCGGAAATTCCCTTTAAACCCGAAAAGCAAAAACCATGACCCCAAAAAAACAAATCACCGTCATGCTGGTCGAAGACCATCCGACGGTGCGCAAGGGCCTGCGGGCGCTGCTGAACGCCGACGGGCAGTTTGCCGTCGTCGGCGAGGCGGCGAACGGCCGCGAGGCGGTCGCGCTGGCGCGGAAGCTTCGGCCGGAGGTCATCCTGATGGACATCGCCATGCCGGTGCTCAACGGCCTGCAGGCCACCCGGAAGATCATCGCCGCGAATCCCGCGGCCCGGGTGATCATGCTTTCCGCCCACAGCGACGACGAGTACGTCGAAAGCGCGCGGGTCTTCGGCGCGGTCGGCTACCTCGAGAAGCAGACCTCGGCCGGGATCCTGGCGGAGGCTATCCGGGCGGTCGCCCGGGGCGGCACCTTCTTCAGCCCGTCCATCGCCCGGCGTCTGCTGCCGGACCGGCGCACGCCGCGCACCCGCGACGGCCGGCTCAAGTCCCGCGGCCCGGGCCTGACGGCCCGCGAGTCGGCGGTGCTGCGCCTGGTCACGGGCGGGTCGGCCAACAGGCAGGCCGCGGCGATCCTCGGCATTAGCCTGAAGGCGGTCGAGACGCACCTCGGTCGCCTCAGGGGCAAACTCAAGATCCAGGAGAGTGCCGGCCTGGTCCATTGGGCCATCGCCGCGGGCGACATCGAGAACGGCGTCCAGCTGAAGATCGTCTGAAGTTGGCGCGGCCATTTGCCCGGGCGATCGGCGAATCGCGCCGAACCGGCCGGCTGATTGCGTGTCGATGGGGGGATGCACCTTGCTCCCGCTTCGCTTCTCGGTGCCGTGGTCGTCGCCTCGGACTCCACCGGCACCCTCATCAATATCCTGATCGTGGCCCTGATCTTCTCACTGGCCTTCTGGGTGATCGGCAAGATGGGAGTGCCGGAGCCGATCAACATGATCCTGCGGGTGATCGTCGGGATTGTCGCCTTGATCTGGCTTCTGAATCTCTTCGGGGCGCTGGGCGGCCACCCCTTCGTCCTCTACCATAGCTAGGGCGATCCGGGGATGCCGGAGGTTGGCGCCGCAGGCCGTTGAAGCGGCTTTTTCCTGAAGTTTCCCCTGTGGGTTTCACCCCATATGCCGTGGGGTTCTTTCATCGTAGGATGGGAGGATGAAAGCCTCGACCGGAGATTGGCGTCAAATCGCGAAACCCGCTCCCGCGGAATTTGCGCGCCGGACGGGCGTTGATCCCGGTGACGAGGGCCAAAGTCAGGCCAGGCTCGACGCCGTCCGGATCAACCGGTTTTTGAATGGCGATGAATCAGCGTTCGAGGAAATCATGCGGGATAACCACGACCGGCTCTTCAATCTCGCGCTGAATATGCTGCACAACCATGGCGACAGCGAGGAGATCGTCCAGGACACCTTTATCCGGGCGCATCGCGGCCTTGGCGCGTTTCGTGGCGAATCGTCGCTCCGCACGTGGCTTTACCGCATTGCCGTAAACCTGGCCCGCAATCGCTACTGGTATTTTCAGCGCCGCTTCCGCCATGCCACCTTGTCGCTCGACCATCCCTTGGAGGGAGCCAGTGGAGGAGCCAGGGAGTTCGGCGATCTGATATCGAGCGGCTGCCCGGATCCGGCCCACGAAGCATCGCAGCAGGAATTTTCCGGACTCATGACGACCTGCCTGGCAAGGCTCGATCCGGCCCACCGGGCAATCCTGGCCCAGCGCTTCGGAAAAGATCTGTCCTATGGCGCGATCGGTGAAGCGCTCGGAATCAGGGCCGGCACGGTGAAAAGCCGGCTCGCCCGCGCGCGGCAGCGCCTCCGCAGTCACTTCGCCGAAATCTGCCCCGAGACCACGATCAAGGAATGGCTCCGGCCCTATCGGGAAACCGGTGCAGGTGGACTGAAGAACACCTAGCCCCAGGCCGGATTTCGATCGGGGAGAATCGGGCAGTTCGGCCCGCACATCCCTGCGGCGCGCAATCAGGCGCCCGTCAGCAGAAGACCCCATGGAGCGGGATGGGGAATCGTGCTATCTTCCATGATATGAACCCGATAATTCTGGTGGTCGTGCTGCTTCTCCTTTTCGGCGGCGGCGCCTTTTACTTCGGCGGTCCCGCCATCGGCGGCGGCGGCCTTGGCCTGGTCCTGCTGATCTGCCTCGTCGTCTTTGCGATGGGCGGTTTTCGCGCGAAAAGCTGACCTGGCCGTGAACCCCAGGGGGAGCACGAAAAATTTCCCAATCGTTTGCGTGGGCGGTTCGGCGGGCGGCCTTGACGCTTATACCCGATTGCTGCGGAACCTTCCCGCCGACCTGGGCGTTGCCGTGGTCATCGTCAATCACCTGAGAACCGTCGCCACCCAACTTCACGATATTCTGCCTCGCTTCACTTCGATGCCGGTCGAGCTGATCACGGAGAAACTGGTTATCCAGCCCAACCATGTGTTCATCATCCCGCCGAAGCGGGACTTGCATGTGCTCCATGGCGAATTTCGCCTGAGGCCGATCTCAAAGCCCCGGGGATGGCCGGATGTGATTACGGTTTTTCTGCGATCCCTCACGCGGCACTGGGGCGGCCAACTGGTCGCAGTCATTGTCTCCGGGTATGATGGCGATGGCGCCGCCGCCCTATGTGGGATCAAGGAAGTCGGGGGCATCACGATCGCACAAAAGCTGGACACAGCCAGGCAACCCGACATGCCGCGGAGCGCGATCGCCAGCGGGTGCGTCGATCTTGTGCTTTCGCCCGAGGACATCGCCCGCGAACTTGCCCGGATTGTCCAACCGGGGGCGCCCGGGGCGCGAAAATGCACCGTACGGGCTGCCAACCCCCGTACGGGCAATTGATTCCGTCCGACTGGCGCTGGCGCCGCTCCTTCATGTCGATGAAGTCGATGATGATCAGGCCGCCGAGGTTGCGCAGCCGGATCTGCCGGGCGGCCTCGTTGGCCGCCTCGAGGTTGACGGCGTAGATCGTGTTCTTCTCGTCGCCGGACCGGTTCTTGTGCGAGCCGGTGTTCACGTCGATCGCGATCAGGGCCTCGGTCTCGTCGACGATGATCCCGCCGCCGCTGGGCAGCGCGACCTTGCGCTGGCCGGTCTGCTCGATCTGGCGCCCGATGTTGAACCGCTCGAAGATCGGGATGCTGTCGATGTAGCAGGCGATCCCGGCGTCGAGCGCTGATGGGCGCAATTCGCGGCAAATGTTCCCAAAAAACGGGCAACGATTGCAGATCATTCAGTATGCAAGACGGCCCGAAAAAACAAGGCAATCTGCATTGCCTCGCGATAGCGTCATCTCGGTTACCATATTCGTAAAAGGTTGGTTATAAATTAGATAAATCATACTCGGACTGAGTGGTACGCATCCAGCTACGAAGGTGGGGCAATTGTGCATTTCATAAATAATTCGCCGGATCGCCGGCCCTAATTCCCATGCCACTCTGGAAACGCTCCGCCGATATCTTTCTCAGCTTCGCCGTCATGCCGCTGCTCCTGGCCGCCATCGCCTTGATGGCGATCTATCACTGGCTCGTTTCGCCCGGACCCATCTTTTTCCGGCAGGCCCGCATCGGGCGCAGGGGCCAGACCTTCTCGATCTACAAGTTCCGGACGATGAAGCCGGCCTGTGAGTTCTCGACGCACCAGAATCACCTGCACCAGCTCCTTGGCTCGGGCGCCCCGATGGAGAAGCTGGACAAGGGGGACGCGCGCATCATCCCGGGAGGCCGGCTGCTTCGCGCCTCGGGCCTCGACGAGCTGCCCCAGCTGCTCAACGTGCTCCGCGGGGAAATGAGCCTGATCGGGCCGCGGCCCTGCCTGCCTTTCGAGTACGAGGCCTATGCCCCGGAACAGCGGAAGCGCTTTGAGGTCGCTCCGGGCCTGACGGGCCTCTGGCAGGTGTCGGGAAAAAATCGGACGACCTTTGAGCAGATGGTCCAGTTGGACTGCGAATACGTCGAACGGCGGTCCGCGGGATTGGACCTCAAGATCGTCCTCCTGACGATCCCGGCCCTCGCGCAGCAGATCATGGACACCCAGGTCACGCGCGTCACGCAGGCGGCGCAAAGCCTGGCGGGGCATGCCTCCCTCCATGAGAAGTTCCGGCCTGCCGACACGGCACGACTGGCTTCCTAGCGTGTCTAGCTTCCTAGCTGGCTTTCCAGCCTTCAACCATGACCAAAAGACTCAACGTCGGCGTGATCGGCTTCGGCTATTGGGGGCCGAACCTCGTGCGCAATTTCCGCTCCCTCCCGGACTGCCGCCTGAAAACGGTGTGCGATCTCAGCGATGAGCGGCTGGCCCATCTCCATTCGCTCTATCCGGAAGTGGGCTGCGAAAAGGATTTCGACCGGATGCTGCAAGACCCCGAGATCGATGCCATCGTCGTGGCCACCGGCGTCAAATACCATTTCCCCATGGCCAAGGCCGCCCTGCTGGCGGGCAAGCACACCCTGATCGAGAAGCCGATGGCGAGGTCGGTGGCCGAGTGCGAGGAATTGATCGCCCTCGCCCAGGAAAAGGGACTGATCCTCATGGTCGGCCACACGTTCCTGTATTCGGCGGCGGTCCGGAAGATCAAGGAGATCGTGGACCATCACGATATCGGGGACATCCGCTACATTTCGGCGCGCCGGCTGAACCTCGGGCTGTTTCACAAGGACATCAACGTCACCTGGGACCTGGCGCCGCACGATATCTCGATCATCCTCTACATCATGCGGGAGCATCCGCTGAACGTGAACTGCCGGGGTGCGGCGCACGTGACCCCGGGGGTCGAGGATGTGACGGCGATGAACCTCCAGTTCAGCAACGAGAAGTCGGCCATCATCCACAGCAGCTGGCTCGATCCCCGGAAGGTCAGGGAGATGACCATCGTGGGCAGCAAGCGGATGATCGTCTACGACGACGTCGCCTTCCAGGAGAAGATCAAGATCTTCGACGTCCGGGTCGACAGTCCGCCGCACTACGACACCTTAGCCGAGTTTCACTACGCCTATCACTACGGCGACATGTATTCGCCCTACGTGAAGCCGGACGAGCCGCTCAAGACCGAGTGCCAGCATTTCCTGGAATGCATCAAGATCGGCTCGGTCCCGCTGACCTCGGGCCAAAACGGGCTGGAGGTCGTGCAGATCCTGGAGATGGCCTCGCGGTCGGTGAAGCAGGGCGGGGCTCCGATCGACATTCCCGTCTATGCGCCGAACGGCAGATTGGGCGCGCCAGCCGCGGCCGGGGCTCCCATGATCCACGCGAACGGCCTGGCGAGAAAAGCGGTCCCGGGCGGTCAAACCAGCCGGATCCACGCGGCGTGAACCGCATCGGCCCTTCCGACCCGTCGGGATGGGCGCTGGCCGGCAATCACGGTCCGGCGGGCCTCATTCCGTTCCCGTTCCCGCGCCCAAGGGGCGGGGCGCAGCGCAGTGCGCCCGAAGCCCCGGCGAGGGAAGCCGCGCCCGTGCCCGGCCTCCGGCCGCTCGATCCGACGGAAGAGCCGGAGTGGGACGCCGGGCTGTCGGCCTGCCCGCAAGCGACGTTTTTTCACGGCTCCGCGTGGGCGGCGGTCCTCCGGGACACCTATGGCTTCAGGCCCCGGTATTTCGTCTCGCGCGAAGCCGGCCGGATGGCCGCCCTCCTGCCGGTGATGGAAGTGGACAGTTGGCTGACCGGAAAGCGGGGCGTGGCGCTCCCCTTCACCGATGCCTGCGGGCCCATCGGCGGCGATCCCGCCGCCTGCCGGCGCCTTTGCGCGGAGGCGCGGAAGCACGGCCAGGCCCGCCAGTGGCGCTACCTGGAAATCCGGGGCGGCCGCGAGCTTTTGGGCAATCCTCCGGCTTCCGCCTCGTTCCACGTCCATCGCCTCGATCTCGGCCGAGGCGAGGCCGCCCTGTTCGGCGGGGTGGACGGCTCCGTCCGACGCGCCGTGCGCAAGGCGGAAAAAAGCGGCCTGACGGTCGAATTCTCGCGCGAGCTCGAGGACGTTCGCGCGTTTTTCCTCCTTCTGCGCAAGACCAGGAAAAGGCACGGGGTGCCGCCGCAGCCGTTCCGGTTCTTCCGGGAGATTCACCGCCACATCCTATCGCGAAACCAAGGCTGGGTGGTCCTGGCCAGGGCCGGCGGCGTCCCGGTCGCGGGAGCCGTCTTTTTCCTGTTCGGGAAAACCGTCACCTACAAGTATGCCGCGTCCGACACCGCTTTCCAGCACCTGCGGGCGAACAATCTTGTGCTGTGGCGGGCGATCTCACGCTTTGCCCGCGAGGGATTCGAGATGCTCGACCTGGGACGAACCGCGCTCGAGAACGAGGGGCTGCGGAAGTACAAGCTGGGCTGGGGAGCGAGCGAACACCAGCTGGACTATGTCCGACTCGGCGGGCGGGGCCCCGCCGCACCCGGCCGTGGCCTTTCCCGGCATTGCGCCCGCCTTTGCCGCATCCTCCCCGATCCCCTGCTGGGGCTGATCGGCGCGGCCCTCCACAAGCACGTGGCCTGACTTCCATGACCAACAACGCCACCGCCAAACGCGAGGAGCCGGCCATGAGCATGACGGCCAACGACATATTTTACACGCTCTTCCGGCACAAATGGAGGATCCTGGGCTGCACGGCGGCGGGACTCCTCATCGCCGCCGCCCTCTACCTCACCAGCCACACGTCGTATGAGTCGGAGGCCGAGCTGTTCATCCGCTTTGTCGTGGACGAGGGCGCGCCCAAGCCTCCCGGAACCGACGCGCAGGCCGTCTCGACGGACGGCCGGGGGGAAAGCATCATCGCCACCGAGGTCGAACTTCTCCGCAGCCTCGACGTCGCCTACCTGGTCGTCGATGCGGTGGGCCAGGAGACTATCCTGGGCGCCGAGAAGGGCCCGAAGAGCCGCGACCGCGCGGCCTACACCATCCGGCAGAATCTCACCGTCGAGCCGGTGCCGTCGAGCAGCGTGCTCCGGCTGACCTACAAGAGTCAGGATCCGGCGGTGGTCCAGCCCATCCTGGCGGCCATCGTCGAGGCCTACCAGAAGAAGCACGTCGAAGTGCATCGCGGAACCGAGGCCGGCGAGGATTTTCTCTCGCAGGAAACTGACCAACTCCGCTCCCGGCTCGCCCAGACGGAGGATTCCCTCCGGAAGGCCAAGGCCAAGGCCGGGGTCATCTCGCTGGAGGACTCGAAAAAGGCCTACGCCGAGCAGCTGGCCCAGATCCAGCAGGCGATCTTCAGCACCGAGGCCGAGCTCGCCGAGCGTTCGGCCACGCTGCAGGCCGTGACCACGCGGGGTTCGGGGGGCCCCGCGGCCGCGGCGGGTCCTGCGGCGCCGGACGCCCAGCTCCAGGAGTACCAGACGGTGAGGCTCCGTCTCGCCGGCCTGCAGAAGTCCGAGCAGGAGCTGCTGGGGCAATTCACGGAGGAAAACCAGAGGGTCAAGGACGTCCGCGCGCAGATCGCCGAGGCCGACGGGCGCAGGTTGGCGCTGGAGAAGCAATACCCCGGCCTGAGCCGGCTGGCGCCCATCTCCCTCTCGACCTCGCCGCTGGCGGTGGATGTCGCGGGCCAGACGGCGCTCCTGGCGGGCCTCCAGTCCAAGATCAAGGTCCTTAACGCGGAACTCGAGCAGACCAAGGCGGGGTTCCGGGGCGTCGACCAGGCCGAGACGTCCATCACCGACCTCGAGCGGCAAAAGCAGCTGGATGAGGCGAATTTCCAGTACTATTCGACCCACCTCGAGGGCGCGCGCATGGGCGAGGCGCTCGGGGTCGGACGCGCCGTGAATATCGCCACCGTCCAGGCGCCGTCGCCGCCGCGCAGCGACCGGGCCAAGACCTACAAGGGCATGGGCATCGCGGCGGCCGCGGGAATCCTGCTCGGGCTCGCCTGGGCCTTCCTGATCGAGCTCTACCTCGACCACTCCATCCGGCGGCCGATCGACGTCGAACGCCGGCTGCGCATCCCCCTCTTCCTCTCGATGCCGGTCTTCGGCCGGAAGGACCAGGAGCACCAGGTCTTTCACGACACCCTGCGCGACCGCCTGATCGGATACTTCGAGAGCAGGAACCTGACCCACAAGCCCAAGCTCGTTGCGGTGACCGGGGTGGGGCGCGGCTCCGGCGTGACGGCGACCGCCGCCGGCCTGGCCCGGAGCTTTTCGGAGGTCGGGGACGGCAACGTCCTGCTCGTGGACATGACCGCGGGCCGCGGCTCGGCGCAGCAGTTCAGCAAGGGCAAGGCCGACTGCGGCCTCGACGAGCTCTTCGACACCCGCGAGAGCGCCCAGGTCGAGGACAACCTCTATGTCGTCGTCGAGGATCCGAAGAGCGACAAGCTGACGCGCGCGCTGCCCACCCGGTTCAACCGCCTCGTGCCGAGGCTCAAGGAGAGCAACTTCGACTACATCATCTTTGACATGCCCCCGGTGAACCAGATCAGCATCACCCCGCGCCTCGCCAGCTTCATGGACATGGTCCTGCTGGTCGTGGAGTCGGAGCGGTCGGCGCGGGAAGTCGTCGAGCAGGCGGTCGGGCTGCTGACGCAATCCAATTCCCACGTCGGGGCGATCCTCAACAAGACGCGCAATTACCTGCCCTCGAACGAACAACACGAATTTCTGGGGCTTGTCTGACCGCAACCCCCCCCTTGAGCCGAAAGTCCGCATTGCCCCGCCGGCTTTACTATGCCGCGAAGCCCTTCATTCCCGGAGGGGCCCGGCTGAGGCTGCGCCGATTCCTCGCCGCGCGCACCCGCGAAGCATCCCGGGGCATATGGCCGATTCACGAGGCGGCCGCCTCGCCGCCCAACGGCTGGGCGGAATGGCCGGTGGCGGGCCGATTTCCCTTCGTCATCACGCACGATGTGGAGGGCTTCGGCGGGCTCGCCAAATGCCGGCGCCTGGCTGAGCTGGAGCTCTCGCTCGGTTTCCGCTCGTCCTTCAATTTTATCCCGGAGGGGGGATATGCCGCGCCGCTTGAGCTTTTCGGGTGGCTGAAGGACCGCGGCTTTGAGGTGGGGCTGCACGACCTGCGCCACGACGGGAAGCTCTTTGCGTCCCGCCGGGGCTTCGCCAAGGGCGCGACGCGCATCAATGCGCATCTCCGGAAGTGGGGAGCAGCCGGGTTTCGCTCCGGCTTCATGCGGCACGAGCTGGACTGGATGCACGATCTCGAGATCGAATACGATTCGTCGACGTTCGACACCGATCCGTTCGAGCCGCAGCCCGACGGAGCCGGGACCATTTTCCCCTTTTGGGTCCCGGCGAAAGATCCGGGAGCGGCGCGCCCGGGGTATGCCGAGCTGCCTTACACGCTGGCGCAGGACTCCACCCTGTTCCTGATCCTGCGGGAGGTGTCGCCGGAGATCTGGCTGCGCAAGCTGGATTGGATTGCCGCTCACGGGGGCATGGCCCTGGTCAATATCCACCCCGATTATCTGCGCTTTCCGGGCGATCCGGCCACATCCTCGACCTATCCCGTCGAGCATTATCTTGCCCTCCTGGAGCATCTCCGGGCCCGCCATGCCGGCAAATTCTGGAATCCGCTGCCCCTGGAGATAGCCCGGCACGTCTCCGCCACCCAGCCGATCCACCGGCCCCGACGGCCCAAGCGGGTATGCCTCGTGACCTATTCGTTCTACGAACGCGATGCGCGGGTCCTCCGTTACGGGCGGGCGCTCGCGGAGCGGGGCGACGAAGTGGAGGTGGTCTCCCTGCGCAGTTCGCCCAAAATGGCGGTTGACGAGATGCTGGACGGCTGCCGCGTGGTCCGCCTGCAGGACCGGTCGATCGACGAGCGATCCCCGTTGTCCTTCCTCTCCCGCCTGCTCCGGTTTCTGGCCCGGTCCTCGCGGTGGATCGCGCGAAGCCACGCCCGCCGGCCGTATGACCTCGTCCACGTGCACAACGTGCCCGACTTCCTCGTTTTCGCGGCCTGGAGGCCGAAGCTGGGAGGATGCAAGGTCATCCTCGACATCCATGACATCGTGCCCGAGCTCTTCGAGAGCAAGTTCAGGGTGCGGGCCTCCTCCCTAACCGTCCGGCTGCTCAAGCTCATGGAGCGCGCCTCCGCGGCCATGGCCGACCATGTCATCCTGGCCAGCGACCTCTGGCGCGAGGCCTACGTGCGGAGGTCCGCCCGCGCGAACAAGGTTTCGGTCCTCATCAACCTGGTCGACAGCCGCATTTTTCATCCCCGGCCGCGCACCCGGACCGACCAGCGGAAAATCGTCATTTTTCCCGGCAGCCTGCAGGCGCACCAGGGCCTGGACGTCGCCATTCGGGCGTTCCCGGAGGTGGTCGCCGCCGTCCCGCTGGCGGAGCTGCACATCTACGGCGAAGGCCCGGCCAAGGAGGGACTCATGCGGCTCAGCGCCGAGCTGGGCCTGGACGGCGCCGTCAGGTTTTTCGGTGCCGTCCCCACCGCGCAGATTGTTGAGAAGATGGCCAACGCCGACCTGGGCGTGGTCCCAAAGCGGGCGGATGGCTTCGGCAACGAGGCCTTCAGCACCAAGATCCTTGAGTTCATGTCCCTGGGGATCCCGGTGGTCGCCTCGAGCACGAAGATCGACCGCTTCTATTTCAACGATTCCGTCCTGCGCTTCTTCGAATCGGGAAACTCGCCGGCGCTGGCCCATGAGATCGTGCACCTGCTCGAGGATCCGGAAGGTTGCCGCCAGATGACCGCCCGGGCCGCCGCCCACGCCGCGCGGAATTCATGGGAAAGCAGCAAGGCGGGATACCTGGAACTGGTGGACCGCCTCTGCGGCTTCAGCGACGAGCCGGCGCATCCGGCCACCGAACTGCCATGCGTCTTGACCGGCTCGTTGCGCTAGGAATCGTCGGTCCGGTCCGCCGGATATCCGCGGCGCTGCCCGCGCGCCGGCCGGAAACGCGCCGGCGGCGCCTGCCCATCCTCATGTACCACAGCGTCGGCGAGGACCGGGGGGAGGCCGTCGCGCCCTACTACCGCACCGCCACCGCCCCGGGCCGGTTCGCCGAGCAGATGCGCTTCCTGCGGCGCTCGGGCTGGCGCGCGGTCAGCCTCGCGGCCGGCCTGGCGGCGCTGGCGGAGGATTCCGAGGGCGCCGCCGCGCAGAAGCTGGTGGCCGTGACCTTCGACGACGGCTTCGGCGATTTTTACCGCGAGGCCATGCCGGTGCTGCGCGAGACCGGCTTTGGCGCGACGATGTTTGTCCCCACGGCCTACCTGGCCGGGGACGGCGCGCGCCGGCAATTCTGCGGCCGGGACTGCCTGACGTGGCTGGAAGTCCAGAGCCTCCATTCCGAGGGAATCGAGTTCGGATCGCACACCCGCACCCATCCGCAGCTTGCCAGCCTGGGCTGGGACCAGATCCAGGAGGAAATCACCGGCTCGAAGCGGGAGCTCGAGGAGCGGCTCGGCTGCGCGGCCGATAATTTCTCTTATCCCTACGCCTTTCCCCAGGCGCGCCCCGATTTCTGCGACCGGTTCCGCGAGGTCCTGCTCCAGGCGGGTTACCACGCCTGCGTCACGACGCAGATCGGCACGGCCACCGCCGGAGACGACCCTTTTCGCCTGCCCCGGCTGCCGGTCAACGGCGCCGACGACTTGGCGCTCTTCGCGGCCAAGCTCGAGGGCGCTTACGACTGGATGGCCGGTCCCCAGCTCGCCTTCAAGGCGCTGAAGCGCCGCACCGTGGTCCGGGACACCCCTGAAAGCTGAAACTCCCGAGAAACCCATGACTCCTCCAGCCAAATTTGTCGTGATCACTCCCGTGCGGAACGAAGCGGGGCGAATTGCGGCGACCATCGAGGGGATGCTCGCGCAGACCCTGCAGCCGGCGCAGTGGATCGTCGTCGACGACGGCTCGTCCGACGGCACGGCGCAGATCGTGGGCGAAGCGGCTTCGTCGCATCCCTGGATCCGGCTCCTGCGCCGCCCCGACCGCGGCTTTCGGCGCCCCGGCACCGGCGTCATGGAAGCCTTTCACGACGGCCTCCGGGAGGTCCGTGATCCCGACTGGGAGTTTCTCGCCAAGCTCGACGGGGACCTTTCGTTCGCGCCGGACTACTTCGAGCGGTGCCTGGAGCGGTTCCGGGCCGACCCGAAGCTGGGAATCGGGGGCGGCGTGGTCTGCTCGCCCGGGGCCGGGGCGACCATCCCCGAATCGCGCGGGGATCCGGCCTTCCACGTCCGGGGCGCGACCAAGATCTACCGGCGGGCCTGCTGGGAGGCCATCGGCGGGCTCATCGGCACGACGGGCTGGGACACGATGGACGAGCTGAAGGCGAACATGCTCGGATGGCGGACGGCCAGCTTCCCGGGACTCAATGTCGTCCAGTCGCGCAAAACCGGGGGCGCGGACGGGGTCTGGCGCAATTATTTCAAGAATGGCCGCGCCAATTACATCGTGGGCTATCAGCCGCTCTTTATGGCCGCGAAATGCCTGAAGCGGGTGGGGGAGCGACCCTACGGGCTGGTCGCACTGGCGCTGGGCTGCGGATTCGTCAGCGGCTACCTCATGGGGGTCCCGCGGCCGCGCGAGCGCGACGTGGTCCGGTACCTCCGAAACCAGCAGATCCTCGCGCTGCTCGGCCGGGAGTGCCTTTGGAACCCGCGCAGCCCGGATCCGAAGGCGCCCGCCGGCTGAGGCGCCGTGGCGGCCGACACGCTTCCCGTGAACCTTTCCATAATCATCGTGAACTGGAATTCACGCGATTACCTCCGGCGTTGCCTCGACTCCCTCCGCCGGCATTCCCCGGGAACGGATCGGGAAGTGATCGTGGTGGACGGAGGTTCTTTCGATGGCTGCGATCGCATGCTCGCCGAGGAGTTTCCTGAGGTCAGATTTATTCAAAGTCCTGATAATGTTGGATTTGCGCGCGCAAACAATCTCGGATTCCGCCACGCCAGCGGCCGGCATATTCTCTTCCTCAATCCGGACACCGAATTCCACGAGGATTCGCCGCGCATCCTCTGCGAGCGGCTCGACAGCCTGCCCGGAGCCGGGGCCGTGGGCTGCCGGCTGCTGAACCGGGACGGAACCCTCCAGGGCAGCTGCGTTCAATCCTTTCCAACCGCGGTGAACCAGATGCTCGACTCCGAATACCTCCGCAGCTGCTTTCCCCGTTCCCGTCTCTGGGGCACGGCGGCGCTGCACGCGGGGGAGCGAGATCCCGCCGAGGTGGAGGCGATCTCGGGCGCATGCCTGCTCGCCCGGCGCGCCGGCTTCGAGCGCGTGGGCGGCTTCAGCGAGGCTTATTTCATGTACGGGGAGGATCTCGATCTGTGCTTCAAGCTCCGTCGGGCGGGCGAGAAGGTCTACTATGTCCCGGAAACCAGCGTAACCCATTTCGGGGGAGGAAGCTCCGCGAGCGCGGCCGCCGACTTCTCCACGATAATGATGCGGGAGTCGGTTTTTCAGTTCATGCGCTGGAATCGCGGCGAAATGGCGGCATGGGGTTACCGGCTGGGCATGCTGGCCTCGGCCCTGATCCGGCTGATTTTCATCGGGCCCATGCTGCTTTTTGGCCACAGGGTCGTGCGCCACGGCCGGGGCTCCCTGGGCAAATGGTGCGCCGTCCTACGCTGGAGTGTGGGCGCCTGGAAGGCGACCTGACCATGTGCGGCATCGCCGGCAAACTTTCCTTCAATGCCTCCCGCGAGGTCGGCGGCGCCGAGATTGGCGCCATGCTCGACCCAATCGCCCACCGTGGTCCCGACGGCCAGGGCGTCTATCTCGACCGGGAGGCGGGCCTGGGCCATTGCCGGCTGGCCATCGTCGACATCGACGGTGGGCCGCAGCCGATGGCGAACGAGGACCGGATGGTGTGGATCGTCTTCAACGGGGAGATCTACAACCATGAGGAATTGCGGGAGGGCCTCGTCGCCCGGGGCCATGTCTTTCGCTCGCGCTCGGACACGGAGGCCATCCTGCACCTTTACGAGGAATACGGCGACGATTGCGTGAATCACCTGCGGGGCATGTTCGCCTTCGCGATCTGGGACAGGAAACGGCGACGGCTGTTTGCGGCCCGCGACCGGGTCGGCATCAAGCCGCTCTACTATTGCCAGACGCCGGCGGCGTTCCTTTTCGCATCTGAAATCAAGGCGATCCTGGCCGATCCGGGCGTTTCGCGGGACCTGTGTCCTGCCGCCTTCGGGCAGTTTTTCGCGTTTCTCTACGTGCCGGGCGCGGAGACGCCGTTCGCGGCGGTGCGCAAGCTGCCCCCGGGACATTCCCTCGCCGTCGAAGGGGGGCGGGTCGTCCTCCGCCGCTACTGGAGCCTGCGCTTCACCCGGGAACGCTGGGATCAGCCTTTCGGCGAGACCGTGGACGAGTTGCGCGCCTTGATCGGCGAGACGGTGCGCAGCCACCTGATGGCCGATGTCCCGCTGGGCGTGCTCCTGAGCGGCGGGGTCGATTCCTCGGCGATCCTGAGCCTGGCGGTCCGGGGTTCGACGCAGGGGATCAAGACCTTCACGGTCGGCTTCGAGGGACAGGGAGTCGTGGATGAACGCCCATATGCGCGGCTGGCCGCCCGCGAATTCGGCACCGACCACCGCGACCTCAGCATCACGGCCGGGGATTTCTGGGATTCTCTCCCGGCCTACGCCTGGCAGATGGAGGAGCCGGTGTGCGAGCCGCCGGCCGTGGCGCTTTACCACGTTTCCCGCCTGGCGCGCGGCCACGTCAAGGTCCTTCTCTCCGGGGAAGGGGGGGACGAGGCCTTCGGGGGCTATCCGAACTACCCGAACCTGCTGCGCCTCGAGCGCATCCAGCGCCGGCTGGGCCCGCTGGCCCGTCCGCTGGGCGCGCTGGCGGGAATGGCGGGAGGCCTGCTCGGGTCCGAAAAACTGCGGCGCTACGGCGGCGCGCTGGGCCGCCCGCTGGCCGATCACTACTACAGCCGGAGCTCGTCGCCGTCGGCCTATTTCAACCGCACCGCGGCCCTGTTCAACCGCGACTTCCTCGCGGTCGCCGCGCCGGTCCCGCCGGCGGCCCGCATGGCGGAAATCCTCGCGCCCGTCCGCGATCTGCCGCTCCTCGATCAGATGCTCTATGCGGACACCCGGACGTGGCTCCCGGACGACCTGCTGGTCAAGGCGGACAAGATGACGATGGCCAACTCGGTGGAACTGCGGGTTCCGCTCCTCGACCACCGCGTCTTGGAATTCGCCGCCTCGCTGCGGACGGAGGCCAAGGTTTCCGGCGGTGAAACTAAGCGCGCGCTCAAGGCGGCGTTCGCCCAGGTGCTGCCCCCGGAGATCCTGGCGCGAAAAAAAGCCGGGTTTCCCGTGCCATACGGCGCCTGGCTCCGCGGCCCGCTGGCCGACGGCATCCGGGACACGCTGCTCTCGAGCCGGGCTGCCGGCCGCGGGTATTTTCGACCCGGTCAGGTGGAGCGGCTGCTGGAGCGGAACCGGCGTACCGGCCGCCTCTCCAAGGAGGTCTTCTCGCTCCTGGTGATGGAGCTCTGGCACCAGCGCTTCGTGGACGCGGCGGGCGACCCCCGCCGCGCGGAAACGCCGCCGCCCCGTTCCGGCTCGCGGCCGGCGGTCCGCGCCGCCGCGGGCTTTCGACCTTATCCCGCCGAGCGGCCGGCCATCACCCCATGAAAAGCCAGCCTCCGGCCGTCAGGGTGCTCTACAGTTTTCCCCACAAACTGGGCGCGGCGAGAATTTCCACGACCGCGTGGCACCAGGTTGACGGCGCCGCGGCGGCGGGGGCGGAGATGAGCGTCCTGGCCGGAGCCATCTGCCGCCCGCTGCCCCCGCAGGTGCGGGTGGGCACGACCCTGGGCTGGAAGGGGATCCGCCTGCCTTACCGGCTGCTCGGCACCGAGCGAGCCTGCGCGCTCCATGACTGGCGGGTCGCGCGGAAACTGCCGGCGCTGGCGGGAAGGATCGACGTCATCCACCTTTGGCCGCTGGCGGCCCTGCGCACCCTGCGGGCCGCGAAGCGGCTGGGAATCCCGACGGTGCTGGAACGCCCGAATGCCCACACCCAATTCGCCTACGCGGTGGTCAGCGAGGAATGCCGGCGGCTCGGCCTGGAGATGCCCCGGGGCCACGAGCATGAGGAAAATCCCCGCCGGCTGAGGCGCGAGGAGGCTGAATATGAACTGGCCGACCGGCTGCTGTGTCCCTCGGATTTTGTCGCCCGGACTTTCCTGGAGCGCGGGTTTCCGCCCGGCAAGCTGGTCCGGCACCAGTACGGCTTCGATGAGCGGGTGTATCGTCCGGGAGACGCGCTTCCGGGTTCCGATCGGGGCCTGGTCTTCCTGTTTGCGGGCGGATGCGCCCCGCGCAAGGGCCTGCATTATGCGCTTGAGGCTTGGTTGGCGTCGTCCGCGCATCGGAACGGCACCTTCCTGGTCGTGGGAGCTTTCATCCCGGGCTATGCGGAGGCCTGCGCCCGGCTGCTGGCCCATCCCAGCGTCAAGGTGCTGGGGCATCGCCACGACCTGCCCGAACTCATGCGCCAAAGCGACGCGCTGGTCCTTCCGAGCCTGGAGGAGGGCAGCGCGCTGGTGACGTCCGAGGCCCGCGGATCCGGCTGCGTCCTGCTCGTGTCCGACGCGGCCGGGGCGATCTGCGAGCACAATGAGAATGCGCTGGTCCATTCCGCCCGCGACGTCGCGACCCTGGCGCGCCAGATGGACCTGCTCGATCGCGACCGCGCGCTGCTGGCCAGGCTTCGCGCCGCCTCGCTGCGCACGCTGGACGAAATCACCTGGGCGGCGGCGGGCCGGAGGCTCCGGTCCATCTATGAGGAAGTCTCCGGCGGGAACCGGCCCTCGCCGGAGCCGCGGCACCTGAGCCTGGCGGACCCATGAACCTCAACCCGCTCGGCCTGTCCATCCTCACCGGGGTCATCCTCGCGGTGGCCTTCGGGTCCCGGCGCTGGGCGCTGCTGGCGACGATCGCGGGCGCCCTCTATCTCTCGCAGGCCGAGCGCCTCACGGTGCAGGGCTTCACCCTCTTCGCGTACCGCTTCGTGGAGCTCGCGGCGTTCCTGCGGGTCATGATCCGCTCGGAGTATACCCTGGCAAAATCGAACCGGGTGGACCGGGCCGTGCTTTGGCTCTATATCTATGTCACGGTCGTCTTCCTCATTCGCTCGAAGGTGGGGCAGGCGTACGCGATCGGGGCGGCCGTGGATGCGTTCCTCTGCTACTTCGCCTTCCGGGGCCTGATCGGGGGCGTGGACGATTTCAAGTGGTTCCTGCGCGCCTTTCTCCTTCTGCTGGTGCCCTATGCCGCGCTCGCCGTGTCCGAGGGCCTCACCGGCAGGAACCTGTTCACGGCGCTCGAGGGCTTTGACGGGATCCAGTGGCTGCGCGAGGGCCGGCTCCGCTGCCAGGGCAGCTTCCGGCATCCCAGCCTGCTGGGCACGCTCGGCGCCAGCTTCATTCCCCTCTATGTCGGATTGGCCTGCCGGAGAACCGGCCGGAAGGCGGCACTGATCGGCATCCCCGCCTGCCTGGCGATCGTCTGGGCCGCCAATTCGGGCGCTCCCGTCAGCTGCGTGATCGTCGGCGTGGCCGGATGGCTGCTGTGGGGCTTCCGCACCCGGATGCGCTGGCTGCGGCGGGGGACCGTCGCCATCGTGGTCGTGCTGGCGCTGGTGATGAAGGCTCCGGTTTGGTATCTGCTGGCCCACGTCAGCGACATGACCGGAGGAGACGGCTGGCATCGGTCCTTCCTGATCGACGTGGCCTTCCGCAACATTGGCAAATGGTGGCTCGCCGGGATGCCGATCCTGGACACGGTCCATTGGTTTCCGTACGACGTGGTCTCCACGGGCGGCGCGGACATCACCAACGAGTTTCTCTCCTTTGGCATCCAGGGCGGGGTGGTCGCCATCCTCCTGTTTCTTCGTCTCCTGACGGTCGCGTACAAGAATCTTGGCGTGGCCCTCGCAGAGTCGGCCGAGGAGCCTGACGGCGTCAAATTCCTGCTGTGGGGGCTCGGGGTGATGCTCGCCGTCCACATCTCCAATTGGGTGGGAATCACCTATTTCGACCAATTCTTTGCGATCTGGTTCATGCAACTGGCCGCCATCGTGAGCTTGACCGAGGAGGTGAGGGCGCGGGCGGCAAAGATGGCCACGGATGACTCCGTCCCGCTGGAGGTTTGCGACGAGGATCCGGATGTCGCCGAGAAGGCGATCGCCACGGGCTGAAACCGACGACGATGCGCCTCTGCGACCGCTGCTTCTTTCTGACCTGCCTCGCGGCCCTGACCGGCGGGACGCTGCCCCGGGCCCGGGCCGCCGCCCTTTACGTGGACGGCTCCGCCACGGGCGCCCAAGACGGCACCTCCTGGCGCGATGCGTGGACCAGCCTGTCGGCCATCCGGGGGGTAGCGCCGGGAGACACCGTCTATATCAGCGGCGGTCCCGGCGGACAGTCGCAAGCCTACCCCATGACGACGTGGGCCGCCATCGCAGGAGGCTCCCCGGGCGCCCGCGTCACCTATCGGATCGGCGGGGATGCCGCCCACAATGGGACGGCCGTTTTCCGTTGCTCGGGCGTCCGGCGACCGTGGATCCAGCCGGTCAGCGACGCAGCCATCATCGGCGACGGGGGCGACGGGCAGCCGCACTTCAGGCTGGTGGGCTGGAGCAGCGTCATCCTGGGCAACGGACAAGCCAACCTGCGCCTGGCCTACCTTTCCGCCGACGACCTCGACCTGATCGGCGACTTCAATCCGGTTACGGGACTGGAAATCGACCACTGCCGCTTCCGCATCGCGAACCTGAAGGCGGATCATGCCACCTATGCCCAGATCCAGGGCACGACTTGGGATGACAGCCGATTCCATCACAACACGCTATATATTCCCAATGCGGGCAACGGAGCCGGCTGCGACGGGCTCCAATGGAATGGGACCGGCTTCAGCATCTACGCCAACCTGATCGTCGGGTACGTCGCGCGCTATGCCGGAGACCAGCACCAGGACGGATGGCAGGGCACGGGCAACAGCAGCTATATCAAGATCTACGACAATACCTTCCGGGACATCGCCAACTACCCCGTCTTTGGCGACGCGTACTACGGGGGTTTTTCCCACCTGCGGATAACGGGCAACCTGGTGGAACTGGCCGACCCGGGAATCCAGCAAAGCGACGCTCCGCAGGGCATTGCGGTGGGGCCCGACGGAGGCTCCTTCGGGGTCATGGGCCGCTGGCCGGTGTTCGACGACATCGCGATCTGCAGCAATGTTATCGCGGATTACGGCGCCCATCTGGCCATCGCGCTGCAGAACAATTCCGGCCAGTCCAGCACGTTCACCGCCTGCATCGTGGCGGACAATGCGATTGTGAATTCGCACGGCATCGCGGTGGATCGGGCGATCGCCGTGGCGGGAAACATCAGCCTTGCCCCGGCCCGCGCCGCCCGCGCCTTCCGGCGCTACCGCCCCCTCAGTCCCGACAATGATTTTCACCTCGTGGCCGGCGCGACCTCGCTGATCGGGCGGGGGCCAAGCCTTTCCCGCTATTTTGCGGCGGACCGGGACGGCGCGCTGCGCGGACGCGCCGCGAAATGGGATGTCGGCGCCTACGTCTTCACGGGTCCGGAAAGGGCCGAAAAGCCATGAGGCCGCAACCCGCCGCCACCCTGCCGGCGTCCCGTCCGACCTGTCCGCTCTGCGGGCGCGAGGGGAAAGTCATTCATCGCGGCCAGCGCGACCGGCTGTTCGGCGCCTCCGGCCATTGGAATTTCCGGCGGTGCGACGACCGCGGCTGCGGCCTCATCTGGCTGGATCCCCTGCCTTCGCCCGCGGAGCTCCAGGCGGCCTACACCACCTACTACACGCACGCCGCCACCGGGCGGCCGCGCCAAGGGACGCTCAAGGGGCTGCTGACCGAAATGGAGTGGGGATACTGGGCCCGCCGCTACGGATATCCCGGCGGGCACGGGCTCCGGGCGCAGCTGCTCGGGAGGCTGCTCGCCTTCCTCCCGTTCCGCCGCCGCCGAGCGGACGGCGCGGTCCGCAACCTGAGGGCCGTGCCCGGCGGCCGCCTGCTCGACGTCGGGTGCGGCACCGGAGAATGGCTGAGCGCGATGCGGGAGAGGGGCTGGGAGGCCTTCGGCGTTGATTTCGACGAGCAGGCCACGCGGGTGGCCCGGCAGGGCGGGGTGGACGCGCGGTGCGGAACGCTGGAAGGCCAGGATTTTCCGGCCGGCTTCTTCGACGCCATCACCCTGAGCCATGTCATCGAGCACGTGCCCGATCCCGGGGCCACGCTGCGGGAGTGCGGCCGGCTGCTGAAGCCGGGCGGTCGGCTGGTGATCTACACGCCGAACGGCTCCAGCCTCAGCCACCGGATTTTCGGCGGGAACTGGCGGGGACTCGAGCCGCCCCGGCACCTGCAGGTGTTCTCCATGGTTTCGCTGCGGCGGATCCTGGAGCAGGCCGGCTTCGCCAGCGTTTCCGTCCGGCCGATCGACGCCCAATCGGTCATCTATGAGAGCGTCATGCTTTCGCGGGGGCGGGAGAACTTCACCGGCGCCCGCCGCCGGCCCCGGGGGGCCATGGCCGCCACCCGGCTCTTCCACCTGCTCGAGCTGGGCGTGCTGCCCTGGGCGCCGTCGGCGGCCGATTGCGTCAACGCCGTGGCGATGCGGGAGCCGGGACTTCAGCCATGACCGGGAAGGCCGAGGCCAACCTGCTTGAAGGCGGCGTCGCGATGGCCGCCGATCCCAACGAGCGCCATTTCCAGGTGGGCGACCTGCGCGCCAGCATGAAGGGCCGCGCGGTCTCCAGCGGCGTGGTGACGCTGGCGACCCAGGTGCTGAAGTTCACGCTGACGATGGGAGGCATGATGGTCCTGGGCCGGCTGCTGCCGCCGAGCGATTTCGGGGTCATCGGCATGGCGATGGCGATCACCACCGTGCTCGCCATGTTCACCGACCTGGGGCTCGCGAGCGCCACCATCCAGTCGAACGACATCACGCACGCGCGCGCCTCGAACCTGTTCTGGATCAACATCGGCCTCAGCGCGGTGATGGGCGGCGCGGCCGCCTGCCTGGCTCCCGTCGTCGCCTGGTTCTATCACGACGGCCGGCTGGCGCACCTCTCGGTCGTACTGGCCCTGACCTTTCCCCTGACCGGGCTGGCCTACCAGCACCGGGCGGTCCTGATCCGGCAGATGGCATTCCGCAAGATCGCGGTCATCGAGGTCGGCTCCCTGCTCACCAGCATGGTGGTGGCCTGCGCCATGGCCTGGCTGAAATGCGGCTACTGGTCGCTGGCGGGAATGTACCTGAGCCTGGCGGGCAGCGCCTGCGTGCTGACCTGGAGCCTGTCGCGGTGGCGTCCCCAGCTGCCCACGCGGCTGGGCCACGACCCCCGGCTCCTGAAATTTGGGCTCGAGCTGAGCGCCTCGAGCTTTGTCATCTATGTGGCCCGGGGCTGCGACACCCTGCTCCTGGGGAAGTTCTGGGGCGCCACGGTCACCGGCCTCTACACTCGCGCCTTTGCGCTGCTGGTGCGCCCGATCGACCAGGTGCTGTCCCCGATCGGCTCGGTCATGCTCCCGGTGCTGGGCCGGCTCCGGTCCGATCCGGAGCGATATCGGCGGGTGTTTCGCCAGATGTACGACGCGCTGGGCCTCGTGCTTTTCCCGCTGGCCGCCCTCTTCTTGGCGGCGGCGCGCCCGATCGTCCTGGTGCTGCTCGGGCCGCAGTGGGGTGCCGCCGCCGAGCTGCTCTCAGGCCTGACCTTCGCCTTCCTCTACCTGCCGTACGCGACTGCCGCCATCTGGGCGTTCACCACCGAGGGCCGGAGCCGGGACATGCTCGCCTCCAGCATCATCCTGAACTCGTTGATGGCGGCGTCTTTCTTCATCGGGGTCCGCCACGGCGCCTTGAGCATGGTCCTGTGGTATTCGATCTCCGGCCTCCTGGTGCGGCTCCCCCTGAGCTTTTACCTGGTCGGGCGCCATGGGCCCGTCCGGGCCTCCGACCTCTGGAAGGGCTTCCTGCAGCACCTCCCGACCTGGGGCGCCGTCTATGCGGCGGCCGCCCTGGGCATGCGCCTGACCCGCGGGGCGGCGCCGATCTGGCAGCTCGCCGCCGCCGTCCCGCTGGGGGGCCTGGCGGCGCTCCTGATGACGCTGGTGCTCAGGCGCCAGCGGGAAAGCGCGCTGCTCATCCTGAATTCCGTCCAGGCCCTGCGGGCCCGGAGGCGGGAAAGCGTGCAGGGCGCGGGGCTTCCGCGGGAACCCGCCGCGGCCCGCTGACACCATAGTGTTGCCAATACCAGTCCAACCAGGGCGCGCCTGCCGGGCCGGAACCTCCGGCGCGGGCGCTCGCCAGAACATACTATGAACATCGCTGTCATCGGTCAGGGTTACGTGGGGCTTCCCCTCTCGCTGCAATTCGCCCGGTCGGGGGCCACCGTGCTCGGCCTCGACATTGACGCCGCGAAGATCTCGGCCCTGAACCAGGGCCGAAGCTATATCAAGCACATCGCGCCCGCCGCGATCGCCGAGCAGGTCAAGGCGGGCCGCTTCATGCCCTCGGCGGACTTCGCCCGCATCGCGGAGGTCGAGGCCGTCATCATCTGCGTCCCGACCCCGCTGAACAAGAACCGCGAGCCCGACATCTCCTACATCACCGACACGGGCCGGGCCATCGCGCCGCACCTGAAGAAGGGCACGATCGTCGTCCTGGAATCGACCACCTATCCGGGCACGACCGACGAGGATCTGCGCGGCGTGATCGAAAAGGTCTCGGGCCTCAAGGCCGGGACGGATTTTCACCTGGCCTTCTCCCCCGAGCGGGAGGACCCGGGCAATCCGAGCAGCGTGGTGGCGACGATTCCCAAGATCGTCGGCGGCTACACGCCGGCCTGCCTGGAGCGGGCGCTGGCGCTCTACGGCCTCGCGATCAAGACGCTCGTGCCCGTGGCTTCATGCCGGGTCGCGGAGGCGGCGAAGCTCCTCGAGAACACCTTCCGTAGCGTCAACATCGCCCTGGTGAACGAGCTCAAGGTCGTCTACACCGCCATGGGCATCGACGTCTGGGACGTCATCGCGGCCGCGAAGACGAAACCCTTCGGCTTCATGGCCTTCTGGCCGGGACCCGGGCTGGGCGGCCATTGCATCCCGATCGACCCCTTTTACCTGACCTGGAAGGCGCGCGAATACGGACAGCACACGCGTTTCATCGAGCTCGCCGGCGAGATCAACACCGCGATGCCCGAATACGTCATCCATCGCGTGGCCGACGCGCTCAACGAGCGCCGCAAGGCGATCAAGGGCTCCCGTGTTCTCATCCTGGGCCTGGCCTACAAGCCCAATGTGGACGACGAGCGCGAGTCTCCGAGCTACGTGCTGATGGAGATGCTGCACGGCCGGGGCGCCGAGGTCGCCTATCACGATCCCTTCGTCCCGGTGATCAAGCCGACCCGCGAGCATGCGCACTGGGCCGGAACCCGCTCGGTGGATTGGAACCGCGAGACGCTGCAGGCCTTTGACGCGGTGGTCATCGCCACCAATCATAACGTGGTCAACTATGCGGAGCTGGCCGACTGGGCCCCGTGCATCGTGGACACGAGAAACGCCATGGCGGGCCTGGCGGTGAAAGCCGGGCAGGTCTGGAAAGCCTAGGAACACGACCTTGAAAGCGTTCTTCGCGGCCATCCTTCTGGCGTGCGCGCTGGGCGCGCTCCCGGCGACGGCGCAGGAGCCGGTGGGGGCTGCCGCGGAGACGGCGCTGGTGCCGATGCCGCCCCCGACCGACTCCACGCCGCGGCCGGGGCAAGGGGAGCAGGACGCCTTTTACAATCCCCTGGTCGAGAAGGATACCGCGGCCCCATCGCCCTTCACCTGGTGGCCGCTCGTTTTTCGGCCCCATGTCTCCTATGACATCATGTATGCCGACGGAATTCTGGCGAAGCCGGGCAGGCGGGCGCACACGTTCATCCAGGCCTTCTCCCCCGGGTTGTTTGTCTCTTGGCGGAGGCTGTGGACCCTCGATTACACCCCGACCTGGAATTCCTTCACCAACCCGCTTTTTCACAACAACATCAGCCACTACGCCAAGCTGCGGGGAGCGACGACTTACGAAGACTGGGCCTTCAGCGCCACCCAGGAGTACACCCACACGTCCGCGGTGCTGGTCGAAACGGGCCAGCAGACCACCATTCAGGACTACACGACCGTCCTCAAGGCTTCCTACGAGGTGAACAGCCAGGAGCGGCTCGAGACGGGCTTCAAGCAGGACATCCAGGCATCCGACCTTTCCGATATTCGCGAATGGTCCCTGCCGAGCTCGCTGCACTACGCGGTGGGCCCGGGATGGGATGTGTTCGCCAGCACCGACCCCGGTTACGTGGACGTGGTCCCGGGCTTCAGCATGATCTTCCTCCGCCTGCAGACGGGCATTTCCTGGAAGGCGCTCGACGCGCTGACCTTCAGCGCGCAGGGGGGCGTCGAGAGCCGGAAAATCCAGGGCGCCGGCAACTCCGCGCTCAATACGGGCATTTTCAGCGGATCGATCGAATACGAGCCCCTGAGGGGCACGCAGTTGACGGCCAGCGTCAGCCGGGAAGTCGCAGCGGCCTACTCGAGCGACATCAGCCGGGACACGCAGGGGTTCCTGCGCCTGCGGCAGCAGCTGTTCCGGCGCTTCCACCTTACGGGGGGAATGGGCTCCCAGGAGGTGGCCTATGTCCCCCTCGGCCCGGGGGCCATCCCCATCCGCGTGGATCACCTGAACTCCTGGCAGGCGGGCTTCGGGGCCACCTTGTTCCGCCGGGGCTCCATCGAGTTCGACTACTCGCGCGCCCTGAATGACTCGAACGTCCCCATCTTCGGTTTTTCGAGCAAGCAGTATGAGGCCATCGTGTCGTATCGCTTTTGACCGTCCGTGAAGACGACGGCCACGCTTCCTTTCCGGCGCAGGCCCGCGGGCCTGGTCCCCGCCCTGGCCGTCCTGACCGCTGCCTTTGCCCAGCCGCTGTGGCGGCTGGCGCGATTTGCCGCGGCGAGCGAGCTGTATTCCTACATCCTCGTGATTCCCCTGATCAGCCTGGGCTTGGTCTGGCTGCAGCGAGAGCCCCGGCCCGGACCATCCCCGGCCAATCGCCGGCTGGCGGCGGTGCTGCTCCTGGCGGGGGCGGCCGCCGCCATCGCGGGCCGGGCGGCGGCCAGCGCTCCCGGCGCCGAGGGAAGCCCGCCCGACTCGCTCCTGCTGATGGCGGGCTCGTTCGTCCTGGCCCTGGCCGGGATCCTTTGCTGGTTCCTGGGCCGGGAAACCATCCGGGCGACCGCGTTTTCCCTGGGGTTTCTCGCGCTGATCGTGCCGCTCCCCCTCCCGCTTTCGGCCGCGCTGGAGACCTTTCTCCAGCATGCCTCGGCCCGGGCGGCCGCCGTCTTCTTTCAAATCTCGGGGATGCCGTTCTTCCAGGGCAGCGACCTCGACTTCCAGCTGCCCGGCATGAATCTCCAGGTTGCCCCGCAGTGCAGCGGACTCCATTCGACCCTCGCGCTGGTCATCCTCAGCGTGCCCCTGGGCTATCTCTTCCTGCGCTCGCCCTGGAGGCGGGCGGCGCTGGCCGCGGCGGCGATCGCCATCGGCATCGTGCGCAACGGATTCCGGATCTTCGTGATCGGGGAACTCTGCGTCCGCGTCGGCCCGCAGATGATCGATTCCTACATTCACCGGACCGGCGGCTGGATCTTCTTCCTCATCTTTCTCGGGCCGTTCCTGCTGCTCCTTCTCCTTTTGGCGCGGTCGGAGACCGCGGCCGGGAGCCGCCGGGACCTTCCGGAAGGAGCCAAATGCCAAAATTGAACCGCAGCATCCCCGTCCTGGCCATCGCGCTGTGCCTGCTCGCCGGCTCCGGCTGCACCCGGCGCGCACGGACGGGCCGCGCGCTGGAGCGGGCGAAGGGCGACCTGGTCGCCCTTCGCATGGATGAGGCGGAAATCGAATACCTGAACGTGCTGAAGGCCGACCACCTCAACCCGCAGGCGATCGCCGGCCTGGGGATCCTCTACATGGACGAGGGCCGGGTGGGCAGGTCCATTCCCTTCCTGGTCGAGGCCAAGCAGCTCCAGCCGGATAACCGGGAGGTCAGGCTCAGGCTGGGCCAATATTTCCTGGCGTCCGGAGAAAACCAGCGGGCGCTGGACGAGGGAAACTTCCTCCTCGCGCACGATCCCGGCGACGAGGATGCCTCCCTGCTCCTCGCCCAAACCGCGATCGGCCCCAAGGGGGCGGACGAGCTTCGCCGGCGGCTGGCGGCCCTGCCGGCGGCCGCGGCCGAGGGGCCGGCCGTCCTGCTCGCCCTCGGCACGCTTGAGTTTCGGGCGGGCCGCCTCGCCGAAGCCGAGGCCCTCCTGCTGCGCGCGCGCACCGCCGCTCCCTCGTCGGTGAACGTGAGCCTGGCCCTGGGCGCCCTGGACCAGGCGCGGAACGACCAGGCGGGCGCCGCTGCCGCCTTCGCCCGGGCCGCGGAACTGGCCCCCGACCAGCCGGCGATCGGCCTGCGCTACGCGCAATGCAAGATCCAGGGCGGCGACCGCCAGGCCGGGAAGGACCTGCTGGATCGGATCACCGCGAAATTCCCGGCCTTCCTCCCCGCCCGCCTGCTTCGGGCGCAGCTGGCGGCGGAGGATGGGAAATATGACGAGAGCGAGGCCATGATCGCCAAGATTCTGGCGAGGGATTCCACCTATCCCGACGCCATGCTCCTGACGGGCCGGCTGCTGCTCGTGCGCCACGATCCGCCCGGGGCCGTCGCCCAGCTCGAAAGGACCGAGCGCATCTATTCCAAGTCCCCCGAGGTCGAATACCAGCTGGCCGAGGCCTACCTCGCGGCGGGCTCGACCGAAAAGGCCTCGGTCAGCCTCAGCCGCGCCGTGGCCCTGGCCCCGAATTACACGGATGCCATCCTCCTGGGGGCCCAGACCGACATGGACCAGGGGGATTTCGGGCCGGCCCTGGTCTCCCTGAAGGACCTGGTGCAGAAGCGGCCCGACCTGACCCGGGCCCGGCTGATGCTTGCGGAGGCCTATCTCGGCGCCCACGACCCCGACAGCGCCCTGGCCGTCTACCGGGCCATGGCGGCGGCCCTGCCGAAAGATCCCCGGCCCCTGCTGCTCGAGGGCCTGGTGCGGGAGCGGCAAGGCGACCGAGTCGAGGCCCGCCGGCTCTTCGCCGCGGCGCTGGCGCTGGCCCCCGGCTATTCCCCGGTGCTGCAGCGCGAGATCGCCCTGGATATCGAGGAAAAGCGCTACGACGCGGCCCGCCGGGGCGCCGAGGAGCTGATCGGAAAAGATCCGAAGCTGCCCGAGGCCCAAATCCTCCTCGGCCGCGTCTTCGCCGCCCAAAAGGCCTGGCCCGAGGCGGAAGGCGCGCTGCAAAAGGCGATCCAGCTGCAGCCGGAAGATCCCGCCGCCTACCTCATCCTCGCGCGAATCTACACCGCGGCCGGAGAGGACACGAAGGCGCGCGCCGATCTCGAGGCCATCATCGCCAAGAATCCGCGGGAAACGCAGGCCCTCATGCTCCTGGCCGGGATTGCCACCCAGGCCGGCGACTATGCCGGGGCGGCGAACGACTATGCGAGGATCCTCGCGGTGGCCCCGGGGTCCGGCCCGGCGCTGAACAACCTGGCATGGCTGTGCGCGGACAAGCTGGGGCAGCTGGACCGCGGCGCGGGATTGGCGAAGCGGGCGAGGATCGCGCTGCCCCGCGATCCCCGCGTGGCGGACACGCTCGGCTGGATCCTCTACCGGCAGGGAAATTACCGGGAGGCCGCGAGCTTCCTGGCGGAAGGCGCGGCCAATCTTCCGGCCGAGCGGGAAATCCAATTTCACCTGGGCCTGACCTATTTCATGCTGGGGGAGGAGGGCGCCTCCCGCGTCGCCCTCGATCGCGCCCTGCAGCCCGGGCCCGACTTTCCCGGGATGGAGGAGGCCCGCCGGCGGCGGGCGCTGCTGGCGATCGATGGCGCGGCCGCGGGATCGGCCGAGCGCGCGGCGCTGGAAAAGGCCGCGGCGGACGAGCCGCACGGCGCGATCGTCCTGTCCAAGCTGGCCGCGGCCTACGCGCGGGACCGGGCCTGGGACAAGGCCGCGGCGCTCTGCGAGGCCGCCCTGCAGGGCCACGAGGACGATGCGCCGCTGCTCGCGCAACTGGCGGACATTCGGGCCGCGCAAGGCCGCCTCCCGGAGGCCTTCGCCCTCGCGAAAAAGGCGCATGCGCTGGCGCCCCGGGATGCCGACATTTCCGGCAGCCTCGGCCGGCTCGCGTTTCGCACGGGCAACTTTTCCTGGGCCGCGGACCTGATGCGGGAGGCCGCGGCGAGGAAGCCGAACGACCCCGACGTGCTCTTCGACCTCGCCCAGGCGTCCTATAGCGTCGGCGGCGTGGCCGAGGCCGAACAGGCCATGCGGCGGGCCGTGCAGGCGGGCGCGGCGTTTCCTCGGGCGGGAGAAGGGGAGCGGTTTCTCGACCTGATCGAGCTGGCCGGCGATCCGGCGAAGGCCGACGCCTCGGCGGACCGGATCGGACGGGCGCTCGCCTCCGACCCGCAGGATGTGCCGGGGCTCATGGCCATGGGGGCGGCTTGCGAGCAGCGGGGAGACACGGCGGAGGCGAAAAAAGACTACGAAAAGGCCTTGCTCCGCTTTCCCGGCTTTTTCCCGGCCAACCGGCGCCTGGCGCTGGTCTGCGCCGACCATCCGGAGGGCGACGCCAAGGCCCTTGAGCTCGCGGCGAAGGCCTGGGAGGCGTATCCGGGCGATCCGGCGGTCGCCAAGGCCTGCGGCATCGTCGCCTTCCACATGGGAAACTATGCCGCGGCGGAGCGGCTGCTGAAGGATGCCTCCGGAACCGGGCCGGACGATGGCGAACGGATTTTCTATCTCGGCATGGCCAGGCATCGCCTGAAGGAGCCGGCGGATCGGGAGACGCTGCGACGGGCCCTGGCACTCCCGCTCCGGGCGGATCTTGCCGCGGAGGCCCGACGGGCACTGGGTGAGGCGAAATAGGCACGGTGGCCGCGGATCGACGGCCCTGCGCCTCCCTTGGATCCCGTTGCATTTTGCCCCCCCCTTCTTGCGCTATGCAGGCTTTTCGGGGTCATGCAAAAGGCCAGACATATATAAATACCTGATCAACAATGGAATAATTATCATCACTGCGGATGGCACGGCCAGTGCTCCTGTTCCTGCGGACCGTATTCACGTTTGATCAAACCAATTAGAAAATTAACCATGAAATTATCACACATCACTTCCCTCGGTTGCGGCCTGATCCTGGCCCTGGCCCTGGGCAGCAATCGGGCCGCAGCGTTGCCCTCCATCAATGGCGGAATCAACTTTGACGGCACGGCCACGACCGACACGGGATCGCTGGCCACCGCCACGGCGTTCACGTCGATCTCGAACACCTTTGTCGACCCGAACACGACCTCAGGCAGCTACGCTTCGGTGCCGCCGATGACGAGCGTGGCCTTCAGCTCGTTCTCGTTCAACTCGGGCAGCGTGACGCCGCTGTGGTCGTTCACGTCCGGCGGGGCGACCTATAGCTTCGCCGCCACCTCGATCTTCATCAACAGCCAGTCGTCCTCCTTCCTGAACCTGAGCGGAAACGGCATCGCGAGCATCACCGGCTTTGCGGACACCGCGGGAACCTGGACGATCACCGATACCGGCAACGCGCCGACCTTCACGTTCGGCTCGGGCACCACGGTCCGGGGCGGCGTGCCGGACAGCGGTGCGACGGCCCTCCTGATCGCGCTTGGCCTCCTGGCAGCCGGCCTCGGAGTCAAGTTTTACGGGCGTCAGGGCCCCGGCCCGCTTCTGGCCGCCTAAGGATCCCGCACCATCGGTCATTGGCACGGCTGCACCGGCGAATGCCGGTGCAGCTTTTTTGCGCCCGGGGCGGCGGGCGGGCTGCGCCCGCGAATGCCTGAATTCGGTTATAATCGGGGCTCAGGCCACCGGGACGGGGAACAATCCCCCGTTGGAACCACACAATGACGGAAAGCACTATGATGAAAGCAGGCTTGATTCTCCTGGCCGTTGCGGCCTTTGCCCTGTCGGCCGCCGCGTCCGCGCAGGCGGCCGACCCCTCCGGAGCCGTCCCGACGGGGCAGGGACCGGCCCTCACCCTCCGGGAAGGCGACATCGTAAAGATCACGTTTCCCGGCGCCCCGGACCTGAATCCTCCCGAGCCGCTGCAGATCAGGCGCGACGGCAAGATCACGCTCCCGATCATCGGGGAGGTGATGGCCGCCGACCGCACGCCGTCGGATCTGCAGAACAGCCTGATCGGGCTCTATTCCAAACAGATCCAGTCGAAGGAGGTCGTCGTCACCGTCATCTCTTCCAGCTTCTCGGTCTTTGTCGACGGCGCCGTGCTGCATTCCGGAAAAATCACCGTCAACCATCCCCTCACCATCCTCGAGGCCGTGATGGAGGCGGGCGGCTTCGACTACAACAAGGCCAACACCGAGAAGGTCTCGGTGATCCGCAAGCAGGAGGGCGCCGACAAGTACACCTACTATACCGTCAACCTGAAGGCGGTGATCGCCGGCAAGCGGAACGACCTCTTCTACCTGCAGCCGGGCGACATGGTCCACGTGCCGGAGCGATTCGCCTGGCATTGAGGATCCCGTGCCCGTGAATTCCCTCCAGAGCCAGCTCAAGCGCTTCCCCCTGCTGGTGGCCGCCAAGCGGAAGTTCATCCCAGACGCGACCACGCTGGACGTCCTCCAGACTTTCCCCCTTTTTGTCCCGTGCAGCCGCGGCTCCTACCGCAGCAATGCGCAGCTGACGATCCAGAGCATCAATCAGACGCTGCCCGCCCTCAGCTCGCTGGCGGCCTCGCTGGGCGGCCGGAAACTGGCCGTCAGCGACATTCGGGACTGCGCCGCGACGGCGGCGGAGAGGGAGGCGGCGGTTCAATTGAAGCCCTACTGCGACCGGGAGGGGAGCGACAAGGCCAACAGCCACGATTACCACCATCTCTATGGCGCGATCCTGAGCCGGCGGGAGGAAATAACCGGCGTGTTCGAGGTGGGCCTGGGCACGAACAACCTGGATGTCGTCTCGAACATGGGATCGGCCGGCCGGCCCGGCGCCTCGCTGCGGGCCTTCCGGGCCTTCCTGCCCCATGCCCGGATTTACGGCGCCGACGTCGACCGGAGGATATTGTTCGAAGAGGAGCGCATCAAGACGTTTCACGTTGATCAGACCGACCCGGAAAGCTTCGCGGAGCTGGGCCGGCAGCTGCCCGCCGAACTGGACCTGGTGATCGACGACGGATTGCATTCGCCCAACGCCAACCTCCACACGCTCACGTTCGGCCTGGGGCGGATCAAGGCGGGGGGATGGATGGTCATCGAGGACATCGGCCCCAAGGCCATCCCGGTATGGGAGGTGGTCGCCGCGCTGCTTCCCGGCAACTTCCAGCCCCGCCTGTTCAGGGCCGAGGGCTCGATGGTCTTTGCGGTTCAGAGGCTCGGCTAGTTCCGGGCCCTGGGCGCGTTCGGCCGCCCCTAAGGCGTGACGGTCAGGACGAGCGTCGCCGTGCCGGTGCCGGCCGCGTTGGTGGCGCTCATCGGGATCGTGTAGGTGCCGGGGACGGTGGGCGTGCCCAGGATGCCGCCCTTGACGGTGTCCACCGTCAGGCCCGCCGGCAAATTGGCGACGCCGAAGCTGGTCGGCGAGTTGCTGGCATAAATGCCATAGTTCAGGGAGGAACCGGCCGCCAGGGTATAGGTGAGGGGCGCGGTGATGACGGGCGCACCGGCCGCAGCCTGGCCTCCGGTGACGGTCAGGACGAGCGTCGCCGTGCCGGTGCCAGCCGCGTTGGTGGCGCTCATCAGGATCGTGTAGGTGCCGGGGACGGTGGGCGTGCCCAGGATGCCGCCCCTGACGGTGTCGACCGTCAGGCCCGCCGGCACGTTGGCGGCGCCGAAGCTGGTCGGCGAGTTGCTGGCATAGATGCCATAGTTGAGGGAGGAACCGGCCGCCAGGGTATAGGTGAGGGGCGCGGTGATGACGGGCGCACCGGCCGCAGCCTGGCCTCCGGTGACGGTCAGGACGAGCGTCGCCGTGCCGGTGCCGGCCGCGTTGGTGGCGCTCA
>CAZKAH010000006.1:82367-90479 GCA_964550715.1 uncultured Opitutaceae bacterium
GCCAGGGTATAGGTGAGGGGCGCGGTGATGACGGGCGCACCGGCCGCAGCCTGGCTGCCGGTCGCTGGGCTAGCGGGCGCCGGGGAAGCCGTGGGCGCCGAGGAAGCCGGGGAAGCCGGGGAAGCAGCGACGACCGGGGTTGATCCGGATCCGGCATCCTGAGAATGCGTCGCGCTTCCCGCTGCCGGCTCAATCGCTCCGATGGACGGCGGGGAGGGACGGCTTCGGCCATTGAAGTCGAGCGGAGCCAGTGAGAGCGTGGCAGGGGTGCCTGCGCCATAGGCCAGCGAGGCAGTCGAGATCGAGCCGTCCGCGTCCCGGGCGAAAGTCGAAGGGATGAGCGAGTTGGCGTCCTGCCCCGTGCCTTGCTGCCATGCCGCGAGCGAATTGGACCAGGTTCCCCCCATGTCGAACGCATAGTTCCCACCCGGGCCCTGGGCGGCGTAGATATTCGAATTGAGGCCGCCCGCCGCGAACGTCGCCGCCGTGCCCTCGCCGAACGTGTTGACCCCGGAAATCAGGTTGTTTTCGAAAATCGTTCCCGTCCCCGAGTTCATGGACCAGGCGAATTGATTGTACACGGAAGCGCCCAGGAACGAATTGTTCACGATCTTCCATCCATTGCCGACGCAATTGAGGAACCCGTCGTTGATGTAGTTCCCGGGATTCTGGATGAAGACGTTGTTCGCGACCAGCCACCCCACCGCCTCCGCCGGGTTGTGGGTGTTGTAATTCATCTCCCCGAAAATGTAGGCCGTGTTGTTGATGCCCCAGTCCCCGTCGAAGAGATTTCCGGTGATGGTGGCGTTGTCGAGCGGCCCTCCGCCGTTTCCCCAAAAGGTGTGGATGCCGTCGTGATGATAGGCGCCGTTGGGGGTGTCCCAATTGGCCGTCGAACCGAAATGATTGTCCGTCACGGCGAGGCCCCCGCGTCCAATGCCCGCGACGCCATGATCGAAATTGACGAAGGTGCAGCCGGCCACCGCCAGCGAGGCCCCCGCATCGGCGACGCCGGTGATGCACCAGGCCACGTCGCGGAAGCTCACGTCGCCGATCATCACATGGCCGCTGTAGCCATTGAGGTAGATGCCGGCGCCCTCGGTCAAGTCCGCGGCCGGCGCGGGGTCGCCCGCGGCCCGCAGGTAAAGACCGCGGATCGTGAGGTGGTCAAAGATGAGGTTGGCGCCGGCCGGGCTGGCGTAGATTCCGGAGGTGGCGTTCTGCTGCGCCAGCTGCGTTCCGTTGGCCGTATTCTCAATGATGCCGTTGCTGCCGCCGTCGATCGTCAGGTTGCTGATCCCGGAACAGGCCAGGGCGGTGCCGGAGGGCTGGGTCAGGATCGTATCGGGCGCGAACTGAATCGTGAGCGGATTCCCGGAAGCGCCGCCGTTCGGCACCACGATTTCCGAAGTTATCGTGCCCGACAGGTTCACGGTGTCGCCCGCGCCCGTGGTGGCCGCGCTGGCATTGTACTGGGCTACGGACCAAGCGGTGGCGAGAGTGGTGCCATCGAACGTGCCGGCGCCCGACTGCGTGACATACCAGTTGGCGGCGTGGGCCAGCGGCGCGAGGGCGAAGGCGGAGGCGAGGCAGAATAAGCGTTTCATGTTCATTGATTTGTAAATTTCAGAGCTAGGGCGTGAATTTTTCATATAGCGGCGGGGAGGCTCGGGGTCCGAAGCGGGGAGGCGACGCGGGGCGAAACCGCCCGGGCGCCGGCGTTCGTCGCCGCCCCGTATCGCTGCAGGAGGCGACGGAGGGCGGCCTGGGATCGGCTGGAGCGGCCGAGGAGGCCGAGGACGGCGGCGAGGCGCCCGAACTCGGCGTTCTTCTCAAAATAAACGTCGGCTCCCGCTGCCGCGCAGCCCGCCCCGAGCTGCTGGTACGGGTGCATCGTCAGGACGATCACCACCGTCGAGGGCGCGGTGCGCTTCACCGCGCGCAGGACGTCGAGCCCGCTGCCGCCCGGCATGCTGATATCGAGGATCACGACATCGGGCCGACGCTCGGCGATGGCCGCGATCGCCTGGGGAGCGGTCCCCGCCTGGCCGCCGATCTTGACGTTGGGCAGGGTCAAAAGCAGTGCGGCGAGCCTTTCGCGCACGGGGGCGGAGTCATCCGCGAGGAAGATGGAAAGCGGCCGGGAGCGTGAACCTGATGTATTTCTCACGCCCCGAGCTTACCGGGGAACGGATTTGTCCGATAGATGGCCAAAGGCGCGTTTTAGTGTAGGCGCCTGATGTGGGCTTGTGGGACTAACGCTTACAAGCGGGGTAAGGTGCTCCTACACGGCCAGGCCCCGCGCGGGGTAGGCCGCAGCCGGATCCCCCGGGGGAAGCTTTCCCTCTCGTTGGCGGCCGGCCGGAAGGCACAAACCGCCGGCTTAGGTTACTATATCGGATGGTCCCGAGTGGGCGAAAAGAGCCGGCCGGAGGCAGCCCGCCAAGGCAGGCGCCCCCCGCTGGCAACGCCCGCTCTGCGACCTTGCGTACATGACTAACCCCGACGATCTCCCCGTCCTCGACAAGGACGAATTCCTCGTCGAGCTCACCCACGACCTGCGGACCCCCCTCAACGTTGCGCTGCTGATCGCCAGCGACGGCGCCGCGAACGGCGCCCTGTCCGCCGAGGTGCGGGCCGATTTCGATGCCATCCGCAAAAACATCGATCTCGAGGCGGAATTGATCGACGATCTGGTCGCCTACAGCCGCGTCGCCCGGGGCCAGCTGCCCCTCGAGATGCGGGCCATCAGCCTCCATTCCGTGCTGCGGTACGCGTCCGACCAGGTGCGCGACGAAATCGAGGCGAAGCACCTGCAGCTTCAGCTGGCTCTCGACGCCGGCGACCCCATGGTATCGGGCGACGATGGGCGGCTGCGCAAGGTGTTCTGGAACGTCCTGAAGAATGCGGTGCAATCCACCCCCCAGGGCGGCCGCATCACGATTCAGACGCAAGTTGACCCGGAGCGCGGCATCGCCGGGGTGAAGATAGTTGATACGGGCGTCGGCATGACCGCCCGCGAACGGGCGCACCTCTTTGAACCGTTCTCCCCGGGCCAGCGCGGCTTGCACCTTTCCAGCGCTCTCAGCCTGGGCTTGGCCGTTTCCAGGGCGCTCGTGGAGATGCATTCGGGCCGCATCGAGGTGACGAGTGGCGGCCGCGATCAGGGCTCCGAATTCACGATCGAGCTTCCGCTGCACCGCGCGGCGGCGCGCCGATCGGGCCCGGGCCCCGCGTGGTTGCTCCCGCCCACGGCGCCCTTGGCGCCGCCCCGGCCGATGCGAAACCGGCGGGTGCGCGTGCTGCTGGTCGAGGATCACGCGCCCACGCGCGATACCCTCGCGAAGCTCCTGGCCCGCCGGCACTATGATGTGCTCACCGCCGGGTCGGTCGGCGAGGCGCGTGAACTCGGGGCGGCGGGGGATTTTGAAGTCGTCATTGCCGACATCGGGCTGCCCGACGGCGACGGTTACGAACTCATGGCCGAATTGCGGGCGCAGCGCCCCGGGGTCTCGGGCATCGCGCTCAGCGGCTATGGCGCGGAGGAAGACGTCGTCCGATCGGACCAGGCCGGTTTCGCGCGTCATCTCACCAAACCGGTCAGCATCGACATGCTCGAGGAAGCAATCTCGCACATCGTCGACTCCGCCGCCAAATCGGCGCCAAAATGACGGGGGCCGACCTCCTCCCCCTCTCCGACCCCGGTTTGAAACCGGCCGGGGACACGTGGAACTTTGGCGGCGCGGGGGCAACTATGCCTCCGGAGGGGTCGTCCGCCATGCCCACAGCCATCCCGCATGCTTTTTCTCCGCTCCCGGCCTCCCACTGTCACAAGTGCGGGCCAGCCGCCGTCGCTTGATCGCGGGATCCACCCATGAGCAATCCGGCGTCGAGCCTGCCCGTCACCTATCACAGCGCGCTCCGCGACTATCTCGCGCAGCCGAGCGAGGCGACGCTGCGGCAGGCGCATGAGATCGGCCGGGCGGCGATCAGCGCGGAACTGGGGGTGTTTGAGCTCATCCGCCTGCACCATGAGGCTCTGAACGAGGGGGTCGTTTCCGCTGATCCTGCGGCCGCCGTGCGGTGCGCGCCGATGCTCGAAGCCTTCCTGTTCGAGGCCCTTTCGCCTTACGAAACGGCCTATCGCGGCTTTCGCCGGGCCTGGGAGCTTATTGAGCAGCTCAATACGACGCTCGCCGGCCACAACGAAGCCCTGGCGCTGAGCAATGTGCAGCTCGAGGAGGAAATCTCGATGCGCCAGCGCACCGAGGCGAAGCTGCGCGAGCGCACCGCCCAGGTGCTCGCGGCCCAGCAAGAAGAGCGCGAACGGATCAGCCGCCGGCTCCTCGACGAGGTGGACCGGACCCTCACGGCGGTGAATGTCGCCCTGGCGGCGTGCAAGCGCCAGGCGACCTCGGACTCCGAGCTGCGCAAGAAGGTCGCCGAGGCCGAGGCGTTGCTCGTCTCGAGCGTGGAAGCCGTGCACAGTTTGGCGCGCGAACTAAGGCCGGCGATGCTCACCGGCTCCGAGTTGACGCCGGCGATGCCCCCTGGCCCCGAAAGGGAGCCCGCGCTCGGCGTGGCGGACTGACCGCGCTTCGCCGCGGGCCGGGGCGGTTGGCCGCGCAGGCCTTACTTCACCCGCGCCAGCGCTCCGACCCCTGGCCGGCCGGCCGGATTATCCACCAATTGGTGCTGGAAGGCATAGTGGAGCAGCTCGGCGCTGTTGTGCAGGCCCATCTTCAGGAGCAGGCGGGATCGGTAGGTGCTGACGGTCTTCACGCTCAGCGAGAGCTCGCGGGCGATCGCGCTGACGGGTTTGCCGGCGGCAATGAGGCGCAAGACCAGGAATTCGCGGTCGGAAAGGCGCTCGTGCGGGAGCTTCTGCACGTCCGTGCCCAGGAACTCCGCCATCTTTTCGGCCAGCATCGGACTCACGTAGCGTCCTCCCGCCATGGCCTTCCGCATCGCGAGCACGAGGACGTCGGGCGCGCTTTCCTTGGTCATGTAGCCGGAGGCGCCGGCCTTGAGCAGGCGCAGGGCAAACTGATCCTCCGGATGCATGCTCAGCACCAGGACGGGCAGGTTGGGACGCGACCGCTTGATCTCCTTGAGAATCTCGAGTCCGCCCCGGCCCGGCATGGTGAGGTCGAGCACGACGGCGTCCAGGTTCTCGCGCCAGACGCACTCCAGCACTTCCTGGCCGGTGGTCGCCTCGCTGAAAGAGGCGCGCTTGAAGGCATCGGCGAGAATCTGCTTGATGCCCGAGCGGACCACCGCGTGGTCGTCAGCGATGAGAATTTTCATCCCGTTTCTACTCCTTCGCCGCCGCCGTGGCGCTGGCGGCCAACGGCACCCGCACGGTCACCGTGGTCCCCTGGGACGGCAATCCGAAGAAGAAGATCTCGCCGCCCACCTGCGAGATCCGCTCCTTCATCCCGACCAGGCCGATCGCCCTCGAGTTGATCTCGTGCTCGGAGATGCCGCGGCCGTGATCGCGGACGGTGAGAACCAGGAAGCCCTCGGCTTGCTTGACCCGCACCTCGACCTGGGTGGCTTTGGCATGGCGAATGATATTGGTGAGGATCTCCTGGAAGATGCGGAAAAAGACCGTGCTCAGCCCGGGGTCCGGCGGCGGCTCGATCGCGTCGATCGAGACCTTGCACGGGATGCCCGTGCGCTGCTGAAAGTCGCCCGACTGCCATTCGATCGCCGCCGCGAGCCCAAGGCTGTCGAGCACGCCCGGGCGGAGTTCGGTCGCAATGCCCCTGACGGTGGCGATGGTCGCGTCGATGTCCGCCGACATTTGCTTTATCTTGCGCTGGACCCCGCGCGCGCCGGGCGTCTTTCGCGCCAGCCAGGAAAGGTCGAGCTTGAGGCAGGTGAGCGCCTGGCCGAGCTCATCGTGCACCTGGCGGGCGATGCGGGTCCGTTCCTCCTCGCGCACCGACTGCAGATGGTTCGTCAGGGCCCGAAGCTGATCGTGCGAACTGATCAATTTTTCCTCGGTGTGCTCGCGTTCGCGCCGCTCCCGTGCTTCGTGCAGGGCGCGCAGGGCGGAGGGCCCGAGGCGGGCCAGATGCGTCTTGAGGACGCAATCGGTGGCGCCCTGCTTGAGCAGCTCGATGCCCACCTCCTCGCCCAGCACGCCGGTGACGAAGATGAAGGGGATCTCTGGAGCCATCGCTTTGGCGATGGCGAGCGCCTGGGGGCCATCGAAGCCAGGAATGGAATAGTTGGACAGGATCAAGTCCGGCGGCTGGTCCTTCAGCTCGGCTTCGAAGGCGTCGCGACTGGTGACCGCCGCCCGTGAAAAGGCCAGCCCCGCATCGCGCAAGGCCCGGTCCATCGCGTCGATATCCGAAGGGTTGTTCTCGATGACGACGATGCGCCGGATGCCTGGCGGCGGCGGGGGAGTCGCAGGCCTGGGTGCTTCGCTGGCGTGGGCTTCCGGCATCGCGCTTGAATCCTCGGGAAGCTGAGATTGCGCGCCGCGATCGAGCTTGGGCTCCCCCCGCTGCTCGGCGTGCCCGCCCAATGAGGGAAGGCGGCTCCTGCCGGCGGCCGCCTCGCGGATCGCCTGGGACAAGGCTTCCGCGGTGGTATGCTTGGCCAGGCAGCCGGCCGCACCCGCGGACCTGGCCCGCCTGACCTGGGCATCGTCCAGGGTCTCTGCCAGCATCACCACGGTCGTCCGGGGAAGAGCCCCGAGAATTTGCTTGGTGGCCGCAACGCCGTCGAGCAAAGGGAGGTCCATATCCATCAGGATCACCGCGGGAGCAAGTTCGTTGGCCAGCGTCACCGCGGCCTCCCCGTTTCGCGCCTCACCGACGATGACGATGCCGGAGTCACCCTGCAGCAGGTAACGGTAGCCTTCGCGGACGGCGAGGGAATCATCGGCGAGCAAGACAGTGAGCGGTTGCATGGTCCTAGGAGATGGACAGCAAAAAGACGGCGAAGTTCGGAGCCGCGGCTGGCCGGTCATCTCCTGCGGAATGCACGCCTCGAGCCCGGCCGCGGCGGCAAGCCTGGAACAGCGACTTGCGCCAACCCATCGTGGTGGGATGGCGGTCCCGACATCAATGTCTGCGACTCGACCTTAACGTCGGCGGTCAAGTCTCACCGGTATTCCTCCCCCGTGGCGGCGTCGATGATCTTGAAGTGCTCGAGGTGGTAGGCCGGGTCGGCCCGGAAGGCCAGTTTCACCCCGAAGCTCTTCTCCATCCGCACCAGCAGGTCGGCATCCTCGCTCCGCAGCCGCTCGAGGATGGCCGGGTTCACCAGGACGCGCAGGGAGTATTCCCGGCTGTCCTTGCGCAGCTGGAGGCGGCGGGCGACCGAGGAGAGCCGGCGCTGGAGTTCGACCGACATGGTCGTGGCCGACTTCACGATGCCGCGGCCGCGGCAGTACGGGCAGTCGGTGTAGAGGTTGGACGAGAGCGACTCCTGCTGCCGCTGGCGCGTCATCTGCATGATGCCGAGCTGGGAGATCGGCAGGATGTGGTTGCGCGCCTTGTCGGAGGCCATCAGCTCCACCATCCGCTCGTAGACGGCGTTGCGGTGGCGCCGCTCCTTCATGTCGATGAAGTCGATGATGATCAGGCCGCCGAGGTTGCGCAGCCGGATCTGCCGGGCGGCCTCGTTGGCCGCCTCGAGGTTGACGGCGTAGATCGTGTTCTTCTCGTCGCCGGACCGGTTCTTGTGCGAGCCGGTGTTCACGTCGATCGCGATCAGGGCCTCGGTCTCGTCGACGATGATCTCGCCGCCGCTGGGCAGCGCGACCTTGCGCTGGCCGGTCTGCTCGATCTGGCGCTCGATGTTGAACCGCTCGAAGATCGGGATGCTGTCGGTGTAGAAGGCGATCTTGGACTTGGACCGCTGGGAGATCAGGCCGACCAGGGCCTGGGTGCGCTCGAAGTCGGACCGGTCGTCGATCAGCACGCGGTCGACCTCCTCGGTGAGGAAGTCGCGGACGGTGCGCTCGACCAGGTCGGGCTCGGTGTAGAGGCAGGTGGGGGACCGGTCGCGGGACATCTTCTGGGCGATCTCCTCCCATTTCTTCAGGAGGAGGTGCAGGTCGCGCACGAAATACCGGCCCTTCTTGCCCTCGCC
>CAZKAH010000007.1:0-84330 GCA_964550715.1 uncultured Opitutaceae bacterium
TTGTGGGTGTCCGCGCACATGATGCGGATGATGAAGGCTAGCTCCTCGAACCGGCTCGCCGTCCATTCCGGGCGGTAGACGAGCTGCTCGGTGCCGGCGTAGGGCGCCCCGTCGGGATCGCTCCGCAGCGGCTTCCACTCGCCATGGTCGTAGAAATCCTTGCGGACGGGCAGCCGGCGCAGGGCGAAATCGCGCGGGCCGCCCGGAGTGCCCGGCAGGAAGTTCCAGAGCTTCTGGCCGTCGAGCGAGAGGACGTACTCGAGGAAGGCCCGGGCAGGTCCTCCGTTCGGAGCCCCGCGCAGGAGCCCGATCGGGTCGACTGAATAGGCGGTCCCGCCGGGCGGCGCCACGAAGCCCATCCGGCCGGCGGCGCCCCGCCGCCGCAGCGCCTCCTCCTGCTGCCGGCCATAGAAGTCGATGCACATCCCGGCGGCGCAATCGCCGTTGGCCACGTCGATCGGTGGCTTCTGCGAGCTGTCGGTGAAGTAGCGCGCGTTGGCGCCGATCCGCTGGATGAGGCGGAGCCCCTCTTCCCAGCCCGCCCGGACGGCCGCGGACTCGGGTTCTCCGGCGGCCAGGTGCCGGTGCATCTCCTGCTGGAGCACGTTCTCAAAGGCCGTGGCGCTCGAGCTGCTCTTGGTGGGATCGCAGAGGGCCACCTCCCCGAGGAAACGCGGATCGGCGAGGTCGGCCCACTGCGCGGGCGGCCGGTCAAATCCGAGCCGCCGCACGGCGTCCAGGTTGTACATGATCCCGTAAGAGCTCGTGACGCAGCCGAACCAGCGGTCCTCGGGATCGCGGTAGACCTCGCCATCGAAAGTGGCCGGGAAGCTCGCCGGGGTAAACCAATCCGGGTGCAGCCGGGTCAGGCCGCCATCCACCAGGCTCCCGGCGGCGGCCTGTTTCTGGAAGTTGTAGGTGTCGCCGCCGAAGAAGACATCGAGGCCGCAGCTGACGGAGGAGGCGAGAAAGGCCGCCCGGGCCGCCTTGGCGCTGGCGGACGCCGAGTCGGGCAGATGGCCGTCCTGGAAGGCGGACTGGACCTCCGTGCTCCAGGGCCGGCCGAGCGGACCCGTCCAATAGTTCTGGAACGCCGCCACGTACTGGCCCTGAACGAACCGGACGATTTCGCTTGTCCCGCCCAGGACGCGCCAGTCGACGCCGACCGTGCGGCCGGTTTTCGCGCGGTACCAGGACTCGAATCCGATTTCGAACTCATGGCGGATCGCCTCGTTCATCGGGGTGATGATGACGACCGTGTCGTCCGTCCGGCCCGGGGCCTGGACCTTGGGCCGCAGCAGGAAGGGCAGCGCCACGATCGCCGCCAGCAGGAAGATGATGACGGCCCGCCTCATGGCAGCAGCTCCGGCGGGCTATTCCGCCAGCACCACGACGTCCTCGGGATCGACGCCCGCGAAGAGTTCGCCGCGGGACGGGGGATCGGCAAAGCGCGGATTGCGCTCGAAGATCTTCAGCTTGGCGCCGCCGGCCTCGAAGTCGTACTGCGCCGTCTCCCCCAGGTAGATCGCCGCGCCGATCCGGCCGCGGACTCCGTTCTTCGCCGGCGCCTGGTCGCCCAGAGTCCAGCATTCGGGGCGAATCGAGACGGTGACCGCGGCGCCCGGCGCCGGGCGGGCCTTGGGATCCCCCAGGACCCCCTCAAAGCGGCCGAGGGCGGTCTCGACCGTGGCCTGCCCGCCCTCCGCGGAAACAAGCTTTCCGGCGATGAAGTCGGTCTCGCCGATAAAGTCGGCCACGCTGCGGCGCACCGGCCGGCGATAAATTTCCCGTGGTGTGCCGACCTGGAGAATGCGGCCGGCTTCGAGGACGGCCATCCGGTCGGAAATCGACAACGCTTCCTTCTGGTCGTGGGTGACGTAGACCGTGGTCAGCTTGAATTCCTTGCAGACCCGGCGGATTTCCGAGCGCATCTCAAGCCGCAGCCGCGCATCGAGGTTGGAGAGCGGTTCGTCGAGGAGGAGGCAACGCGGCCGGATGACCAGGGCGCGGGCGAGAGCGACGCGCTGCTGCTGGCCGCCGGAAAGCTGGTTGGGGCGACGTTCGGCGTAGGCCTCCATATGCACCGATTCCAGGGCCTCCCCCACCCGCCGGGTGATCTCGGGCCGTGCCACCTTCCGCTCCTCCAGACCAAAGGCGACGTTCTGGGCCACGGTCATGTGGGGCCAAAGGGCGTAGCTTTGGAACATCATGCCGGTGTTGCGCTTATGGGGCGCGAGCCGGGTCACATCCTCCTCGCCGAAGAAAATTTTACCTTCATCGGGGATGTAAAATCCGGCCAGGCTGCGCAGGAGCGTCGTCTTGCCGCAGCCGCTGGGTCCCAGGAGGAAAAACAGTTCGCCCGGGGCGATCTCCAGGTCGATCCGGTCAAGCGCGGTCACCGGGCCGAATCGCTTCGTCAGTTTTTGGATGCGAATGGAAATCATGCCTCGCCGACCGGCGGGTCATGCAAGATTCCGCCCTCCCCTTAGTCAAAACCATTAGGCGGCCCTCGGGAGGACGAGGTCGCGCTGCACCGCACGATTTTTGCTGACCGTGGCGACGGGAGCGGAAAGGTTTCCCCCTCCCTCATGCCTGCCACGAAGAAGGTCTCCCTCCACCCCGATCTCGAAAGCGTCCTGTTCACCGAGGGGGAGATCAAGCAGCGGGTCAAGTCCCTGGGGCGCGAACTGAAGGAGGTCTACGGCGATGGGGAATTCACGATCATCGCGATCATCAACGGGGCGGTGCTCTTCACCGCCGACCTGATGCGGGAGATCGACAATCCCGTCCGCCTCGACTGCATCCGGATCTCGAGCTACGGCCAGAAGACGAAGTCCGTCGGGACCCCGCAGATCGTGCACAGCCTGACCCTCGACATCGCCAAGCGGCACGTCCTCCTGATCGACGACATCCTCGACACCGGCAAGACGATCGCCCTCGTGAGCGGGCTGGTGAAGAAGCTCAACCCGGCCAGCCTCCGGGTCTGCGTCCTGCTCGACAAGAAGGGCCGGCGCGAAGTGCCCTTCGAGGCGGATTTCGTCGGCTTCAAGATCCCGGACAAGTTCGTGGTCGGCTACGGCCTGGATTTTGCCGAGCGGTACCGGAACCTGCCCTGCATCGGGGTCCTGAAGCCCGAACTGCAGAACCCGCCCGAGTGGGCCTGATCGCGGCATTGCCGCGATCAGTCCGCCGAAGCTTCAGCGAAGGCGGATCCGCTCAGCGCCTTCTCGCCTTCGGCTTCGCCGCCGACTTGAGGTAGCTCCCGGATTTCAGGGCGTTGATCTGGTCGCGCAGGAGCGCCGCCCGCTCGAACTCGAGCCGGCCGGCCGCTTCCTGCATCTCCTCCTCGAGCTCGGCGACCACGGCGGCGACGTCGTCGACCGCCTCCGCCAGGGCCTCCACGGGCCGTTCGCCCGAGCCATCATAGACGTGGAGGCTCGCCTGCGCCCCGCGCCGGATGCCTCGCGGAGTAATGCCGTGTTCCGTATTGTAGGCGAGCTGCCGCTCCCGGCGGTGCTTGGTGACTTCCAGGGTGCGGCGGATGGATTCGGTGACATTGTCCGCGTAGAAGATCACCCGGCCCTGCTCGTGACGGGCGGCGCGCCCTGCCGTCTGGATTAGGCTGGTGTAGCTGCGGAGGAACCCCTCCTTGTCGGCGTCGAGCACGGCCACCAGCGCGACCTCGGGGAGGTCGAGCCCCTCGCGCAGGAGGTTGATCCCGATCAGGACGTCGAAGTTGCCCAGGCGAAGATTGCGGAGGATCTCGACGCGCTCGATGGCGTCGATGTCCGAATGGAGGTACTCCACCCGGATCTTCGCCTCTCGGAAATGCGCGGTGAGATCCTCGGACAACCGCTTCGTCAAAGTCGTTACCAGCACCCGCTCGCCCGCCAGGGCGGCCTGCCTGACTTCGCCCATCAGGTTCTCGACCTGCCCCTTGGTGGGGCGGAGGGTGATCTCGGGGTCGAGGAGGCCGGTGGGGCGGACCAGCTGCTCGGCCACCACCTTTGACTTTTCGAGTTCGTACTGGGAGGGGGTCGCCGAGACGAAGAGCATCGGTCCGGCGATCTCGAGGAATTCCGCGAAATTCTGGGGCCGGTTGTCCAGGGCCGACGGCAGGCGGAAGCCGAAGTCCACCAGGGTCTGCTTGCGCGCCGTGTCGCCATTGTACATCGCCCCGATCTGCGGGACGGTCGCGTGGCTCTCGTCGATCATCAGGAGGTAGTCCTTGGGGAAGAAGTCGATGAGGCAGAAGGGCCGCTCGCCGGGCTTCCGGCCGGTGAGGTGGCGCGAGTAATTCTCGATGCCGTTGCAGAAACCCATTTCCTGGAGCATCTCCAGGTCGTAGTTCGTGCGCATGGCGATCCGCTGGGCCTCGAGGTAGCGGCCCTGCTTCTCGTACCATGCGATCCGCTCGGCGAGCTCGGCCCGGATGGCGACGATGGCGGGCTCGAGCTTGCCGCGCGTCGTCACGTACTGATTCGCCGGATAGAGGTCGAAGTGATCGATCTCGCGCAGCACCTCGCCGGTCAGCGGCTCAAACTCGCGGATCCGCTCGATCTCCTCGCCGAAGAACTCGACCCGCAGCCCATGCTCCAGGTAGGCCGGCATCACGTCCACGACGTCGCCCCGCACGCGGAACCGGCCGCGCTTGAGCTCGTAGTCGTTCCGCTCGTAGAGGTTGTCGACCAGCCTCTCGAGGAGGACGTTGCGTCCCAGGTGGGCGCCGCGCTGCAGGGGGATTCGCATCTCGTTGAAAGCCTCGGGCGAGCCCAGGCCATAGATGCAGGAGACGCTGGCGACGACGATCACGTCCCGCCGGCTGACGAGGGCGCTGGTCGTGGCCATCCGCATCCGCTCAATGTCCTCGTTGCGCGAGGAGTCCTTCTCGATGTAGGTGTCGCTCGAGGGGACGTAGGCCTCGGGCTGATAATAGTCGTAGTAGCTGACGAAGTACTCGACGGCGTTCTCCGGGAAGAAGCTCTTGAACTCGGAGTAGAGCTGCGCGGCCAGCGTCTTGTTGTGGGAGATGATCAGGGTCGGCCGGTCCAGGCGGGCGATGACGTTTGCCATCGTGAAGGTCTTGCCCGAGCCGGTCACGCCAAGGAGCGTCTGGAACCGGTTCCCGGCCTGGATGGATGCCGTCAGCTTGTCGATGGCCTGCGGCTGGTCGCCGGTGGGCTTGAACTCGGCGCTGAGCTTGAACTGCATCGCCCTAGGGAACACCAACCTGCGCGTGGCGGCAACTCTGTTGCCCGCCGGGGCCTTCAGAACGTGTGGATGAAGAGCCCCGAGCGCAGCTTGGGCTCGAACCAGGTGCTCTTGGGGGGCATGATCTGCCCGGCGTCCGCGATGTCCATCAGCTGGGCCACGGTGGTCGGGTACATCGAGAAGGCCACGCCGCCGGCCGCATCGACGCGGCGCGAGAGTTCGCCCGGGCCGCGGATGCCGCCAACAAAGTCGATCCGCTTGCTCGTGCGCGGGTCGTCGATCCCGAGGATCGGGGCCAGGAGCTTTTCCTGCAGGATGCTGACGTCGAGCCGGGCCACGGGGTCGGCCCTGGGGTCGACCGGGCAGACCAGGCCGTGCCAGCGGCCTCCCAGGTACATGCTCACCTGCCCGGCCGCTTTGGCATCGGGGGTGGCCTGCTCTTCCACCTTGAAAACGGCTCCGACCTTCGCGAGGTACGCCTCCGGCGTCAGCCCGTTCAGGTCCGTCACGATCCGGTGGTACGGCAGGATCTTCAGCTCGCCCGCGGGAAAGAGGACGCTCAGGAACCAGTTGTAGTCTTCGGACCCCGTGTGCTTCGGGTTCTTTTCGCGGCGGAGCCGCGCGACCCGGGCGGCGCTGGCCGCCCGATGGTGCCCATCGGCGATGTAGGACACGGGCACGGAGCCGAACGCCTTCACCCAGGCGTCGCCGCCGGGGATGCGCCAGACGGTATGCCGGATGCCATCGGGAGCGGTGAAGTCGTGCTGCGGAACCTGCCCGGCCTGCTCGGCCGCCAGGGCGCTGAGCGCGGCCGTGTCGCGGTAGGTGAGAAAGATCGGGCCGGTGTTGGCACTCAGGGTATCGACGAGTCGCGTGCGGTCGTCCTCCTTGTCCTTCCGGGTCTTCTCGTGCTTCTTGATGATCTCCGCGTCGTAGTCCTCAACGTGGCAGACGGCGACCAGGCCGCGCTGCCGGTGCTCGCCCATTTGCTGCTGGTAGAGATAGAGGCAGGGGCCGGTTTCCCGCCGCAGGACGCCGTCCTTTTGAAGCTGGAGGAAGTTCTCCCGAGCCTTGGCGTAGACGGCGTCGCCATAGGGGTTGGTGCCCTTGGGCAGGTCGATCTCCGCCCGGTCGACATGCAGGAGACTGTGGGGATGGCCGGCGGCCAGGGCCGCCGCTTCCGTGGCGTCGACGACGTCGTAGGGGACGCAGGCGACCTCGGAGACCTGGGCCGGATCGGGGACTAGCCCTTGAAAGGCGCGGATCCGCATGCGCGGGGCCCGCCTACTTCTTGGGAGCCGAACCGCGCTTGAACTTCGAGGTGAACTTCTCGACCCGTCCGGCCGTGTCCACCAGGCGCTTCTCGCCGGTGTAGGCGGGATGCGAGTCCATGGTCACGTCGCGGAGGATGACGAAATATTCCTTGCCCTCGATGGTCTCCTTGCGGGCCGACTTCATCGTCGACTTGGTGAGGAATCGCTTGCTGGTGGAGACGTCGAGGTAGCAGACGTCGTTCAAAACGGGATGGCCTTCGGCTTTCATGAAAAGAGGGATCAGCCCTGCCGCGCCTTGTAGCGGGGGTCGGTCTTGTTGATGACGTAGATCCTGCCCTTGCGGCGAACGACCTGGCAGTCCGGGTGGCGCTTCTTGGCAGATTTGATGGACGAAACGACTTTCATAAAAGGAACTAAAGCAGAGGAGGACGGGGGGTCTGTCAACCTTCATTCTCCCAGCCGGTTCGGTCCGAATTTGGTGGAGCCATACCCCCCTTCGTCGGGGGCTGCCAAGGCCCGGATCCGACGCCAAGGCCGCGCGCCAAAAGCCGCCGGCCATAGGCCGGCCAGATTGGCGCGCCAGAGGCGTCGGAGGAGGCAGCAACCTCCTCAGGGAGGCATGGCTCCACCAAATTCGGACCGAACCTCCCGCCTAGTAAAGTCAGTTCTCCCCCGCCTCGTCCGGCTCCTCGGCCATGAGGCGCCACTCGGCCCCCTGCCCCGTCAGGACCCGGCGCCAGAGGGCGGCGTCGCCGGGCTGGGTGAAGAGGTCGGGAGGCGGAGGGGCCACGATCCAGGTGTTCTGCTTCAGCTCGGTCTCCAGCTGGCCGGCCGACCAGCCGGAGTGCCCGAAGAAGGCCCGGATATGCATGCCGTCGTCCCCCAGGAACTGGACCGCCTTCTCGGGATCGATCCCGAGGTGCAGCTGGAAGCCGGCCGGATGGCTGCGCCAGGCGGCGATGATCAGCTGCTCGGTCTGAACCGGCCCGCCGTGGAAGAGCGGGACGCTCGTCAGCGGGCCCAGCGCGAAGTCGCCCCCGAGCTCGCCCAGGCGCTTGTCGAGCGGCCGGTTGAGGACGACGCCCATCGCTCCGTCCGTGCCGTGGGTCGTCATCAGGACGACGGTCCGTCGAAAGTTCGGGTCGGTCAGCTCCGGGTGCGCCAGGAGGATCGAGCCGGCATACGATTCGGGGCCGCTGGGTCGGCGTGCGCGCATCGGGCGGCCGGCTACTTGAGCTGGCTGATCGTGATCCCGGCCTCGCCCAGGAGCGTCTCAACCAGCGGGTCGTTGCGGTAGTCGACCCGGTATTTGATTTCAGCGAGTCCCGCCGCGGCGAGAATCTTCGCGCAATGGATGCAGGGATAGTGGGTGACGTAGGCGACGCAGCCGGCGACCGAGCTGCCCCGGCGGGCGGCGTCGGCCACGGCGTTCTGCTCCGCGTGCACCACCGCCTGCTCATGCCCGTCGCGCACGCGCGACACGTGGGGCGAGCCGGGCAGGAAGCCGTTGTAGCCTGCGGCCACGAGCCGGTTCTTGCGCTCCTCGCCTCCGGTCACGATCACGCAGCCGACGTGCTGGCGCTCGCAATTGGAGCGGGTCGACATGAGGACGGCGGTCGCCATGAAGTATTCGTCCCAGGAGGGGCGGTGCCCGAAGGCCTGCGTGGCCTCCGCGATCAGGTCGACCGGGCTGCCGGATCGGGTCGGAGGCGGGACGGGCGCGGTTTCCACCCGGGTATCTTGAACAGCGGAGGGGCGGGATGACACGGAAAATTTTCGGCGCCGCCGCGGCGCCTTTTTTAGTCGTCATCCGGCCTCGGCGCGGTGTTCCGTGGGACTGGCATGCAACGCATCCTCCAGGCGGAATTGCTCGATTCCCTGCCACCTGACCACCCGGACGCACTGCACAGCCGGCGGGACCTGCGCGTGCTGAACCGCGTGATGGGCAACTACCGCTGGTTCGCCCGCGTGCTGCCCGCCCTCCTCCGGCCCGGGGAGGCGGCCCTCGAACTGGGCGCCGGCGACGGGACCCTGGGCGTGGCTCTCGCGGCCCGGGGGGTGGCCATCGACGGGCTCGACCTCTGGCCGCGCCCCTCGGGCTGGCCCGGCGCCCGGGAATGGCACCGGGCCGACCTGCGGACGTTTCTGGAATATGCCCGCTATACGGTCGTCGCGGGCAACCTTATCTTCCACCAGTTCAACGAGACCGAGCTCGCCGCCTTGGGGGCGATCCTGCGCCAAAAGGCCCGGGCGATCGTCGCCTGCGAGCCGGCCCGCCAGCGCTCCTCGCAGGCGCTGCTCGCGGTCCTGGCCCCGGTCTTTGGCGCCAACGCCGTGACCCGGCATGACGCCCGGCTCAGTGTGGCCGCCGGCTTCCGGGGCGACGAACTGCCCCGCGCCCTGGGCCTCGGGCCCGAGGCCTGGGACATTGCCACGGAGAAGACGGCACTCGGCGCCTTTCGCATGGTCGCAACCAGGCGAGCATGAATTCCGCCCGACCGCTGGAAATCATCGGCGGAGGCCTGGCTGGCCTCGCGCTGGCCGGGGCCCTGCGCCGGGGCGGCGCCGCGGTGACCCTGTTCGAGGCGGGCGACTACCCGCGCCACCGGGTCTGCGGGGAATTCATCGCCGGGTTGTCGGCCCGCACCTCCGACAGGCTGGGCCTGGGCCCGGTGCTGGCCGACGCCCTGCGCCACCGGGAGGTCGCCTGGTGCCGCGACGGCAGCCCGATCGCCTTCCAGCCGCTGCCCGCCCCGGCCCTCGGCCTCAGCCGGCACGCCCTCGACGAGCGGCTGGCCCGGGCGTTCGCGGCGGCGGGCGGCGACCTCCGCACCCGCGTGCGGGTGACGGACCTTGCCCCCCGCCCGGGGCGGATCTTCGCCACGGGACGCCGGCCGGGCCGGTCGGGCTGGCTCGGCCTGAAGCTGCACGCCCTGGGCCTCCCGCTGCGACGCGACCTCGAGGTGCACCTCGGCGACGACGCCTATGTCGGGCTTTCCGCCGTGGAGAACGGGCGCGTGAATGTGTGCGGCCTCTTTCGCCGGCGCCGGCTCGATGCCAAGGGCGCCCTCCTCCTGCCCGCCTACCTCCGGGCGGCCGGCCTGCACGCGCTGGCCGACCGGCTGGCCCGGGCGGAGACCGACCCCGAGTCCTTTTGCGCCGTCGCGGCCGTGGCCTTCGACCGGCGCGTGCCGGCGCAGAGCCGGGTCTGCCTGGGCGACGCCTGCGCGATGATTCCCCCCTTCACAGGCAACGGCATGGCCATGGCCTTCCAGAGCGCCGAGGCGGCCCTCGATCCCCTGCTGGCCTATGCCGACGGCCGCACCGGGTGGCCCGACGCCCGGGAGGCGATCCACGCCGCGCTGAAGCAGCGCTTCCGGTTGCGGCTCGCCTCGGCCGGCGCCCTGCATCCGTATCTGCTCCGCCCTCTCCGCCAGCGCTGGCTGATGGCAATGACCCGCGCCCATCTCCTTCCCCTTCGGCCCCTCTACGCCGTCATGCACTGAACGCCCACGGGCCCCTCCCCCTGCCCCCTCCCCTTTCCTTATGTACCTGCAGACCCTTGTCACCGCCGTTCCCGAGCACACCTACACCCAGGAGGAGTGCTGGAACATTGTCGCCCGGTCCTCGGCGCGCCAGCGGCTGCACAAGCGGTCCCGCCTGATCCTGCACAGCATCCTGCGCGGCGACCACGGGATCGGCACCCGAAATTTCGCCCTGCCGCAGATCGACCGGGTCTTCGACCTCACCCCGGATGAGCTGAACGCGGCCTTCCGGATCGAGGGTCCCAAGCTCGCCGGCCGGGCGCTCGCCGCGGCGCTGGCCCAAACGGGGCTGCGGGCCGACCAGCTCGACGCGCTCTTCATCTGCACCTGCACCGGCTACCTCTGCCCGGGCCTCACGAGCTACGTGGCCGAGCAGCTCGGCATGCGGTCGGACGCCGTCCTCCACGACCTGGCCGGCCTGGGCTGCGGCGCGGCGATCCCGACCCTGCGGGCCGTCAGCCACCTCCTGGCCGCCCAGCCGGACGCGACCATCGCCTGTGTCGCGGTCGAGATCTGTTCGGCCGCCTTCTATCTCGACGACGATCCGGGAGTCCTGATCAGCGCCTGCCTTTTTGGGGACGGGGCGGCGGCGACGATCTGGCGCGGCCAGCCGCCGGCGCCGGGCGCGCTGCGCTGCTTCGGCTTCCAGACGCTCCACCTGCCGGAGGAGCGGGACAAGCTTCGCTTCGAGATGAGGGACGGCAAGCTCCGGAACCTGCTGGACCGGACGGTCCCGCAGCTCGCGGCCGGCGCCGTGGGGCGGCTCTGGGAGGGCCGCGGCCCCCGCGCCGTGTCCCGGGTCGTGGCGCACACCGGCGGGCGCGACGTCCTCGACGCCCTGGTCCCGGTGGTGCCGGGGTATTCGCTGGAGGCCAGCCGGACCGTCCTCCAGCGTTGCGGCAACATGAGCAGCCCCTCGGTCCTTTTTGCCCTCCAGGAAACCCTGAAGACGGCCGCGCCCGGCCCGGAGGGCGATTTCTGGCTCGTGAGCTTCGGCGCCGGCTTCAGCGCCCACGCCTGCCGCATCGGCGCCTGACCCCATGCCCTCGCTGACGGACCTCGTCACCTACTGCGACCAGCGGACGCGCCGCGCCGCGTTCCAGGACGCCCCGGGCGCCTGCAACGGCCTCCAGGTCGCCAACGACGGCCGGGTCGGCCGGATTGGCGCCGCGGTCGACGCGGGCCTCGTCCCGTTCCGGGCCGCGGTCGCGGCGGGCGTCGACTTCCTCATCGTCCACCACGGGATGTACTGGCACGCGCCGGAGCCGCTCACCGGGGCGGCGCACGCGCGCGTGACGGCCCTCGTGGGGGGCAACTGCGCCCTCTATTCGAGCCACCTGCCGCTCGATGCCCATCCCGAGATCGGGAACAACGTCCTCCTCGCGCGCCAGCTCGGCCTCGCGGCCACGCGCGGCTTCCTCCCGAACCCGGGCGGCGACATCGGCCTGGTCGCCGCCCACGGCGCGCCGCGGGCCCGGCTGCGGGCCCGGCTCGAGTCGCTCTACGCCCGGGTCATCGCGATCGAATACGGGTCGGAAGCGCCCGCGGAGGTCGCCTTCTGCAGCGGGAGCGGCAACAGCGCGGTCGGGGCCCTGGCCGCCGCGGGCGTCGACACGCTCGTGACGGGCGAACTGCGCGAGGAGCATTTCAACCGCGCGCAGGAGGAGGGTCTCAACCTCTACCTCTGCGGCCACTACGCGACGGAAGTCCACGCCGTGCAGGCGCTGGCGGCGGAACTCAGCGCCAAGTTCGGGTTGCCTTGGAGCTTCATCCCGACGGATAATCCGCTCTAGACAGATGAAGAAGATCGCCATCATCAACGGCCCCAACCTCGACCGGCTGGGCCTGCGCGAGCCCGAGATCTACGGGAAGACGACGCTGGCCGGGCTCGAGCAGGCCCTGCGCGCCGAGTTCGCGGGGAAGGCGGAGCTCGCCTTCTTCCAGTCGAACCACGAGGGCGAACTGATCAGCCAGATCGCCGGCTTCGCCGACGCCAAGTTTGCCGGGCTCGTGATCAATGCCGGCGCCTTCACCCACACCAGCGTGGCGCTGCGGGACGCGCTGCTCGGCGCCCACCTGCCCACGGTCGAGGTGCACATCTCGAACATCTACCGGCGGGAGGAATTCCGCCACACCTCGCTGACCGCGCCGGCCTGCACCGGGCTGATCAGCGGGCTCGGGCTCGAGGGGTATCACGCCGCGGTCCGGTTTTTGCTGCTGCAGTGACGGGAACCACGCCAGCGGAGGGAGGGTCCTCCTTCGCGCTTCGCGCTTCGGCGGACAAACCCACCCCGCCGGAGGCGGCGTGGTGGGTTTGCCACACCCGGCCGCGCTGCGAGAAGAAGTTTGCCGCGCTGATGGCCGCGGAGCGCTTTGAGCACTACCTGCCGCTCGTCGGGAGCGTCCGCCAGTACGCGAAGCAGACGAAGCGCTTCACCAAGCCGCTTTTTCCCGGCTATGTCTTCGCCTGCGTGCCGCCCGAGCGGAAGGCGCGGATCTACCAGCAGGACCTGCTGGCCCGCGCGCTGCCCGTGACGGACGAGGCCGGGTTCCTCCTCCAGCTGGCCGACGTCCGGGCGATGATCGCGTCCGGCTACGAGCTCGTCCTGCGGCCGCTGCTGGCCCGCGGCCGGCGCGTGCGGGTCGTCGGCGGGGCGCTGCACGGGCTCGAGGGCTTCGTGGACGATCCCGCGAATCCGCAGGGTGTCGTGCTTTCCGTCGACGTCCTCCGGCAGGGCCTGCTCGTGCGGGTGCCGGCCGAGAACCTCGTCGTCCTGCCCTAGCGGGCTCTCAGCCGGCGTGCGAGAGGTGCCAGGCCCACTGGCCGGCGTGCATCGCCGCGCAGGCGGCCAGCGCGGCGGCGGTGTCGTCGATCACGATGCCCCAGCCGGCCGGCAGGTCCTGCAGGCGGGAAATCCCGAGGGGCTTGGCGATGTCAAAGAGCCGGAAGAGCGCCAGCCCGAGGAGGAAGACGGCCCAGGCGGGCAGCGGGTGGACGAGGGCGGGCCAGCCGAGGAAGCAGAGCGGCATCGCGACGAATTCGTCGAGGATCACCTCGCCCGGATCCTTCCGGCCCATCCGGAACTCCGCCTCGCCGCAGAAGGCGACGGCGATGTAGGCGCCGATCGCGCTGAGGACCAGGTTGCCGACCGTCCCGACCTGGTCCAGGAAGACGACCGTGAAATAGAGGAGGCCCGCCACCGAGCCCCAGGTGCCCGGCGCCGGCAGGCGGCGGCCGATCGGACCGAGGGTCGCCCAGGCCAGCACGACGGGCGTCGACAGGAACCGCGGCCACGCCGGCTGCGTGAGCTTCATCGGTCGGCGTCGGCGAAGACCATTTTCCGGTGCCGGATGATGTACCGGGCGCCCGACCAGACGGCCAGCGCCGTGCCCAGCCAGAAGATCCACACGCCGATCGTATGCACCCACTGGGTGAGCTGGGTCAGGTCCCAGGCCGTGAAGTGCGCCCAGTCCCGGCCCACCATCGGCGCGGCGAGGAGGAAGCCCAGGGCGATCAGCTGCGTCACGGTCTTGGACTTGCCGCCGCCATCGGCGGCCACGACCACGCCCTTCGTCGCCGCCACCATCCGCATGCCGGTGATCAGGAATTCGCGCACGAGGGTGATCAGCGCCAGGCCCACCCAGATCTGCCCGTGGTCCACGAGGACGATGATGAGGCCGAGCACCATGATCTTGTCCGTCAGGGCGTCCATCAGCTTCCCGAACGAGGAGATCTGGCCCCGGGAGCGCGCGAGGTAGCCGTCGAGCCAGTCGCCGATCGCCGCCGCGATGAACAGCCAGAAGGCGAGCGAGGCCGCGCCCAGCCAGCCCTCATAGGAAAGCCAGGCGATGACGAACATCAGCGGGATCCGGGAAAGCGTGATCGCGTTGGGGAGGCTCACGGGAAGGGCGGAGGTCGAAAAGCGGAAAGCGAAGGGCCGGAAGGTCAATCAAATGCAAAGACGATCGACATGCAAAGTTAAAGGCCATTCCCACCGTATTTTCCTCGTTTTCAGCCTCCGGTTGCGGTTAGTTTTTTCCTCCGCTTTTTGCCTTCCGCCATTTCTTCCCCATGCGCCACTGCATCTATCCCGGCACCTTCGATCCCATCACCTACGGGCATCTCGACGTCCTGGCGCGGGCCTCGCGGCTCTTCGACAAGGTCACCGTCGCGGTCGCGGAGAACGCCGGCAAGGAGCCGCTCTTCAGCGCCGAGCAGCGGATGGCGATGCTGCGGCCCAACCTCGCCGCCTTTCCCCACATCGAGCTCACCACGTTCGGGGGGCTCCTGGTGGATTTCGCCCGGGCGCAGCAGGCGGATGCGATCATCCGCGGCCTGCGGGCCCTTTCCGACTTCGAGTTCGAGTTCAACATGGCGCTGATGAACCGGCACCTCCAGCCGGACCTGGAGACGATCTTCGTCATGCCGAACGAGCAGTTCAGCTACACGAGCTCAACCCTGGTGAAGCAGGTCGCCAGATTCGGGGGGGACGTGGGCCATTTCGTGCCGCCCAACGTCGCTGCGGAGCTGAAGCGCGCCTACTCCGCCCGGCATTGATTTCCGCAACCTTTGCCCGCTGGGTGCGTCTAGGCAGCGCACAGACTGCATTTTCCGAATCCCCTCTCCTGCAACTCCGATCGTAATGGCTAAATCCAAGAGCTACACCGGCCTCATCGTCGCAATTGTCCTCATCGGCGCCGGCGGCGGCGGGGTCTATTACTGGCAGGCCCACAAGGAGAAGGGCCCCGAGTTCTACACGGCCAATGTCACCCGGGGCGAGCTCATCCAGACCGTCACCGCTTCCGGGACCATCAAGCCCCTGGTCGACGTCCTCGTCAGCAGCCAGATCTCCGGGTACATCACCTCCTGGAAGACCGATTTCAACGCCAAGGTGAAGAAAGGCGACCTCCTGGCCACGCTCCTGCCGACCACCTACCAGGCGGCGGTCAAGTCCGCCGAGGGGGACTTGGCCAACGCCAAGGCCAATCTCGACCTCCAGACCGTGACCCTCAACCGGGACAGGGAGCTGCTGGCCAAGAGCCTGGTCTCGCAATCCGACTACGACACGCAGAATGCCCTCGTCGAGGAGGCCACCGCGCAGGTTCAGATCAAGTCGGCGACCCTCGATACCGCCCGCACCAATCTTTCCTACTGCGAGATCAAGGCGCCGATGGACGGCATCATCATCTCGCGCAACATCGACGTCGGTAATTCGGTGGCGGCCACCCTCAGTTCCCCAACGCTATTCGAGCTCGGGAACGACCTGACCCAGATGCAGATCGACACTGCCGTCGCCGAGGCTGACGTCGGGAACGTCGAGGTGGGCCAGGACGTCAATTTTACGGTCGACGCCTATCCGAACCGGCAGTTCAAGGGCACCGTCTACCAGGTGCGCAACGCCCCGCAGACCCAGCAGAACGTCGTGATCTATGACGTGATGATCAAGGTCGACAATGCCGAGCTCAAGTTGAAGCCCGGCATGACCGCGAACGCTTCCATCGTCATTACCCGGCACGCGAATGTCCTGCGGCTGGCCAACAGCGCGCTGCGCTTCCGGATGCCCGACGAGATCAAGGTCACCCCGGTGGCGGCGGAGCCGGTGTCCGGCGGCGAGAAGCCGGCCGAGGCCCCCGCGGCGGCCAAGCAGTTGAGCCCGGATGAGCGCCGCGCGGCCATGCGCGAGATCATGCAGGGCGCGGGCTATTCCTTCGGCAGCGGCCCCGCGACGCCCGAGCAGGTGGCAAAGATGCAGGAGCTGGCCAAGGCCAAGGGGATCGAGCTGCCCGAGCGGATGCTGGCCGGCGGCGGCCGCGGCGCGCGCGCGGGCGGTGGCGATGCTCCGATCTTCCGCTACGTCTACCGGCTGCCCGGGGGAAAAGTGGCTGGAGTGCAGCCCGAGATGCTCCACGTGCGGATCGGCGTCACCGACGGGGCCAACACCGAGATTCTCAGCGACAGCTTGAAGGAGGGCGATGTCATTGTGACCGGCGTGAACCAGCCCTCCGCGCCTGGCGGGAGCGGCGGCGGCAATCCCTTTGGCGGCGGCGGCGGCGGCGGCGGCCCGGGCCGCCGGTTCGGCGGCTAACCGTCTCCGGCTTCCCTCCCTCCGTCTCCCTCGCCGACCCATGAACGCCGTCGTCAAGCTCGAGAACATCCACAAGGTCTACGACTCCGGGGAGGTGAAGGTGCACGCCGTCCGCGGCGTCTCCATCGATATCCAGAAGGGCGAATTCGTCGCGCTGATGGGCGCCAGCGGCTCGGGCAAGTCGACCCTGATGAATCTGCTCGGCTGCCTCGACCGGCCGACGGAGGGGCGCTACCTCCTCGATGGCACGGACGTCTCCCAGCTCGACCGCAACGAGCTGGCGGACATCCGGAACAGGAAACTGGGGTTCGTCTTCCAGGGCTTCAATCTCCTGTCCCGCACGACCGCCCTGGAAAACGTGGAGCTGCCCATGTTCTACGGCCAGCGGCGGATCCCCGCGAGCGAGATGAAGGCGCGGGCGATGCACTGCCTGGACATCGTCGGCCTCGCCAACCGTGCCGATCATTTTCCCAGTCAGCTCTCCGGCGGCCAGCAGCAGCGCGCCGCCATCGCCCGCGGCCTGGTCAACCAGCCGCAGGTCCTGCTGGCCGACGAGCCGACGGGCAACCTCGACAGCAAGACCTCGATCGAGGTGATGGGCGTCTTCCAAAAACTCAATGACGAGGGGATCACGATCCTGATGGTCACGCACGAGCTCGACGTCGCCCACTACTGCAAGCGGAACCTCATCCTCCGCGACGGCCAGCTGGTCAATGACGTCTTCATCAAGGACCGCATGATCGCGGCGGACGAGCTGCGCAAGCTGCGGGAGGCCGAGGCCGCGGTTAAGCTGACGGCCTGAAGGCGCCCCATGCGATTTTTCTCCACCATCTTCGTCGCGTTCCGGGCTCTCCGCCGGAACAAGATGCGGTCGATCCTGACCGCGCTCGGGATTATCATCGGCGTCGGCGCGGTCATCACCATGGTCAGCATCGGCGACGGGGCCGAGTCCCAGGTCGAGGCCCAGATCGCCAGCCTGGGTCAGAATATCATCCTCATCTTCGCGGGCAGCGCCACGACCGGCGGCATGCGCAGCGGCTACGGCGGCGCGGGCTCGCTCACGCTGGACGATGCGGCTGCGATCAAGGCGGAGGTGCGCAACGTCGCGGGGGTTAGCCCCGAGGTGCGGGGGCAGGCCCAGGTGCTGGCCAACGGCCTGAACTGGCAGACGCGCATCATGGGCGAGAGCGAGGACTATCTCGCGATGCGCCAGTGGCCGCTGGCCGACGGCAGCAATTTCAGCGACCAGGACATCCGCGGCGACGGCAAGGTCTGCATCGTGGGCACGACGATTGTGACCAACCTCTTCCCCGACGGGGACCCCGTCGGCAAGACCCTCCGGATCCGCAACCTGCCCTTCAAGATCGAGGGCGTCCTCGCTTCGAAGGGCTTTTCGCTCCAGGGCACCGACCAGGACGACATCATCCTGATCCCCTACAGCAGCGCGATGAAGCGCTTCTCGCGCCAGTCCTTCCTCGGCACGATCAACGTCCAGGCGGAGGACGCCGAGCACATGCCGCAGATCGAGCAGGACATCGCCAACCTCCTGCGGGACCGCCACCACATTGTCTCCGGCCGCGACGACGATTTCCGGGTGCAGGACCAGCAGGAGATCGCCCAGGCCGCCACGGAAACGACCCGCACCATGACCTTCCTCCTCGGCGCGATTGCCGGGGTTTCGCTCCTGGTCGGCGGCATCGGGATCATGAACATCATGCTCGTCTCGGTTACCGAGCGGACCCGCGAGATCGGCATCCGCATGGCGGTGGGCGCGCATGGCAGCGACATCCGCCTGCAGTTCCTGATCGAGGCGGTGGTCCTCAGCCTGATGGGCGGCACGCTGGGCATCCTCCTCGGCATCGGCGGCTCGCAAGTGCTCTCTCACTTCAACCATTGGCCCGTGCTGATCTCGACGGTCGCCATCGTCACCGCCTTTGTCTTCAGCGGCGCAGTGGGCGTCTGCTTCGGGTACTACCCGGCGAGCAAGGCCGCGCAGCTTGATCCGATCGACGCCCTGCGCTACGAGTAGGGCCCGTGGGCGCTCCCGTCCGTCTTTTCCTCCTTTTCGCGCTGGCCGGCGCCCTGCGGGCCGACCCGGCCCTCGACCGGGCCGTCGCGCTCTACGCCGCCCGCCAGTATCCGGAGGCCCAGGCCGCCCTGCAGGGCATCGTCGCTGCCCGCCCCCGGGACGCGGCGGCCTGCTACTACCTGGGCATGACCCTGCGCCACCGGGGCGATGACCGCGCGCGGGATGACGCGGCCGGCTGGCTGGCGAAGGCCGTGGCCCTGGCGCCCGCGAATTCCACCTACCTCGGCGACTACGGCGGCACCTGCCTCGAGCTCGCCGACCAGCACCATTCCTTCAGCTACGCCACCCGGGGGCGCGGCGCGATGGAGAAGGCGATCGCGCTCGATGCCGACAATCTCGAGGCCCGCCAGGGGCTGATGCAGTTCTACGCCCGCGCGCCCTGGCCGCTGGGGAGCGCCGAGCGCGCCCGGAGCCAGGCCGACGAGATCCTCCGGCGCGATCCCGCCCGCGGCCTGCGGGCCTTCCTCGTCCTCGGCCGGGCGCTGGAGAAGGCGGGGAACCGGGCCGGCGCCCGGGAGGCCTATGCCGTCGCCCTCCGCCTGGCCCCGGCCAACGGGGAGGCGGCGGCCGCCCTCGCCCGGCTGGCCCCGGTCCTCCGCCCATGAAGCTCCCGCCGGCCCGCGAGCGTTTCCTGGATCTTCTGCGCGAGGCCGTGCAGGGGGGAACCCTCGCCAAGCTCACCCTCGGCAAGTACCGCGGAGCCGACCCGTCCCTCCGGAATCTCTTCGTCCGCCCGGTCGCGCTCCGCGCCGGGCCCCGCCTTTCCTTCGTCTGGCGCCATGGGACCCGCGACGTGACGAAGAACCACGCGCCGGCGGAGGCCCTGGCCGAGCTCGAGCCCCTCGTGGGCGGGGAATTCCTCCACGCCCACCTTTTTACGCCGGGCCGCTCGGCCCAGCTCGAATGCGAGCCGGACGGCTCGGCCCGGCTGCGCACGGGGCCGGGCGCGGCGCCCGACGCCGAGGAGGCGACCCCGGGCCACGATGAGGCCCGCCGGCACGTGATCCCCGCGGACGCCCCCTGGCTCCGCGCGCTCGGGGTCACGAATGACCGGGGTCGCCCGCGCGAGGGGATGGCGCCGAAATATCGGCAGATCCAGAAGTTCTCGGAGCTGGTCACGCACCTTCTGCGCGAGGCGGAGATGGAGGCCGGGCCCCTGCGGGTCGTCGACATGGGCTGCGGCAAGGGCTACCTGACCTTCGCGGTGAGCGCCGTCCTCGGCGAGCGGGCCCAGGTGCGGGGCATCGAGGCCCGGCCCGAGCTGGTCGAATTCTGCAACTGGGTCGCCGCCGCGGAGGGCTTCGCCTCCCGCCTCGCCTTTGCGGCCGGGACGATCGCCGACGCGCCCCTGGAGCAGCCGGACCTCGTCATCGCCCTGCACGCCTGCGACACCGCCACCGACGATGCGCTGGCCCGGGGCCTCGCGGCCGGGGCCCGGCTCCTCCTCGTCTCGCCCTGCTGCCAGAAGGAGCTGCGACCCCAGCTGACCGCGCCGCCCGTCCTGGCCGACGCCCTCCGGCATGGGATCCTCCAGGAGCGCCAGGCCGAGTTCGTGACCGATGCCCTGCGGGCCCAGCTGCTCGAGTGGGCCGGCTACCGGACCCGCGTCTTCGAGTTCATCTCGACCGAGCACACGGCGAAAAATCTCATGATCGCGGCGATCCGCTCGCATCCGCCCGGCGATCCCGCCCGGGCCGCCCGCCTGCGGGCCTTCGCCGGCTTTTACGGCATCCGCCACCAGGCCCTGGCCCGCCAATTGGGGTTTGATCTGGCGGCCGGATAGCGCTTCTCTGTCCCTTCCCTATGGGCCAACAACTCAACAAAGTCATCAAACGCAAACGCCGTGCCGCCTACCTGAAACGCAGGAAGACCCGGGACGCCGCCGCCAAGAAGAAGTGACGCCCCGCCCGGTCATCAAGGTCAGCCTGGTCTCCCTGGGCTGCGCCAAGAACCTGGTGGACAGCGAGATCATGGTGGGGCACCTCCACCAGGCCGGCATGAAGGTCGTGCCGGACGCGGATCAGGCGGACGTCGTCATCGTCAACACCTGCTCCTTCATCGACTCGTCGAAGCAGGAGTCGATCAGCCACATTCTCGAGGCGCATGAGCAGCGCGGCCTGCGGAAGCGGCGGCGCGACCAGAAGCTGATCGTGGCCGGCTGCATGTCCCAGCGCTTCGCCAAGGATCTCCCGGGTGAGCTGCCCGAGGTCGACGCCTTCATCGGGCTGGACCAGATCACCAAGGTGGCCCCGATCATCGAGGGGATCTTCGCCCGGGAACGGGGCGCCGCCGCGGCCGCCAGTTTCGTCACTCCGCGCTCCACCTACATCCCGGACTACGACACCCCGCGGTTCCGGCTGACCCCGAGGCACTTTGCCTACGTCAAGATCGCCGAGGGCTGCAACCACCCGTGCACCTTCTGCATCATCCCGCAGATCCGCGGCCGGCACCGCAGCCGGACGGTCGAGAGCGTGGCGGCGGAGGCCCGGCAGCTGGTCGCCGAGGGCGTCCGGGAGCTGAACCTCATCTCGCAGGACACCACCTTCTTCGGCATGGACACCTGGGACGAGCGCCCGAACCCGCGCACGCCCGTCGACTCCTCCCGGGGCACCGCCCTCACCACCCTTCTCCGCCAGCTCCAGCTCATCGACGGGGAATTCTGGGTGCGGCTTCTCTACACCCACCCGGCGCATTGGAGCGACGAGCTGATCCGCACGATCGCCGAGTGCCCGAAGGTCGCCCGCTACGTTGACATGCCGCTGCAGCACATCAGCGACCGGATGCTGGCGGCCATGCAGCGGGAGACGAGCGGCGCGCACATCCGGGACCTGGTGCGGCGCATCCGCGCCGGCATTCCCGGGATCGCCCTGCGCACCACCTTCATCGTCGGGTTTCCCGGCGAGACCGAGGCCGATGTCGACGAGCTCTGCGCCTTCATCCGCGAGGCGAAGTTCGAGCGCCTGGGCGTCTTTCGCTACTCGCAGGAGGAGGGCACGCGGGCGGGCAAGATGGCCGACCAGGTTCCCGCCGCGGAAAAGGAACGCCGCTGGCACCGGGTCATGCGGCTCCAAAAGGAGATTGCCGCCGAGATCGGGCGGGGCGCGGTCGGCCGCGAGCTGACCGTCCTGGTCGAGGAGCCCGGGGTGGCCCGCGGCGAGGCCGACGCCCCCGACATCGACGGCCGGGTCTATGTGCCGCGGGAGCTGCCCGTCGGGGAATTTGCGCGGGTGAAGATCACCGGCTGCCACGATTACGACCTGCTGGCGCTGCCGGCCGGCCAGGAGCCGTCGGAGTACAAACTGGCGAAGCAGGCCCAGTAAGTCGGCGGTGAGGCGGATGGTCCCAAGCCGCCGGGTCGAGCCCCGGAAGCGACGGAGCGAACGGCGCGTTGAGGACGACGCGCCCCATCTCACTAAGGGGAGGAGGGCTTGACCGGCGCCGGCGCCGCGTCGGCCTTGGCATCATCCGCCGGAGGCGCGGGCTCGGGCGGCGGCTTGGCCGCCTCGACGGCCGCCTGCTTCGCGATTTCCGCGACCTGGCTCGAGGGCAGGACGACGGCACGGATGGCGCGCCCGCCGTTCATATGCTGCACGCAGATGCCCAGCACCGCCCCCCGCGCGTCGAAGACCGGGGTGCCCGGCGCCTCATTGGTGGCCAGGAAAAACGGCCGGGGCCGCTCGATGATGCCCTGGAGCGTGGTCGCATTCACGAGGGGCAGCCGCTGGAGGTCGCGCTGGGCCCGGAGCACGTCGAAATAGGTCCCGAGGACCTCCGCCTTGGCGGCGGCCTGCAGATCGACGGGGCTGAAGGCGTGCCCGGCTGCGGCGGCGGCGTCCGGAGCGATGAAGGCGAGGTCGGTGTCCGCGTCCTTCAGAACGACGCGGGCTGGAATCTCTGTGCCGTCGGCCAGCCGCAGTTTCACCTCCTTGAATTCCGTGTCGGCGATCTGGATGCCCCGCCCGGCGGCGCCCGGAGTGGCGCGCAGGCGGGCCAGCGTGGCCGCCCGCGGATCGATGGTGGAGAGCGAGGTGACCGTGAGCCCCGTGGCCGAGATCACCGTCCCGTTCTGCTCATCGCGCACCTCCTGCGGCGGCATCGTTCGGTCGCCGACCGTGATGTTCAGGGTGAGCACGAGGCTGACCGAGACGATCGAGTCGGCATACCGCTTGACCAGTGCCCGGCCCGCGGCGGCCTCGCTGTCGGTCAGGGCGCGCAGCGGCGGGACACCGGCGGCCAGCGCGAGGGCGAGGCCAAGGGGAAGGAGACGCTTCATGGTTTGAGGGGCTTGAGGTTGATCTCGACGAAAAGGGTCTCGCCATGGCGCTGGACGAGCAGCACCCACCAGTCGCGGCCGGACCGGGCCGCCTCCTGCCGGGTGCGGCGGAAATCGGCCACCGTGGCCACGAGTTGGCCCCCCGCCCTCTCGATGAGGTCCTCCGCATGCAGGCCCGCCAGGGAGGCCCAGCCGGCGCGGTCGGCGCTCTCGACCAGGATCCCCTGCTGGGCGGGATCGAGCTGGAGTTCGACCCGGTCGTCGAAGGCCAGTTCGCGGACCGCGAATTCCAGCTGCTCGTCATGCCAGTGCGGCATCTCGGAGGCGGGCGCGGGTTGCGTCTGCAAGGTCACCGGGAGTTGGAGGGTTTGGCCATCCCGCCAGACGGTCATCTTCGCCTCCGCCCCCGCGGGGTACTGGCGAATCTGGGTCGCAAAGGTATCGGCATCCTCGGCCCGCCGCGCCGTCACCGGATCGCCATCCAGGGCGAGGACGACGTCTCCCACCCGCAGGCCCGCGGTGGCCGCGGGAGTGCCGGGGTAGACCCGCGTGAGCCGGACCCCGCCCTCGGCCTTGATCGCAAGGCGGCCGCCCAACCGGACGGTCAGCGGCTGCGACGCGACGCCGAGCCAGGCCTTTTTCGCCTGCGGGGGGATCTGGCGCTCGTTTTCCGCATGAAGCAGGACGACGGAGGCCATCAGGGCGCCATTCCGCCGGACGGTGGCCAATACCGTCCGGCGCCCGCCCGGCCCCGCTGGGAGCGAGGCTGTCAGCTTCCGGAGCTGCGCGGTGTTTCCCACCGGCTGGCCGTTGACCGTCACGAGGATGTCGCCCTCCGCCAGCCGGGGCTCGGCTTCGCCGATCGGGCCGGCGGGCTGTATGCTGGCTAGGACCACGCCCTGCGTGTCCGGGAGGCTCTCCTCCCGCGCCATCGGGGCCGTGACGTCGTGAACCACCGCCCCCCACGCCCGCAATTCGACCTCGTCGGCCTCCGCCGCGGCCCGGGGGACGAGTTTGAGATAGGCGGTCGAGCGATGGCCCGCCCGCTCGGAGATCAGGATGAATTCATCGCCGGGCAGCTTGCCGAGCTCGATCCGGTTGTATTGGGCGACGCCGCGCTCCTCGCCCTGGTCGACGGCGTGCCCGTCGGCGGAAAGGATCGCGTCGCCGGGCTGAATTCCGCCCAGGGCCGCCGGCGAACCGGGGGCCACGTCGGCCACGATGACGCCCGGCTGCGATCCATCCGCCTTGAGGCGCGGCTGGACGGTGATGCCCGACCAGCCCCGGATCACCCTGCCCCGGGCGATCAGCTGGTCCGCCACCGCCCGGACCAGGTTGCCGGGGATCGCGCCGCCGAGGTTGGCGATGCCGATCTCGTTGATGCCGACGATCCCTCCCTGAGCGTTGACCAGCGGGCCGCCGCTGTTGCCGGGGAAAATGCTGGCGTCGTGCAGGATCCAGCGGACCACGGTCCCGACATCCTCGCCGTCGATGCTGATCTTGATCTCCGCCGGCAGGACGAGCGAGGGATTGGAGACGATGCCGCGCGTGACCGATTGCGACAGGAGGGCCGGGCTGCCCAGGGCGAAGACGGAATCGCCCGCGACCACCCGATCGGAGTCGCCGAAGACCGCCGGCTGCAGGGGCGCCGCTCCGGGCGGACGCCGGGACAGGTCCAGCTGGAGGACCGCCAGGTCGGTCAAGGCATCCTGGCCCACGCGATGGGCCTCGATCGCCTGCCCGTCGGAAAGGTAGCAGCGGTAGTAGTCGCCCTTGTCGGCCACGTGGCAGTTGGTGACGACATAGCCGTCCGCGGAAATGATCACGCCGCTCCCGCCGATGCGCAGCTTGACCATCCGCCCGAGGTCGGGCCGCAGCTGGATGGCCTCGATCCGCACGATGGCCGGCGAGATCTTGGCGAGCATGGCCTGGCTCTGCTCGCCGCTCACGCTCGTCTGGGCGCTTACCCCCCGCGCGGAGGCGGCGATAAAAATGGCGGCGAGGGCACGGATTGGGATAGCGCCAAGACCTTTAGTCATAAGGGGTAACCGACTAGGCAGACCGGAGCCTGGTTCCGGCTCAAGTCTAAACCGCCCCGGTCCGGACGGCGGCGGCGTAGCGGGCAATGATTCCGTCGAAACTCCCGTTGCTGAAAAAGATGACGACCCGCGGGCGCTTTCCCGCCGGCAGGGTGTCCGCCGCGAGCCGGTCGAAGAGGGCCGCGTTGTCGGAAAAGGCATGGGCCACCCTGCCCTGCCCGGCCAGTTGGCGGGCGACGGCCGCGGGATCAAACCGCTCGTCCGCGGCCAGTTTTTCGGGACGGCTCACCGGGCCGAGGTACACCTCGTCCGCCTGCCCGAGCGCCTGCTGGAAGTCGTCCTGCAGCGCCCGGATCCGCGCGGTGTTGCTCCGCGCCTCGAAGACAGCCGTCAGCGCCGCCCCCGGGAACCGCGCCCGGAACGAGCGGAGGGTTTCCGCGAGCGCGGTGGGATGATGGCCGAAGTCCTCGATGACGGTGAGATCCGCGGCCGCGGCCACGACCTCCTGCCGCCGCCGGACCCCGCGGAAGCGGGCGAGCCCGTCGAGCCGCAGCGCCAGGGGATCGGCCGAGCCGAGCGCGAGCGCGGCCGCCGTGGCGGCCATGGCGGCGTTGCGCGCGTTGTAGAGGCCCGGCAGGGCCCAGCGGACGCGCGCCCAGGCGGTGCCGCCCCAGGCGAGCGTGAATTCAGCGCCGGCCGCCGTTTCCTGGAAGTCCCCGATCCGGACGTCGTTGCCCTCGCCCGTGCCGACCCGAACGACGCGGGTCCAGGGCATCGGGCCGAGCGCCGCGAGGTTGGCGTCGTCGCCATTCAGCACGACGCAGCCGTTGCGCGGCACGAGGCGGATGAAATGCGTGAAGGTGCGCTGCACGTCCGCGAGGTCGCGGAAGATGTCCGCGTGGTCGAACTCGAGATTGTTCAGGACCGCGATCCGCGGCGCGTAGTGGATGAACTTGCTCCGCTTGTCGAAGAACGCGCTGTCGTATTCGTCGCCCTCGATGACGAAGGGGTCGGCGGCCGATCCGAGGCGGGTGCCCGTCGGAGGGTCCAGCGGCACGCCGCCGATGAGAAAGCCCGGGTCCCGGCCGTTCTCGCGCAGCAGGAAGGCGGTGAGCGCCGTGGTGGTCGTCTTGCCGTGCGTGCCGGCGATCACCACGCTGGTCCGACCGCGCAGCACGAAGTCGTTCAGCATGGCCGGCAGCGAGGTGAACGGCAGGGCGCGGGTTTCCAGCAGCCACTCCACCTCGGGGTTCCCGCGCGAGAGGGCGTTGCCGACGACCACCAGGTCGGGCTGGAGCCGCGCAAGCCGGGCGGCGTCGTAGCCCTCGGTCACGGCGATCCCCGCCTCGGCGAGGACGACGCTCATCGGCGGGTAGACGTCGGTGTCGCTGCCGCTGACCTCATGGCCGGCCGAGCGCGCGAGGACCGCGGCATTGCCCATCGCCGTCCCGCAGATGCCCATGAAATACAGCTTCATCCGGGCCCAGCGTGGCCGACTCCCCGGCGTTCGGGAAGTGCCTTTTCGCCGGGCCCGGGGAGAGGACGGCGAGGCGCGAGCCGGAGGTTGTTATCATCCCCCGGCATGCCCTTCGCCGTCACCAAAGTGGAGCGTAAGATCCTGGCCCTCCTCGCCCTCCTTATCATCCTGGGGCTCATCGGCATGGCGCTACTTTAGTTTGCCTCGCGGGGCATCCCCGGCTCAACTCCGCGCGTATCATGAGGAAATGGCTTATGCCCCTTCTTTTGCGCCCCCTCTCCTCGCCTGGGCCGTGTCCCGCGTGGCGGAGGACGGAAATTGGGCGCGTCCGCGGCACATGAGTTCCCCGGATCCAGCCTCTTCGCCGGACGAACGCAGCGCCGAGGACGCCCGGCTGGTGCGGCGCATGGCCGGCGGCGAGCAGGATGCGATGGCGGAGCTCTACGAGCGCTTCTCGCGGCCCCTCTATTCCACTGCCCTGCACATCCTGAAGGATGCCGCCGAGGCCCAGGACATCGTGCACGACGTCTTCGTGACGCTTTGGGAGAAGGCGGCCGTCTTCGCCGCCGAGCGCGGCACCGCCTTTTCCTGGGCGGTCACGCTCACCCGCAACCGCGCGATCGACCGGCTGCGTTCCCGCCGCCGGCGGGCCGAGCTGCTGGACCAGGCGGCGCCCGCCGACCTCGGCTATTTTGAGTCGATCACGGGAGCGGCCGGCGACGACCCGGCGGCGCGCCGCGACCAGGCGCACGCGGTGCGCGCCGCCGTCGCGACGCTGCCCCCGGAACAGAAGCACGCCCTGGAGCTCGCCTTCTTCAGCGGCCTGACCCAACAGGAGATCGCGGCCCGCCTGAGCGAGCCGCTGGGCACCGTCAAGGCGCGGATCCGCCGCGGCCTCGGCAAACTGCGCGACACGCTCGCGCCGCGCCTATGAGCGACGACCTTCACGAGGAACTCGCCTCGCTCTACGCCCTCGACCTGCTCGAGGGCGCGGAAAAGGGCGCCTTCGAGGCGGAGCTCGCCCGCAATCCCGCCCTCCGGCACTGGAAGGATGAGCTGCGCGCGGCGGCGGCCGACCTGGCCCGCCTCGCCCCGCCCGCGGAGCCCCCGCCCGCCCTCAAGGCGCGCATTCTCGCCTCCGTGGCGGCCCGTTCCGCGGGCCAGCCCGCGCCGCGCGTCCGCCGGTCCCCGGTCCTGCCGTTCCCGGGCCTGCTGCCTTGGGCCATTGCCGCGTGCCTTGCGGTCGGCGTCCTCTGGACGGCCCGGCTGACCCTTACGCTCCACTCCGAGAATGCGCTCATGCGCAGCCAGCAGCAGGTGGCCGAGCTCGATCTCCGCGCGTTGCGCACCAGCATGGAATCCGAGCGCCTGCTTCGGCAGCGCCAGCTGGAGGACGCCCAGCGCGCCCTGGCCGACGCCGGCCGCCAGGTGAATGAATCGCGGCAACAGCTGGCGCTGCTGAGGCAGGACGTCGCCGGCGCGCAGCAGAAGTTCGCGGAGGCCACGCGCCAGGCGGCGGAAGCCGGCCGGCAGATCGCCCGGCTCAGCCAGAAGCTGAAGCAGGAGGGAGACCTTGCGCAGTTCAAGATCGCCACCCTCGCCTCCATGCTCGGAAATTCCCCGCAGGCCCAGGCCGTGGTGGTCTGGAATCCCATGGAACAGCAGGGCATGATCAAGTTGGCAAAGCTCGACATGCCGGCCACCGGGATGGACTACCAGCTCTGGCTCATCGGCCCTGACGGGAAGCCGATCAGCGGCGGTGTTGTCGCAATGGACCCGACGGGGGAGACCCATAAGATGTTCACGGCGGACAGGCCGATCAACTCGGTCACCAAGTTTGCCATCAGCCTGGAGCAGAAGGGCGGCATGCCTGAGCCGCACGGGAAGATCGTGATGACGATCGAGTGAGCGGCCCGGCTTCCGCCCACTTCCCGCTTGTCACCCACCCCCGCCGCGCAAGACTTTGCGGCGTATGGTTATAAAACCCAAGGTTCGCGGCTTCGTCTGCGTCACCGCGCATCCCGAGGGCTGCGCCGCCCATGTCCAGGAGTGGATCGACCACGTGAAGTCGAAGGGCGCCCTGCCGAATGCCCCGAAGAAAGTCCTGGTGATCGGCTCCTCCACCGGCTACGGCCTCGCCTCCCGCGTGACGGCGGCCTTCGGCGGCGGCGCGGACACCCTGGGCATCTTCTATGAGCGGCCCTCCGAGGAGGGCCGGCCCGCGACCCCCGGCTGGTACAACACCATCGCCTTCACCCGGGCGGCCCGCGCGGCGGGTCTCAAGGCCGGGAACATCAATGGCGACGCCTTTTCCGAGGACATCAAGCGGCAGGCCCTGGAGTATCTCCGGGCGAATCTCGGCCCGGTGGACCTCGTCGTCTACTCGCTCGCCTCCCCCCGCCGGGTGCATCCCAAGACCGGTGCCGTGCACAAGTCCGTCCTCAAGCCGGTGGGCGCGTCCTACACGAACAAGACGGTGGATACCGACAAGGGCCTTGTCACCGACATCACGATCGAGCCCGCCACCCCGCAGGAAATCGCCGACACCGTCACCGTGATGGGCGGCGAGGACTGGGAGATGTGGATCGAGGCCCTGGCCGGCGCCGGCCTTCTCGCCCCGGGCGCCCGCTCCGTGGCTTATTCGTACATCGGGCCCGACGTTACCTGGGCGATTTACAAGAACGGCACGATCGGCCTGGCCAAGAACGACCTCGAGCGCGCGGCCCAGGCGATCGACACCCGGCTCCGCGCGAGCGGCGGCGGCGCCTTCATCTCGGTCAACAAGGCGCTGGTCACCCAGGCGAGCTCGGCGATCCCCGTGGTGCCCCTCTACATTTCCATCCTCTACAAGGTCATGAAGGCCCGCGGCCTGCATGAGGGCTGCGCCGAGCAGATGCAGCGGCTATTCGCCACACAGCTCTGCGCCCCCGGCGGCCCGCGCTTCGACGAGGGCGGCCGGGTGCGCCTCGACGACCTCGAGATGCAGCCGGAGGTCCAGGCCGCGGTGCGCGAGATCTGGCCGAAGGTCACGACCGAGAATCTCGCCGAATTGACCGACATCGCCGGCTACCGCAGCGATTTTCTCCGGCTCTTCGGCTTCGGGTTGCCCGGCGTCCCCTACGACGCCGACACCGAGCCGCACGTGCCGATGATCTGAGGGCCGGCCGCCGGCCGGCTCACTTGAACTGGATCGGCACCTTCAGGTCCGCCAGCTGGCGCAGGTGGGACCCGTGCCGGCCGGTATAGGCGGTATCGTCGTCCTTCGGCACCTGCTGGGTGTAGTAGTACGCCTTCACCCCGAGGGAGCCCTTTTCGGACAGGAAGCGCCAGAGCTGAACCTCGTTGTGGTCGGCATCCCGGCCCTTCAGCCAGATCTCGACCATGAAGGAATTGGCATTCCCGGGCGAGTTGTCCTTGAAGATCTGCTTCGGCCGCAGGAGCCGGCCGTCGATCATGCCCTCCCACTGCTTCGAAGCTTCCGTCGGCCGCTTCAGCCGGGGCCACTGCCGGATGCCGATCGTGGTGGTGGCCGTCTCCGCCGCCTGCCCCTCGGGCACGTAGAGGTTCTTGACGACATTGGCCTCGCCGCCGTCGACCGAGACCAGCACGTATTTCGTGCCTTCGAAGCGCAGGCTGGGCGTCTCCGCTCGCACGCCGGCGGCGCCCAGGACCGGACCCAGGACGAGCAGGCTCAGCATGCGGCGGCGAAAGGAATGGGCGAAGAGCGAAGGCATCGGGGAGGAATCGTGCGGACGGACCGCGGCCCCTACAACTCCCGATTCAGCTCAGGCCTCGAAGCCGCTGACGCTCACCGAGCGGCCGTTGTCCTTCGTCCCGAGTTTCAGGATGAAGGGCGCGGCGGTTTCCGCCCACGAGGCCGCCTTGGGATAGGCCGCGGCGCCGTCCGACCAGCACTGGCGGAGCATGTCGGTGTCGATCGCGCCCGGGTTCAACGGCACCGCCGCCATGCCCGGCGGCAGTTCCTCGGCCAGGGCCTTGGTCAGGCCCTCGATCGCCCACTTGGAGGCGCAGTAGGGCGCCACCTCGGGCGAGACGCTGCGGCCCCAGCCGGAGCTCAGGTTCACGATGACGCCCTGCTTCCTCGCCACCATGGCCGGCACGAACGAGCGGATCACGTTCTGCACGCCGAGGACGTTGACGGCCATGACCTGGGCAAACTTGTCGGCCGGGATCTCCCAGAGCGGCGCGAGCTCGTTGATCACGCCCGCGTTGTTGATCAGGAGGTCCGGCGCCTTTCCGCCGCCGAGGATGCGCTCGGCCCAGAGCTGCACCTTGACCGGCTGGGACACGTCGACGGCGTCAAAGGTGTGGGGCTCGGGGTGGGCCATCCGCAGGTCGAAGACCTGGGGCCCGTTCCGGCCGCAGCCGGCGACCGTGTGCCCGTGGGCGATGTACCACTCCGCCAGCGCCCGGCCCAGCCCCCGCGTGACTCCGGTGATGACGATGAACATCCGGCCGGCGGCCTAGCGGCTCTGGAGGCTGAACTTGTTCAGGCCGGCCTTGCGGCAGGCGTCCATGACGAAGGCCAGCTTCTTCAGCTGCGAGGTCTCGTCGGCCTTGATCAGCACGGGGATGTCCTTGTCGATGTCCCGCTGCTGGTTGAGGAGCGCCTGCAATTCGTCCTCGGTCACCCGCTTGTCGTTGCAGGCTAGGCTGCCGTCCTTGTCGATCGCGATCGTCAGCGTGCCCTTGAATTCGTTTTTGCCCGCGGTATCCACCTTCGGCAGGGTGATGTTCATCGTGGTCGCCGAGCGGAACTGCATCGTCACAAAGGTGAAGAAGATCAGCATCACGAGGACGTCGATCAGCGGCACGAGGTTCAGCTCGGGCCGGCGGCGGGGCCGCATCATCAGCGAGCTCATGCGCGGGTGCGGCGCAGGATCCGCTCGAGAAGGACCTCGAGCTCGGCGGCGTAGTTATCGACCTTCCTGGACAGGTAGCCGGCGCCGATCAGCGACGGAATCGCGATCGACAGGCCGATGACGGTGGCCGAGAGCGCGAGGGCAACGCCTGTGGTGAATGTCACGGGATCCGGCAGCCCCGTGTTCTGGTCAATCTGTGAAAAGACCCGCAGGAGGCCGGTGACGGTGCCGGAGAGGCCGATCAGCGGTGCAGCGGCGTAGATGACGTCGAGGTAAGGGACACCCCGCTGCATGCGGTTGACCTCCAGCCGGGCGAAGGCCTTGAGCGCGCCCTCATCGTTCGGGTTGTGTTCAGCGAATTCGACGATGCGCGAGAGCACGGTGTGCCGACCGCCGGTAAGGGAGGGCTTCTGGGCCACGATCGCGTCAACCAGGTCGTTTGGCATGACGGCTGTGCGGCGCAATGCGTACGCTCGCTCGCAGATGATGAAAACAGCCGCCGCCGAGCATAGGCCCAGCGGGTAAATCAGGAGCCCTGCTCCGGTAAGGATATCAAGCATGCCAAGGACCATAAGTTGAAAGGGGGTGGGCTATTCTGACGCGTCAATCCGCAAAAAGGTCCATAGAATGTGCTGAAGTTGGCGGCCCGCCAAGCGGATAACGGTAGGGCGGGTTGTCCCAACCCGCCGGGCAGATTCCGGGCGGTGACGGAGCGAACGGCGGGTTGGGGACAACCCGCCCTACCCACGAGTCAGGCCGCCAGATAAGGCAGCCGGGCGGCCGCCGCCTTGACGGCGGGCGCGCCCTCCAGGAGCTCCCCTATGGGGTCCCAGCGGCCGTGGACCAGGGCCTCGTGCGCCGCGGGGCGGATCGAGGCCTTGACCTTCAGGGCGCCGCAGCGGATCTCCTGGCCGGCCACATCCACGGTGATCTCGACCGCGGGATTTGCCTCGATGGCCGCGGTGATCCGGGCGATGTCCTCGCGGCTGGCCGTCAGGCAGGGGATGCCCAGGGTCGTGCAGTTGCCGAAGAAGATCTCGGCGAAGCTCTCGGCCACCACGGCGCGGAAGCCGTACTTTGCGATCGCCTGGGGCGCGTGCTCGCGGGAGGAGCCGCAGCCGAAGTTCGCGCCGGAGAAGAGGACCGAAGCCCCGCGGAAGCGCGGCTCGTTCAGGACGTGGGGCTTGTCGGTGCCGTCCGGGTTCTTGCGGACGTCGTAGAAGAGGTACTCCCCCAGCCCGTCGAAGGTGACGCACTTCATGAAGCGCGCGGGGATGATCCGGTCGGTGTCGATGTCGTTGCCGGCGACGGTGACGCCGCGGCCGGTCAGGGAGGTGATCTGGGCGAGGGCCATGGTAATGGGGATCAGGAGGTTTGGAACACTTCGCGGGCGTCGGCCACCGCGCCGCTGACGGCGGCGGCTGCGACCATGACCGGGCTCATGAGGAGGGTCCGGCCGGTCGGGCTGCCCTGGCGGCCCTTGAAGTTGCGGTTGGAGGAGCTGGCGCAGAGCTGGTCCCCGATCAGCTTGTCGGGATTCATGGCCAGGCACATCGAGCAGCCGGCCTCGCGCCACTCGAACCCGGCGTCGCGGAAGACCTTGTCCAGGCCCAGCGACACGCAGAGGACCCCTACGCCCTGGGAACCGGGCACGGCGATGGCCTTGACCCCGGGCGCGACCTTTCGGCCCTTGAGGTACTTGGCCACCTCCTGGAAATCGCTCAGCCGGCCGTTGGTGCAGGACCCGAGAAAGGCGACGTCGATCTTGGTGCCCTTGATCGGGGCACCCGGCTTCAGCTTCATGTAGGCGAGGGCCTCGTCGATCGAGGATTTCTCGTCGGCGGTCTTCGCATGGGCGGGATCGGGGATCGTCTCGGTGATGGCGACACCCTGGCCGGGGTTGATGCCCCAGGTGACGGTCGGTGCGATGTCCTCGGCTGCGAGTTCGACGACGTCGTCGTAGCGGCAGCCGGGGTCGCTGGCCACGGCCTTCCAGCGCGCGACCGCGGCCTCCCAGGCGGCGCCCTTGGGCGAGTAGGGCCGGCCCTTGAGGTAGGCGAAGGTGGTCTCGTCGGGATTGACGTAGCCCGCGCGGGCGCCGCCCTCGATCGACATGTTGCAGACGGTCATCCGCTCCTCCATGGTGAAGCGGTCGAAGACCTCGCCGCCGTACTCATAGGCGAAGCCTGTGCCGCCGTTGACCCCGAGGGTCCGGATGATGTGGAGGATGACGTCCTTGGCGTAGACGCCCGGCCGGAGGCGGCCGCGCACGTTGATCCGGCGCACCTTCAGGGGCGCCAGGGCCATGGTCTGGGTGGCCAGGACATCGCGGATCTGCGTCGTGCCGATGCCGAAGGCGATGGCGCCGAAGGCCCCGTGGGTGCTGGTGTGGGAGTCGCCGCAGGCGATGGTCGTGCCGGGCTGGGTGATCCCCTGCTCCGGGCCGACGATGTGGACGATGCCCTGCTTGCCGCTGGCGCGGTCGAAGAAGGTGATCCCGAAGTCGGCGCAGTTTTTGCGGAGCTCCTGCATCATCGCCTGGGCCAGGGGATCGCGGTAGGGCTCGGCAAACTGGTCGGTCGGGACGATGTGGTCGACGGTGGCGAAGGTGCGGTGGGGCATGGCCACCGGAAGGCCCAGGTCGCGCAGCATCCCGAAGGCCTGCGGGCTGGTCACCTCGTGGATCAGGTGGGTCCCGACGAGCAGCTGGGTCTGGCCGTCGGCCAGGCGCCGGACCGCGTGGGCCGCCCAGACTTTTTCAAAGAGGGATTGAGGCATGGGCCGACTATAGCATGGACTTGTGTTGCCTGGAAAATACTTATTTATCCTTCAGCGATGCCCAGGGAGTATCAATTCCCGTTCGAGCTGCGGCACCTCGTGTACTTCCGCGAGGTGGCCCGGCAGCTGCATTTCCGCCGGGCGGCCGAGGCCCTGGCCGTGGCCCAGCCCGCGCTCAGCCGCCAGATCTCGCAGCTGGAGAAGGCCTTGGGCACCCCGCTTTTCACCCGCTCCAGCCGGCGGGTCGACCTGACCCCGGCCGGCCGCACGCTGGCCCGGGAGATCGAGCCGCTGCTGCAGGCCCTGGCCGCGGTCCCGGCGCACCTGCGGGCCGTGGCGGAGGGGCGGGTCGGCCGGGTGCGGGTCGCGTTCACCGGCCTCGCGATGGCGACCGTCCTGCCGCGGATCCTGCGCGAATTCCACCGGCGGCACCCGGGGATCCGGGTCGAGCTGAACGAGTCGCCCACCTCGGCGCAGCTGGCCGCGCTGCAGGCGGGCGACCTGGCCTGCGGCTTCTTCCATCCCGACGCGCCGACCCCGGCGCTGCGCGTGCACACCCTCCTGCACGAGCGAAACGGCGTCCTCCTGCCGGCGGACCATCCCCTCGCCCGCCGCCCCTGGCTGCGGCTGCGCGACCTCGCCGCCACGCCCTTCATCCTCTTTCCCCGGAGCCACAATCCCGGCTTTTACGACCGGGTCCTGGCCGCCTTCGCCCGGGCCGGCGTGGCCCCGCAGGTCGCCGAGGAGGTCTGGCCCCGGGCGAATGGCGTCGGGCTGGTGCGGGCCGGCATGGGCGCGACCTTCATGGCGCCCTCCGAGGCGCGAAACCTGCCGCGGGAGGTGGTCTTCCGGCCCCTGCGCGGGGCCGCGCCGGAGAGCCGGCTGGTCCTGGGCTGGCGCAAGACGGCCGAGCCGGACCCGGTCCTGCAGGCCTTCCTCGCGGTGGCTACGAGACGACTCCCGGCGCGGGCGCCGGGGGCGTCTTCTGCATGAACTTGAGGACATCGCCGTCGCGGGTGACGAGGACCGCCTCGCCCTCCTTGACGTCGCCGCGCAGGATGGCCTCCGCCAGCGGGTCCTCCAGGTAGTGCTCGACGGCGCGCCGCAGCGGGCGGGCGCCGTACTTCTCGTCATAGCCCTTGTCGATCAGGAGTTCCTTCGCCTGGGGCGTGAACTCGAGCTCGATCCTCCGCTCGACGAGGCGCTTGGCGAACTTGCCGACCTCCAGCTCGACGATCTTGACCAGGTCGGCCTTGTCGAGCGGGCGGAAGAAGACGATGTCGGAGATGCGGTTGAGGAATTCCGGCTTGAAGACGCGCTTGGCCTCCTCGAGCACCTTCTCGCGCATCTTTTCGGCGTCGTTGAAGCTCGTGGACGCGGCGGAGAAGCCCATCGAGGTCTGCCGCTGCAGGAGCTGCGCCCCGATGTTCGAGGTCATGATGATGATCGTGTTCCGGAAATCCACCGTGCGGCCGAGGGAATCGGTCAGGCGGCCGTCCTCGAGGATCTGCAGCAGGAGCTGCAGGACGTCGGGATGGGCCTTCTCGACCTCGTCGAAGAGGATGACGGCGTAGGGCCGCCGGCGGACCGACTCGGTCAGCTGGCCGCCCTCCTCGTAGCCGACGTAGCCGGGGGGCGAGCCGATCAGGCGCGAGACGGAGAACTTCTCCATGTACTCGCTCATGTCGATCTGCACCAGGGCGTCCTGGTTGCCGAACATCTGGGCGGCGAGCTGCTTGGCGGTCTCGGTCTTGCCGACGCCGGTCGGGCCGACGAAAAGGAACGAGCCGATCGGGCGGCGGGGATCCTTCAGGTCGGCGCGCGAGCGCCGGAGGGCGCGCGCGATGGCGCCGGCCGCGACCTGCTGGCCGATGACGGTCTTCTCGATCTCCTTCTCCAGGTCGAGGAGCTTCTCGCTCTCCTTCCGCTCCATCCGGGAAAGGGGGATGCCGGTCCAGTCGGCGACGACCTGCATCATCAGGTTCTCGTCGATCTGCACGCGGTGCTCCTCGCGCGCCTTCTTCCACTCGTCGGTGACCTGCTCCTGGCGGGCGCGGAGCTGCTTTTCCTTGTCGCGGAACTTGGCGGCCTCCTCGAAGTGCTGCTCGCTGATGGCCTTCTCCTTCTGGGCGCAGACCTGCTCGATCTCCTTGGCCAGGGCCTCGATGTCCGGCGGCCGGCTCAGGGCGGAGATGCGGGCGCGCGCGCCGCCCTCGTCCATCACGTCGATGGCCTTGTCCGGCAGGAAGCGGCCGGTGATGTAGCGGTCGGAAAGCTTGGCGGCGGCCTCCAGGGCCTTGTCGGAGAAGACGGCCTTGTGGTGCTCCTCGTACTTGCCGCGGATCCCCTTGAGGATCGTGATCGTGTCGTCGACCGACGGCGGCTCGACCTTGACCGACTGGAAGCGGCGGTCGAGGGCGGAGTCCTTCTCGATGTACTTGCGGTACTCGTTCAGGGTGGTCGCGCCGACGCACTGCAGCTCGCCGCGGGACAGGGCGGGCTTGAAGATGTTCGAGGCGTCCATCGCGCCCTCGGCGGCGCCGGCGCCGACGATGGTGTGCAGCTCGTCGATGAAGAGGATGATGTTCCGGGCGCGCTTGATCTCGTCCATCACGGCCTTGATCCGCTCCTCGAATTGGCCGCGGTACTTCGTCCCGGCGACCATCAGGGCGAGGTCGAGCGTGATGACCTTCTTCTCCAGGAGGAGCTCCGGCACGTTGCCGGTGGCGATCTCCTGCGCCAGGCCCTCGACGATGGCGGTCTTGCCGACGCCGGCCTCGCCGATCAGCACCGGGTTGTTCTTGGTCCGGCGGCAGAGGATCTGGATGACGCGGCGGATCTCGTTCTTGCGGCCCACGACCGGGTCCATCTCGCCCTTGCGGGCGAGCTCCGTCAGGTCGCGGCCAAAGGCCTTCAGGGCGGGCGTCTTGACCTCCTTCTTGTCCTCGACCGCCGGCGCGCCGGCGCGGGGCGGATTGCCCGAGGGGGTCTCCTCCACGTTGCCGGCCTCGCCGCCGGAGAACTGGGGATCGAGCTCGCGCAGGATCTCGTTGCGGGTGCGCTCGATGTCCACGTCGAGGGACTTGAGGACCCGGGCGGCCACGCCTTCGCCCTCGCGGAGGAGGCCGAGGAGGATGTGCTCGGTGCCGACGTAGGAGTGGTTGAGGGTCTTCGCCTCGCGGCCGGCGAGCGCCAGGACCTTCTTCACCCGGGGGGTGAAGGGCATCGTGCCCGGGGTCTTGGTCTCCTGGCCGGTCCCGACCTGCTTCTCCACGGCCGCGCGGACGGTCTCGAGGTCGAGGCCCATCTTCTGCAGCACGCTCACGGCCACGCCCTGGCCCAGCTTGATCAGCCCGAGCAGGATGTGCTCGGTGCCGACGTAGTTGTGGTGGAAGCGGTCGGCTTCCTTCCGGGCGAGCGCGAGCACCTGCTGGGCCCGCGGCGTGAAATTGTTCATCGGTTCCTGCGACATGGGAAAGGGAGTGCTAGTTTTTGCCTTCGGCCGGCTTGCCCTTGGCGGCATCCAGGAAATCCGGCCGGGCCAAATTGGCAAACTCAGAACGCAGGCGGGCCGCCCGCAGGAGGTCCCGCTGACCCGCCTCGAGCGGCCCCTGCTGGGCGTGCTGGAGGTGGCCGGGCTGGGCCTCGATGAAGAGGCGGTCGATCACCGGGCGGTGGGCGTCGGGGAAGGCGCCGAGGTCCACGCCCAGGCGGATGAGGGAGAGGAGGTTCATGGCCTCGCCGGAGCTGATCACGTGGCCGTTCTGCAGGATCCCGTAGGCGCGGCCGATCTTGTCGAAGACCTTGCCGGCGTCGGCCTCGAGCAGCTTGCCGCGGGCGTTGACCTCGTGCTCGACGATCGACTGCAGGACGCTCTGCAGGCGCTTGATGATCTCCTCCTCGGTCTCCCCGAGGGTGGTCTGGTTGGAGATCTGGAAGATGCTGCCGCTCGCGTCGGAGCCCTCGCCGAAGAGGCCGCGGACGACCATCCCGAGCTGGTTGACCGCGCGGACGACCTTCTCCATCTGGCCCCCGATGACCAGGGCCGGCAGGTGCATCATGGCCGAGGCGCGCAGGCCCGTGCCGAGGTTGGTCGGGCAGGCGGTCAGGTAGCCGAGGGTCGGCGAATAGGCGAAGTCCAGGCGCTGCTCCAGGGCCGAGTCGAGGTCGTCGATCGCGTTCCAGGCCTTCTTCAGCTGCAGGCCGGAGCGCAGCACCTGGATGCGCAGGTGGTCCTCCTCGTTGATCATGACCGAGACGGTCTGGTCGCGGTTGATGACGACGCCGCTGCCGGGCTCCGAGCCGCTCAGCTCGCGGCTGATCAGGTGGCGCTCGACCAGGATCTGCTTCTCCAGGTCGCTCAGCTCGTTCACCGCCACGCTGACGCTGCGCTTCATCGCCGCGGCCTCGACCAGGGCGTCGCGGCACAGCTGCAGCACCTCCGCGCGCTGCGCGGGGCGGGCCCAGCCCGGGAAGGGCCGGCCGGCCAGGTTGCGGGCCAGCCGGACGCGCGTCATCAGGACGATCGCGGTCTTGCTGCTCGCGCTGTCGGTCAGCTCCGAGGGGGTGTCGATGAGGGAGGAGATGTTCATGGGCTCAGGCCGAGGGCTTGGGCGCGAAGGCCTGCTTCACCTGGCTGATCTCGTCGCGGAACCGGGCCGCCTCCTCGTACCGCTCGGACTTGATCGCATCGGTCAGGTCGAGCTCGAGCTTGGTCAGCCGGTCGTAGAGGGACTTGCGCTCCAGCGCCGCGCGCGGGACCTTGCCGGAGTGCCGGGTCCCCTTGTGCATGCCGTCGAGCATCGGCTCGAGCATGAGCGCGAAGGCGTCATAGCAGGCCGGGCAGCCGAAGCGCCCGTGCTTCTTGAAATCGGCCTGGGTGAAGCCGCACTGCTCGCAGCGCACGCCCGGGCCGGCGGCCTCGGCCTTGGGGGATGTCTCGAGCAGGAGGTCGCTCAGGGAAAAGCCGCTCGGATTGGTCACGCCCTTCGCCTGCGCGCAATCCTCGCACAGGTCCACGTTATGCACCTTGTTGCTGACGATTTTCGTCAGGTGCACCGTGGCGGGCTTGGAGCAGAAATTGCAGGTTAAGGGTTTGGCCATGGAGATCGCGCTTATGCCTATGCACTTAATGTGCCACGGCTCCCGCCCCTTGCAAGCGCCCGAGCGCAGGTTGCCAGGAGCGACATCACGGCACGATCAGGCGCTTCCAGAGGGAAATCGTGACACAGGGGCAAAACTTGAGCCCGGACGGAGGAAAAGGCTCCCCGGGCCGTCCGGACGCCCATCCCCGGGGCATTTTGGGGTCAAATCCGGACCCCTTCAAGGGGGGCCCGGCGCCGGAAGGCCTCCGCCACCCGGTGGGTGACCGGCCCGGGCTTGCCGGTGCCGATCTCGCGGCCGTCCAGCCGGACGACCGGGATGACCTCGGCACCCGTGCCGGTGAGGAAGCACTCGTCCGCGCACCAGATGTCATAGCGCGTGAGCTCGGCCTCGCGGGGCTGGAGCCCGAGTTCGCGGGCGATGTCGATCACCGCGCCGCGGGTGATCCCCTGGAGGGCCCCGTGGGTGGCCGCGGGCGTCAGGAGCTCGCCTTTGCGGCAGATGAAGACGTTGTCGGCGGTGCACTCGGCCACGTAGCCCTGGTCGTTGAGCATGATGGCCTCGAGGGCCCCCGCCTGCTTGGCCTCGATCTTGGCCATGATATTGTTGAGGTAGTTGAGCGACTTGACCGTCGCCGGCAGCGCCCCGGGGCCGACCCGGCGCGTGGCCACGGTCACGATCGCGAGGCCGTTCTCGTAGTGCTCCGCGGGGTAGAGGGAGATCCGGCTGGCGATGATGAAGAGCGTCGGCTTGGCGCAGAGCCAGGGGGCGAGCCCAAGGTCGCCGGGGCCCCGCGTCACGACCAGGCGGATGTAGGCATCCTGCAGGCTGTTCCGCCGGCAGGTTTCCGCCACGGCCTCGCCCAGCTCCTTCCGGTTGAGCGGCAGCTGGAGCATGATCGCCTTGGCCGAGAACTCCAGGCGCTCCAGATGCTCCTCCAGCCTGAAGAGATTGCCGGCATAGAGCCGGATGCCCTCGAAGACCCCGTCGCCGTAAAGCAGTCCGTGGTCGAAGACCGAGACCTTGGCGTCGGCCTCGTCGACGAACTTCCCATCGAGGTAAATCTTCATGTGCCAAAAGCTAAAGTGCAAAAATTGCGGGCTGAAAGCCTAATCCCGCCGCAAAGGCTGGAACCATGCGGGTTTTTCACCTACAACGGCTGCCAACCATGACTTCCGCCTCCGCCTCGCCCGGCACCCCCGTCACGTATGTGATCGGGCACCGGAATCCTGATGCCGACGCCATCTGCTCGGCCATCGCCTACGCGGCCTACAAGCAGGCGCGGGGGGAGACCGGCTTCGTGGCCGCGCGCTGCGGCAATTCCAACGCCCGGATCGACACGATCCTGGGGCGCTTCCGCCAGCCGCTGCCCCTCTACCTGAGCGACGTGGCGCCCCGGGTGCGCGACCTCATGGCGCCGGACGTGACCGCGGTCCGGGAGGAGGCCACCTGCGCCGAGGCCCTGGAGCTGATCGATCGCGAGGACCTGCGGATGCTCCCGGTGACCGACGTGTTCGGCTGCCCGGTCGGCACCCTGTCCCTCTCCCACCTGGGCGGCGCCTTCATCCCGCGGGCCAGCGCCCCCCTGCAGATGCGGCAGGTCGACACTTCCCTGACCCACGTGGTCCGGGCCCTCAAGGCCCGGGCGCTGCACCTCGCGAACGGGGAGCGCCGGGAGCGGCTTTATGTCCGCCTCGGCACGATGGACATCCGCTCCTTTTGGAAGATCTCGGAGCGGGAGAACATCCCGGCGGAGCAGTCCCTCATCATCGTCGGGGACCGGCGCGACGTGCAGCTCCGGGCGATCGAGATCGGCGTCCGCGCAATTGTCATCACGAGCAACCTGCCGGTGGATGACGACGTGGTCGCGCGGGCCAAGGAACGCGGCACCGGCCTCATCGTCAGTCCCTACGACTCCGCCACCACGGCCTGGGTCGTCCGGACGGCCTCGACCATCGAGCGGAGCATCGAGCGCACCTTCGTGCCGCTCCACCCCGACGCGCGGATCTCCGATGTGCGGCGGCGGATCGCGACCCACCCGGCCCCCGCCTTCATGGTCGTGGACGACGCCGGCCTCCTGCGGGGCGTCCTCGCCAAGAGCGATATGCTCCGCCCGGTGCCGACCCGCCTCTGCCTTGTCGACCACAACGAGGTCACCCAGGCGGTGAGCGGCGCGGAGGAGGTCACGATCAGCGAGATCATCGACCACCACCGCCTCGGGGCGCTGCACACCGCGCAGCCGATCCTCTTCCTCAACGAGCCGGTCGGCTCGACCTGCACGATCGTCGCCGGCCTCTTTCGCCGCGACGGCCTGGTCCCCTCCCCCGCGGTCGCCGGCCTGATGATGTCCGGGCTGATCTCGGACACCCTGCACCTCAACAGCCCGACCACGACTCACAAGGATGCGGAGATCCTCGCCTGGCTCGCGCCGCTCGCTGGGGAGGACCCGCGGCAGCTTGCCGACGCCATCTTCTCCTCCGGCTCCATCATCGTGACCAACTCGCCGGAGAAGGTCATCCGCACCGACTACAAGATATATGAGGAGGGGGCCGTGCGCTTCGCCGTCTCGCAAGTCGAGGAGCTGAGCTTCGTCAACTTCTGGCAGCAGGCCAAGCCGCTCGGCCTGGCGCTGGAGGAGTTGCGGACCGCGGAGCGGCTGGCCTTCGCGACCCTGCTCGTCACGGACATCAACACCCAGAATTCACTCCTGATGGTCCGGGGGGACGCGGAACTCATCCGGCGCATTTCCTACGCCCATGTGGAAAAGGACGAGATCTTCGACCTCCCCGGCATTGTCAGCCGCAAGAAGCAGCTCATCCCCTACCTCTCCAGCCTGCTGAAGGAAATGCCCTCGCCGCCCTAGATGTGGATCGCCTCGCCGGTGGTGGCGGCGGCGGCCTCGGCCAGGGCCTCGGTCAGTGTCGGATGGGCGTGGATCGCGTGATGGATTTCGTCGATCGTCCCCTCCATCTCCACCGCGAGGACGTACTCGGCGATCAGCTCGGTCGCCTCGGCGCCGATGATGTGGACGCCCAGGATCTCGCCGGATTTGGGATCGCTCAGGACCTTGACGAAGCCTTCGGTCTCGGCGGAGGCGACGGCCTTGCCCGAGGCCGTGAAGGGAAACTTGCCGACCTTGTAGACGATGCCCTTTTCCTTGAGGGCTTTCTCCGTGAGGCCGGTGCTGGCAACCTGGGGCTGGCAGTAGGTGCAGCCGGGAAAATTCTTCACCCGGTGGGGGGGGCTGGCGCCGAACATGCCGTTGACGGCGTTGACCGCCTCGAAGGTGGCGACGTGCGCCAGCCACGGCGGGCCGATGATGTCGCCGGCGGCGTAGACGCCCTTGGCGCTGGTCTGGTAGTCGTCGCCGACCTTCAGGTAGTTGCGGTCGAGTTCGAGCTTCAGCTTGGGTGAAAGGGCGCCCTCGAGGTTCGGGACGACCCCGATCGCGGAGAGGACCGTCTCGGCCTCGATTTCCGTGCTCTTGCCGTCCTTCACCAGGTTGAGCTTCACCGATGTCGGGCCGACCCGAAAATCCTCGCACTTGGTGGCGGTGTGGACGGCAATCCCCTGCTTCTCGAACGCGCGCTGCAGGACCTTGGCGATCTCCTCGTCCTCGACGGGGAGAATCTGGGGCAGCATCTCGACCAGGGTCACCTTTGTCCCGAAGGCGTTGTAGAAGTAGGCAAACTCGGCGCCGATCGCCCCGGCTCCGACGATGACGATCGACTTGGGCAGCGTCGTGTTGGCGAGCGCCTCGCGCGAGGTCATGACCCGGGCCCCATCGACCTCCAGCCCCGGCAGCCGTCGCATCTTGCAGCCGGTGGCGATAAGGATGTTCTTGGCGGCGAAGAACTTGCCCTTCCCCGGCCCATCCGTGACCTCGACCATGCCGGGAACGGTCACCTGGGCGCGGCCAACGACGTAGTCGACCTTGTTCTTCTTGAAGAGGAACTCGATGCCCTTGGCCATCTGGTCGGAGACCCCGCGGGAGCGCGACATCACCTTGGCAAAATCGAAGGAGATGTCCTTGGCCGCGAGGCCGAAGGTCTCGAGCTTCTTCAGCTTCTGGTAGAGCTCCGCGCTCTTCAGCAGCGCCTTGGTCGGGATGCAGCCCCAGTTGAGGCAGGTGCCGCCGGCGCGCTCGGCCTCGATGCAGGCCACCTTCCTGCCCAGCTGGCCGGCGCGGATCGCGCCCGCGTAGCCCGCAGGCCCGCCGCCAATTACAATGAGGTCGTATGCTTGGGTCTCAGCCATGTCTGGAAAAACTTAGATTAACGGGGGTGGGCGGTCAAATATCGATCGCGTCGTCCCGCGCCTCGCGGCGTCCGGGGGATCCGCCGGGCGGCCCGGGCGGCGGCGGCGTTCCCCGCGTCATCCGGTTCAGGATGAGGTTCGTGAGGCTGATCACGAGGGCGCCGCCGATCGCGGAGCCGAAGCTGGCGACGTGAAAGCCGTCGACCAGCCGGCCGGCGAGGAGGAACAACAAGGCATTGATCACGACCATGCCCAGCCCTAGGGTCAGAAGGATGAACGGCAGCGTAAAGAGCACGAGCACGGGCTTCAGGATCGCGTTGAACAGGCTGAGCAGCAGCACCACGGCGACCAGCGTGCCGCCGTCGTCGCACCGGATGCCCGGGATGAGGCGGGTGGCGAGGACCACGCCCAGCGCGAGGACCAGCCAGCGGAGCAGCAGTTGATTGAATGACGAACGCATTCCTCCGCTCACTTTCGTCCCGCTCCCGCCCCGCGCAATGAAAATACTCGTGCTCCAGGACCGGCTGCGCAGCGGCGGGACGGAGCGGCAATCGATCCTGCTCACGCGGGCTTTCGCCGCCGCCGGGCAAGCGGCCGCCCTCCGCACCTTCCGGCCGGGCGGCGCGCTCGCGGCGACCGCCGCCGGCCTGGATGTCCGCGCGCTGCAGCCGTTTGATTTCGGCCTGGACTGGGCCGCCCCCGGCCTGCGCCGGGAGGTCCGCCGGTTCGGGCCCGACGTCATCCTGACGATGGGCCGGATGGCCAACTGCCACGCCGACGGCCTGGCCCGGCACGTGCCCGGGGCGTCGGTGGTCGCCACGCTGCGCACGGGCAAGCCCCTGCCCTGGCTTTACCGGCGGGGGCTCCGGAGCGCCCGGCACGTCGTGGCCAACTGCCGCGAAGCGCGGGACACCGCGGTGGCGCGGCATGGCGTGGCGGCGGAACAGGCCACGGTCATCTACAACGCGCTCGTTTTCCCGCCCTTGGGCGCGGGTCCACGCGACGAGGCCCTGCGCGGCCGGCTGGGGGCCGGCCCGGCCACCACCGTGCTGCTGTGCGTCGCCATGTTCCGGCCCGAGAAGAACCAGCGCGAGTTGGTGGAGATTGCGGCCGGCCTGCCCGCCGGGCTCGACTGGCAGCTATGGCTGGCCGGCGACGGGCCGGCGCGGGCCGCCTGCGAGCGCCTGGTGGCGAGCCGGGGACTCGGCGCCCGGGTGAAGTTTCCCGGGTTCTATCCCGACCCCGGTCCGCTCTACGCCTCGGCCGACTTGGCCGTGCACGCCTCCTGGAGCGAGTCCCTCTCCAACTTCCTCATCGAGGCCCAGGCGCGAGGCCTGCCCTGTGTCGCGGCGGAGGCCCAGGGGGTCCGGGAGTGTTTCCTGCCCGACCGCACCGGCATCGTCGTGGCCCGCGGCGACCACCCGGCCTTCCGCGCCGCGCTGGCCCGGCTGATCGGCGAACCGGCCGACGCCCGCGCGGCCCGGGCCGCCGAGGCCCGCGCCTACGCCCGCGCCACCTTCGATCCCGCCCGCCAGGTCGCGGCCTATCTCGATCTCTTCGAGCGGCTGCGCGGGGGCAATGCCGGCTAGGGCGTTCGGCAAGGCAGTTTTGACTTCCGAGCGACCCCGTTCATCGGTGCATCCTTGAATTCGCGGAAACCCAAAGCTGCAGCTTCGCCCGCGCCCCCGGACGCGATCCGCCTGCGCGGGGTGCGCCAGAACAACCTGAAGGGCTTCGACCTCGACATCCCGCTCGGCCGCTTCACCGCGGTCACGGGGCTGAGCGGAACCGGCAAGAGCTCGCTCGTCTTCGAGACCCTGCACGCCGAGGGCCAGCGGCGGTACGTCGAGACCTTCAGCGCCTATACCCGGCAGTTTCTCGACCTGCTCGACAAGCCGCGGGTCGACTCGATCGAGAACATCCGGCCCTCGATCGCCATCGACCAGGCCAACACCGTCAAAACCTCGCGCTCGACCGTCGGGACCATGACCGAGCTGACCGATTTCGCCAAGGTGTGGTTCAGCCACGTGGCGGAGTGCTTCGATCCCGCGACCGGGGAGAAGGTCGAGGACGACAATCCGGCGACCATCTGGGCCAAGGCCGCCGCGGCACATTCCGGGCAAGTGTGCCTCGTCACCTTCAAGGTCGCCCGGCCGGACAACCTCACCTGGGCGGAGATCTTCACGAACCTCCGGGGTCAGGGGTATGCGCGCTACCTCGCGGCGGACGCGGATCTCCGGCCGTCGCTGCGGCGGCTCGACGAGGCGGCGGGCCCGCCGCCCTCACTCGCCTTCATTCACGTGGTGCAGGACCGGGTGGCCCTCCAGCCGGAGCACAAGCTGCGCTTCCTGGAGGCGGCCGAGACCGCGCTCCATTTTGGACGGGGCGAGGTGCAGCTCTTTGCCGAGCCGGCGCTCGGGCCGATCGGCGCCTACTCCCGCGGCCTGCACTCGCCGCAGACCGGCCGGAGGTTCCGGGCGGCCACCCCGGCGCTTTTCTCGTTCAATTCCCCGCTCGGGGCCTGCCCGAAGTGCCGCGGCTTCGGCCGGGTGATCGAGATCGACTACCGCCTGGCCATCCCGGACGCGGGCCTGTCGATCGACGCCGGGGCGATCAAGTGCTGGGAGGGGGAGATCTACGGGGAGTCGAAGCGGGACCTCCTGGTCTTCGCGCGCCGGCAGCGCATTCCGACGAACGTGCCCTTCGCCTCGCTGAGCGCCGGGCAGCAGGACTACGTCGTCAACGGCGAACCCGGCTATGGCGAGGAGAACGGCAAGACCTGGCCGAAGCACTGGTACGGGATCAAGGGATTCTTCCGCTACCTGGAGACCAAGACTTACAAGATGCATGTCCGCGTCTTTCTGTCCCGCTACCGCTCCTACAACCCGTGCCCGGAATGCCACGGCTCGCGCCTCCAGCCCGAGGCGCTGTGCTGGCGCTGGCAGGGGCGGACCCTCCCCGAGCTTTACCAACTCCCGATCGACGACCTGCTCAAGCTGCTGGGAGCAACGGACGACGAGGTCCTCCTTCGTCCGCTGGGCTCCGGCGGAAAGATTGACGGGGCGAAACCGGGTGCGCTGGCGGCGGCCCGAACCGTCAATCTAGCGCTCGAGTCCATGCTCACCCGGCTGCGCTACCTGCAGGAGGTCGGCCTCGGCTACCTCACCCTGGACCGCCAGTCGAAGACGCTCTCGGGCGGCGAGGTCGAGCGGGTCAACCTCACCAGTTGCCTGGGGACCGCCCTCGTCGACACGCTCTTCGTCCTCGACGAGCCCAGCGTGGGGCTGCATCCGCGCGACATCGGCCGCCTGATCGCCATCATCCGCACCCTGACGGACGCCGGCAACACGGTCGTCCTGGTGGAGCATGACGAGGCGATGATCGCCGCCGCCGACCACGTGATCGAGCTGGGGCCCGAGCCGGGCGCCCGCGGGGGCCAGGTGGTCTTCGAGGGCACGATCGCCGGGATGCGCCAGTCGCGGACCAGCATCACCGGCGCCTACCTGTCGGGCCGGGAGCAGATCCTGCCGCCGGCCGCCCGCCGGCCCGTGGCGGGCGCCCGCTGGCTCGAATTCCGCGGGGCCTCGAAGCACAACGTCCGCCAGCTGGATTTCCGCCTGCCGCTGCAGCGGCTGGTGTGCCTGAGCGGCGTCTCCGGCTCGGGCAAGTCGACCCTGCTCGACAACGTCATCCACCAGGGCCTCCTGGCCCAGCGGAACCGCCGCACCGAGGATCCCGCCGCGATCGCCTCGCTCCGCGGGGCGGACGGTCTCGGCGAGATCGTCCTGGCCGACCAGTCGCCCCTCGCCCGGACGCCGCGCTCCAATCCCGCCATCTACACCGGCGCCTGGGAGCTCATCCGCGAGCTCTTCGCCGGGACCGCCGCCGCGCAGGCCGCAGGCTTCACCGCCTCCAGTTTTTCGTTCAACAGCGGCGACGGGCGCTGCGACCACTGTCACGGCCTGGGTTTCGAGCGCGTGGAGATGCAGTTCCTTTCCGACGTCTTCGTTCCGTGCCCCGTCTGCGAGGGCGCCCGCTTCAAGCCCGAGGTCCTGGCCGTGACCTGGGAGGGCGTCTCGGTCGCCGATCTGCTGGCGACGCCGGTGGCGGAGGCGCTGCCGGGCCTCGCCGGCCAGCTTGAGATCGTCCGGCGGCTCGACCCCCTGGTCGCCGTCGGCCTCGGCTACCTCAATCTCGGCCAGCCCATCAACACCCTGAGCGGCGGCGAATCGCAGCGGCTCAAGCTGGTCCGCTATCTCGGCGCCGCCTCCGGGGAGGCGGGCGATGCGCCGGGCGACGGACGGGGCGCGCTGCTCCTCCTCGACGAGCCCACCACCGGCCTCCACCGCCACGACGTCAGGCGCCTGCTCACGGTCCTGCAGGCCCTGGTCGACCGCGGGCACAGCGTCATCGTGATCGAGCATCACCTCGACGTGCTCAAGGCCGCGGATTGGATCCTGGAGATCGGCCCGGAGGCCGGCGCGGCCGGCGGCCGCGTGGTCGCGGAGGGCACCCCTGAGGCGATTGCGGCGGCGGACACGGCCACCTCGCCCTTCCTGCGCGCCGAGCTTGCCGGAGGCCGGCGGACCGAGCCTGCCGAGGCCCCGGGGCCCCTACCCGCCCGCCCGGCCCGGGAGCTGGTGCTGGTCGGCGCGCGCGAGAACAACCTCAAGAACCTCTCCCTGACGATCCCGCACCACGCCTTCAACGTCGTCACCGGCGTGTCGGGCTCGGGCAAGTCGACCCTCGCCTTTGACATCGTGTTCGCCGAGGGCCAGCGGCGCTTCATGGAGTCGATGTCACCCTATGCGCGGCAGTTCGTGGAGCAGATGCCGCGGCCGGACATCGACCGGCTCACCGGGATCCCGCCGACCGTGGCGATCGAGCAGCGGGTGACCCGCGGGTCGCGCAAGTCCACCGTGGCCACGATCACCGAGGTCGCGCAGTACCTGCGGCTCCTCTACGCGAGGCTGGGCGTGCAGCACCATCCCGACACCGGCCGCCCGGTCGTGCCGCAGTCGCCCGGGGCGCTGCGGAAGTTCCTCGCCCGGGTGCTGGCCACGCCGAAGGCGCGGCGCGCCAAGCACCTCTATCTCTGCGCGCCCCTGGTGCGCGGGCGCAAGGGCCACCACCAGCCCATCGCCACCTGGATCGGTCGGCAGGGCTATGCGCTCCTCCGCGCCGACGGCCGGCTGGTCCGCGTTGACGCCTTCGAGAAGCTCGACCGCTACAAGGAGCATGACGTCGAGGCGGTCACTGCCGACTTGAAGGCGGCGGGCGCGCCGGCGCCCGCGGCGGCGCTCGACGAGGCCCTGCGCGTCGGCAAGGGCTCCTGCTTCCTGCTCCTCCCAGGCGGGGAGATCCTCTCCTGGTTCTCCACGACCCGGACGGACGTGGCCACCGGCGAGTCCTTCCCGGAGCTCGATCCCAAGCATTTCTCGTTCAATTCGCCCCGGGGCTGGTGCCCCGCCTGCCGCGGGTACGGCCGGCTCTTCGAGTGGTTGGAGCGCGAAAAGGACGACGACGACGAGCGGCCCCCGGAGATCTCGGACCTCGAGGCCGACCAGAAGTCCACGCGCGGCGAGGCCCGGGACCGCGAGGCCGCGGCCAGGAAGTCCGCCGCCCCCCCGCGCGGGGCCCCGATTTGTCCGGAGTGCCACGGCGACCGGCTCAACCGCGTCGCGCGCTCGGTCCGCCTGCATTTCCAGGGCCGGCGGCCGCCGCTGTCGCTGCCCGAGCTCGTCCGCCTGCCACCGGCGGAGCTCCTGGCTGCGCTGCGCGCGCTTGACCTGGACCAGCGGGGCCGTCTCGTCACCCAGGACATCGTGCCCCAGATCGAGGAGCGCCTGAAGTTCCTCGGGCGGGTCGGGCTCGCCTACCTGTCCCTGGAGCGCCCGACGGACACCCTTTCCGGCGGCGAGGCCCAGCGGATCCGGCTCGCGGCCCAGCTCGGCTCCAACCTCTCGGGCGTCCTCTACGTCCTGGACGAGCCGAGCATCGGCCTCCATGCGCGCGACAACGAGAAGCTGATCGGCACCCTCGAGGCGCTGCGCGCGAAGGGCAACACCCTCCTCGTGGTCGAGCATGACGACGAGGTCATGGCGCATGCCGACCGGATCATCGACCTGGGGCCGGGCGCCGGGATCCACGGCGGTGAACTTCTCGCCAACGCGACGCCCGAGGAGCTTCGAAGGGTGCCGGCCTCGCTGACGGGGATCTTCCTGGAGCGGGGGATCGCCCATCCCCTCCGCGGCGCCTACCGGCCGCTTCCCCCGCCGGACGCCCCGGCCTGGCTTGAGCTGAATGGGGTGGGCTTTCGGAACCTGCGCGGCTTCAACCTGCGGCTGCCCCTCGGCCGCCTGATCATGGTGGCGGGCCCGAGCGGCGCGGGAAAGTCGACGCTCGTCCGGGATCTCCTGGGCGCGGCGGTCTCCTGCGCGCTCCGGGGCGGAAAGCGGAAGCTCGGCGGCGCCGCCTTTGTGCGGGCGACGGGATTCGAGGCCGATGGCCGCGCGGACGGGCCCTGCCCCCCGCCCTTCGCGGAACTGCGGCTGCCGGGGGGCTTCCGCTCCGTCATCGAGGTCGACCAGGCGCCCATCGGCAAGACCCCCCGCTCGACGCCGGCCACCTACCTCGGAATTTTCGACCTGATCCGGCAGTTCTTCGCCTCCCTGCCGGAGGCGAAGATGCGCGGCTACCAGGCCGGTCGGTTTTCCTTCAACACGGCGGGAGGCCGCTGCCCGACGTGCGAGGGCGCGGGCCGGATCCGCCTGGAGATGGCGTTCATGCCGGACACCTACCTTCCCTGCGACGACTGCGGGGGCCTGCGCTACGGTCCGGAACTGGCCGACGTCACCTGGAAGGGAAAGAGCATCGGCCAGGTCCTGCAGCTCACTTTCGGGGAGGCGGCCCGCTTCTTCGACTTCCATTCCCAACTGGGCGCGGTCTGCCAGCTGATGGTCGACTGCGGGCTTGGCTACCTGACCCTCGGCCAGAGCTCGCCGACCCTCTCGGGCGGCGAGGCCCAGCGGCTGAAGCTCGTGACCGAGCTGGCGGGCGGGCTGGCGAGCTACCGGGAGCGCTCGCGCGGCGAGGCGCCGCGCAACCTCTACCTCCTGGAGGAGCCGACGATCGGCCTCCACCTGAGCGACTGCGAGAAGCTGATCGGCGTTTTGCATTCGCTCGTCGACCAGGGGCACACGGTCGTCGTGATCGAGCACCACCTGGACCTCCTGGCCGAGGCGGACTACGTCGTGGAAATAGGTCCTGGCGGGGGGCCGGAGGGCGGCGAACTGCTCTACCAGGGACCGCTGGCGGGGCTCCTCCGGGCGCCACGGAGCCCGACCGCACCCTATCTGCGGAAAAAGCTCCGCGAGGCCGGTCGCCGGCCGGCTAGCCCTGGACGGTGGAGGCGTCGTGCGCCTTGACGGCGTCCTGCACGACCTTGATCAGCTCGGCGATCGCGACGGGCTTCAGCAGATAGCGGAAGAGCGCGGCCTCGTTCACGCTGCGCATGAGCATCTCGGGCTTCATGTAGCCGGTGACCAGGACCCGCTGCGTGTGCGGAAATTCCTCCCGCACCCGCACGAGGAAATCCATCCCGTTGCCGCCCGGCATCAGGTGGTCGGCCACCACGACCTTGAACGACTGCTTCTGGAGGATGAAGTCGGCCTCGCGGACCGAATTGGCCTTGGTGATCTGGAAGTGAGGCGACAGGGCGGCCTCGAAGACGTCGAGCAGCGCCCGCTCGTCGTCGACCAGCAGGATCGAGTCTTTGACTGGCTCAGATGGTTTGGTGTCGGGGGCGCTCATCCGGTGTTTTACCTGTGTACGGGCTAAACCCCGGCAAATCCATTCAATTTTCCGCCAATCGATACCGAAAAGTACGTAGCGATTCCGGGCTGTCTGCGCGCAGCAAAACCTTGCCTCGTCCCGGACACGCGCTTCTAGTCGGCGCGGGCTTTCGCCCCGTTCCCTCCCATGGCCCACACCGAACTCTACGCCGCCGCCGCCGCCGGCAAGCTGCGCGAGGTGCCCCCGGAGTCCCTGACGGCGGAAAACCTGCGGGCCCCCAATCCGTCCGGGAACACGCCCCTGCATGCCGCGGCGAAGCAGGGCGGGCTGAAGGACCTTCCGGCCGGGCTGCTCACGGTCGACCTGTTCACCGTGAAGAACGTGGCCGGCTACACGCCCCTGCACCACGCCGCGATCGGCGGGCACCTCGACCAGCTGCCGCCGGAGCTCCTGACCCTTGAGACCCTTTCCTGGCGCAGCAACGCGGGCTACACGGTATTTCACCTGGCCGCCGCGCACGGGCACCTGGCGCAGATTCCCGCCCGCCTCCTCACCCTCGAGATCGTCCTCGGCAAGACCGACGTCGGCAACACGCTGCTCCATGAGGCGGCCGAGAAGGGCACGCTCGACCGGATGCCGAAGGAATACATCACCGCCCAGAATTTCGCGCAGCGGAACCTCGGCGGCGAGACGGTGCTGCACGTCGCCGCCTTCAACGGGCACCTGGATCAGGTGCCGCGGGAGCTGCTCACCACCGCGGCCATGCGCGAGACGACCAGCGCGGGCGACACGGTCTTCCACGCCGCCGCCATCGCCGGCCACCTGAAGCAGGTCCCGGGGGAGCTGCTGACCGAGGAGAACCTCGTCCTGGCGAGCAAGAGCGGCTTCACCGCGATCCATGCCGCGGCCGAGACGGGGCAGCTCGACCAGATTCCGCCCGCCCAGCTCACCACCGTCCTCCTCCAGACCCGGAACGACAACGGGGACACGCCCCTGCATGCCGCGGCGTACGAGGGCCACCTGGACCAGGTGCCGCCCCGCCTCCTGACCCGCGAGGCCATGGCGACGCGCAATTTCGACGGCATCGCGGTGGCGCGCATCGCCCTGGACCGGGGATTTCTTGGCCAGATCCCGGAGGCCTCCCGCCCCAAGTCCGTCGGCCCCGTCCGCCGGGCCCTCCACCGCCTCGGGCGGATGAAGCTGCCCTTCTAGGTCTGCCCGCAATTTTCAGCTTTCCCTTGCGGCGGGGGTGAAGTTTGCTGGCTGTTCATCGAATTACGCATGAACACCTCCATCACCGCCCTGACCGCCCGCGAGATCATTGATTCCCGTGGCAACCCGACCATCGAGGTCGACGTGAAGCTCGCCTGCGGCGCCTTCGGGCGCGCGGCCGTCCCCTCGGGCGCCAGCACCGGGGAGCACGAGGCCCTGGAACTGCGCGACGGCGACAAGGCCCGCTACGGCGGCAAGGGCGTGCAGCACGCGGTGGCCAACGTGAAGGCCGCGATTGCGCCCCTGCTGATGGGCCACGACGCGTGCGACCAGGTGGGCGTGGACCGGGCCATGATCCGGCTCGACGGGACGAAGACCAAGTCGAAGCTCGGCGCCAACGCCATCCTCGGCGTTTCCCTTGCGACCGCCAAGGCGGCTGCCAACGCGCTGGGCCAGCCCCTCTACCGGTACCTCGGCGGCCCCAATGCCAAGGTCCTGCCCGTGCCGATGATGAACATCATGAACGGCGGCGCCCATTCCGACGCCCCGATCGATTTCCAGGAGTTCATGATCATGCCGATCGGCGCCCGGTCCTTCGCCGAGGCCCTCCGGCAGGGCTGCGAGGTCTTCCACGCGCTCAAGAAGGTGCTGAAGGAAAAGGGCCTCTCCACCGCGGTCGGCGACGAGGGCGGCTTCGCGCCCCGGCTGGAGTCCGCCGAGGCGGCGCTCGACGCCATCGCCCTCGCGATCAAGAATGCCGGCTACAAGCTCGGCAAGGACATCGCCCTCGCGCTGGACCCCGCCGCGTCCGAGTTCTACGTGGCGGAGAAGAAGCAGTACGTGTTCAAGAAGTCCGACGGCCGGAAGCTTTCCGGCAGCCAGATGGTCGAGTTCTACCGGCAGCTCGTCGCCAAGTACCCCATCGTCTCCATCGAGGACGGCTGCGGGGAAAACGACTGGGATACGTGGAAGAAGCTCACCGACGCCATCGGCGACAGGATCCAGCTCGTCGGCGACGATCTCTTCGTCACGAACACCGAATTCCTCAAGAAGGGCATCGAGACGGGCACCGCCAACTCGATCCTGGTCAAGGTGAACCAGATCGGCTCCCTGACGGAGACCCTCGATACGGTGGAGATGGCCAAGGACGCCAACTACACGGTCGTCATCTCCCACCGCTCGGGAGAGACCGAGGACGTGACCATCGCCGACATCGCCGTGGCCACCAATGCCGGCCAGATCAAGACGGGTTCCCTCTGCCGCAGCGACCGGGTGGCCAAGTACAACCAGCTCCTGCGCATCGAGGAGGAGCTGGGCGCCAGCGCCATCTACGGCGGCAAGATGTAAGCGGTTTGAACCGGGTGCTTCCGCTGAGCGGGCGCCCGGGCTCCTACTCGACCCGCAGGATATAGCCGCGGAGGTACTCGCTCTCGGGCATCGTCACCAGCACCGGATGGTCCGGCGGCTGGTGGGACCATTCGAGGACGCTCACCCGGCGCCGGGCGTCGGCGGCGGCCTCGGCCAGGATCCCGCGCAGCTCGGCATCGTGCATGTGATGCGAGCACGAATAGGTGGCAAGGACGCCGCCGGGCGCCAGCCGCTGCAGCGCCCGCAGGTTGATTTCCTTGTAGCCCCGGAGCGCCCCCTCCATCGCGCTCTTCGACTTCGCAAAGGGGGGCGGATCGAGGATGATGACGTCCCAGGCGGGCTCGTCCCTGCGCTCGGCGGCATTAAACCAGTCGAAGACGTTGGCGACGGCAAAGGTAGCGGGGGCGCGGTTCCGCTCGGCATTCCGGCGGGCCGCGGCGATCGCGTCCTCCGCGCTGTCGAGGCCGAGCACCTCGGCCGCCCCGGCCCGAGCTGCGTGCAGCGCGAACGGCCCCTGGTTGCAGAAGGTGTCGAGCACCCGGCGGCCGGAGCAGTAACGCGCCACGGCGGCGTGCTGCGGGCGCTGGTCGAGATAAAACCCCGTCTTCTGCCCGCCCTGCAGGTCGAGCCAGTACTCAAACCCATCGATCTCGACCCAGCGCGGGGCCCAGGGCGCGCCCGAGCGGGTATGCACCTCCAACGGCAGCCCCTCCAAACGGCGGATCGGCGCGTCGTTGCGGAAGATGATCTCGGCCGGCCCGAGCAGTTCCGCCAGGAGGTCCCCGAGCAGCGACGAGCGCTTCTCCATGGCGATCGTCTGGAGCTGGACGACCAGGACGTCGCCAAACTGGTCGACCACGACGCCCGGCAATTCGTCGGACTCCGACCAGACCAGGCGGCGGGCGGAGGCAGGCTGGGCCGCGGCGCCCGGCGTCCCGTTCCGGCGGGCCAGGGCGCGCTGCAGTGCGCCGCGCAAGTAGGCGGCGTCGAGCGCCAGGCGCTCCCGGCCCAGCCGCCGCCACACGATTTGGGAACGGCTGTTGTAGATGCCCGTCCCCAGCAGGCGGTTGGCCCGGTCGCGGCACTCCACCGCCTCGCCGTCGCACTCCGGCGGGAGCAGGGCCTCGACCTCGTTGCCGAAGACCCAGGGGTGGCCGCGAAGGACGCGGGCCGCCACGTTGGCCTTGAGCTTGAGCGAGGGAACGGACATGCCCGCCGATTCTCTCCCGGTCCCGCGGCGTTGTCACGTATTACGTGACAGGGTCCCGCCAACCTTTCGACTCGCTCCGCGCTGCTGAAATCCCCTTCTTCTGGTGCATGTCTTTGCCTCGCGTGACCTTCGCCGCCGTCTGCCTGGGCCTCGGCCCGCTGGCCGCCGGGGCGGCCCCCGCCCGGCCCGCGCCCTACAAGGGGGCGATCGTCGAGGAGGCCGTCACCGGCCAGGTGATCTTCGCCAACAATGCCGATGAGGTGAGCCCGCCCGCCAGCATGACGAAGCTGATGACCTTCGCGGTCCTGCAGGACGCGATCTCCCGGGGCGCCCTCAGCCGGGAGACCCGCGTCAAGGTCGTGGCCGCCGACACCCGGGCGTCGCCCTCAATCATTGGCCTGAAGGTGGGAGAAGTCTTCCCCATGGAGGAGCTGATTTACGCGATGATGCTTCCCTCCGCCAACGACGCCGCGCTGGCGGTCGCCCGCGAGGTGGCGGGGTCCGTCCCGGCCTTCGTCGAGCTCATGAACGCGAAGGCCCGGGCCCTCGGGATGAACCACACCACCTTCCGCACCCCGAACGGCCTGCCCGTGCCCAGCCACCGCGTCGTCGACGGGGACCTGACCACGCCGCGGGACTTCGCCCTCCTCTGCCGCTTCCTGATCCAGCACACCGACATCCTCAAGTACACCTCGGTGCGGACCCGGATTTTCGGCGCCGGCTTCCGGTTTCCGCCGACGCCCATGACGAGCCACAATCACCTCCTGGGCAAGATCGAGGGCGTGGACGGCCTGAAGACCGGCTTCACCAACGGCGCCGGCTTCTGCCTGGCCGCCACGGCCCTGCGGAACAACCGCCGCATCATCGTGGTGATGATGGACAGCCCGGACTCCAAGAGCCGCGACCTGGCGGTGACCGACCTGATCCGGCGCGGGTTCACGACGATGCCGGTCTTCGGGCCGGAGGGCCCGATGCACGATTCGGCGCCCGCCCCGGCCCCTCCTTCAGCCGCAATGCCCGGCGTCGCGCCCGCCCCGGTTTTCGCGCCGCCCACCCGCCCGGCCCCGGCCGGGACCATGCCGCCGATCCAATTCACCCCCCCGCGTTGAGCGCCCCCAACATCATCAGCTTCCGGGACGTGACCGTGGGCTACGGCCGGTCCCGCGGCGGCCAGCCGGCGCTGGAGGATGTCACCGTGGACATTCCCTGCGGCAGCCTGACCGCCATCCTCGGGCCCAATGGCGCGGGGAAGAGCACCCTCCTGCGGGCGACCCTCGGGTGGCTGCCCCTCGCCCGGGGCGAGATCCGGATCGGCGACGCCCATCCCGAGCACGCGCTGCCCCGCCTGGCCTACCTGCCGCAACGGCACGTCGTCGACTGGGACTTCCCTATCACCGTCCGTTCCGTCGTCGAGCAGGGGCGCTACCAGGCGCTGCGGCCCTGGCAGCGCCTCGGCGCGAAGGACCACGGCCGGGTGGAACGGGCCCTGGCCGAGCTCGGCCTGACGGCCGTGGCCGAGCGGCAGATCCGCCGGCTTTCCGGCGGGCAGCAGCAGCGCGTCTTCCTGGCGCGGGCCGTGGCTCAGGGGGCGGACATCTTCCTCCTCGATGAGCCCTTTGCCGGGCTCGATCTCTTCGCGGTCGAGGAGCTGACCCACATCCTGCGCTCGTGGGAGGCGCAGGGCCGGACCGTGCTCGCGGCGGTGCACGGTCTCGACCTGGCCCGCCGCGTCTTCGCGCGGGGAATCCTCCTTGCCACCCGGCTGATCGCCGACGGTCCCCTCGATTCCGTCCTGAGCGAGGCCAACGTGGACCTCGCCTTCCGCCGCTCGCACTGCGTGCACGGCGAGGCCGCTCCGCCCGGCCCGCTCCCGTTTCCCGCATGAGCGTCCACGAGCTCCTCGTCGCGCCGTTTTCCTACGGCTTCATGCAGCGGGCCGTCCTGTCCGCGGCGCTCCTCGGCCTGAGCGGCGGACTCCTGGGCTGCATCCTCATGCTGCGGCGGCTGGCGCTGATGGGCGACGCTCTCTCGCATTCCCTCCTGCCGGGAATCGCCGTTGCCTGGCTTTTCTTTGGGCCGAGCACGCCGGCGCTTTTTGCGGGCGCGCTTTTCGCCGGCCTCCTGACGGCGCTCGGCAGCGGGCTGATCAGCCGGCTGACCCGGGTCAAGGAGGACGCCGCCTTCGGCTCGCTCTTCATCGTGTTCTTCGGTGCCGGCGTCGCCCTCCTCAGTCGGCTCCCGACCCGGCTCAACCTCGAGCACTTCCTCTTCGGCAACATCCTCGGGGTGTCCGGCTCCGACCTGCGGCTGGCCGCGGCGACGAGCGGCGCCACGGTCCTCGTCTTCGCCGCCTTTCACCGGACGATCCTGCTCGAGACCTTCGACCCGGTCTTCCACCGGGCCACGGGCGGCCGCGGCGGCCTGGCCCACTTCGGCATCCTCGCGCTCACCGTGCTCAACCTGGTGGCGGCGCTGCAGACGATGGGCGTCGTGCTCGCCCTCGGCCTCTTTCTCCTGCCGGCGGTCAGCGCCTACCTCTGGTGTGACCGGTTTGGCCGGCTCCTGGCCACCGCGGTCGGGATCGCCCTGGCCTGCTCGGTGGCGGGGATCTTTCTCAGCTACCACGCCGGCATCGCGAGCGGGGCGGCGGTGGTCCTCTGCCTGGGCGCGGTTCTCCTCTTCTCCCTCGGGTGCAGTCCGCGCTACGGGGCGGCGGCTCGCCTCCTGGAATTCGTGCGCGAGCGCCGCAGCGTGCGGCACTCACCCTGACCATGGCCGCTTCTCCCGATCTCGCCACCGTCAGGACCTGCCTCACCGGGCTCCAGGAGATGATCGTGGCCGGACTTGAGGCCGAGGACGGCTTGGGACGCTTCGGCCGCGACTCCTGGGAACGCGCCGAGGGCGGCGGAGGCTGCACCCGCGTCCTCGCCGACGGCGCGGTCTTCGAGAAGGCGGGGGTGGGCTTTTCGCATGTCAAGGGAGCCCAGCTGCCGCCGGCGGCGACCGTCCACCGGCCGGAGCTCGCCGGCCTGCCGTGGGAGGCTATGGGGGTTTCGGTTGTCGTTCATCCGCGGAATCCTTACGTGCCGATCAGCCACATGAATGTGAGGTTTTTCATGGCGGGGGCTTCTTCGGCGGCTGACGGCCCGGCTCCGCTGCGCTCCGCCGTGGCAAACCGGCCCGAGGGGCCGGTTTGGTGGATCGGCGGCGGCTTTGACCTCACGCCCTGCTATGGCTTCGCCGAGGACGCGGCCGGCTGGCATCGGTCGGCCCGGGCCGCGGTGGCGCCCTTCGGCCCGTCGCTTTACCCCCGTTTCAAGCGCGCCTGCGACGACTACTTCGTCCTGAAGCACCGCGGGGAGGCCCGGGGTGTCGGCGGCCTCTTCTACGACGACTTCAACGAGCTCGGATTCGAGCGATGCCTCGAGCTGACCCGGTCGGTGGCGACCGGCTACCTCGGGGCCTACCGCGAGATCGTGGCGCGGCGGCGGGCGCAACCGTTCGGCGAGCGGGAGCGGAATTTCCAGCTCCTGCGGCGCGGCCGCTATGCGGAGTTCAACCTCGTCTGGGATCGCGGCACCCTCTTCGGGCTGCAAAGCGGCGGCCGGACCGAGTCGATCCTGATGAGCCTCCCGCCGCTCGTCCGCTGGGACTATGCCTGGCAGGCCGAAGCCGGCAGCCCGGAGGCGCGGCTCACCGAGGACTTCCTCCGCCCGCGGGACTGGGCCGACCTGCCCCTTTGACTATGACCAGCCGCGAACGCTTTCTCGCCGCCTGCGCCGGCCAACCCATCGACCGCCCTCCCCTCTGGATCATGCGCCAGGCCGGGCGGTACCTGCCGGAGTACCGCAAGCTCAAGGAGCAGCACGGCTTCCTGCAGATGGTGCGGACGCCTGCCCTCGCGGCCGAGGTCACCCTGCAGCCCCTGCGCCGGTTTCCCTTCGACGCGGCCATCCTCTTTTCCGACATCCTGGTGATCCCGGAGGCGCTCGGCCAGGGCTACCGCTTCCGCGAGGAGGGCGGCATCGCCATGGAGTTTCGCCTGGAGACCCGCGCGCAGGTGGAGGCCCTCGCCCCGGCCGCGGCTGTGCCGGAGCGGCTGGCCTACGTCGGCGACGCCCTCGGGCTGCTCAAGCGCGAGCTCGCCGGCCGGAGCGCCCTGCTCGGCTTCGGCGGCTCGCCCTGGACTCTCGCCACGTACATGGTCGAGGGGGGCGGGTCCGACGACTTCAGCCGGATCAAGGGGCTCTTCTACACCGATCGGGCGACCTTCGACGCCCTGCTGGAGAAGCTCACGGCCAGCCTCATCGCCTATTTTAAAATGCAGATCCGCGCGGGCGCGGATGCGATCCAGATCTTCGATTCCTGGGGCGGGGTCGTGGCCGGGTCCGACTACGAGGCGGCCTCGCTGCAGTGGATTCGCCGCATCGCGGCCGCCCTCCCGCCGGGCTTTCCCCTGATCCTCTATGCCAAGGGCACGTCCGCGCACCAGGCGGCGCAGGCGGCCGCGGGGATCCGGGTCCTCAGCCTCGACTGGACGGTCGAGCTCGCCGCGGTCGCGCGGAACCTCCGCGGGAAGGTGGCGGTGCAGGGCAATCTCGACCCGGTCCTCCTCAACACGGAGCCGGAGGTCGTCCGGCGCGAAACCGGCCGGCTCCTTGAGTCGATGCGGGGCCTGCCCGGCTACATCTTCAACCTGGGCCACGGTATCCTGCCGCAGGCGAAGCTCAGCTGCGTCGAGGCCCTGGCGGAAAGTGTGGTCAACTGGAAGTAGGTTCGGCTAGCTGGAATCACCCACCCCATGGCCATCGTCCTTCCCTTCAGCACCTCCACGAAGAAGGTCGCCGTCCTCGGCGGCGGCGTCACCGGCCTCGCCGCGGCCTACCGCCTGGCGAAGATGGGGCACATTGTCCGGCTCTTCGAGCAGACGAACCGCCTGGGCGGGGTCATCCGCACGGAGATGACCGACGGGTGGCTGATCGAGTCCGGGGCGCAATCGCTGCGGGAGACGTCCCCGCTCATCTCCATGGTGATGCGGGGCATCAGCGTGCACAAGGTGCGGGTCGAGGCCGCCCCGGCGGCCCGGCGGCACTACCTCGTCCGGCGCGGCCGCCCCGTCGCGGTCCCGAGTTCGCCGGGCGGCCTCGTCTTCTCCCGGCTGTTCACCCCCTGGGGCAAGCTCCGGATCATGGGCGACCTCCTCTGCCGGAACCGGCCCACGGCGCCCGACGTCAGTTTCCACGAGTTCATCCGGAGGCATTGCGGCCGGGAGGCCGCGGACACCGTCGGCCAGGCGATGGCCGCGGGCGTCTATGCCGGCGACGCCGAGCTGCTCTCCGCCCGCCACGCCTTTCCCCAGCTGTGGGACTACGACCACCTGCACGGCTCGTTCCTGCGCGGCAACGAGGAGCGCATCAAGGACTGCGAGAAGCGGCATGAGAATTCCACGTCCCGCACGTTCTCCTTCCAGCGCGGCATGCAGACCCTGACGCACGCCCTGGTCCTCCAGCTTCCGGCCGATGTCATCGCCCTCAATGCCCGGGTCGAGGCGCTCGTGGCCGGCCCCCGCTGGCAGGTCATCTGGCGCGATCTGAACGGCCGTCCAGGCTCGCCCGACGACGCCTGGGCGAAGGAGGACGACACCGGCCGCCAGGTCGAGGGCTTCGACTCCGTCGTCTGCGCCCTGCCCGCCACGGCGATGTCCCGGCTGGAATTTGGCGAGCGGAACGAGTGCCCCATGGCCGCGATGTCCGAGCTGCCCCATGCGCCGCTGGCCTCCCTGTTCCTGGGCTACCGGCGCGACCAGGTGTCGCACCCGCTCGACGGCTCCGGGCTCCTCTCCCCGCCCCGGGAAAAGCGGAAGCTCCTCGGCGTCGTCTTCTCCTCCAGCACGTTCCCGGGCCGCGCCCCGGACGGGCACGTCGCGCTCACGGTCATGGCCGGGGGCATGCGGCAGCCGGAGATCGCCGCGCTTTCCCAGGCCGACCTGCTCGCCGCGGTCACGCCCGACCTGCGGGAGCTGCTGGGCGTCAAGGGGGATCCCGTCTTCCAGCGCCACGCGTGCTGGCCGCGGGCGATCCCGCAGTACAACATGGGGCACATCCGCTTCAACCAGTCGATGAACCAGTGCGAGAAGAAGTACCGCGGGTTCTTCATCGGCGGGCATGCCCGGGACGGGGTCTCGGTCGCGGACTGCATCCTCAGTGGGGAGCGGCTGGCGGAGAAGGCGGCGGCGTACGAGCCGCTGGGGTAGCGAGCAGTCGGCGGGGTGGATTCTGTTGAGCCGCAGTTCGGAGGGAGAGGACCCCTCCGGGGCCACGCTCCGCCAAGGCCCAATCTCCGCGTCAGCAGGCGGCGCCAGTCGACGCCGCCAAGAGACGCGGATGAGGCTGCGCTATGCCCCTGCGGGATCCTCTCCCTCCGAACTGCTCACTCGCAGGTGTTCCGCAATATCCAGGGAGCGCTGTTGCGCTGGAGCCTTGATGGTTAGGGCGTGGATTTTTCACTCGTAACGAGGGGGGTGGAGGGTAGCGTCGGTGCCCCTTTATTTGGACCCTTTTTGGCATGGCCAAGGACCTCAAAGACACCCTGCAGCTTCCTCAGACGGACTTCCCGATGCGGGCCAACCTGGCCCAGCGGGAGCCCGGGCGGCTGGCGCATTGGGACAAGCTGGGGCTGTATGCGGCGATCCAGAAGCGACGGGGAAAGGACAGCCCCCTGTTTGTGCTGCATGACGGGCCGCCGTTCACCAATGGCGATGTCCACATCGGAACGGCGCTGAACAAGACGCTCAAGGAGCTGATCGTCCGCTACAAGTCGATGCGGGGGTTCCGGGCGCCGTATGTGCCGGGGTGGGACTGCCACGGGCTGCCGATCGAGCAGAAGGTGTCCCTGGCGCTGCGGGAGAAGAATGAAACGGTGACGACGGCAGAGCTGCGCGCGCGGTGCGACGCCTTTTCGGAGGAGTGGATCGGCAAGCAGCGGTCCCAGTTCCAGCGCCTGGGGATCCTCGGCGACTGGGCGAACGAGTATAAGACGAAAAACCCCGCCTACGAGGCGGACATCCTGCGCACCTTCGCGGCCTTCATCGAGAAGGGCCTCGTCTACCGGGCGAAGAAGCCCGTCTATTGGAGCATTCCCTTCGAGACCGCGCTGGCGGAGGCCGAGATCGAGTACCAGGACCACGTTTCCCCCTCGATCTGGGTGAAGTTTCCCGTGCCGGAGGCTGAGGCGAAGAGATTCGGCCTGCCGTCGGACAAGCCGCTCAGCGTCGTCATCTGGACGACGACCCCCTGGACCATCCCCGCGAACCTCGCGATCGCCGTCAACCCGGCGGTGGAGTACGTCGTGGCCGATCTTGGCACCGAGCGGATCGTGGTCGCGGGGGCGCTGCTCGGCCAGGTGGCCGCAGCCGCCAAGCTCGATCCGGCTCCGGCCGTTGTCCATGCGGCTGCCGGTGCCAAGCTGGAGGGACTCCAGCCCCGCCATCCCTTCATCGACCGGGGCTCGCCGGTCGTCCTGGCCGACTACGTGACGACTGAAAGCGGCACGGGGGCCGTCCACACCGCGCCCGGTCATGGCGCGGAGGACTACCAGAGCGGCCTCAGGTACAAGCTTGAGATCTACTGCCCAGTTGGGCCCGACGGCCGCTATCTCGACGACGGCCGGATTCCGGCCGAGCTCGTCGGCCTGAGCGCCCTGGAATCGGTCGAGGACCTGGAGAAAAAGCGGACCTCCGCCGCCAACGTGGGCGTGCTCAAGCTCCTGGCCGCGCGGGGCGCCCTCCTGGCCAAGCAGAGCTACAAGCACAGCTACCCGCACTGCTGGCGCTCCAAGACGCCGATCATCTTCCGCGCGGTCGACCAATGGTTCGTCGCCCTGGACCGGGCCGGGACCAGGGCGCGGGCGCTGGACCAGGTGGGCGCCGTGCGCTGGATCCCGGATTGGGGCCAGGCGCGGATTCGCGGCGCGGTCGAATCCCGCCCGGACTGGTGCGTCAGCCGCCAGCGCGCCTGGGGCGTGCCGATCCCGGCCTTCTACGACGCCCAGAAGCAGCCCTACCTCGACGCGGGCGTGGTCCGCGCCATCGCCGACAAGGTGGAAAAGGTCGGCTCGAACCTCTGGTACGACGCGACCCCGGGGAAGATCCTCGAGGGCGTCGCCCTGCCCGCCGGGTGGCCTGCGCCCTCCGCCCTGACCGGCGGGCGGGATACCCTCGATGTCTGGATCGACTCGGGCTCCTCCCACGCCGCGGTCCTCCGCCGGCACCAGGGCGGGACGGCCTGCCCGGCCGACCTCTATCTCGAGGGCAGCGACCAGCACCGTGGCTGGTTCCAGTCTTCGCTCTGGACCAGCGTCATCGCCTACGGCGACGCGCCCTACCGGGCGGTCCTGACCCATGGCTTCATCGTGGACACGGACCGGAAGAAGATCTCCAAGAGCTCCTCCTACGAAAAGCCGCAGACGAGCGATGCCTACATCGCAGAGCACGGCGCCGACCTCGTCCGGCTCTGGATCTCCTCGCAGGACTTCCGGGACGACATCCCGATCTCGAAGGAGATCCTCTCCCACGTCGGCGAGACCTATCGGCTGATCCGGAACACGCTGCGCTACCAACTGGCCAACCTCTTCGACTTCGATCCCGCGCGCGACGCCATCGCCGTCGGGAACATGGATGCCATGGACCGCTGGGCGCTGCACCAGGCCGCGAAGCTGGTCGAGGCGGTCACGGCGGCCTACGAGAACTACGAGTTCCACCGGGTCTACCAGCTCTGCAACCAGTTCTGCTCGGTTACCCTCTCGGCCACCTACCACGACATCCTGAAGGACCGTCTCTACACCCTGCGCGGCAGCGATCCACGCCGCCGGTCCTCGCAGACGGCCCTGCACGCCATCTTCCAGGCGCTGGTCCGGATGCTGGCCCCGATCCTCACCTTCACCGCGGACGAGGCCTGGGCCTTCGGCACCGCCCGGACCGAGTTTGCCGGGGACTCGGTCCACCTCCAGGACTGGCCAGTCGCGCCCGCGGCCTGGACCGACGCCGCGCTGGACGCCGACTTCGCCGCCCTGCTCCGCCTGCGGGCTCGGGTCAACGAGGCCATCGAGCCGGCCCGGGCCGCGGGCCGGCTGGGCAAGTCGCTTGACGCGGCCGTCGCCCTTGCGCCCAACGATTCACTCGCGCCGGTCCTCGCCCGCCATGCCGGTCTTCTCGAGGAACTGTTCATTGTCTCGCATGTCTCGATTCAGCCGCCGGTTGGCTCTGAATCGGCCCTGGTCACGGTCCGCCCGGCGCAGGAACTCGACCGGGTCCGCTGCCCGCGCTGCTGGCGCTGGGTGCCGGGCCTGGAACCATCCGAACACGGCAGCGTATGTTCGCGTTGCGTTGAGGCCCTTAAGTCGTAGTGTCCGCCCCCTTCCCAAAACTCCCCATGGCCAAGAACAAAACCAAAATCACCGCAGCGAAGCCCAAACCCAAGGCCAAGCCTGCGCCCAAGAAAGCGGCTCCGCCTCCCGCGAAGCCCGTCGTTCGTTCCGCCACCATGGAAAAGCCCTCTTCAAAGAAGACCGCCCTGCGCGAGAGCATCCTCGCCCGCAAGGCCGCCATCAAGCCCATCACGTTCAGCCTCGATGAGGTCCGCGCGATCGCCAAGACCAACGCCGCCAAGGCCCCCGAGGCCACCAAGGCGAAGGCCCCGGCCAAGCCGATCCTGCCCAAGCCGCTGACGCTGGAGCGCCCGGCCAAGCCGAGCCACATCAAGCCCGCCTCCCTCGCGGACATCCTCGGGTTCAATCCCAAGAAGGCCAAGTCGGTCGAGGCGATCGTCGAGAAGGAAGTGCCCGAGAAGTACAAGCGCTACTACAAGATCCTCGTGGACATGCGCCGCCAGCTCACCGAGGGCATCGAGCGCCACTCGGAGGAGTCGCTCAAGCGCTCCGCCAAGGACGATTCCGGAGACCTCTCCGGCTACGGCCAGAACATGTCCGATGGCGGCATCAACACCTTTGACCGCGACTTCGTCCTCAGCCTGGTCTCGAGCGAGCAGGAGGCCCTCTCGGAGATCGATGCCGCGATCAAGCGCATCCACGACGGCACCTACGGAATCTGCGAGGTCACGCAAAAGCCGATCGCCAAGGAGCGGCTCCTGGCCGTGCCGTTCACCCGCCACTCCGCCGAGGCCAAGAAGCAGATCGAGCGCAACCACTATCGGAGCCGGGACCAGCCGGGCATCTTCGGCGAGCTCAGCGAAGAGGGCGTGAAGATGGAAGACGACAGCGGCGGCGATGAATAGCCCCGCGGCGGCGAGCCCCGTCCGCCGCCTGCTCGCCTACCGGTGGCTGCTGCTGCTGGCGGCGGTCATCTTCGTCCTCGACCAGCTGAGCAAGGCCTGGATCGCGACCCGGGTTCCCTATGACCCGAGCGGATCCGGCGCAGGTGCGATCACGGTCATCGACGGCTTCTTCTACCTTTACGACGTCGGCAACACCGGCGCGGCTTGGAGCATGTTCAGCGGCGGCAGCGTCATCCTGGCGGGTCTGGCGGCGGCTACGCTGGTGGCGATCGGCCTCTGGCGACGGGCCCTCGGTCTCCGCGAACCCGCCACGCAGGTCAGTTTCGGCCTCCTGTGCGGCGGCATTGCCGGGAACCTGGCCGACCGGCTGCGCCTCGGGCACGTGACCGACTTCATCAGCCTGCATTTCGGGGGTTATGCCTATCCCACCTTCAACGTGGCCGACTCGGGCATCTGCGTCGGCATCGCCCTCTACCTCTGGCGCTCCCTGCGCCAGCCGCAGGAAGAGCGATAGCGCCGGCGCTCAGGCGCGGCGGAGGGTGAGATGCACGATTTCCGCCGGCGCCTGTACGCGGAGGGGAAACCAGTTGCCGACCCCGTTCGAGACGATCAGCCGGCTGCCGCCCCGGGAATAGAGGCCCGACCAATAACGGAAGAGGATGGGGCCGGCCCCGGCATGGTCGCTGAGCATGAGTTGTCCCCCGTGGGTGTGGCCGGACAGGGTCAGCGGCAATCCCGCCGCCGCGGCGGTGTCGAAGGCGTGGGGATGATGGGAAAGAAGGATCGGAAAGGCGTCGTCCTGCCGCAGCGGCAGGACCTGCCGGACCGAGCGGGCGATGGCCGCCTCGCGGGACTCCCGGGGCGTGCCCTCGCTCCAGCGGACGCCAAGCAGCTGGACGGGATGGCCGTGCACGCCCACGACCAGGGCCTCGTCGCGCAGGAAGGGAATGCCGGAGGCGCGCGCCCGCCTCTCGAACTCGCGGGGGCTCTCGAACAGGTCGTGGTTGCCCTCGATCAGCGCCTGGCCGTAGCGGCCGGGCATCGCGCGGGCGAGGTCGAGCGAGCCCGCGAGGTCGCTCAGCTCCCGGTTGATCAGGTCCCCGGTGTGCAGGACGAGGTCCGCCCGCAGCGCGTTGACGGCCTCCACCACGGCGCGGAGCAGGCGATCGGAGGTAAACGGCCCCACATGGATGTCGCTCACCTGGGCGATCGTCATCCCATCCAGGTCGAGTGGCAGCCCGGAAATCGGCAGGGTGAGGCGGCGCACCCGGAAGTGATCCAGCTCCGATTCCGAGACGCCGGTCAGGCTGAAGGTGAAAAGGGGCGGCAGCGCCGCGGCCGCTAGGCCCAGGAACTGCCGGCGGGTCGTCCCTCCCGCGCCCGACGGTGCCACCGGGGCGGACCGGCCCGGCTGGCAGCGGCGCAGGGCCAGGATGAGGGCCACGACCGCCGCCACCGCCAGGGCCAGCGTGAGTCCCAGGAAGTACCAGATGAGTTCGCTCGCGTAGACCCAGCCGGGGAGGGACCGCATGAACTCCGAGTAGAGGAGGCCGTCGCCGAGGTTGAGCAGCAGCCCCAGGATCTCGCCCCCGAGGAAGATCCGGGCAATCCAGACCCACCACCGGCCTCGGGCCAGCCGCTCGGTCAGCGCCCACCAGGCTACCGTGAGCACCAGCGTGGACCCGACGATGATCGAATAGAGGCGCATACGCGGCAAGGCCCGGCCGGGCCTGGTACCCGCCGGTTACTCCACGTTTGCCATCTGCTCGCGCACTCGCTCGAGTTCGTTCTTCAGCTCGATGACCTGCTTGGCGATCGCCAGGTCGTTCGCCTTGGCGCCGATCGTGTGGGCCTCCCGGCCGATTTCCTGCAGGATGAACTCGGCCTTGCGCCCCACCTCGCCGTCGGAGCGAACGAGGGCCGTCAGCTGCTCGAGGTGGCTGCGGAAGCGGGTGATCTCCTCGCTGAGGTCGCAGCGGTCCGCGAAGAGGGCTAGCTCCTTGAGGACGCGCTCGTCGTCGACGTCGAGCTCCAGCCCGGCCTCGCGCAGCCGCCGGTGCAGGTGGTCGCGATAGGCGGGCGCGACGAGCGGCGCGCGCTGGGCCACGATCTCGAGCATCCGCCGCACGGCGGCGATCCGCCCCAGGAAATCGACGAGCAGCGCCTCGCCCTCCTTGGCCCGCATGACGGAAAAGTCCTGCAGGGCGGTGTCGACCGCCGCCAGGACGGCCGCCTGTCCCGTCTCGACGGGGAGGACGTCCCCTCCCCGCCGGGTGGAGGTCGCGATCTGCCAGAGGAGCTCGGGAGTCGGGGTGAAGGCTACGCCCTGGGCATCGGCCAGCGCGGCCAGCTTGTCGAGGGCGGCCGTAACCGCGCCTTCGTTCCAGCGCAGGTCTTCGCCGCCGGCCGTGCCGGTCAACTCGACGTCGACATGGACCTTGCCGCGCACGGCGAATTCGCGGACCCGCTCCAGGATCGCGGCCTCGAGGAGTTCCCAGCCCTCCGGCAGGGAGACGGTGAGGTCCAGCGTCTTGCGATTCACCGAGCTCACCTGGACGGTCAGGGTGTGCCCGCCGATCGCCCCGCTCGCGCGGCCATAGCCGGTCATGCTTTTCACGGGAAAAGTAACCGCCAGCAGCCCCAAAATCACAAGGCAGAAGCGTCGTCCCGGGGATTGGTGTGCAAAGAATTGCCAAGGCGGACACGAGTCTTCATTTGTCGGGACCCCCCATGAAACCCCGCCTGCCTTTCCTCCTCGCCGCTGCTGCCATCGTCGCCGGGTGCGCCACGGTGCCGGCCTCATCCACCGCGGTGGCGCCTGCGCCGGCGGTCATCGCCTTGCCGCCGCCCATCGTCGCTGAGCCGGGCGACGTCGCCCCGGCCCAGCCGGTCATTCCGGCCCGCGCCTTCGACCTGCGGGACTTCGGCGCCGTGGCGAACGTCGCCATCGACAATGCCGCCGCCTTCAAGCGCGCGGTCGCCGCGGTCGATGCGGCGGGCGGCGGGACGCTGACCGTCCCTCCGGGTGTCTTCCGGACCGGCCCGTTCGCGCTCTGCAGCCGGATCAATCTCCATCTCGAGTCCGGCGCGACCATCCTGTTTTCGCCGAATTCCGCGGACTATGGCGGCGGCGGCCGGGCGCGCCAGCTGTCCGTGAACTCGGCCCATGACGTGCTGATTTCGGGCGCGGGCACGATTGACGGCCATGGCGACGGCTGGTGGGGCGCGGCGAATGCCCTGCGCGATCCGGTGACCGGCAAGCAGTTCCCGGGGGCCCACCCTCCCCGGCCGACCCTCCTCGGTTTCTCCAACTGCCAGCGGATCCGGGTGGAGGGAATCAGCCTCGTGAATTCCCCCTCCCTCAACTTTGGCACGAACGCCTGCGACGACGTGACGATCAATGGGATCACCCTGATCAACCCGCCGAATTCCCCCAATACCGACGGCATCGACCCGGGCGGCGGCTCGCGCCGGATCGTGATCGCCCACTGCCATATCGACACCGGCGATGACGACATCTGCCTGAAGGGCGGCATCCAGGACATGCTCGTCACCGATTGCGCCATCTTCCACGGCCACGGCGTCTCCATCGGCAGCAACGTCGACCAGATCAGCAACCTGACCGTGCGCCGCTGCACCTTCGAAGGAACGGCGACGGGGATCCGGATCAAGTGCTATGCCGGCCGCGGCGGCCAGGCGGAGAACCTCGTCTACCAGGACCTGACGATGAAGAACGTCCAGGTCGCCCTCTCGATCAACAGCAACTACCAGGGGACGACGATCGACACCGAGGGGATCGGCATCGACCACGTTCCCGCCAACCCCGCGAACGCGAGGTCGACGAAATGGCGCCACATCCTGATCCGGAATATCCAGGCCACGGGCTGCACGCTCACGGCCGGTCTCATCGTGGCGGTGCCCGAGGTGCCGGTTGAGGATGTGACGCTCGAGCACATCTCCATTGATGCACCCACGGGCCTGCGCATCGGCTACACGAAGGGCGTCACACTCCACGATGTCCACGTGAACGTGAAATCGGGCGAACCGATCGCCATCGCCGACACGGTCGAGGGCCTGGTGCAGAAATAGGGCGCCTCGGGGTCAAGTCAGGCCCGTTCCGCCGACCTCGCCAACTTCGTGCCCGTCGGCTATCCTGCTAGCCGGCTTTTTTCGGGACGGGCCCCAGCAGCTTCTCCACCTGCTGGACATCCTTGTCCCCCCGGCCGCTGAGGTTCGCGATGATGATCTTGTTCGCGGGCAATTCGCGGGCGCGGCGAAAGGCATGGGCCAGCGCGTGGCAGCTCTCCAGCGCCGGGATGATCCCCTCGTGCTCCGCGCAGAGCTTGAAGGCCGCCAGGACGTCGGCATCGACCGCGTAGGAAAAGTCGATCCGGCCGCGGTCCCGGTAGAAGGCGTGCTCGGGGCCGACGGCGGCATAGTCCAGGCCGGCCGACACCGAGTGGGTGCCCTCGATCTGGCCATCGCTGTCCTGGAGGAGGAAGGTCTTGCAGCCCTGCAGGACGCCCAGGCGCCCGCCAGCGAAGCGCGCGGCATGGTCGCCGCGCCGGATCCCGTGCCCGCCCGCCTCGACGCCCGTCAGCCGGACGCCGGGCTCCTCGAGGAAGTCAAAGAACAGTCCCATGGCGTTGCTGCCGCCGCCGACGCAGGCGATGAGCTCGTCGGGCAGCCGGCCCTCCCGGGCGAGGATCTGCGCCTTGGCCTCGCGCCCGATGACCCGGTGAAAATCGCGCACCATCATCGGATACGGGTGGGCCCCGTAGACCGTGCCCAGGATGTAGTGGGTCGAGCGCACGTTGGTCACCCAGTCGCGCATCGCCTCGTTGATCGCCTCCTTCAGCGTCCGCTGGCCGGCGTCGACCCCGCGGACCTCCGCACCCATCAGCCGCATCCGGAACACGTTCAGCGCCTGGCGCTCCATGTCCACCGCCCCCATGTAGACGACGCATTCCAGGCCGAACTTGGCGCAGACCGCCGCCGTGGCGACGCCGTGCTGGCCCGCGCCGGTCTCGGCGATGATGCGCTTCTTCCCCATCCGCCGGGCGAGCAGGGCCTGCCCGATCGCGTTGTTGATCTTGTGCGCGCCGGTGTGGAGGAGGTCCTCGCGCTTGAGATAGATCTTCGCCCCGCCCATGTGCTTCGTCAGCCGCTCCGCGAAGGTGAGTTCCGTCGGCCGCCCGGCGAACTCCTTCAGGTGGTGGCTCAGCTCCTCCTGGAAGGCGGGATCCCGCTTCGCTGCCCCGTAGGCCACGGCCAGCTCCTCGAGGGCGCCCATGAGGGTCTCGGGCACATAGATCCCGCCGTAGACGCCGAAATGCCCGGCGGCGTCGGGCAGCGACATGCGGTCGAGGGGTGCCTGGGCGGGAGCGGACATTGGAAGGCGGAACGTACCGGCGTCCGGCACCGGATGTCAAAATCCTACTACGACCCCAGGACCCGCTTCACGGTCACCAGCGTCAGGTCGTCCCGCTGCGGGGCTTCGCCGGTGAACCGCTGCACGCTCTCGAGGATGCCGTCGTCGATCTCCCGCGCGCTGCGCGCATGGAGCAGGCGGACCGCATCGGCCAGCCGCGCGCCGGAGAACTCCTTATCGTCGTCGTTGGCGGCCTCGGTGATCCCGTCGGTGTAGAGGACGAGAACGTCGCCGGGCTCGAACGGCTCGGTGCGGTCGGTGATGACGGAGGCGAAGAGCTCGTCCGGCACCATGCCGACCGCCATCCCCTCCCCGCCGACGAAGTCGGTGCGGCAGATCCCCGTCGCGCGGTCGCGCCGGACAAACAGCGCGAGTTCGTGCCCGGCCCGCGCGAAGGTGGCCGTCGCGCGCGCGGTGTCGACGATGGCGTAAAGCATCGTGATGTAGAGGCCGGCGCGGATGTCGGTCTCGAGCACCCGGTTCAGCTCGACCAGGGCCCGGGCCGGCGACTCGTGGCGGGGCGCCAGCTGGCGAAGGTGCGTGCGGCAGATCGCCATCAGGAGGGAGGCCGGGACGCCCTTGCCGGAGACGTCGGCCACCACGATCCCGAGCCGGGTCGAGGACAGCGGGATCAGGTCATAGAGGTCGCCGCTGACCTTCTGGGCCGGCGTATAGCGCGCGTCCAGGTCCAGCCCATCGAAGGTGACCGCCCGGCGCGGGAGCAGCATCTGCTGGATGCCGCTGGCGAGCGAGAGGTCGAGGTCCATCTGCTTCTTCTCCAGCTGGAGGTGGAGAAACTCGGCGTTGTGAAGGGCGAGCGCGGCCTGCTCGCCCAGCGAGCGCAGGAGGGAAAACTCCATCTCGGTGAAGGCGCGGTTGTCCGCGGGATTGGTCACGACCAGGACGCCGAAGAAGCGCTCCCGGAAGGTCATCGGGACCGCGATGACCGACCGCACGGCCAGGGCGGGATCGTCGTGCTTGACGATGCGGGGATCGGCGGCGGCGTCGATGATGAGCTCGCCATGGCCCGTGCTGGCCACCCGGCCCACGATGCCCTGCCCGATCGGGAATTCCTCCGACTTGAGCACCTGCTCGATGAACTTGGCCCGGCTCGTCAGCTTGTTCCGCACCGCTTCCGGCAGGGGCCGGTGCGGCGGGAACAGCCCCTCCACCGCCACCCCGCGCATGGTGTCGGCGGCCGTGCGCTCGAAGATGCAGGCGCTCAGGGCGCCGGTGCAGAGGATGGAGGCATGGACGATCCGTTGGTGGAGCTCCTGGCGGCCCAGTCCCTCCCCCAGCGCCTCCGCCATGAGGTGCATGAAATCGATGACGCGCTGCCGGTCGTGGCCGGCCTGCTGCTTTTCCTCCTCGCGCGCCTCGGCGAGGCGGCGCTCCCGGAGGAGCGGGATGAACATGGCCAGCGCGCCGAGCAGGGCGCCGACAAGGAGGAAGGGCACGAAGCTCACCGCTGTTCGAGGCGGTTGCGAAGAAAGATGAGCACGTCCTGGAATTTGTTGCGGTTGTTCTCGTCGGCGGCGACGAGATTCTGGTGAGCCTCCAGGACCAGCTTGGCGTTCTCCAGTTCAGGACGGTCGGGACATTCCAGGGACTCGACCCGGGCCCCGGTTTCCGGCGGGAGGGCCCCCGGGTCGACGATGAGCAGGCGGTGCAGCCCCAGGTTGCGGATCAATTCCAGGTTCCGGGGGCCGACCCGGGACAGGACGAGCGTCCCGGGCGCCTGCAGTTTGCGCAGCTCCAGGGCGATGCCCGCGAGGACCCCGAGGAAGGTGCTGTCCATGCTGGTGCAGTGGAGGAAGTCTATGACCACCCGCGTTTTGCCCTGCCGGAGCATCTCCGTGATGAAGTCCCTCAGGCAGGCGCTATTCTGAAAGTTCGCCCGGCCCTCGATCCGCACCACCACCGGATCGGCGTACGGGTCGACAAGATAGACCGGCTTGGTGGCAGTCTCAGGCATGTGGCAGGGCAGAGTTCAGCTCCCGAAAACCTCAATCAATCGAAATTGGAGGCGGCAGCAAGCCGTATTGGGTAAAATATTATAATACAAAGACTTGCCTATATTTGATGCCAGAATTTTCCGTCAGTCCGGCGGGACAAGCCCGTCCGGCCCGGCCGAACCGCCTCAGCTCCGCGCGACAATCTGCCGGAGGACGAAAGGCAGGATCCCGCCGTGCAGGTAGTACTCGATCTCGATCGGCGTATCGATGCGGCAGCGCACCGGCACCTCGAGCGATTCCCCGCCCTTCCGGGCGATCCGCAGCGTCAGGTCCTGCTGCGGCTTGAGGCCGGAAGCCAGGCCGAGGACGCTGTAAGTCTCGGTGCCATCCAGCTTCAGCGTCTGGGCGGTGGTGCCCTCCTTGAACTGGAGCGGGAGGACGCCCATGCCCACGAGGTTGGACCGGTGGATCCGCTCGAAGCTCTGCGCGACAACGGCCCGCACCCCCAGGAGGGCGGTGCCCTTGGCCGCCCAGTCGCGGGACGAGCCCGTGCCGTATTCCTGGCCGGCGAGGATGACCAGAGGCACCTTCCGCTTCTGGTACTCGAGGGCCGCGTCGTAGATCGACTGCTTCGCGCCCTCGGGCTGCAGCAGCGTCACCCCGCCCTCCTCGCCCCCGACCATCAGGTTCTTGATCCGGACGTTCGCAAAGGTGCCGCGCGTCATCACCCGGTCGTTGCCGCGCCGCGAGCCGTAGCTGTTGAAATCCTCATAGGCCACGCCGTTTTGCAGGAGATACTGGCCCGCCGGGGAGCTCTTCTTGATCGAGCCCGCGGGCGAGATGTGGTCGGTCGTGACCGAGTCGCCGAAGACCGCGAGGGCGCGCGCACCGCTGATCTCGGCGATCGCCCCGGGCTTCAGGGTGAAGTTGGCGAAGAAGGGCGGCTCCTGGATGTAGGTGGAGGCGGCCTCGAAACCGTAGACATGGCCCGTCGACGCGGGAATCTCGTTCCACTTCGGGTTCTGCGCCGCGAAATTGGCGTAGAGCCGCCGGAAGACCTCCGGCTTGAGGGCGGCCTTGAGCTGGTCCCGGACCTCCTGCAGCGAGGGCCAGAGATCGCGCAGGAAGACGTCCCGGCCCTTGGGATCCCGCCCGAGGGGCTCGGTCGAAAGGTCGATGTCGACCCGGCCCGCGAGGGCGAAGGCCACGACGAGCGGCGGCGACATGAGGAAGTTGGCCTTGATGTTCTGGTGCACCCGGGCCTCGAAGTTCCGGTTGCCGGAGAGGACGCTCGCCGCCACGAAGTCGTTCTTCACCACCGCGTCCTCGATCGGGGCCGCCAGCGGTCCGGAGTTGCCGATGCAGGTCGTGCAACCGTAACCCACGAGGTTGAAGCCGAGCTTGTCCAGGTAGGGCTGGAGGCCGGTCTGGTTCAGGTAGTCGGTCACGACCCGCGAGCCGGGGGCGAGCGAGGCCTTCACCATCGGATTCACCGTCAGCCCGAGCTCGACCGCCTTCTTCGCGACGAGGCCGGCGGCCAGCATCACCGAGGGGTTGGAGGTGTTGGTGCAGCTCGTGATGGCGGCGATGAGCACCCGCCCATGGCCGACCTCGCCGGCCCGTGGCGCCGTGGGCACGGGTGCGGGATTGGGCGTCGGGTGATTGATCGCCATTTCCCGCTCGGAGCGGGAGATGCCCGCCGGCGTGAGGGGGGCCTGGCTGCCGCCGCCCGGGTGCCCGGCGCCGTTGGCATCGACGTGCACCGTCTTGCCCATTTCACCCGCGGGCTTGCCAAAGCCGCTCTCCGCCACGGGGCGGGAGAAGGCGCTGGTGAACTCCTTCTTGAGGTTCGAGAGCTCGATCCGGTCCTGCGGCCGCTTGGGACCGGCCACGCTCGGGACCACCGAGCCGAGGTCGAGCGCCAGGTCCTGCGAATAGTCGATCGCGCCCGCCGCCGGAATGCCCCAGAGGCCCTGCGCCTTGTAATAGGCCTCGTAGAGGGCGACGTGCTCGTCGGAGCGGCCGGTCGCCCGCAGGTAGGCGGAGCATTCGCCGTCGATCGGGAAGAAGCCCATGGTCGCGCCGTATTCGGGGGCCATGTTCGCGATCGTCGCCCGGTCCACGACCGGCAGGGCCGCGGCGCCCGTCCCGTAGAACTCGACGAACTTGCCGACCACCTTGGCCTTCCGCAGGAGCTGCGTCAGGGTGAGCGCGAGGTCGGTCGCGGTGACGCCCTCGCGCAGGGCGCCCGTCAGGTTCACGCCGACGACGTCGGGCGTGAGGAAATAGACCGGCTGGCCGAGCATGCCCGCCTCGGCCTCGATCCCGCCGACGCCCCAGCCCACGATCCCGAGGCCGTTGATCATCGTCGTGTGCGAATCGGTGCCGACAAGGGTGTCCGGATAGCAGACGCCGCCGGCGCCGAGGACGCCCAGGGCGAGGTATTCGAGGTTCACCTGGTGGACGATGCCGATGCCCGGGGGCACGACCTTGAAGGTGTCGAAGGCCTGCATGCCCCACTTCAGGAACTGGTAGCGCTCCCGGTTCCGCTTGAACTCGATATCGAGGTTGCGGGCGAAGGAGTCGGCGGTGCCGCTGACGTCCACCTGCACCGAGTGGTCCACGACGAGGTCCACTGGCACGAGGGGCTCGATCACCTTCGGATTCTTGCCCAGCCTGGCGACGGCCGAGCGCATGGCCGCGAGGTCCACGAGCAGGGGGACGCCGGTGAAGTCCTGCAGGACGATCCGCGCGACGACGAAGGGGATCTCCTCGGTCCGCGGCGCCTTGGCCTTCCAGCCCGCCAGGTCCCTCACGGCCGGCTCGGACACGCGCAGGCCGTCGCAGTTGCGCAGGAGCGACTCCAGGACGAGCCGGATTGAGACCGGCAGCCGGGCGACGGCGAAGCCCGCCTCGGCCAGGGCCGGCAGGGAGTAGAATTGGCGCGACTTCCCGCCGGCCGCGAAGGTCCGGAGGGTGTTGAAGGGATTCGGAAGGGCCATGGGGGAGGATCGGTTATTTCGCGAGGGCCGCCTTCATCGCGGCAAAATTGGGAAGGTCCTTCGGGGTCGGGGTCTGCTCGGCATACTTGACGACGCCGTCGGCGCCGATGACGATGGCCGCGCGGGCGGAGGTGTCGCCGATCCCGGAAAGCATCGGGATGACGACGTCGTAGGCCCGCGCGACCGTCTTATTCAGATCGGACAGCAGCGGAACCGTGATCTTGCTCTCCTTAGCCCAGGCAAACTGCGCATGGGGGCTGTCGACGCTGATGCCGTAGACCGCGGCGTTGAGGCCGGCGTAGGCGTCGAGGCCGGAGCTGACGTCGCACATCTCCTGGGTGCAGGTGCCGGTGAAGGCCAGGGGAAAGAACAGGAGGACGGTCTGCTTCTTGCCGAAATTGTCGCTCAGCTTCACGTCCTTCAGGCCCTCCGCGGTCTTGGTCTTGAGCGTGAAATCGGGGGCCTTGGAACCGGGAGCGAGTGGCATGGGGAATCGGGTTGGGAATGGAACTGAACCTAGGAGGGGCAAAACTGACCCCGGTCACAAGCGCGGGCAAACCGTTTCTCCCGGTACAAGCGCGGTTTCTAAATCGGGAATCGGGGATATAAGCCGGGCTTCGAGAACGCTCTTGCCCCGGCGCGGGCGCCGCGGGTTTACTGCGACTCCAGCCATGACCATCCTCGACGAGTTCCAGTGGCGCGGCCTGCTGGCCGACTGCACCGACCTCCCGGCTCTGGGAGCCCGGCTGGCGAGTGGACCGATCACGGTCTACTGCGGGTTCGATCCCACCGGGGACAGCCTCCATGTCGGCCACCTGATGGGCCAATTGACCCTTCGACGGTTCCAACTGGCGGGCCATCATCCCCTTCCGTTGGCGGGCGGCGCGACCGGCATGATCGGCGATCCGGGCGGAAAGTCCGCCGAACGCAACCTCCTCAGCCCGGACGAGCTCGCGCATAACCTTGGGTGCATCAAACAGCAGCTCGCGCGCCTTCTGGATTTTGGCGGTCCCAACCCGGCGCGGTTGGTCGACAATGCCACTTGGGCGAGGCAGCTCCCCTACCTCGATTTCCTGCGGGATATCGGCAAGCATTTTTCGATCAACGTCATGGTGGCCAAGGACAGCGTGCGCTCCCGCCTCGAGGGCGAGCACGGCCTCAGCTACACCGAGTTCAGCTACATGCTGCTCCAGGCCTATGACTTTTATCACCTGCGCCAGGCCGAAGGCTGCGAACTGCAGATCGGGGGCAGCGACCAGTGGGGCAACATCACCGCCGGCACCGACCTGATCCGCAAGAAGCTCGGCACGGCCGCCTGGGGCCTCACCTTCCCGCTGATTCTCAAGGCCGACGGCACCAAGTTCGGCAAGACCGAGAGCGGCGCCATTTGGCTCGATCCGAAGAAAACCAGCCCCTACCGGTTCTACCAGTTCTTCATCAACACCGACGATCAGATGCTCGGCGGCTACCTGCGGAAATTCACACTGCTGTCGCGGGAGGCGATCGAGGAACTCGAGGCCCGACATGTTGCCGATCCGGGCGCGCGGGAAGCCCACAAGGCTCTCGCACGGGAGGTGACGACCCTCGTGCATGGCGAGTCCGCCCTGGCCGACGCTCGGCGCGCAAGCGAAATCATGTTTGGCGGAGGCCTCGAGGGGGTGAGCGAGGCGGTGTTCATGGACGTGGTCGGCGAGGTGCCCACGAAGGACCTCGAACGGGCGAAGCTCGCGGGGGCGGGCCTGCCGCTGACCGAAACCCTGGTCCAGGGCGGCCTCAGCGCCTCCAAGGGCCAGGCGAAGAAGGACATCGAAGGCGGCGGCATCTACCTCAACAACGTCCGGGTTGGGGAAATCGGCCGGGCGGTGACCTCTTCCGACCTGCTCTTCGGCAAGTACCTCCTCCTGCGCAAGGGCAAGCGGACGTACGCCGTCATCAACGCGGCCTAGAAGAACATCGCCTCGCTCAGGGCGTTTTCCGGCGGGAGGAGGCTGACGGCGGCCGGCAGCGTGGTCCGGCCGGAACCGAGGTCGGCCTCGAAGTGCGCATGGCCGTGCTTCAGGTCGCCCTTCCAGGAGAATTTCTTCCCGGTCCCCGGATAGTCAAAGAGGAGCGAGAGGGTTTCCGCGCCGAGGCTCGCCGGGGCCTTCAGGCCATAGGCGGCGCGATTCTTGCCGCACTGGTCCATGCGCTCCTTGACCCATCCGAGGAGAACCCGCGCCTCGGCCGCATGGGCCGAGCCATGGGCCACGGTCACCGACTTCAGCCCCTCGCACAGGGCCGGCATCGGATAGCGGCTGAGGAACTGCCCGAGCGACTGGCGCACCGGCAGGAGCCGGGCGTAGGCGAGGTCGCGCACGGCCTCGGGCTTGGGCCAGGGATAGGTCATCGCGTCGGCCGGCGCCGTCGCGCTGTCGATCAGCATCCGCTTCGAGCGGGTGAGGAGATAGTGGTAGTCGGCGAGCCGGGCGCTCGCGGAAAAGCCGTGCGCCCAATAATAGAGCGGAATATCGGTCGAAAGGCACACCGAGACCTGGTTCTCGAGGAAGCCGCGCATGCTGGAGAGGTAGTTCAGCATCACGAACTCGCAGCAGCGGGTGTCGTCCTTGCTCCGTCCAATCGTGCATTCGCCGTAGACCTTCGCCCGCATCTCCCGGGCCCCGCCGTCGTCCGGGCGGGGGCAAAGGACCACCACCCGGCTCGGATGGCGCCGCGAGAACTTGACGGCGATGTCGAACTGTCGCACCGCGTCGGCGGGCGTCGTCCGCAGGCCCAGGTGCAGGACAAAGTTGACCTGGATGGCCTTGGAATCCTCCGTGGCCGGCGCGGCATGCCCGTGCGCGGCCGTCTCCCCCCACATGACGGCCAGGCCGCGGCTGATGTCGCCGACCGGGACGTCGATCCCGGGCAGGGCCTCGAACACGGGCGGGTGCGCGCGGGCCTTTTTCACGGCTGCCGCCAGAGGTGTCCGCTCCGGGCGAGGAGCGAGTCGGCGCTGGGCGGACCCCACGACCCGGCGGCATAGTGGTCCATCCCCGTGCGCCCCTGCGCCCGCCAAAAGTCCAGGACGGGCGTGTAGAGCTTCCAGGAGGCCTCGGTCTCGTCGCCGCGGATGAAGAGCGTGCTGTCGCCGATCATCGCGTCGAGGAAGAGCCGCTCGTAGGCCTCGGGGGTGTTCGAGCCGAAGGTGGTCGCGTAGCGGAAACTCATCTTCACCGGCTGCATCCGGGTCTCCAGCCCCGGGATCTTGCCGTTCAGGATGAGGCTCAGGCCCTCGTCCGGCTGGATCTGGAAGGACAGGGTGTTGGCCGCCAGGTCAAAGCGGCCGTCCTCCGCCGCGAAGAGCGTCCCGGGCGGGCGCTTGAACTGGATCGCGATCTCGGAGACGCGCCGCGGCATCCGCTTGCCGGAACGCAGGTAGAAGGGCACGCCCTGCCAGCGCCAGTTGTTGATCGAGAGCCGGATCGCCGCGTAGGTCTCCGTCGCCGACTCCGGGCTGATGCCCTCCTCGTCGAGGTAGCCGGGTACGGGCTTGCCCGCCGTGAGCCCGGCGGAGTACTGCGCCCGCGTCACGTCGCCCCCGGGCCCCAGGGTGAGCGGCTGGATCGCCCGCAGCACCTTCACCTTCTCGTCGCGCACGGCCTCGCCGTCGAGCGAGACGGGCGGCTCCATCGCCGTCAGGGCGAGGAGCTGCATGGTGTGGTTCTGGATCATGTCGCGCAGGCAGCCGCTCTCCTCGTAGTAGCCGGCGCGCGTCCCCACCCCCAGGTCCTCCCCGACCGTGATCTGCACGCTGTCGATGAAGTTGCGGTTCCAGAGCGGCTCGAAGATGGCGTTGGCGAAGCGCTGCACCAGCAGGTCCTGCACCGTCTCCTTTCCCAGGTAGTGATCGATGCGATACACCTGGGGCTCGTTGAACACCGAGCGGAGGATGGCGTTGAGCTCCTGGGCCGAGGCCAGGTCGCGGCCGAACGGCTTCTCGATCACGACCTTGGACTGGTGGCCCTTGCCGTTGTAGCGGGTGGCGAGGCCGCTGGCGCCGAGGTTCTGCAGGATCGGCTCGAAGACCGACGGGGGCGTGGAGATGTAGAAGAGGGTCTGCATCTCGCGGCCGACCTGCTTCTCCATCTTCCCGATCTGCGCGGCCAGCCGCCTGAAGGCGGCGACGTCGTCGTAGTCGCCGCCCACGTAGCTCGTGTGCTCCGCGACACGGTTCCAGACCTCGCCCTTGAGCTCGCGGCGGGAAAATTCCTTGATCGCGCCGGCCGCCAGCTTGCGGAACTCCCCGTCGGCGATGTGCTTGCGGCCGAAGCCGATCAGGAAGAAGTCCGCCGGCAGCAGGTTGTCGTAGGCCAGGTTGTAGACCGCCGGGATCAGTTTGCGGGCCGTCAGGTCGCCCGAGGCGCCGAAGATGACCACGATCGTCGGCGGCGCGCCCCGGTGCTTGCTCAGCCCCTGCAGGAAGGGATGACGTTCGGTCTCGGCAGCAGGGGTGGATTTGCGGCTGGTCGCCATTCCCGCATGCAAAAGCGCCCGCCGCCGCGAGGCAATGGCCAACTAGGGCGGGTTTGCAGACACGCCTTAACCACCCCGCCGGTAATGACGGGAGAAGAGCGGGATGTTCTCAAAATGTCGCACCTCCGGCCCGCGGGGACACCAGGCCACCTCGACCACGTCGAAACGGAAGGTCCGGGGCGCGGGGCGAAGCCGGGCGAGGTAGCTGCCGATCGCCCGCCGGAGCACCTTCCGCTTGCGCGCATCGACCGCGTGATAGCCCGGCACCCGGGCGTTCCCGGCCCGCGCCTTGACCTCGACGAAGACCAGGACCGGGCCGTCGCGGCAGACGAGGTCGATCTCATCCCGGCGGTCGCGCGGGCTGCGCCAATTGCGGATGACGACCGTGTAACCCCGGCGACGAAGGTGTCGGGCGGCCAGGATTTCACCGCGCCGGCCGGAGGAGCGGCTCCGGGCGGCGCGAAAGAGGTTTTGCAGGCGGAGGAATGTTTCCATGGGATGGGTGGCTTCACTATGGCAACTCCCGCGCCGGCCCATCCCCTGGGCTACAAGATAGCCGTCCTGGTCTTCCTCGAGAACGCCGCGGGCGAGCAGCTCCTCCTCCTGCGGGCCAAGCCGCCCAACCTCGGCATCTGGAGCCCGATCGGCGGAAAGCTGGAGATGCCGACCGGCGAGTCGCCCTTTGAATGCGCCGTCCGCGAGACGCGCGAGGAGACCGGCTTCGCCGTCTCCCCGGCGGACCTGCACCTCTTCGCCATGATCGCCGAGAAGGCGTACGAGGGGCAGTCGCACTGGCTCCTCTTCCTCTTCCGCTGCCGGAAGCCCCTGCCCGGCCTGCCGCCGGACATCGCCGAGGGCCGCTTCGGCTTCTTCTCCCGCGCCGCGATCGACCGGCTCCCCATCCCCGAGACCGACCGGACGGCCCTCTGGCCGGTCTACGACCGCTACCGGGAGAAATTCGTCGCCCTGCGCGCCGATTGCGCCCCCGGGCAGCCCGTCCGGATCGACTACGAGCAGATCACCTGATCCGCGCCGGCCCCGGGCGGAACCCCTCACTTCCACGCTTGATTTCCGAGGGTTCCACCTGACAATTTAGCTTCAACCGTGACCAAAAAACCGAGCGCCACCGCCGACAAGCCCGAGGCCCCCGCCGGCCATGGCTCCGCCCCGGTCAATGCCGGCCTCTCCCGCGAGCAGAAGATCGCGTGCTTCCGGATGATGGTCCGGATCCGCCGCTTCGAGGAGCGCAGCCTGCGCGCCTACCAGGCGAAGAAGATCGGCGGCTTCCTCCACCTCTATATCGGCCAGGAGGCCGTTGCGGTCGGCTGCTGCTCCCTGATGGGCAAGGACGACCATGTCATCACAGCCTATCGCGACCACGGCCATGCCCTCGCCGTCGGCATGGAAATGAAGCCCCTGATGGCCGAGCTCTACGGCAAGGCGACCGGCTGCTCCAAGGGCAAGGGCGGCTCGATGCATTTCTTCGACCCTTCCCGCAACTATTGGGGCGGCCATGGGATCGTCGGCGGCCAGATCCCCCTCGGCGCGGGCATTGCCTACGCCCTGAAATACAAGGGCCTCAAGGGCGCCTGCATGGCCTTCATGGGCGATGGCGCGGTCAACCAGGGAGCGGTCCACGAGGCCTACAACCTCGCCGCCCTCTGGCAGCTGCCGGTCATCTTCGTCATCGAGAACAACGGCTACTCCATGGGGACGAGCCAGGCCCGATCCTCCGCCGGCGAGCTGGCGCGGCGGGCGGAAGGCTACGGCATCGCCTGGGACGTCTGCGACGGCCACGACCTCTACGAGGTCCGGGCCATGATGGACAAGTTCCTCAAGCTGGCGCGGGAGGAGTCCAAGCCCGCCATCGTCGAGATCCGGACCTACCGCTACCGCGGCCACTCGGTGGCGGACCCGGACAACACCTACCGGGCCAAGCTGGAGATCGAGGAGTACCGCAAAACCAAGGACCCGATCCAGGTCTTCCAGAACCTCCTGATCGCCGAGGGCGTCCTCGACGAGGCCCAGGCCGGCCAGATCGACGCCGAGGCCCGCGCGGAGGCCGACGTCTCGTCCGAATTCGCCGAGGCGAGCCCCTACCCGGCGATCGAGGACATCACCAAGGACGTCTACTGGGAGGTCGACAATCCCTCCGAGAAGAAGTCCCAGGGCCGCCTCTTCTTCGACTGATCCCCCTTCCGATGCCGCTCATCACCTACCGCGAAGCCATCCGCCACGCCCTCGCCGAGGAGCTCAAGCGCGACGAGAATGTCGTCGTGATGGGCGAGGAGGTCGCCCAGTTCAACGGCGCCTACAAGGTGACTGAGGGGCTGCTGGAGAAGTTCGGGCCGAAGCGGATCGTCGACACGCCGATCAGCGAGGCCGGCTTCATCGGCATGGGGATCGGGGCCTCGATGCTCGGGATCCGGCCGGTGATGGAGCTCATGTTCTGGTCGTTCTACGCGGTCGCCTTCGACCAGATCCTGAACAACGCCGCCAACGTCCGCTACATGTCGGGCGGCCTGATCAACTGCCCGATCGTGATCCGCGGGCCCGCCAACGGCGGGACGAACGTCGGCGCCACCCACTCCCACACGCCCGAGAACATCTGCGCCAACCATCCCGGCGTGAAGGTCGTCTGCCCGGCCACGGCCTATGACGCCAAGGGCCTGCTCAAGTCCGCGATCCGCGACAACGACCCCGTGTTCTTCATGGAGAACACCATCCTCTACGGCGACAAGGGCGAGGTGCCCGAGGAGGAGTACCTGATCCCGCTCGGCCTGGCCGACATCAAGCGGGCGGGCACCGACCTCACGATCGTGGCCCACGGCCGCGCCGTGATCAATTCCCTCGCCGCGGCGGAGCTCCTGCAGAAGGAGCACGACATCTCGGCCGAGGTCGTCGACCTGCGCACCATCCGTCCGCTCGACGAGGAGACGGTCCTCGCTTCCGTCCGCAAGACCCACCGGGTTCTCCTGGTCGACGAGAACAAGCCCTTCTGCGGCGTCGGCGCGCAGCTGGCCTACATGATCCAGGACCAGGCGTTTGACGACCTCGACGCGCCGATCAAGCGCGTCTCCGCGATCGACGCCCCGGCGATCTACAGCCCGCCCCTCGAGGCCGAGCAACTGCCGACGCCCCAGCGGATTCTCAAGGCGGCGATCGAGCTCCTGGACTGAAGCACCTCTTTTATGGCCGACCTCATCGACATGCCGAAACTCAGCGACACCATGACGGTGGGCACGCTGGCCAAGTGGCTGAAAAACGAGGGCGACGCGGTCAAGAGCGGCGACATGCTGGCGGAGGTCGAGACCGACAAGGCCACGATGGAGGTCGAGAGCTTCTTCGACGGGGTCATCCTGAAGATTTTCGTGCAGGCCGGAGCCCAGGTGCCGATCGGGACCGCGCTCTGCGCGATCGGCAAGGCCGGGGAAAAGGTGGAGGCCCCGGCGGCCGCCGCTCCCGTCGCCGCGGCCCCCGCCCCCAAGGCCGAGGCCGGCCCGGCTCCCGCCCAGGCTGCCGCCGCCAAACCCGCCGCGGCGGGCGCTCCCGCGACAGTCCCCGCCCCGGCCGCGCCCCGTCCCGCCGGTGAGCGTCTCCGCATTTCTCCCCTCGCCCGGAAGCTCGCCGCCGAAAAGGGCGTCGATCCGTCCTCCCTGACCGGAAGCGGTCCGGGCGGCCGCATTGTCCGCGCGGACGTCCTGGCCGCGGGCACGGCTCCCTCTTCCGCCCCCCGCGCCGCCCCGGGGGCCGCGCCGGCCGCTCCCGCCGCGGCCGTGTTCACCGGGGTCACCGGCGCGGGCAAGCTGACCCCCGCCTCGAACATGCGCGCCACGGTCGCCCGCCGCCTGCTGGAGGCGAAGACCCAGATTCCGCATTTCTACCTCGATATCGAGGTCAACGCGGACCCCCTGCTCGAACTCCGCGCCCAGCTCAACACCTCGCTGGAGCCCGACGGCGTGAAGCTCTCGGTCAACGACTTCATCCTCAAGGCCTGCGCCGAGGCGCTGCGCGCCGTCCCCGCGGTCAACTGCTCCTGGGAAACCAGCGCCGGCGCGGTCGGCATCCGCCAGCATGACGCCGCCCACGTCTCGTTCGCGGTCGCCATCGAGGACGGCCTGATCACCCCGGTCATCCGCGACACCCAGGCCAAGAGCCTGGTCGCGATCAGCAAGGAGGCCAAGATCCTCGGCAAGAAGGCCAAGGACAAGAAGCTGGCGCCCGCGGAATACAGCGGCGGCACCTTCTGCGTGAGCAATCTCGGCATGATGGGCATCACCCGTTTCTGCGCGATCATCAACCCGCCCAACGGCGCCATCCTCGCCGTCGGCACGACCGTGAAGAAGCCCGTGGTCCGGGACGACAAGATCGTGATCGGGCAGACCATGGTCCTCACGCTCTCCTGCGACCATCGCGTCGTGGACGGCGCCGTGGGCGCCCAGTTCCTGGCGGCCCTGCGGGACCTGGTCGAGAAGCCCTCGCTGCTCCTGCTCTGAGCCTCAGGGCATGATGCGGTAGCCGCGCCCGCCGGTGAGGTATTGC
>CAZKAH010000008.1:0-51674 GCA_964550715.1 uncultured Opitutaceae bacterium
GGAAGAGGAACCAGGCGTACCAGACGCGGCCGACGTGGAAGACCGGGAAGATGCCGGCGCAGACGACAGCGAAGATCGTCATGGCCTCCGCCCCGCGGTTGATCGAGGTCCGCCACTTCTGGCGCAGGAGGCACAGGATGGCCGAGATCAGGGTCCCGGCGTGGCCGATGCCGATCCAGAAGACGAAGTTGACGATCGGCCAGCCCCAGTTGACCGGGCTCCGGTGGCCCCAGACGCCGACGCCGGTCGAGACCAGGTAGATCAGGCCGAAGACGGTGAAGGAGGCGATGCAGCAGGCGAGGATGAAGCAGACCCACCACCACGTGGGCGTCTTGCCCTCGACGATCGCGCAGATCTTCTCGGTGATCCAGCTGTAGCTGCGGTCGTGCTCGACCAGGGCCGCGCGCGGCAGGCTGGCCGGCTGGACCTCGCGGAGGATCGCCGGGGCATCCTCGGTTTCGTGGGCGGCGTGCGACATTTAGCCTTTTTTCTCCGCTTTGGCCGGCGCGCCCTCGCTGGCCGGGTGGTTCTTCCGCTCGCGCTCGACGCGGCTCAGGGGCAGCTGGTGATAGTCCGGCATCGCGGGATTCGGGTTGCGCAGGCGGGCGAGGTAGGTCGTCCGCGGGCGGGTGTTCAGGTAGGCCAGGAGGCCGTAGTCCTGCGAGCGCGCCTTGGCGCGGGAGACCGCGCTGGTCTCGTCCTTGATGTTGCCGAAGACGATCGCCCCGACCGGGCAGACCTGCTGGCAGGCGGTCTTGATCCGCCCGTCCGGCACGACGACCTCGCCAGGCGTGCCGGCCTGGGCCATCTTCACCTTCCACTGGATCTTGCCGTTCTCGATCCGCTGGACGCAGTAGGTGCACTTCTCCATCACGCCGCGCATGCGGATCGTGACCTCGGGATTCTTCGCCAGCTGCGCGATCTCCGGCATGCCGTCGGGACCCAGCGGGCCCTCGTAGAAGCTGCCGGCCTCGCGCTTGTTCCAGTCGAAGTAATTGAACCGGCGAACCTTGTACGGGCAGTTGTTGGCGCAGTACCGCGTGCCCACGCAGCGGTTGTAGGCCATGACGTTCAGCCCCTCGTCGTCGTGCACGGTGGCGTTGACCGGGCAGACCATCTCGCACGGGGCCAGCTCGCACTGCATGCACGCGACCGGCTGGAGCGAGACCTGGGGATCCTCGGGGAGCTCCCGGTTGCCCGCGGCGCCGAAGGCCTCCGCGTCGATCTTGCCGTCCGAATAGTAGCGGTCGATCCGGATCCAGTGCATCCCGCGTCCGCGCACGACCTGGTCGCGGCCCACGATCGGGATGTTGTTCTCCGCCTGGCAGGCCACCACGCAGGCGTTGCAGCCGATGCAGGTGTTGAGGTCGATGCTCATGCCCCACTGGTGCACGCCGTCGTACTTCGGATTCTGGTAGAGCGAATTGCCGCGCGGCTCGAGCGTCGCGCGCTGCGCGAGGGTCATCGCGTCGCCCTCGGGCCCGTAGATCGGCGTCTCCGCCTCCATGCCCAGCTCCTTTACGAAGGCCGGGTTCTCCTGGTACTCGGAATAATTCGCCTCGCGGACGATCTCGCGGCCCTCCATCGACCAGTGCCACTGCGTGTCGGCCATCGCCCGGCGCTCGCCGGTGAGGGCCAGCGTGCCGCCCGCCGCGATATTCGGGGCGCCCGCGGTCCGCAGGGCGTAGCCGTTGAAGCCGATGCCCTGGCAGATCCGCCCGTTCATCGCCCGGCCGTAGCCGAGCGGGACGATGACCGTGTAATTGGAGAGGCCGACCTGGATGTGCAGGGGGGCGAGGATCTTCCGGCCGCCGATCATGAGCTCGGCCATGTGCGCCTGCTCCTGCCCCTTGATGAAGTCCTGCTCGTCCTTGCGCGCCACCTGGAGCATGGAGGCCTGGGGATCGATCCCGAGCTCCTTCGCCAGGCGCGGGCTGACCAGGATGGCGTTGTCCCAGGCGAGCTTCGTCATGGGATCCGGGCATTCCTGGAGCCAGCCGTTGTTGGCAAAGCGGCCGTCGTCGACCTTGTGGTCGGCCACGAACCGGACCTCGAGGTTGGCCTTCGAGAAGGCGGGCACCGCCATCGCGCTGCCGAGCAGCCGGGCCAGGGCCGCGCTGTCGAAATTCGCCGGGAGCGTGGGTGACGCGGAATCCGCCAGCCAGCCGTCGTGGAGAAAGCGGCGGAAGACGGCCGCGCCATTCGCGCCGGCCGGTCCGGCGATCGTCTCATAGACCAGCTTGTAGGGGTCGGTCTCGGCCTCGCCGGCGATCCGCGCCAGGACCTCGATCTCCGTCAGGCCGCCGAAGAGCGGGAGGATCATGGGCTGGATCGGCACGACCGTGCCGTCGAGGGTCCGGCCGTCGCCCCAGGACTCGAGATAGTGCGCCGCCGTCACGTGGACCTGGGCCAGGGCCGAGGTCTCGTCGACGTAGTAGCCGAGGCGGACGACCTCGCCCACGGACTTCTGCAGGGCGGGCCAGTCCAGGTCGGCCGGCGCGTTGTAGGCGGGGTTGCCGCCGAGGATGACGAGCGTCTGGACCGAGCCGGCGCGGATGGCGGCGGCGAGGTCGGTCAGCGAGGCCGCGCCCGAGGGGGCGGCGTCCACGAATTCCACGGTGCGGCCGAGGTTGCCGAGCGCGGCGTTGATGGCGTAGGCGACGGCATGGACCGCGGCAGGCAGGTGCGCCCCGGCGATGACCAGGCTCTCGCCCTTGTTCGCCGCCAGGTCGTTCGCGCACTCGGCGATCCACTCGGGCTTCACGTCGAGGCCCTGGGCCAGGGCGGCAAAGCTCTTGTCGCCCGTCACCTGCGCGGCGAGGGCCCCGGCAAAGGCCAGGAGATGGCTGCTGGCCAGGCGCAGGCGATGGTCCGCCATGCTGCCGGTGAGCGTCAGGTTGCTCTCCACCGCATAGAGGCGGTTCATGGCGTCGTCCCGGCTCGTCACGCGGCGGCCGGCGGCGTAGTCGCGGGCGTAGGTGAGGCTCCCCGCCTCCGCGCTCAGGAAATCGCAGTCGAGGCTGAGGATCCGCTTGGCCTTCGCGAAGCGGTAGAGGGGACGGAGCGCCCCGCCCAGGACGGCCTGCGCGACCGCCACCGGCGGCTCGTCGGTCACCGGCTCATATTCCGCCCAAATGGCCTTGGGGAACTTGGCGCGCAGCCCGGCCACGAGGCGGGCGCGGGTCGGCGAGGAGGATGTCTCGGCGAGGAAGGCGAGGCCCGCGCCGGCCGCATGGGCGCGGCCGATGGCGCCGAGCCGGTCCTTGAGGGCCGCGTCATCCAGGCGCGCGCCGGCCGCCGTGTGGGCGGTCGCCCGGTCGGGATCGTAGAGTTCGAGGAGGGAGGCCTGGGCCGCGAGCGAGCAGACGCCGCCCAGGGGCGCGTAGCCGGGGTTGCCCTCGAGCTTGGTCGGGCGGCCCTGGTGGGTCTCGGCCAGGAGGGGCAGCGCCATCCGGCGCAGCGGCATGGCGGTGGCGTAATAAAGCGGGAGGCCGGGAATGGCGCCCTCGACCGACTTGCCGAAGGGCAGGATGTTCGCCTCGGGGCGGCGGCAGCCGGCCAGGCCCGCGCCGCCGAGCGCGAAGCCGGCGGCCATGATCTTCATGAACTGGCGCCGGTCGACCCCGTCGAGGGTCGAGGCGCCGTCCGGAAATTCACGCTCGAGCCGCGCCTTGAAGCCGGGCGAGTCCGTCAGCTCCTCGAGGCCGCGCCAGTACTTCGGCCCGGAAAGTTCGCGGGCCGAGGGGGCGGGATGGTCGATCTTGCGTTTCATCGGTGGCAGCCGGAGCAGCTTTGGGGCGGCCGGACGTTCCAGTCGTGGACAAACTGGGCTCCCATCTTCGTCTGGGCCTCGGCGCTCGGCGCCTGCCAGGCGAGGTTCGTGACCTGCGAGTTCGGGCGGAGGTGGTCCTGGGGATCCCGGTGGCAGTCGAGGCAGAAGCCCATGCTCAGCGGCTTGGCGTGGGTCACGACGTCCATCTGGTCGACCCGGCCGTGGCACTCGACGCAGCTCACGCCCCGGTTCACGTGGATGGCGTGGTTGAAGTAGACATAGTCGGGCGTCTGGTGGATCCAGACCCATGGCACCGGCTCCCCCGTCTCATAGCTGTGCTTCACGACCGCCAGGAGGGGGCTCGTGGCCTTGACCTGGCTGTGGCAGTTCATGCAGGTCTGGGCCGTCGGGATGTTGGAATGGCCCGAGCGCTCGACATTGCTGTGGCAGTACCGGCAGTCGATCCCGAGCTGGCCGGCATGGAGGGCGTGGCTGAAGGGCACCGGCTGGACGGGGGTGTAGCCCACCCGGGTGTACTTCGGCGTCATGTAGTAGTCGACGGCCGCCGTGGCGATCCCGCCCACCACGAACAAATAGATGACGATCTGCAGCGGCAGCCGGTTCGCGGACTTCGGGAAGATGTTCGACATGATCCTGAGTGTTCGGGGCGGCGGGCCGGATCAGGCGCGGGCGGGCGCGCAGGCTTCTGCCGGGGTCGGTTGGGTCAGGCGTCGATGGCTTGCGGGAAGTCGCGGCATGGGCAGAATCAGGTCCAAAAAAGGCGGGGCGGGTTTGGGATGTCCACCTAATTTTCCCGCCCGGCAAATATTGCCCCGAGAATAAGCTTTCCCCGCAAGGGCGTGCGGCGTCGCTTATTGCCCCATTCGCCCGTCAGACGAACAATCCGTCCCTCATGGGCCGGATGACATCGCAGCGGTTCGCGATCTCCGGATTGTGCGTCACGAGGACGATCGCCTGCCCGTTTTCCTTGGCCAGGCGGGTCAGGAGGTCGAAAACGATGGTCGAGTTCTTGGCGTCCAGGTTGCCCGTGGGCTCGTCCGCGAGGATGATGGCCGGCTGGTTGGCCAGGGCCCGGGCCACCGCCACGCGCTGCTGCTCGCCGCCCGAGAGCTGGGTGCCGAGCCGGTGGGTCTTGTCCCCCAGGCCGACCGCGGTCAGGAGCGAGCGCGCCCGCTCCGCCATCGCCTCGACGGACAGCCGGCCGAGCTTGCGCATCGGCATCATCACGTTCTCCAGCGACGTGAATTCCTGCATGAGGAAATGGAACTGGAAGACGAAGCCGATATGCTCGCCCCGGGCCGCCGTCCGCGCCTCGTCGCCGCTGTTGGACATCAGGTGCCGGTCGATCCAGATATGGCCCTTATCCGGCTGGTCGAGGAGGCCCAGAAGGTAAAGGAGGGTGCTCTTGCCGCAGCCCGAGGGCCCCACGATGGCATAGACCTGCCCCCGCTTCGCCTCGAATGAGACGCCCCGCAGGACGTGGACGCGCCCCTCCCCCTGCCCCAGGTAGCGGTGCAGGCCCTCGCACCGGATGGCGATCTGTGGATCCGGTGCGTCGGCCGCTGTGGCGGTCGCCGCGTTCATTGCGCCGTCCCCCGGATGACATCGCCCGGCTGGAGCCGCGCGGCCCGGCGGGCCGGGATCAGGCTGGCGATCATGACCACCACGACCGCGACGAAAACCGCCCAGAAATAGTGCCAGCCCAGCCAGGTGACCGGGAAGACGTTGGTCTTGAAGATCCCGCGCAGCGGCAGCGGGATCTGGTTCACCGCATAGGTGACCCCCGCCCCCAGCGCGCACCCCGCCAGGCAGCCGACCAGGAGCACGATCGCGGCCTGCCAGATGAAGATGGAGGAGATGTCCCGGGGCGTGTACCCCATCGAGCGGAGGATCGCGATCTCCTTGGTCTTCTCCATCACGATCATGAAGAGCGTGCTGCCCATCGCGATGCCGGCGATCAGGGTGAAGATCGATGTGGTGAGGGCGCTCGAGACCTTCAGCGCCCTGAAAACCGTGAGCCAGACGGCCTCGCGCTGTTGCCACGGGGCCGCGCTGTGCTTGAGCGTCAGCTGCATCCGCGCCGCGTCCGCCGGCGCCCGGTCCTTGTCGACCAGCGTCACCTGGATGTAGGAGGCCTCCGTTGGCTTGTGCAGCAGCGAGCGGGCATCTTCGAGGTGCATAAACACCCGGACCTTGTCGATGTCCTCGACCCCGGTCTCGTAGACCGCGGCGATCTTGTAGCGCCGCTGGTCCGCCTGGGACGCGGAGACCTTGATCTGGATCGAGTCCCCGGGCGCCACCTGCAGGCGCCTGGCCAGGACCGTCCCGATCAGGATGCGGTTGGGATTGGTCCGGAAGTCACCCAGGTCGCCGGCGACGATCTGCGAGGACAGGTCCGACACGTGGAAGAAGTTGTCGATGCTGCTCTCGTCGATGTTGATCCCGTAGAGCTGCGCGGTGTCCTCCTTGAAGCTGCTCGTGATGAAGACATTCGCGTGCAGCACCTCGGCCATGCCGGCGACGTTCGAGAAGCTGCGAAGCGCCTCCATCAGCAGCGCCGGCTGCGGGATGCCCTCGATGTACTTGCGGCCCTCCTTCTCCTCGATCTGGAAGGACTCCTTCGGGTCGTTGCCCGCCGCCGCCATGGAGCGCATGGTGTCCTGGATCTCGTCCTGGATCCGGATGGCCCCGTCGGTCTCCAGCAGGGTCTTGATGAACAGGTCCTGGAACCCGCTCGTCGTGGCCTGGGTGACGATAAAGAAGCCGACGCCGAGGACCGTGCAGGTGAGGCTCAGCAGCATCGCGCGCCGCTTGGCGACGAGGAAGCGGAAGGCGATCTGCAGGTTGGTCGACAAGGGGGAGGGAGGCGCGCGCAGCGCGCGCTAGTTGGGCTGAAGCTCGGTCCGCACGCGATCGCCCGGGTTGAACAGGTCGAGGTCCTCAGCGATGACCTGGTCCCCATCCTTCAGTCCCTCCAGGATCTCCACCTTGTTGATGCCGGTGAAGCCCGTCTTGACCGTCCGGAGCTCCACCCGCCCGTCGTTGACCACCAGGACCTTGGTCCCGGCGACCGCGCGCCGCGGCGCGAGGAGGGCCATGTCGTGGGTGGCCACGTCGATCGTGACCTCGCCCGTCATGCCGGGCTTGAGCTGGTCCTCCGGGATGTCCACCGCCAGCCAGACGATGTACCGCTGCGTCGCCGCCTCGGCGGCGGGCAGGATCTTGCTGACCTTGGCGTCATAGGTCTTGTGGGTGTTGAGGAAAAGCACGTTGGCCTTGTCGCCGACGGCAATGCCGGCGAAGTTCTCCTCGCTGATCTTCGCCTCGACCGTGCGGGTGATGGTGATGAGGTGCCCGATCAGCGCGCCGCCGGGGATCAGCGCCCCCTTGCGGGCGTCGACCTCGGAAATGACCCCGTCAAAGGGGGCCAGGAGCGTCATCTTGGCCTTCGCCAGCTTGTTCTCCTTGATCGAGATCAGGTCCGACTTGAGCGTGCTCTGCCGGTCGACCTGCTCCAGCGCCAGGCGCTGGCGGATGCCGGCGACGGCGCGGGTGGCCTTGTCGAAGTCCGAATCCGAAACCTGCCCCACGCCGTGAAGGCGGTCGGCGTTCTTCAGGTCGGCCAGCGCGCTGTCCAGCTCGAGCTGGATGGTCGAGCCCACGGCATATTGCTGCCGGTGGGCGTCGTAGGCGTTCTGGGCCTTCTCGATGGCGATGTCGATGTCGGCGGTGTCAAGCTGGGCCAGGATCTCCCCCTCCCGAAAGACCTTGCCCACCTCGATCGCGCTGTTGGTGACGCGGCCGCCGACCTCGGTCTTGATCTCGAGGTCGTATTCCGGGACGACATCGACGCTGCCGGGGCGGCCGTCGGTCGCGTGGCCGCGTTCGATCGCCACCACGCGGGCGACCGGACGGAGGAAATTCAGGATCACCGCCGCGGCGGCGGCGAGCACGGCCAGCACAAGGACTGCCTTGAGGGCGAAGCGGGGTTTAGCGGATGGCGCGGACATATTGGAGGGGGAGCAGGCCAAGCGCGGGGTCGGCGCCGACGAGGGACACGAACGCGCTCCAGTGCGACAGGAAATCGGACCGGGCGGCTACCAGGCTCTGCTCATTGATATAGAGGTTGTATTTCGCGGCATCGACCGCCGACTGCGGGCTGGATCCGTACTTGTAGTCCACGACCGTCTGGTCCAGGGCGGACGCCGCCAGCTCGCGCCGGGTCTCGGCCAGGGCCATCGCGCGCGCCGAAAGGTCGACCTGGCGGCGGTAGTCCTGCCCCGTCTCGAGCGTGACCTCGAGGTAGGTCTGCAGCTGCCGCTCGGCCATGCGCCGGGAGGCCTTGGCGGAGCGGATGCCGGCGGCCGTCTGAAAGCCGTCGAAAATGTTCCAAGAGGCGTTGATGCTGTAGCTCGTCGCCACCACGCCGACCTTGGCGATGGAGGCGGGGGTCGCCGGCTGCCCCGGCGCGACGGAGGCGAGGGCGATGCTCGACTCGTCGGTCGCGTTGTAATTGTAGCCGGCGGTGAACTTCGGGAGCGGGGCCGTCAGCGCGATCCGGTAGCCGAGCACCGCCTGGCGGACGGCCATCTCGTAGTTCTCGGCCTGGAAGGTGCTTTTCGCCCCGTCGCGCAGGAAGGCCGCCAGCACCGCGTCGGCCGTCGCCGGGACATAGGTCACCTTCGGCAGGTCCGTCGGAATGCTGTCGTCGGCCAGGTCGGGCACGCCGGCCAGCTGGGCCAGGACCCGCTTCGCGTGGGAATAATTGGCCTGGAGGCGGTCAAAATTGAGGCGCGCGTCCTCGGCCGCGAGCTTCGGGGCCTCGACGGCGCCGTTCGCGATCATCCCGTTCTTCAGGTTGGACTGCGCGAGGGCGTAGCTGTCCTCGGTGATCTTCAGCCCAAACTCCGCGTTGCGCAGGCCGATCTTCTCCGCGACGAGCGCGAGGTAGCTGTCGCGCAGCCCCACCACGAAATTCCGGTAGGCCTCCGCATAGGATTTCCGGCTGATCAGGAGCGCGAGTTTCGCGATGCGGGTCTGGTTCCAGACCGCGCCCCACTGGAAGACCGGCATGCTGGCGCCGATCCCGTAGGATTCGGCGGTCGAGTTGCCGGTGGAATGGCTGCCGGCAGCGCCGAATTGCCCGGCCTGGCCCACGGATTCGTTGCTGACGCCGTAGGAGCCGCTGGCGCCCACGTGCGGATACATTGTGCTATCGGAGTTCAGCAGGTTGGCCTCGGCCTGCGCGACCTGGATCTGCTGGACGATCATCGTGGGCCCGTGGCTCAGGGCCACATGGACGAGGTCCATCAGCCCGGGCAGGTAGTTTTCGGGCATGGTGCCCGCCACGATCGCATCCGGGGCGTCGTCGCCGTGGTACGGCACCGGGTGCGCCGGGCCGCTGGCCGCCTGCGCCGCCGGCGCCAGCAACAGCAGGACGGCCAGGATGCCCGATCCGAGGACGGGCCGGAGCGGAAGTTCCCGCGACGTTATGGTGAAAAGGGGCAAACCTAAGGGGTTTCGAAAGGAATGACGAAGCGTCTAGGCCCCGGCGGTCCGGCGCCGCGACCGCCATCGGGCCACGCCGACGGCTGAGCCGAGGAGCAGGAAGGTGATCCAGATGATGTAGGACGGAAACCAGTTCGCCCACCACTTCTGGGAGAACAGCACGGAAGAGTGCCGGTGAAACACGAGGGGCCCGACGAGGTTCATCATCGCCGTCTGGATCAGCCCGAAGGCGCCGATCCCGAGCCACAGCCACCAGAATTGGAAGCCCCGGCCGGAGGCCTTGCTGAACTCGCGCCCGAGGTCGCCCGGCAGGCCCATGCGCGCGACGGCCGTCGCGAAAGCCTGTGCCGGGTCGGCGTCGCACCGCAGCTGCTGCTCCACCTCCTCGCGCAGGTGCAGTTCCAACTCCTCGAGCGGTGCCGGCGCCTTGATCCCGGCCGCCAGCATCTGCCAGCGCCAGGCGGTGAAGGATTCTTCGAGGTCGGTCATCGCGGTTTGAAGATCAAACATAGCGTTCCTTTCTCAGCCCAGTCAAAACGGAATTCACGAGCGACCACTGCTGGTAATGGCGGGTCATCGCCGCCTTGCCGTCCTTCTTGAGCGAATAGTATTTCCGTTTCCGGCCCGTCTCGCTTTCGCCCCAGCGCGACTTGATCAGCCCCCGGCTTTCCATCCGGTGCAGCACCGGGTAGAGCATGCCATCGGTCCACTGCAGCTCGCCCTCGGACCGGGCGGTCACCTCCTGGATGATGGCGTAGCCGTAGCTCTCGCCCTTGGCGAGGAGGGACAGGATCACGGGTTCGGCCGAGGCCGCGACGAGTTCCTTCCTAATCATAGCGCTGCTATACATAGGCCTTATATGTATCTGTCAAGCCCCGCCGGAGATTTCACCAGGGCCGCCAGGTTCCCCCGCAGGACCGGCTCCTGCGCGGGCCCGGCGAGGGCGCCCCGCGCCTCGGCCAGGAACCGCGCCAGGTTGGGCTCGAGATCAGCGCGGGGATAGAGATTGAGCGGGAAATCGGACCCGAAGATCACCCGGTCTGCCCCGACCGCGGCGACCATCCGCGGCCAGATGTCCGGCGGGTACAGGAGGGGCGAGGCCGCGCTGTCGTAGTGGATATTGCAGGGCAGTTTCACCTCCGGCAGCCGGAGGGGCAGGAGCCCGCCCCAATGGGCGAGGATGAAGGCCACGCCCGGATGCCGGCGGGCCAGCGCGGGAAAATCCTCCAGCGGGGTCGCCACGCAGCCCGGGTACGGCCGGGCCTCCGGATCGGCGACATGGAGGTTCACCGGCCAGCGCCACTCGGCGGCGAGCGCCAGCGCCTGCCCGAGGACCGGGTCCTCGCAGGGGTAGCCCTGGGCGTGCGGCGACAGCTCCCCCACTCCGCAGAACCCCTCGTCGCGGGCCCGCCGCAGTTCGCCCGTCACCGCCGCCGCTCCCGCCGCCGGGTGGAAGGTCGCGAAGGCCGAGAACCGGTCCGGATGAAGGCGGAGGCACTCCGCATAGAAGCGGTTCTGGCGCGCGCAGCTGGCGGGCCTCTCCCAGTACCACCCGAGGAGGACGGCGCGCTCCACCTCGGCCTCATCCATCGCCGTTATGAGGTCGGCCGGGCCGGGGAAGCCCTGCACCGGCCGGCTGGACCGCCGGCGCGTGGAGAGGACGGCCCAGTGCCTCTCCCCCTGCGCGGCCGCCCAGCCGGCCGGATCGCGATTCACCTCCGGCGGATAGAGGTGAACATGGCCGTCGATCGCTCGGAGCATGGCGCTCGGGCGGGCCCGCGCCGGCTAGCCCGGGGGATAGCTGCCCAGCCACTTCACGAGTGGGCAGAACTTCCTCAGGTCGGCGACCGCCGCCTTCATCGCGGGATCGTCGTGGTGGCCGGTGACGTCGATGAAGAAGTAATAGTCCCACGGCCGCCGCTTGCTCGGGCGCGACTCGACCTTCGAGAGGTTGATGCCCCGGTCCGCCAGCGGCATGAGCATCTTGAGCAGCGCGCCGGAATGGGCCGCGGCCTCCTCGCCGAGGGAGATGAGGAAACTGGTGGTGTCCTTCCCGCCCCCGACGGGCCCGGCGGGCTTGCGCGCGAGGACGAAGAAGCGGGTCGTGTTGTCGGCGCGGTCCTGGATGTTCCGAGCCACCACCGGGACCCGGTAGTGGTCGGCGGCCAGCTCGTTGGCCACCGCGCCGACCGCGGGATCCTCCTTGGCGATCTGCACCGCGCGCGAGGTGCTGGGCGCGTCGATCAGCTGGGCGTGCGGCAGGTGCCGGCGGAGCCACTGGCGGCATTGCGCCAGGGCCTGGTCCTTCGACATGACCTTGGTGATCTTCTCCGGCGGGGACTGGGAAATCAGCGCGTAGGTGATCTCCAGGTGGATCTGCGCCACGACCTTCAGGTCGCTCTCGACGAAGCTGTCGAGGGTCTCGCGGACGCTGCCCTCGGTCGAGTTTTCGATCGGGATCACGGCCAGGTCCGCCTCGCCCTTCTCCACCGCGGTGAAGATGTCGGCGATCGCGGACATCGGGTGGTAGTCGACGCTCGCGCCGAACTTCTTGATCGCGGCCGCGTGCGAATTGCTCGCCTCGGGCCCGAGGTAGGCGACGGAGAGCGGCTTCTCCAGGGCGATCGCGGCCGACATGATCTCGCGGTAGATCGCCCGCAGGGCCTCGGGCTTGATGGGGCCGCCGTTGTGGGCCTCGACCTGCCGCAGGACGGCGTCCTCGCGCTCGGGCACGTAGATTTCCCCGCCCTGGCTCCGCTTGATCCGGCCGATCTCGGCCGCGCAGGCGAGCCGCTGGTTGATCAGGTCGACCAGCTGCCGGTCCAGGGCGTCGATCTTTTCCCGCAGGGGGCCGAGGCTCATGAGGTGGTCCCGTTCGGCCGCCCCCCGCTCCCCGCGGGCGCCGCGCCCGCGGCGCCGGCTTCCAGCGGCAGCTCCTCGTCGAGGCCCATCGCGGCGTCGCCCGGCTTGTGCGGGTTCTCGGCCTTCCGCAGCCAGTCGTCGATCTGGCGCGAGGTGAGGACGTCGGAGGCGGGCAGCTCGTCGAGGGACTTCAGCCCGAGGAATTCCAGGAGGGTGTCGGTGGTGCCGTACTGCAGCGGACGGCCCGGCTGGTCCGCGCGGCCGGTGATGGCGATGAGCTCGCGCTCGAGCAGGCGGGCCAGGCCGGCCTCGGCCGCCACCCCGCGGATGGCCTCGATCTCCGCTCGCGTCACCGGCTGGCGGTAGGCGACGACCGCCAGGGTCTCCAGGGAAGACTGGCTGAGCCGGGCCGGCGTCGGCTCCTGGCGCAGGATCCGGACCCACCGGGCGAAGCGCGGGTGCGTCGCCAGCCGGTAGCCGGTGGAGCCCTCGATCAAAAGCAGCCCCTCGTCCGCCGTGCGGAGGTCGGCCGCGATCTGGTCCATGGCCTCGCGGATCTGCGCGGCCGTGACCAGGGAGGGCACATCGTCATAGAGGCTCGGATCCTCGGCCGGCTCGGCCAGGACCTCGGCCTCTTCCGAGTTCTGGCCCTCCGGGCCGGAACTCGCCGCGGCGGGGCTCGCCCCGGGCGAGCGAAGCCGGGGGTCGGCGTCGGTCTCGGCCAGCGGCAGGGCCGGCGCCGTCGATTCATGGAACCGGGCGACCGCCGTCTGCACGTCCTTGATCGACAGCGGCTGGCTGGAGGAAAACAGCAGCGCTTTCAGGACGCGTTTCAGGTCGAAGGCCATCCGCCTGACATTTCCCGGATTGCCGCAGGCGTCAATACTCCTCCCGTCGCGGCAGCCTGGCCGCGGGGATCGGATTCGTCACGCAATACGTGACAAAACCCGGTGGGGACCCGCCGGCGCCGTGAGCCTTTGTCACGCATTGCGTGACAAACCGGCGGGGACCCCGCGGGTGCGGCAGGCCGTTCCTTTTAGTGACTTGCGGGGTTCCCCGCGCCGTGGTTGATTTCGCCTCCCTTCATGAGCGCCTCCTCCTCCTTCCCGCGCCCGCATTCCTCCGTCGTCAACGACGGCCCTGACCGCGCCCCCAATCGCTCGATGCTCCGGGCCGTCGGCTTCACCGACGAGGACTTCAAGAAGCCGGTGGTCGGCGTGGCCTCCACCTGGAGCATGGTCACCCCCTGCAACATGCACATCGACGGCCTCGCCCGCGAGGCCGCGGCCGGCGTCGATGCGGCGGGCGGCAAATCCATCATCTTTGGCACCATCACGGTCTCCGACGGCATCAGCATGGGCACGCCGGGAATGCGCTACTCGATGGTCTCGCGCGAGGTGATCGCCGACTCGATCGAGACGGTCGCCGGGGCCGAGGGCTTCGACGCCGTGGTCGCGATCGGCGGCTGCGACAAGAACATGCCCGCCTGCGTGATGGCGCTCGCCCGGCTCAACCGGCCGGCGGTCTTCGTCTACGGGGGCACGATCCTGCCCGGCATCAATCCGGTCACCAAGAAGGAGTCCGACATCGTCTCGGTCTTCGAGGCCGTCGGCCAGCACGCCGGGGGCAAGCTGGACGACGATGCCCTCAAGACGGTGGAAGCCTGCTCGATCCCCGGGCCCGGATCCTGCGGCGGCATGTACACCGCCAACACGATGGCCTCGGCCATCGAGGCCCTCGGCCTGTCCCTCCCCAACAGCTCCGCCCAGCTCGCGATCGGGGCGGAAAAGCGGGACGACTGCCGGCGAGCGGGCGAGGCCGCCCTCGCGCTCCTCCGGGCCGGAATCCGGCCGCGCGACATCCTGACGAAGAAAGCCTTTGAAAACGCCATCACCGTGGCCATCGCCCTCGGCGGCTCGACCAACGCGGTTCTCCATCTTCTCGCCATGGCCCACTCGGCCAAGGTCAAGCTCACGCTCGACGACTTCACGCGAATCGGCAAACGCGTGCCGGTCCTGGCCGACCTGCGGCCCTCCGGCAAGTACGGGATGGCTCACCTCGTCCGGATCGGCGGCCTGCCGCCGCTGATGAAGATGCTCCACGAGGCCGGGCTCCTCCACGGCGACTGCCTCACGGTCACCGGCAAGACCCTCGCGGAGAACCTCAGGGAGGCGGGCAGCTACCCGGCCGGCCAGGATGTCATCCGCCCCCTTTCCCATCCCATCAAGCCGGACAGCCACCTGCGGATCCTTTACGGCAATCTCGCGGCCGGCGGCGCGGTCGCGAAGATCTCCGGCAAGGAGGGCCTCGTCTTCACCGGCAAGGCCATCGTCTTCGAGGGCGAGGAGGCTGCGCTGCGCGCGATCCTCGAGGGCCGGGTCAGGGCCGGCCACGTCATCGTCATCCGCAACGAGGGCCCGAAGGGCGGCCCCGGGATGCGCGAGATGCTCTCCCCCACCAGCGCGGTCATGGGCAAGGGCCTGGGCAAGGAGGTCGCGCTGATCACAGACGGCCGCTTCTCGGGCGGCAGCCACGGCTTCGTGGTCGGCCACATCACGCCCGAGGCGGCGACCGGCGGCGCCATCGCGGTCGTCAGGAACGGCGACCCGATCACGATCGATGCCGTCAAAAACCAACTCACCCTCGGCGTGCCGCCGAAGGAGCTGAAGGCGCGGCTCAAGGCCTGGCGACCGAAGCCGCCGAAGGAAACCCGCGGCGCGCTGGCGAAGTACGCCCACCTTGTCACCGACGCCTCCCAAGGCGCCGTCACCGACAAATTCTGATCCTTCCGTCCCTCCGCCCTTCGCCCTCCCCCTCCGCCTTTCCATCATGGCCTGGTCCCGCTTCAAGCAGTACTATTACCAGCATCCCGCCCTGGGCTTCGCCCTCGACATCAGCCGGATCCCCTTCCCCGACGACTTCCTCGCGGCGATGGAGCCGGCGATGCAGAAGGCCTTTGCCGAGATGGACGCCCTCGAGAAGGGCGCGATCGCCAATGCCGACGAGCAGCGGATGGTCGGGCACTATTGGCTGCGGGCCCCGCAGCTCGCCCCCACCGCCGAGCTGCGCGAGGAGATCTCTTCCACCCTCGCCGCCATCAAGGCCTTCGCGGCGAAGGTCCATCGCGGCGAGGTCGCGGGACCGGCGGGCAAGTTCCGCGAGCTGCTCGTGATCGGGATCGGCGGGTCCGCCCTCGGTCCGCAGTTCGTCAGCCAGGCCCTCGGCAGCCGCGGCAAGGGCCGCGACAAGCTTTCCGTCCGCTTCTTCGACAACACCGACCCCGACGGGATGGACCTCGTCCTGAAGCAGATCGGCCGGCGCCTCCGCCAGACGCTGGTCGTCGTGATCTCGAAGTCCGGCGGCACGGCCGAGACCCGCAACGGGATGCTCGAGGCCGCCGCCGCCTTCAAGGCGGCGGGGCTGGACTTCGCGAAGCACGCGGTCGCCGTCACCGGCGCGGATTCCAAGCTGGACCAGACCGCGAAGCAAGACGGCTGGCTCGCCCGCTTCCCCATGTGGGACTGGGTCGGCGGCCGCACCAGCGAGCTCTGCGCCGTCGGGCTCCTGCCCGCCGCGCTGCAGGGGATCAAGATCGACGCCCTGCTGGCCGGCGCCGCCGCGATGGACAAGGTCACGCGGCAGCAGACCACGGGCAGGAACCCCGCGGCCCTCCTCGCCCTCATGTGGCATTTCGCGACCGATGGCCGCGGCGCCAAGGACATGGTCGTCCTCCCCTACAAGGACCGGCTCCTCCTCTTCTCCCGCTACCTGCAGCAGCTCGTCATGGAGTCCCTCGGCAAGGAGAAGGACCGGCAGGGCCGGGTGGTCGAGCAGGGCATCGCCGTCTACGGCAACAAGGGCTCGACCGACCAGCACGCCTACGTGCAGCAGCTCCGCGAGGGCGTGAAGAACTTCTTCGTCACCTTCGTCGAGGTCCTCGAGGACCGCGCCGGCCCGAGCCTCGAGGTCGAGCCGGGGGTCACGAGCGGCGACTTCCTGCAGGGCTTCTACCTCGGCACCCGCGACGCCCTCTCCGAGAAGGACCGCGCCTCGGTGACGATCACCCTGGCCGACGTGTCCCCCCGGTCCGTCGGGGCCCTGATCGCGCTCTATGAGCGGGTCGTCGGGCTCTACGCCTCGCTGATCGACATCAACGCCTACCACCAGCCGGGCGTCGAGGCGGGCAAGCAGGCGGCCGGCGGGGTCATTGCGCTCCAGCGCAAGCTCACCGCCGCCCTCCGCCAGGCGGCCGGGACGGGCCTGACCGCCGAGGCGCTGGCCCAGCAGGCCGGCGGAGACCCCGAGCTGGCCTTCAAGATCCTGGAACATCTTGCGGCCAATGAGCTCGTAAAAAAGACCGCCCGCACCCCCTGGTTCGAGTCGACCTATCAGGCTTGATCGCCCTTCCGCTCCGCCCTTAGCTCCCCCCTTCTCCATGAACGCCTCTGTGAAGTCCTGCCTCAGCCTCCTCCTGCTGGCCGCGGCCGCCCTCCTCGCCGGCTGCTCGACCCAGACCCCGACAGATTCCTCGATTCCGTGGAGCCGGCCCGCCAACTGGGAGAACCAGGTGCCGGGCATGGGCTCGGGCAACATGCACTGAGCGGCGTCTCCCCTCCAGGAGGCCAATCTGCCGCCGACCGGATGTCCTCGTCGGCATCGCTCATCCCCCAGGCCGGTCACCTCTACGTGGTGGCCACGCCGATCGGCAACCTCTCGGACCTGACCGAGCGGGCGCGGGCGATCCTCGGCGCGGTGGACCTCGTAGCCTGCGAGGACACCCGGACGACCGGCGTCCTTTTCTCCCGCCTCGGCCTCCGCCGCGAGCTCGTGCCCTACCACGAGCACAACGAGACCGAGGCCGCCGAGCGGCTGGTGGAGCGCCTGGCCGCCGGCGCCTCCGTCGCCCTCGTCAGCGACGCCGGCACCCCTGGGCTCAGCGACCCCGGCTTCCGCCTGGTGCGGGCCTGCCGCCGCCGCGGGCTGCCCGTCGTCCCGGTGCCCGGCCCCAGCGCCCTCGCGGCCGTCCTCAGCGCGAGCGGCCTGCCGACCAACGGGTTCCTCTTTGTCGGCTTCCTGCCGCCCAAGTCGGCGGCCCGCACGGCCTTTTTCGGGCAGCACCGCGATTTCCCCTACACGCTGGCGCTCTACGAGAGCTGCCACCGGATCGACAAGGCGGTCGCCGAGATCGTCGGGACGCTCGGCGGGGCCCGCGTCATCTGCGTCGCCAAGGAAGTGACCAAGCTCTACGAGACCTTCCTCGTCGGGCCCGCGGCGGAGGTGCAGGCGCGCCTCGCGCAGACGAGCCGCAAGGGCGAATTCGTGCTCCTGATCGCGCCCGCGGATTTTATCCTGTAGCCGGGGTTCCAGGCGCGCCGTCTGCTACACCGTCGTCCCCCGCCGCCTTTCCGCCCTCCGCCCTTCCGATGCCCCCTCCCGTCGCCGTCATCGATCTCGGCAGCAATTCGATCAAGCTCCTGGTCGCCGCGAGCGGCGTCCGGGGGCTGCCCGAGGCCGTCTACAGCCGCACCCTGGAGACCCGCATCAGCGCGGGCATCAGCCAGGCGCACCCGCGCCTGGCCGAGGAAGCGATGGCCCAGGGCTTGGCGGCCGTCCGGGATCTCCTCGACGACGCGAACCGGCACGGGGCGCGCCGCGCGGTCATCGTGGCGACCAGCGCCGTGCGCGACGCGGCCAACGGCGCGGAATTCCGGGAGCGGGTGCGCCAGGCCACGGGGAGCACCCTGCGCATCCTGACCGGCGCGGAGGAGGCCAATCTCATCGGGCGGGGCCTGACCTGCGATCCCTCCCTGGCGGGCCTGCGGGACTTCTACGTCTTCGACCTGGGCGGCGGCAGCCTGGAATGCCTGGTCTTCCGCGACCGGCGGGCGGTCCAGGAAAAGAGCCTGCCCCTGGGCTGCGTGCGGCTGACCGAGCAGTGCGTGCGGGATCCGCGCAAGCCTTTCGGACGACCGGAGATCGAGGCGGTCGTCAAGGCGGTGGACGCCTCCTTCGCGATGTCGGGCTTCGCCTTCTCCCTCGACACCGGCGCCGCCGTGGTGGGGACCGGCGGCACGCTGACCACGGCGCGGGCGGTGCTCGGCGTCCGGACCGGCCAGACCGTCGAACAGGCGGATCCGCGGCTCACCACCGGCCAGCTCCGCGAGCTCCGCGACGGGCTGGGCGCCCTGCCCCTGCCGGCGCGAAAAGAGGTGCTCGGGCTGCCGCCCGCGCGCGCCGACGTCTTTCCGACGGCCCTCGCCACGCTGCTCGCGGTGGCCGACCGCGGCCGCTTTTCCTCCTACCGGCACTCGTTCTACAACCTGCGCTGGGGCTTGGCGGCCGAGGAGCTGGCCAAGGGGTAGAGCTTCCGCAGGGCCGCGCCGATCTTCGCGAAATCCGCCGGCGGCGGCGCGTGGAGGTCGAGCAGCTGGCCCGTGATGGGATGCGACACCACGAGGTGCTCGGCGTGGAGCATGACCCGCGGGGGCAGCGGCAGCCGCGGATCGGCCTTCCAGCCGTAGGAGGCGTCGCCCAGCAGCGGGTGCCCGATGGAGCGCAGGTGGACCCGGATCTGGTGGGTCCGGCCGGTGTGGAGGACGCAGCGCACCAGCGCGACGACCGGGCCGAAATGGTCCAGGACCTTCCAGTCGGTGTGCGCCGCGCGCCCGCCACTCTCCTCCGGGACGATGGTCATCCGGTGCCGCTGGCGCGAGTGCCGGCCGATGGGCTGCCGGATGCTGCCCGCCCGCAGCGCGGGCACCCCGGAGACCAGCGCGAGGTATTCCTTCACCACCGTCCGGCCGGCGAACTGCGCCGCCAGCCCGCGGTGCGCGGCGTCGGTCTTGGCCACGATCAGGACGCCCGAGGTCTCCTTGTCGAGGCGGTGCACGATGCCCGGGCGCTCCACCCCGCCGATGCCGCTCAGGCTGCCGTGGCAATGCGCGAGCAGCGCGTGGACGAGGGTGTCCTCGCCCGTCCCCGCTCCCGGATGGACGACCATGCCGGGCGGCTTGTCGACGGCCATGAGATGCTTGTCCTCGAAGATCACCTTGAGGCGGATGGCCTTCGCGACCAGGACGGACGGCCGGACCGCCGGCAGGTCGAAATCCAGGGTCTCGCCCGCCAGGACGTCGTCCTTCTGCCTGATGACCTTGCCGTGGCGGCGGACCAGCCCCGCGGCGAACGCCCGCTGCAGGAGCACCCGGCTATGGTCCGGGAAGGCCCTCGCCAGCACCTTGTCGGCGCGGGCGCGGGGAACATCCGGCGGGACTACATGGGTGAAGCTCATCAGGACCGCCCACCCTGCCATCGATCCGCCGCCGCGGCGACGGCTATTTTCCCGATTCTTGCGCGGCCAGCAGCCGGTCGATCTCCGCGAGGCGCGCCGCCCGGATCGCGGCGGGCACGTCGGCCACCTCCCAGCCGTTGCGCGCCACCTGCGCCAGCTCGGCGGCGGTGAAGCCCGCCTCGCCGGCCAGGGCCTCGTATTCCTCGAGAACCGTGTTGGCAAAGCAGAGCGGGTCGTCGGTGCTGACCGTGCAGCGCACGCCGGCGGCCAGCAGCCGGCGCAGCGGATGGCCATGGATCGAGCCGGCCACGCGGAGGCCGACGTTGCTGATCGGGCAGACGTCGAAAGTGACCCCCTCGTCCCGCGCCAGGGCCAGGACCGCCGGGTCCTCGATCGCGCGGACCCCGTGCTGCACCCGCTTCACCCCGAGCTGCTCGATGGCCTCGCGCACCCGGTGCGGCCCGTCGAATTCCCCGGCATGGCACTTGGTGACCTTGCCGGCGGCCCGGGCCTTCGCCCAGACCGCGGCCGACCAGGGCTCCGTCGGCATCTGCTCGAACCCGTGCAGGTCGACGCCGGCCAGGTCGGTCCAGGTGGGCAGGGCGTCGATCGTCGGCCGCAAGGGCCCGCCGTAGTCGCTCCGCAGCATCCCGGCGAAGACCCGGACCTCCATCCCGGCCGGGGCGGCCGAGCGGATCGCCGCGATGATCTCCGGGCCCGGGACGCCGATGAAGTGCGTGACCGGCAGGTGAAAGCTTGTCTCGACGTAGCGGATGTTTTCCGCCGCCTGGCGGGCGAACATCACCTGGGCCGCCTCGTGGTACCGCTCGGCCGTGGTGAACCAGGGCAGCGCGTGGTCGAGGAGGATCTTCTCGAAGGCGGGAAACGTATCGTAGCGGTAGGACCGCCTCCGGAAATCCGGGTGGTCCGGGTACTTCCCCGGCCATTGCCGCAGGAGGAGCTCGTAGGGCAGCGCCCCCTCGACGTGGAGGTGCGTCTCCGTCTTCGGCAGCGCCCGGATGAAGGCAGTCAGAGGGCCGGCGGGCATTCCATCAACATATCTAAATTGGATGATATGTTGTCAAGCCAGGCCGCCGGCTCACTTTTCCGCCAGCAGGTGCGCGGGATTGAGCTGCTGCAGCGCCTTGGGGAGGAAGAGCCCGTCCTTTCGGACCAGCTTGCCGTCAAACCAGACTTCGCCCCCGCCGTGGTCCGGCCGCTGGATGCAGACGAGGTCCCAGTGCACCTGCGACTGGTTGCCGTTGCCGCACTCGGCGTAGGCCTGGCCGGGCGTGAAGTGGAAGGAGCCGGCGATCTTCTCGTCGAAGAGGATGTCGCGCATGGGCTCGAGGATGTGGGGATTGAAGCCCAGCGCGAACTCGCCGATGTATCGCGCGCCCGCGTCGCTGTCCAGGATCTCGCCGAGGCGCTGGTTGTTGCTCGAGGTCGCCTCCACGACCTTCCCCTTGCTGAAGGCGAGCCGCACGTGGTCGAAGGAGGTGCCGAGGTAGACCGTCGGGGCGTTGAACTGGACGAAGCCCTCGACCGAGTCGCGGACCGGGCAGGAGAACACCTCGCCGTCCGGGATGTTGTACTGGCCGCCGCACTCCTTGGCGCCGATCCCCTTGATCGAGAAGCGCAGGTCCGTGCCGGGGCCGACGATCCGCACCCGATCGGTGCGGCCCATCAGCCCGGCCAGCGCCCTCATCCCCGGCGCCATCCGGCCGTAGTCGAGCGTGCAGACCCGGAAATAGAAGTCCTCGAAGGCCTCCGTGCTCATGCCCGCCTGCTGCGCCATGGCGGCGGTCGGCCACCGGAGCACGACCCACTTCGTCTTGCCCACCCGGTGGTCCTGCACCGGCTTCATCAGCCGGCTGACCAGCCGCACCTTCTCGGGCGGCACGTCGGAGGACTCGAAGATGTTGTCGGAGCCGCGCAGCGCGATGTACGCGTCCATCTTCCGCATGCGGGCGAGTTCGACCTCGGCGTGCGGGGCGAACTGGGCGTCGACCGCCCCGAGCGCCAGTTCGCGGGTGATCCGGGCCCGATGGACCTGCACGTACGGTAGCGCGCCGCGCCGCCGGGCCGCCTGGATCAGCGCCACCACCATCGCATCCGGCACGTCAAAGGCGTCGATCAATACGCGCTCTCCCTTTTTCAAGGCGGTGGAGAAGCCCGTGAGGCCGTCGGCGAGCTGCAGGAAGCGGGGATCGATGAGCATGGAAAGGGACAGGCTATTGCACGGAAAGGGACAGGTTAAGAACAAACGGAACCCGGAAGCGGAGAAGCGATAGGCTAAGAACGAAAGGCGCTCTGGGGGAAGCAGATCCGTCCGACCGCCTCGTCAAAATCCACCGCCCCGCGGATAATATCGATCTCCAGCCGAAGGTAGTAGAGTGGCATTCCCGCGGTGGCGCCGGCCGGGAGCCGGACGGCGTCCTTCTCGGTCGTCAGGAGGCATTCCGCCCCCGCCTGGCGGGCCTGCGCGAGGAGGCCCGTCAGGTCCTCCTCCTGGTAGCGGTAGTGGTCGAGGTAGCGCTCCCGGCCCATGATCAGGGCGCCGAGGTCGCGCAGGAACTTCTCGAAGCTCTCCGGGGTGGCGATGCCACTGAAGGCGAAGACCTTGCGCCCCTTGAGCCAGGCCAGCGGCTGGCGGCCGTCGGCCTCGTCCGGGCCCCGGCCGACCCGCTGGAGGTACTGGGGCCGGTGCACGCACTCGATGAGGTCGGCAGCGGGGTTGTGCCGCGCGATCGTCGCCTCGAGCTCGAGGTCGCGGCGGCCGTCGGACTTGGTCAGGAAGACGTAGCTCGCGCGCCGCAGGTGCTTGACCGGCTCGCGCAGGATGCCGCGGGGCAGCATCCGGCCGTTGCCGAAGGGGTTCGTCTTGTCGACGAGAAGGAGGTTCAGGCTGCCCTTGACCGGCAGGTACTGGAAGCCGTCGTCCAGGACCAGGGTGTCGCAGCCGAAGCGCTTGATCGCATAGGCGCCGGCCTTCACCCGGTTCTTGTCCACCAGGACGACGACGCCGGGCAGGTTCCGGGCCAGCATGTAGGGCTCGTCGCCCGCCTCCTCGCTGTCGAGGAGCACCCGCTCGCCGTCGCTGACGATCCGCGGGGGGGGCTCGTCGGTGTGGGACAGCCAGTACCAGCCCTTCCGCCAAAGGGAGGGGGTCTTGCTCTTGTAGCCGCGGCTCAGGATCGCCACCTTGCGGCCGCGGTCCCGGAGGGTGCGGGCCAGCTTCTCCACGACGGGTGTCTTGCCGGTCCCGCCGACCGTCAGGTTGCCCACCACGACGACGAGGCAGCCCAGGGGCTGGTCCTGCAGGATCCGGTACCGGTAGAGCCAGAGGCGCAGCTGCACCACCCCGCTGAAGCCCCAGGAGAGGAGGTGGAGGAAGGCCCCGTAGATCGCGACCCCGGCGTCCGCCCGCCGGCCGAGCACCACGTCGACCGTGTAGAGTTCGAAGGCGTTGAATTTCTTCTTGAACCAGGAGAGGGCCATGCAAAAAGGCGAAAGTGGGAAGGCGAAAGTCGGAAAAGGCGAATCGGACCGCCCAGGGTAGCCAATAGGGACAGGCTCGTGTGATGAAGATTGACGCCCGGTATGACGTAAACTGTTTTCGACCTTGGACCTCCGCCTGCCTACGTTCGCAATTCGCCTTTCCGGTTCCCCTCGCCTACTTTCGCCTTTCGCCTTCCTACTTTCGCCTTTCATTTCCATGAGCTACAAACTCTTCATTCCCGGCCCCATCGCCGTCTCGGAAAAAACGCTCCGCGCCATGGCACAGCCCATGATCGGGCACCGCAGCACGGACTTCGTCGCGCTCTACCAGGCGGTGCAGCCCGACCTGCAGGCGCTCGTCTGCACCCAGGACCCCGTCTATCTCTCGACGAGCAGCTCCTTCGGCACGATGGAGGGGGCCATCCGGAATCTCGTGGCCAAGAAGGTGCTCTCCTGCATGAACGGCGCCTTCTCGGACAAGTGGCACGACGTCGCCCTGCGCTGCGGCAAGGCCGCCACCCCCCTCAAGTTCGAGTGGGGCCAGCCGGTCGACCCCGAGGCGGTCCGGAAGGAGCTCGCCACGGGCGCCTATGACGCGATCACCCTGATCCACAACGAGACCTCCTGCGGCTGTATGAGCGACCTCCCGGCCCTGATGGCCGTGATCCGCCAGTTCCCCGAAGTCATCTCGATCGTCGACGCGGTCAGCTCCTTCAGCGCCGTGCCGATTAAGAAGGACGAGCTGGGAATCGACGTCTTCATCACCGGCTCGCAGAAGGCGCTGGCCCTGCCGCCCGGCCTCTCCTTCCTCTCAGTCTCGAAGCGCGCGCTCGCGCGCGCCGCCTCGATCGCCACGCGGGGGTACTATTTCGACTTCGTCGAGTTCCAGAAGAACCACGAGAACGGGATGACCCCGAGCACCCCGGTCATCTCCCTCATCTACGCCCTCAAGTCGAAGCTCGAGGACATCAGGGCCGAGGGGGTCGAGGCCCGCTATGCGCGGCACGCCCGCCTGAACAAGGCGGTCCGCGACTTCATCTTCGGCAAGGGCTTCAAGCTCTTCCCCAAGGAAGGCTATGGCTCGATCTCGCTCAACTGCTTCACGAACAACCAGAACATCGACCTCGGCGCCCTGAACAAGATCCTGAAGTCGAAGCACAAGCTCGTGATCGACGGCGGCTACGGGAAGCTCAAGGGCAAGACCTTCCGCATCTCCAACATGGGCGACGAGACGGACGAGACGATCGCGTCCCTCCTCAAGTCGCTGGATAGCGCGATGGCGGAGACGCCCAAGCTGGCGGGCTGATGTTTTCCGAAGGATGCAGGGACGGGGAGCGTATATGGAGGTTGAAGGCCACCACCATGAAATTCCTCCCCTCCCGCTTCCTCCTTTCCGCCGTCCTCGCCGCCGGCGCTTTCCTCTCGCCCGCCCGGGCTGACAACGCCGCACCCGCGGCGCCGCCCTTGCCCGCGGCTCCGGCCGCATCGGCGGCTCCCGGCCCCGATCGGCCCGAACCCCGGCTCAGCATCGATTTTCCCGGCGGTTCGCTCGGCGACCTCATCGCCCTGGTCGAGAAGACGAACAACGACGTCTCGCTCAATGTCATCGGCGAGAAGGGCGCGCTGGCGACGGAGATCCAGCCCTTCACCGTCAAGAACGCGTACCGGGACGGCATTCTGCGGGCGATCGGCGCGCTGCTGCGCGACAAGGGAATCCGGATCGAACAAGTCGACCGCGGCATTTTCATCGTCAGCACCGACGGCGCGAAGGACCGCCGCCCGGCCCACCTGTCGCCCGACGAAGTCCTGGCCGTGCGGCGAACCCAGACGATTTTCGATTCCTTCCAGCTGGGCAGCTACCTTGACGACCAGCAGTCGGTCGACAACATCGTCGACGTCATCCGCACCGCCTGGACGCTCAATCCGGCCCACGACGTGAACGCCCTGCAGATCAAGTTTCATCCCGCCACGAAGCTGCTGCTCGTCTCCGGCCCGCCGGACGCCATCGAAATGACCCGCCAGGTGATCCGCAGCCTGCACGAGAACCGGATGCCCCGCAAAGGCCCGCCCCCTCCCTTCGACAACAAGTGACCCCCTCCGGCGCCCTTCCGCTCAATGCCGCACTAGCCGCCGCGCCCGTGGAATTGGACGCGGCGGGCCTGCAACTGCGCGAATTGACGGCGGGACTGGCGCGGGGCGAGGACGCCGCCTGGACCCGCTTTCACGCGGAATACGGGCCCGGGATCTTCCGCCACCAGCTGGCCGCCGCCTGGGGCGATTACGACCTGGCCAATGAGGCGCTCCAGCAGGCCTATCTTCGCATCGCGCGCCATGCCCGCGTCTGCGAATCGCCGCCCATGTTCTCCGCCTGGCTGCGGCGGGTGGCCCATTCGGCCCTGAGCGACTGCCGGCGGCGGCGGCGGGCCTTCTGGACCCTGCTGCAGCGGCGCGGCGCCGAAGGCGAAGCCGACCCTTCCTCGACCGCCGAGGAAACCCGGCTGTTTGCGGCATTGGACGCGGTTCTGGCCGAGATCGATCCGGAGGACCGGGCGCTCCTCGAGGCCAAGTACTTTTCCAGCCGCGACGTCCGCACCATCGCCGCGGGGCTCTCGCTCTCGCCCAAGGCCGTCGAATCGCGGCTCACCCGCGCCCGGACCGAGGTCCGCCGGCTTCTCCTCGCCCGCCTCCAGCGCCATGACTGAGAAACCGGATTTCCGCACCCGGCTGATCGCCGACCTCTTTCAGGGCGACTGGGCCGACGGCCCGGCCGCGGCGGCCGCCCTCCGCGCCGCCGCCGGCGCCCGCCGACGGCGCGCCCGGCAGCGGCTCCTGCTGACCGCCGGCTCGGTCGCCGGCATGGCCGCCGTGCTCCTCCTCACCCTGGCCCATCCGGGCTCCCGTCCCGTCCGCGTCCGCGCTGCGGCTCCGCCCACGTCCGCCTCCTCCTATCAGGTCATCTCCGACGATGAGCTCTTGGCCGACGTGAGCGACCGGCCGCTGCTCGCGCTGCGCGAGCAGAACGGCGCGCGCGAAATCGTGGTCCTGGACGACGCGAATCCCTGATCGCCCGCGCCCCGCGCGGGAGCGAATTGCCAGAGGGCGAAAAAAACAAGTTCTTGCACTTCAGCGCGGCGCACCCTAACCGCTCGCGTCTTCATGAAGACGCTCATCATCGCCGAGAAGCCCTCCGTTGCGGCTGATCTCGCGCGCGCCCTGGGCAAGATCCCGAAGAAGGGCGACCATTTCGAGAACGACGAGTACGTCATCTCGAACGCCGTCGGGCACCTGGTCGAGCTCCTCATGCCCGAGGACATCGACAAGAAGATGTACGGGTTCTGGCGGCTCGAGGTCCTCCCCATCATCCCCGACAAGTTCGGCCTGAAGCCGATCGAGCAGTCGAAGGAGCGCTACGACGCCCTGAAGAAACTCCTCGCCCGCAAGGACATCGGGACGGTGATCAACGCCTGTGACGCCGGGCGCGAGGGCGAGCTGATCTTCACCTATCTCTATCAGCTCACCAAGTCCAAGCTGCCCGTGAAGCGGGCCTGGATGCAGACCATGACGGCGACCGGGATCCGGGAGGCCTTCCAGAACCTCCGCGAGGGCGAGCAGATGAAGGGCCTGGCCGATGCCGCCCGCTGCCGGAGCGAGAGCGACTGGCTGATCGGGATCAACGGCACCCGCGCCCTCACCAAGCGCATGTTCGGCTCGCGGGCCGGCAACGTCGCCTCCGTCGGCCGGGTCCAGACCCCCACCCTTGCGATTGTTTACGCGCGCGAGCTCGAGATCCGCAATTTCAAGCCGCGGGCCTACTGGCGGGTGACCGCCAGCTTTGACGTCACCAAGGGAGCCTACGAGGGGACCTACCAGCGCCCGAACTTCAAGAAGTCCGAGGACGACGAGCACGACCGCGTCGACCGGATCTGGGAGCAGGCCCACGCCGACGCCGTCTATGTCGCCTGCCAGGGCCAGCCCCTCGCCGCCGTCTCCGAGGAGAAGAAGGGCAGCACCAACGCCCCGCCCCGGCTCTACGACCTCACCACCCTCCAGCGCGAGGCCAACAACCGCTTCGGGATCTCCGCCCGCCGAACCTCGCAGATCGGCCAGGCCCTCTACGAGCGGCACAAGGTCATCACCTACCCCCGCACCGACTCGCGGGCCCTGCCCGAGGACTACATGCCCACGGTCCAGCAGACCCTCCAGAACCTCGGGGGCGACCTGGCGCCGCACGCCCAGAAGGTCCTCGCCTCGGGCTGGGTCCGGCCGAACAAGCGCATCTTCAACAACGCGCAGATCTCCGACCACTTCGCCATCATCCCGACCGTCGAGGCGAACCCGGCCACGCTGGACGAGTTCGAGGCCAAGATCTTCGACATGATCGCCCGCCGGTTCGTGGCGGCCTTCCATCCCTCCGCCGAGTTCGACATCACGACCCGGCTGAGCGTGGTCGCGGGCCACACCTTCAAGACCGAGGGCAAGGTCCTCACCTTCCCCGGGTGGCTGGCGGTCTACGGCAAGAACACCCTCGAGGACGACGATCCGAACTCCAAGGCCCTGCCGGCGCTGGACAAGGCCGACGGCGCCCCGCCGCAGGCGAAGCTCACGGCCGCCGAGCTCCACGCCGAGACGACCAAGCCGCCGCCCCGCTACACGGAGGCGACGCTCCTCTCCGCCATGGAAGGCGCCGGCAAGCTCGTCGAGGACGAGGAACTCGCCGAGGCCATGAAGGAGCGCGGGCTCGGCACCCCCGCCACCCGCGCCGACACGATCGACGGCCTGATCAATTCCCGCTACGTCGAGCGCGCCCAGCGGGAGCTCATCCCCACGGCCAAGGCCGAGCAGGTCCTGCAGTTCCTCCTGGCGGTGAAGGCCGAGGAGCTCACCAGCCCCGCCATGACCGGCGAGTGGGAGTACAAGCTCCGCCAGATGGAGCAGAAGAAGTTCACCCGCGACAAGTTCATGGCCGAGATCGCCGCCCAGACCAAGGGCATGGTGAACCGGGTGAAGAAGTTCGAGGAGGACGACTCGGTCGCGCGCGTCACCGACATCCTCTCCCCCACCGACGGCAAGCCCCTGCGGGAGACCCTGCGCGGGTACAAGTCGCAGGACGGGGAGCTCATGGTCTACAAGGTCATCGGCAACCGAAAGATGTCCGAGGACGAGATCCGCGAGATCCTGGCCAAGGGCCAGATCGGCCCGATCGACGGGTTCCGGTCCAAGATGGGCAAGCCCTTCAGCGCCGTCCTCAAGTACAACCCGGAGGAAAAGAAGGTCGGGTTCCTCTTCGACGGCCAGCGCGATGCCACCGGCGCGGTGAAGATCGACTTCACCGGGCTGAAGCCTGTCAGGCCGGCGCCCGCCAAGTATCCCGGCGCCGAGATCTTCGAGACCCCGCAGAGCTACGTGGCCCGCTCGGTCGAGAACGGCGAGGATAAGATCCACGCCCGGCTCTCGCGGCGCATCCTCTCCCGCGACATTCCCCTGGAGCAGTTCGTGAAGCTCCTCGAGACGGGGAAGACCGACCTCCTGGAGAAGTTCTGGAGCCAGCGCACCCGCCGCCCCTTCAACGCCTTCCTCGTCCTGAAGCCCGACGGCACGACCGGTTTCGAGTTCGCCCCGCGGCCGCCCAAGGACCCGAACGCCCCCAAGAAGGGCCGCGGCAAGAAGAAGGCCGCCGGCGCCGCCGAGGCCGCGCCGGCGGCGGAAGCCCCGGCCCCTCCCCCCTCCGCCCCGGCGGCGCCTCCCACCGCTCCCGCGGCCTGAGCGCGATGGCGCATTTCTTGCGCTTTGCTGCTCACCCCATCGTCGAATTTCAATTTCGACTTAACTTCGACGCTCCGCTGCACTCTGCTGGATTCAGATTTTCGCGTTCCGCCCTTCGAATCCGACTCCCATGATCGTCACCACCGCGCAGCTCTTCAAGCACGCCTACGGCAAGTACGCCGTCGGCGCCTACAACATCAACAATGCCGAGCAGGCCATGGGCCTGTTCAAGGGCTGCATCGACTCGCAGGCCCCCTTCATCATCCAGATTTCCAAGGGCGCCCGGAAATACACCGACAAGCGCATGCTGGAGGCGATCATCCGCGCCTCGGAGACGATCTTTCCGGAAGCCATCTACGCCGTCCACCTCGACCATGGGGACGAGGAGACCTGCTATGACTGCATCAACTCGGGCTTCTTCAGCTCGGTGATGATCGACGCCTCGCACGATCCCTTCGACCAGAACGTCGCCATCACCAAGCGCGTGGTGGAAAAGGCGCACGCCAAGGGCCTGTCGGTCGAGGCCGAGCTCGGCATGCTCGGCGGCGTCGAGGAGGACATCAAGGTCGAGGAAGGCAACGCGTGCCTGACCGACCCGGCCGAGGCCGAGGCCTTCGTCAAGGCCACCGGCTGCGACTCCCTCGCCTGCGCCATCGGCACCTCGCACGGCGCCTTCAAGTTCAAGGGCAAGCAGTCCCTCCATTTTGACGTCCTCGACAAGATCAAGGCCCGCCTGCCCGGCTTCCCGCTCGTCATGCACGGCAGCTCGAGCGTGCCGAAGGAGGAGGTCGACCGCATCAATGCCGCCGGCGGCAAGATCGCCGGCTCGATGGGCGTCGACCCGAACGAATACCTTCCCGCCGCCAAGCGCGGGGTGACCAAGGTCAACATCGACACCGACGGCCGCCTCGTCTGGACCCGGGTGCACCGGGAGTACTTCCGCGACAAGCCGGGCGACTTCGACTTCCGCCCGCCGGGCAAGATTTTCATCGACGAGTACGCCAAGTTCATCGCCGGCCGCAATGAACTCCTCGGCAGCGCCGGCCAGCTGGCCAGCCTGCGCGCCTCGCTCGGCAAGTAGGCCGCGGCCGGCCCTACCGCCGTCCCCCCGGCCAGGTCTGCGGCCGCTGCCAGAATTCGTCGGCGCGCCCGCCGTAGTACCCGGCGAGGACCGTGTCCATGACCTGCGTCGTCCGGCGCGCCGACTCCCCCGTGCTCGGGCAGGTTCCGCGGCCCAGGAGATCGTCGACGACCGTCTGGATGAGGGGCTGCGCCACGTGCGGCGGATTGGGCCGGTCGATCGCCTGCGCGCCCTGCGCATTCTCCAGCTGCAGGGGCTCGTTGGTGAAGACCGCGAAGGTCAGCCGCCCCTCGGTGCCGGTGATGACGACCGCGTCCTCGGTGACCGCGCTCGCAAAATTCCAGGCGGCCGATCCGGGAAGCCCGCCGGGGAAGCGGAAGCTCATCGCCACGACATCCTCGACCGGGCAGGTCCCGCCGAGATTGGCGGCCGATCCGGCGACATACCCCAGGGGACCGAAGAGGAAATCCAGGAGGTCGAGCACATGGGAGCCGACGTCGAGGAAGTGTCCCCCGCCCGCCTTCGCCGCGTCGAGCCGCCAGCCGGCGTCATCGCGGTGCTTCGGGCCGGAACCCTGATAGCGGACGCCCGTCACCTTCCCGATCGCGCCCTCCGCCATCAGCTTCCGGGCCTCAAGAAACCGCGGCAGGCTTCGGCGGTAGTAGGCCACGAAAAGCGGAAGCTTGGCGCGCGCGAAGGCCGCCACCATGCGGTCGCACTCGGTCGTGTTCCGCGCCATCGGCTTTTCGACGTAGGCCGGCTTGCCCGCCGCCGCGACCTGGAGGGCGTAGGAGGCATGGGAATCCGGCGGGGTGGCCACGTAGACCGCGTCCACCTCCGGGTCGGCGATCAGCGCCTCGGCGTTGTCATAGGAACGGGCCACGCCGTGCCGCTTGGCGTAGTCGGCCGCGAGCTTCCCGTTGCGCCGCATGACGGCGACCAGGGCCGAGCCGGCGGCCTTCTGGAAGCCCGGGCCGCTCTTCACTTCCGTCACGTCGCCGCAGCCGATGATCCCCCAGCGCACGACCGGGCGGCCGGCAAGGAAGCCCGTGGGACGGGCGGAAACGGAAGCGGTAGCGGGGGCGGATTTTAGGGTAGCCATGGAAACTTGGTCGCGTCCGGCGCGCGCTTTTCCCGCTGCGCCTGGTGGAATTCCTTCGCCTCCTCGCTCATGTAGTAGAGCAGCGTCGCGTTGCCGGCGAGTTCCTGCAGCCCGGCCTGGCCGTCCACGTCGGCGTTGAAGGCGCTCTTCAGGCAGCGGATTGCGAGGGGGCTCTGGCCCATGATCTCGGTCCCCCACTTGATGCCCTCGGCCTCGAGCTGGCCGACCGGAACGACCGTGTTGACGAGGCCCATCTCCAGCGCCTGCCGGGCGGTGTACTTCCGGCAGAGGTACCAGATCTCCCGGGCCTTCTTCTGGCCCACGATCCGCGCGAGGTAGCTCGAGCCAAACCCGCCGTCGAAGCTTCCCATGCTGGGCCCCACCTGGCCGAAGATGGCGTTGTCCGCCGCGATCGTCAGGTCGCAGACGACGTGCAGGACATGCCCGCCGCCGATCGCGTAGCCGGCCACCAGGGCGATCACGACCTTCGGCATGGACCGGATCAGCTTCTGGAGGTCGAGGACGTTGAGCCGGGGGACGCCGTCGCCCCCCACGTATCCCGCCGGGCCGCGCACGCTCTGGTCGCCACCCGCGCAAAAGGCGTACTTGCCGTCGGTGTGGGGCCCCGCCCCCGTCAGCAGCACGACGCCGATCGCCGGGTCCTCCCGGGCGTCCGTGAACGCCGCGATCATCTGCGCGACCGTCTCCGGCCGGAAGGCGTTGCGCTTCTCCGGCCGGTTGATGGTCACCCGGGCGAGGCCGCCGGCCTTGTGATAGAGGATGTCGGAATAGGTGCCGACGGATTTCCAGGCGGGGCTCATCCCCGGAAACTAGGGCACCCGGAAGGAGTTTCAAGGAAACAGCTTGGCCCCGGCACGGCGCCTGCAACACTGGCGGCCCTGCATGACCAGCCATCCGGCCAAGGACCATAGCCCGGTGATCAAGAGCGCGCTTTGCCTGGGAGCCCTGGGCGTCGTCTTCGGCGACATTGGCACGAGCCCGCTCTACACGATGCGGGAGTGCATCGCCCACCTCCCCTCGGGCGACAGGACCGACGGGGTCCTGGGCGTCCTCTCCCTCATCTTCTGGTCGCTCGTCCTCGTGGTCAGCGTCAAGTACCTCTGGTACGTCATGACGGCCGACAACCAGGGCGAGGGCGGCATCTTCGCCCTCCTGGCCCTGATCCATTCCGGCGCGGAAAGGGGCGTGGACGGCAAGAAGCCGCGCCGGGGCCTCGGTCCGGTCGTCATCATGATCCTGATCGGCGCCGCCCTCCTTTACGGCGACGGCATCATCACCCCGGCCATCTCGGTCCTGGGCGCCGCGGAGGGCTTCAACGCCATCGACCCGGACTTCGCGCCCTTTGTCCCCACGATGGCCTGCATCATCCTGGCGGGACTCTTCTGGTTCCAGCACAAGGGGACCCGCAGCATCGGCGGCGTCTTCGGCCCCGTGATGCTGGTCTGGTTTGTCTCGCTCGGGGTCCTCGGGGCCTGGCATCTCTCCAAGGCGCCCGGCGTCCTCGCCGCCATCAACCCCGCCTACGGGCTGGCGCTCCTCCGGCATCCGCCTGCCCAGGTGATCACCCTTCTGGGCTCGGTCGTCCTCGCGATCACCGGCGCCGAGGCCCTCTACGCGGACATGGGACACTTCGGCCGGCGCTACATCGCCATCGCCTGGTACGGCCTGGCCTTCCCCGGCCTGATCCTCAACTACTTCGGCCAGGGCGCCTTCATCCTCACCCACCCCGCCTCGAAGGAGAATCCCTTCTTCGCCATGGCGCCCGCCGGGTGGTCCCGGGCCACCCTGACCGGACTCTCGATCGCGGCCGCGATCATTGCCAGCCAGGCGCTCATCTCCGGGGCGTATTCGCTGACGCGGCAGGCCATCCAGCTCGGCTACTTCCCCCGCCTGAAGGTCAACTACACCAACGCCGAGCAGTCCGGGCAGATCTACGTCCCCTTCGTCAACACCGCGCTCGCCATCGGCTGCATCCTCACGGCCGCCCTCTTCGGCTCCAGCGACCGGCTGGCCTCCGCCTATGGCATTGCCGTGACCGGCACGATGGGCATCACCACCGTCGCCTACTTCATCGTGGCCCACCGCAACTGGCGCTGGCCGCTGTGGAGGATCGGCCCGCTCTGCGCCATGTTCCTCGTAATCGACCTGGCGTTCTTCCTTTCCAATGCCCGCAAGCTGACCGACGGCGGTTGGTTCCCGCTGGCCATCGCCGCCGTGGTCCTCGCCGTCATGCACACCTGGAAGAGCGGACGCGATGCCGTCTACGGGCGCGTCTACGGCAACAACGTGACGGAGGCCGAGCTGACCGACATCGCCAGGAGCAAGTACGTCACCCGGGTGACCGGCGCCGCGATCTTCATGGTGGGATCGCCCCAGGGGACGCCGGTCGCCCTCCTGCACCATGTGAAGGCCAACCGCTGCCTGCACCAGACGATCATCCTCCTCAGCATCCTGACCGAGGACGTCCCCAACGTGCCCGACGGCGAGCGTGTCCAGCTGCGCGAGGTCGGCGAGGGCATCTGGCGGGCCAACGGCCACTACGGCTACATGCAGTCGCCCGACGTCTCGGCCCTGATGGCGAAGATCAAGGACGCCGGCTGCGCCTTCAATCCCCAGGGGGCGACCTACTTCTTCAACCGGGAGATGATCCTCCACGGCGGCAACAGCGGGATGTGGGAATGGGAGAAGAGCTTCTACAGCTTCCTCACCCGCAACGCCCGGCCCGCCAAGGACTACTACCAGATCCCGCCCTCGCAGATCATCGAGATCGGCCTGCCCCTGCAGCTATAAGCCCGGGGCGAGACTGGCGAAAAGCTGCTTCCGCTGCGCCGCGTCGCGCTGGCGGTCGGTGCGGATTTCCACGACGCGCAGGCCCTGGGCCGGCAGGATGGAGATCAATTCGGTGAAGTGCCTCCAGTCGCGCACCAGGACGTGCTCCACGCTGTACACCCCGCACAGTTTCCCGAAATCCGCCTCCTGGGGGGTCGCGAAAAATTCCTCGAAGGGCGGATCGAAGGAGGCAACCGGCAGGTGCTCGAAGATCCCGCCGCCCCGGTTGTTGATCAGGACGATCGTCAGGCTGCCCCGAAGCTTCGGCCGCAGGAGGAACCCGTTGGTGTCGTGCAGTAGGGCGAGGTCGCCCGTCAGCAGCACCGCGGGCCGCCCGCCGTGGGCCACGCCGAGGGCCGTCGAAAGCGTGCCGTCGATGCCGTTGGCGCCGCGGTTGAAGAACGGCCGCACCCGCCGGCCGCTGGGCGGCCAGACGTACTCCACGTCGCGCACCGGCATGCTGCTCGCGATGAAAAGCGGCGTCTCCTCCGGCAGGTGCCGGGCGAGCAGCCAGGCGGCCTTCGGCTCGAAGAAACCGGTTTCCTCCCCGAGCCGCGCATCGAGTGCCGTCCGAACTGCACGCTCGGAGGTCATCCAGAGGTCCGAGTAGGCGCCGGCCTGGGTCGGCGCCGGCAGACCCGCCGCCAGTGCCGACAGCGAAGCCGGGAACGACCGCGTGCGCCCGTGCAGGGCATCCCGGTTGTCCGGCCGGTCGGTGACGAGCCAGGTTGCATGGGTCCCCTGCTCCAGCCATCCCCGGAGCACCTTGCTGGTGGGCCAGCCGCCCAGGCAGAGAACGAACTCCGGCCTGAGCCGATCGGCCGCGGTCGGCTGACGGAGGATGGCGTCGTAGGTGCTGACAAGATTCGGAATGCCCGCGTGATGGCGGACGGGCGACAGGGCATCGGCCAAAACCGGCCACCCCAACCGGCCGGCAATCTCGGCGACCTGAGCGGCGTAGGCGGGGGGATTCCCCGGTTGCGCCGGACCGGCCACGATCAATCCGCGCTGGTTCCGGGCCGGGGATGGCAACTTCGCGAGCGACTCGGCCGCAGGCAGCGGCCCGAGGTGGGCGAAGAAACCGGCCCAGTCGACGCTCGATGAAAGCTTCTCGGCCAGGCCATCCGGCAGCGGCGCCAGCGGATCCCGGAAGGGCGCATTCAGGTGCACCGGGCCCGCCGCCGGTGCCAGCGTGCGCGCGACGGCATGCGCCACCGTCTGCCGCAGGTAGCGCAAGAGCCCCTCATTCGCCTCAGGCACGGCCAGCTCATGGAAAAAGTTCACGTGGCTGCCGTAGAGCTTCTGCTGGTCGATGGTCTGGCCCGAGGCGCAGGCCCGCAGCTCGGGCGGGCGGTCGGCGGTGACGACGAGCAGGGGCACCCCGCTTTCCTGGGCCTCGACGATCGCGGGCAGGTAGTTGGCGGCCGCCGTGCCGCTCGTGCAGACCAGCGCCACGGGTTGTCCCCGCTGGCGGGCCAGCCCCAGGGCGAAAAAGGCGGCGGAACGCTCGTCGAGGACCGGAATCGCCTCGATCCCCTGATGCCTCGCCAGCGCAAAAACCAGGGGGGCCGACCGCGAGCCCGGGGAGACGACCGCCTGCGCGACCCCGGACCGCATCAGCGTCTCGACGAGCACGCTGCTCCAGAGGGAGTTGACGTTGCGAAAATCGAGGGAAGCCGGCGTCACGGGGGTACCGAGCTTTGGAAACCAGCGCTTAAAGTCGACCGGATTGCACCTCGACCACGCCCGGCGATCGGCCTTTCGCCCTTCGCCCTCCCATTTCCGCCTTTCAGTCCTCAGCTCTCCAGCAGCGAGTAGGAAGCGGTCGGAGGATGGGGCCGCGCAGGCGGGGCCGGCGGCGCACCCGTGCTCGGCAGATATTCCCGGGCGACGTTGATCACGCGCCGGGCTGACAGCCGGATGTTTCCCTTGCGCCTCAGCCAGCCCACGTGCTTGGGGCTGACGAAATATTCCCGCACTTCCTCCCAAACGTGGTTCATCCGCTCCGCCCTCCGGATCTCCCGGATCAGCTCCCAATCCGCATCGAAATACCTCGGCCGGAGCACCATCAGGAAAGGGGCCAGGGGAATCGCATGCCGGTGGAGGCACTTCCAGAACATCCGCCGCGGAAATTCCTCCGGGGAACAACCGTTCGCCTCGCAGAAACTCTGTTCCAGGCTCTTCATGCCATCCGGCGGATCTTTGCGGTTGCCGTTGATTGCGTGGACATGCTTCTAGGCCGTCCAACCTATTGGGCGCCTGCCAGGCAATGCAAGCGTGGGGATTTTCACCCAGACCCCCTCCAACAACCAGGGACTGCCCAGGCTCAGCCCGCCCTTAACTAAGCCTGAATCAGCCCCTTGCGAATCGCGAACCGCACGAGGTCCGTCTGCGTCTGCAGCCCCAATTTGCGCATGAGGTTCGCCCGGTGGGTCTCGCAAGTCCGCGGACTGATGAAGAGCTTCTCGGCCAACTCCGTCGTGCCGAATCCCTCCGCGGCCAATTGCAGCACCTCCCGCTCGCGAGCCGTGAGACTGGCCAGGGGATCCGAGGTGTCGGCGACCTTGGAAGTCAGCGCAGTGATCGCCCACTCCGAGAGCTGTGCGCTGAGGAACCGGCGATCGGCGAGCACCTCCTTCAGGGCGGTCTCGATCTCCCGGGATTCCGAGCCCTTGAGGAGAAACGCCGCAGCGCCCGCGCGCAGCGCCTCGATGACGTAGGGCTCGTCGTTGTGCATCGAGAGGATGATGACCTTGGTCCGCGGCGAGGAGCCCCGCACGCGCTTCAGCACCTCCAGCCCATGCAGGCGCGGCAGGTTCAGGTCCAGGAACAGGACGTCGGGCTTGAACTTCTCCACCGCCTGGGCCGCGGCCAGCCCATCCGGGGCCTCCGCCACAACCTTGCAGGTGCCCGTGGCCTCCAGGAGGCTCCGGACCCCGCGCCGCACCACCTCGTGGTCGTCTGCGATGACAATCGTCGTCATGGCGCGGGCACCGGATCGGCCAGGAGAAACGAGGCGTGGACCCGGGTCCCCTTCCCCGGGCTCGAGACGATCTCGATCTTGCCGCCCGCCAGCCGCACGCGCTCGGCCATCCCGGCCAGGCCGAGCGAGTTGGACCGGCCGCGCACCGCCGCGACATCGAAGCCCTTCCCCCGGTCCGTGATCTCCACCAGGATGTGGGTTTCGGCCGCGATGATCGTCACGTGGGCGGACGTGCAGGCCGAGTGGCGGGCCACATTGGTGAGGGCTTCCTGCACCACCCGGAAGATGGTGGTCTCCAGCTCGCTGGCCAGGCGCCCGGGCGGGAGCGAGAATTCTCCCGCGACCGCGATGCCGGTCTGCCGCTGAAAAAGCTCCAGGTGCCACTCCATGGCCGGCTGCAGGCCCAGGTCGTCCAGCAGGCGCGGCCGAAGCTGCAGGGTCAGCTCGCGCGTGCGGCTGAGCAGGTCCTTCGCCAGCCCCAGGGCCTCGTCCAGCCGGGTGCGGACAGCCGGGCCGGCTTCCAGCGCGGCGGCCTCCAGCTGAAACTTCAGGCCGGTCAGCATCTGGCCGATCTGGTCGTGCAGCTCCTGCGCGATGTGGCGGCGCTCCTCCTCCTGCACGCGCAGCAGCCGCAGCGACAGGGCGTGCAATTCCGCGGTGCGGGTCTCGACCTGCGCCCCGAGGGACCGGTTGATCGACGCGAGTTCGCGGCTCAGCTGCTCATTGTGGCGGGCCAGGTCGGTCCGGCGCAGGCCGTGGCTGAGGGAGAACACGACCTGGGACAGGTAGTCCGCCGTCCGGAGAATGTAGTCCTGGGCCCCGAGCTTGAAAGCTGCCACGGCGGTCTCGGCGTCGCTGCGGGCGGTCAGAAGGATCACCGGCAGGTCGGCGACGCGGGTGCGCACCTCGCGCAGGAGGTCGAGCGCGTCCGTCCCGTCGGGCGGGGTGCCGATCAGGACCGCATCGGCGATCACGCCCTCCCTCAGATGCCGCTTCACTTCGTCTGTCGTAGACAGGCGGCTGAATTCGTACTGCGGCGCATTGCGGGTGATAAACGCCTCAATGGCCGCGCCGGCGTTGGGCGATTCCTCGACGAGCCAAACCAGGGACTTCCCCCGGCGCTTCGTCGGGGACAAACTGGCCGCCGCAGCTTGGTGGCGCTCGTGCACCCGCACGACGATCTCGACGATCTGCAGCATTTGGGCCGATACCTTGTCGACGCAGTCGACCGCCCCGGCACGCAGGGCCTTGACCGCCAGGTCGGTCTGGCCCTGGCCGCTGACCATGATTACCGGCGTGTTGTCCCCTCGCAGCGCCAGCTCCCCAAGGATGCGCAACCCGTTGGTGTCAGGCAACTCTAGGTCAAGCAGGAGAACATCGATCCCTCCCTTGGCCATCCGGTCGAGGCATGCCCCGCCGGTCATCACGACCTCCACGACCGCCTGGGTTCCAAAGCGGGCGAAGCAGCTACTGACGAGGGCGGCGATGACCCGATCGTCTTCGGCGTACAGCACGTGGATCATGAGGCACCCGCGATTCTAGCGGAGTGGGTAGGAATACCCAGCGCATTTTACGCAGGCGCAACGCGTAGGTGGCCGGATAGGGGGAAACCGCGGGAAAAAGTAGACTGCGGGAGTGAAATCGCTCCTGTCCCGCACCGCCTTCCCGCAGGCCTGAACCCAAATCTTTATGAGCACGAACCTAAGTCACGACACCGATATCTCCCACCGCTCCTCGGGCCGGGAGGACATCTCCGCCTCAAAGTTCAATGCCAGGCGCCTGCCGGAGGAGTTCGGCGACCGCGAGATCCAGATGTTCATGCTGCAACCGAAGGCACCTTCGCCTGATCTCGAGTCGCTGTATGCGGCGATCCGGGCGCAGATGGTTTTGGACGGCTGCGCCTAGCGAGCGGCTAAGAACGCCCTTTTCCACGGATGGGTGCGGCTTTGCAGTCGCGATGGGCGGCTAGGCCTTGAGCGCCTCTTCCATGGCGCTGAACTTCATTTCGGTCTCCAGGAGTTCGTTTTCGGGGGACGATCCGGCGACAATGCCTGCGCCGGCATAGAGGCGGGCCCGCGACTCGTCGATCACGGCCGACCGCAGGCCCACGAAGAATTCACCCCGGCCGGAAGCGTCCAGCCAGCCGATGGCGCCGGAATAGAGGCCCCTCGGCACCGGTTCCAATTCGCGGATCCGGGCGATGGCGCGCTCGCGCGGGGCGCCGCCGACCGCCGGCGTGGGATGGAGGCGCGCAAGGACGTCGAGCAGCCGGGTCTCCTTCGGCAAGACGGCCCTCACGGGCGTGTGCAGGTGCTGGACGTTGGCCAAGCGGCGGATGCTGGGTTGGGAGGGGAATTCCGGGGCCAGGCCCAGGGATTTCAACCCCTCGACGATGGAATCGAGCACCAGCCGGTGCTCACGCAGCTCCTTTTCCTCCCGCAGCAGCGCCCCAGCGTAGCCGGCATCCTCGCTGGCGGTCGCGCCGCGCCGGGCCGAGCCGGCCAGGGCCTCCGTGGCCAGGACGCCATCCCCCACCCGCAGGAGCAACTCCGGGCTGGCACCGATGAAGCTCTGGCCCCGCCCGTTGGCCACGGAAAAGGCATAGCAGTCGCCGAACCGCTGGCGCAGGCCGTTCAGGACCCGCAGGGGGTGAAAGGGCTTCCGCGAGTTCAGGTCCTTGGCCCGGGCCAGGACGATTTTCTGCAGGCTCCCCTCTTCGATCTCCCGCAGCGCCTGGCGCACCGCCCCCGCGTAGCCTCCGGCGGGCCCGACCTCGGCCACCTCGACCGGACGTGCTGGCGGCACATCCGAGAATTCGGGTCCGGAATAGGCGAAAGCCCCGAACTTCGTATGGGCCCGCCAGAGCTTCTCGGTCATCGCCTCAATGTCCGAAGTCGCGTCGATCACCAGGTTCGCAACTGCCACAGTGCCGCCCTCATGCAGGGCGACCTGCCATCGGGGCACAAAGACGCTGGCGGACTCAAAGGGCTCACCCGGCTCCAACGCATCCGCAAAGGTAAAGGCGGCGAAGAAATGCGGGCCGGCGAAAGGCAGCGCGAGATTCCCGACGGCCAGCGTCTGCGCGAGCGTCTCCTCGATGAATTTCTGGCAGGTCGCAAATCGCCCGGCACCCGACGCGGTAAAGGCAAGTACCGCCTCCGCCCCGGCCAGGGCCGTCCGCTCCGCCGGACGCTCCACGTAGAAATGGCGCTCGTTCGGTTCGAAGATGGATTCAAGGACCGCCAGAGGATCGAGCGCGTCCACACTGATAGAGATGCTGACGAGTTGTGCCCGGCCGGCCCGAGCGGCCGCGGCCTGGCACTGGACCAGGAACCCGCGGAGCGCGCCCGGAGTCCGGTTGGCGGCGGGATCGAGGGGGAGAATGGTCACGCTAACTGGCGGCTGGGGCTGTCTGTGGCCGCGGGAACAGGACCAACGCGGCAGCCACGTTGCTGCCGGTCAGGCGTGTGCCCCAGTTCAATTCGTCGGCCCAGGAGCCGGCGGCGGGGGCGCCGATGACTCCCATGATCTTATCCGCGGCGGTCGGCATCACGGGCCGGAGAGCCGCTGTTGCGACGCGGAGCGACTCCGCCATCGTGGCCAGCGCGGTGCGCAGGCGGGCGGCGTCCGCCGGATCGGCGGACTTGCCCAGCTTCCAGGGCGCGCGCTTCTCGATATAGGCGTTGATCGACTTGATGAAGATGAAGAGCCGCTCGAGCGCCGTGTGAAACTGGAAGCCCTCGCACAGGGCAAGGTATTCGGGACGAGTCTTGTCCCAGAGGGCTTTCAGCTCCCTCTCGGGATCCTCCTCCACTTCGGGACCCGGTACGGTCCCGGCGGCGAAGCGGCCGGTCATGTTCAGGGTCCGGTTCACCAGGTTGCCGAGGTCGTTCGCCAGGTCGCTCGTGTAGCGCACGAGGAACTGCTCGCGGGAGAAGTCGCTGTCCTGGCCCACGTTCATTTCCCGGATCAGGAAGTAGCGGAAGGCGTCGACCCCGAATTCGGTGACGAAATCGAGGGGATTGAGAGCGTTGCCCGTGCTCTTCGACATCTTGGCTCCGCTCGTCGTCCACCATCCGTGCACCAGGAGCCCCTTCGGGAGCGGCAGGCCCGCCACGTGCAGCATGATCGGCCAATAAACCGCGTGCGGCGGCTTGAGGATGTCCTTCCCGATGACGTGCCAGTCCGCGGGCCACACCCCGGGCTTGTCCGCGACCGCCGAATAGTAGTTCAGGAGGGCGTCAAACCAGACGTAGGTCACGTATTTGGGGTCGAACGGGAGCGGGATCCCCCACTCCAGCCGCTCGCGCGGCCGGGAGATGCAGAGGTCGTTGAGCGGCTCCTTCAGGAATTCCAGGACCTCCTTCTGCCGGTACCTGGGAAAGATGAAATTCTCGTTCTTGGTCAGGAACTCGACCAGCCACGCCTGGCGGGAACCGAGCTTGAAGTTGTAGCACGGCTCGATGATCTCCGTCACCTCGCCGAAGAGCTCCGGCCAGGTGCCGTCCGGCAGCCGGTCCTTCTCCTGGAGGAACTGCTCCTGCCGCGCGCTGTAGAAGCCGCGGTATTCCGCCTGGTAGATCTCGCCCCGGTCAAAGAGCTGCTGGAGCACCTGGCCCACCACCTTCTTATGGCGGTCCTCGGTGGTGCGGATGAAGTCGTCGTTCGAGATCTCGAGTTTCGGCAGGAGCGCCCGGAATTCCGCGCTGACCTCGTCGGCGAACTGCTGCGGGGCGATCCCCTTCTTGCGGGCGCTCTGCTGGACCTTCTGCCCATGCTCGTCGACGCCCGTAAGGAAGTACACCTTGTCGCCCTGCAGGCGGCGGAACCGGGCGATGACGTCGGTCAGGACCTTCTCATAGGCATGCCCGATGTGCGGCGAGCCGTTGACGTAATCGATCGCGGTGGTGATGTAGAACGACTTCATGCCGGAGCTCAGATTCAAGCCAAAGGGGTCGGGCCGCCAGTCGTTTATTCCACAAACAACCGGCGGCCAGACCCCTTAACCGAGGCTAAAGGCGGTCTCGTCGACCTGGAGCTTGTCCGGATAGACCACCCGGCCCCGCGTGAGGGTGTCTTCGCCCAGGATCTGGTGGTGCACGTCGGTGAGCCGGAGGGCGCTCGCCAGCTTCTCGGTGCGGAGGCCGGTGAAGACCGGCTTGGCCCGGTCGTCCGCCATGAAAATCGGCGCCCGATAGGAGAAGAAGTAGTCGAGATGGCGCTCCTGGATGAGCTGGCTGATCATCTGCGCGCCGCCCTCGAAGAACACCCCGCTGATGCCCGCCTCGAAGCACCGCTTTCGGAAGTCCGCCAGGCTCGCCCGCTGGGTGGCGGAGTCGCAGACCCAGACCCGGACGCCCAAGCCCTGGAGCTTGCGCACGTAGCCTAGGCCGCCGTGCGGGGTCGTCACCACGACCGTCCGGTCGCGGTATTGGTCGGTGTAGACGTTGGGGAGGTTCTGGTCCACGACCGTCCGCAGGCGGCCGTCGAAGACGAAGCGCAGAGGGCACCATTCCGGCCCGTCCGCCGGCCGGGCCGTGAGCCGGGGGTTGTCGCGGGCGATGGTGCCCGCGCCCACGGCGATCGCCGGAAAGAGCCGCCGCCAGCGATGGCCGTCGGCGCGGGCCGCCTCGCCCGTGATCCATTTCGAGTCGCCCGAGCGGGTGGCGATCCGGCCATCGAGGGTGATGGCGGACTTCGCGGCCAGGAGCGGCGTGCGCTGGGTGATCCAGTGATTGAAGATGAGATTGAGATCGCCGGCTTCGCGCTCGAGGACGCCCGAAACGACCTCGACCCCGGCCTCCCGCAGGAGCTCGAAACCGCGGCCGGCGTGCTCGGGATTCGGGTCGGTCGCCCCCACCACCACGTGCTTGAGACCCGCGCCGATGATCGCCTCCGTGCAGGCGCCCGTGCGCCCCTTGGTCGAGCAGGGCTCCATCGTCGTGTAGAGGCTCGCGCCCGGCTTGGGCGCCCGGCCCAGCGCCGCCAGGGCGACCCGCTCGGCGTGCGGCCCACCGTCGGGCGCGGTAAATCCCTCCGCCACGACCTTGCCGCGCTCGACGATGAGGGCGCCGACCATCGGATTGGGATGCGTCCGGCCCCAGGCGCGGCGGGCCAGCGCGAGGGCGCGCTGCATGAGGGATTCTTCGGCGGCTGGATTCGTCATAAAGTTCGGTTCACTGCGCCTTCACGTAGGGATTGGACGCCTTTTCCTCGCCGACGCTCGTCGGCTCGCCATGCCCGGAGTAGACCTTGGTCACGTCGGGCAGGGTGTAGATCTGTTCGCGGATCGACCGCGCGAGTTCCTCGAAATTTCCCCCGGGAAAGTCGGTGCGGCCCACGCTCCCCTTGAACAGGGCGTCGCCCACGAAGGCCGCCTTCTGCGCCTGGAAATGGAAGAGGACATTGCCCGGGCAGTGTCCCGGGACGTGGCGAACCTCCGCCGCAGCCCCCAGGATCTCCAGCCGCTGGCCCGCGTCGATCCAGTGGTCCACCTTCAGCGGCTCCAGCTTGAACTGCTCGGCGAAGGAGCTCATCACCTGGGGATTCTCGAGCAGCACCCGGTCGGCAGGATGGGCACGGACCGCCGCTCCGGTGGCTCGAATAAGCTCGGCCCCGCCCTGGGTGTGATCCCAATGCCCATGGGTGATCCAAAGCTCGGCCAACCGGCACTTTTCCCGGGCCAGAATCGGCCCAATATCGGCCCAAATGCCCCCCGGTGCGTCGATCAACACCGCCTCGCCCCGGCTGGAGTCCGTTAGCAGGTAGGCATTGGTCGGAATCGGCCCTCCGGCCAAGAGATGGAGCTTCACGCTCTCCAAAAGAGGGTCTTTCAGCCCGCTCGCAACTTAGAAAGGTGGAGGGCGAAGGGCGGATGGCGAGAGGACGGAGGAGGGATCCCCTGAGAATACAGCCCGGGCCCCGGAAGGCTTGCCTCCCGGATGGCAGGTTTGTCACCTTAGGAACCATTTTTATGGCCCCATTGAAGTTTGCCGTCCTGGCTGGAGACTACATCGGACCCGAGGTCATGGCCGAGGCGCTGCGCGTGCTCGGGCATGCCGCCAAGCAGGACGGACTTACCCTCGCCCACACGGCGGCCGACGTGGGCGGCGCGGGCATCGACAATCATGGCAAGGCCCTGCCGGACTCCACCCTCGAGGTCTGCGAGGCGAACGACGCGATCCTCTTCGGCTCGGTCGGCGGCCCAAAATGGGAGAAGCTCCCCCCCAAGGAACAGCCCGAGCGCGCGGCGCTGCTGCCCCTGCGCAAGCACTTCACCCTCTTCGCCAACATCCGGCCGGGCCTCCTCTACCGGGAACTGGCCGATGCCTCGCCCATCAAGTCGGACCGGATCCCGGACGGGATCGACATCGTCTGCATCCGCGAGCTGACCGGCGGCCTCTATTTTGGAAAGCCGAAGGAGACGATCGCCCTCCCCAACGGCGACATCCAGGCCGTGGACACCATGGTCTACAGAAAGAGCGAGATCGAGCGGATCACGGTCACCGCGATCGCCGCGGCCCGCTCCCGCAAAAGGAAACTCTGCTCGGTCGACAAGGCCAACGTCCTCGAGACCTCCGTCCTCTGGCGGAAGACGGTGACGGACTACGTCGCGAAGCACGCCCCCGAACTCGAGCTCACCCACATGTACGTGGACAACGCGGCGATGCAGCTCGTGCGCAATCCGAACCAGTTCGACGTCTTCGTGACCGAGAACATGTTCGGGGACATCCTTTCCGACGAGATGGCCGTGATCTGCGGATCCCTGGGCATGCTCTCGTCGGCCTCGCTCGGGGCCGGCAAGAATTCGCTCGGCCTCCCCTTCGGCCTCTACGAGCCCGCGGGCGGGACGGCCCCGGACATCGCCGGAAAGGGCATCGCCAATCCCTGCGCGCAGGTCCTCTCCGCCGCGCTGATGCTGCGCTACAGTTTCGGCCAGGAAAAGACCGCCGCGCGCCTGGAGGCGGCGGTGAAGAAGGCCGTCACCGGTGGCACCCGCACTAGCGACATTGCCTTCGGCGGAAAATCGGTGGGCACCCGGGCGATGGCGGACGCCATCATCGCAAATCTCTAGCATGACGTCCGCCGAAATCCGCCAGTCGTTCCTAGATTTCTTCGCACAGCGCGGCCACACCGTCGTGCCGTCGGCCTCGCTGCTGCCCGATTCGCCAGGGCTGCTCTTCACCAACGCGGGCATGAACCCGTTCGTGCCGATCTTCCTCGGCAACCGGCAGCCCGACGTCTCGAAGTGGGCCGGGGCCAGGCCGGCCAAGGACACCCGGGCGACCGACACGCAAAAGTGCATCCGGGCGGGAGGGAAGCACAACGACCTCGAGGACGTCGGCTTCGACACCTACCACCACACGCTGTTCGAGATGCTGGGCAACTGGTCCTTCGGCGACTATTTCAAGAAAGAGTCGCTGGCGTGGGGCTGGGAGCTGATCACCCAGGTCTGGGGCATCCCGGCCAAGCGGCTCTTCGCCACGGTCTATCAGCCCGGCGCGGGCGAGCCGGCCGAGTTCGACCAGGAGGCCTTCGACATCTGGGCAAGCATCTTTCGCCAGGCCGGCCTGGATCCCAAGGTCCACATCGTCTTCGGGAACAAGAAGGACAATTTCTGGATGATGGGCGACACGGGACCCTGCGGCCCGTGTTCCGAGGTCCACATCAACCTCCTCCCCTCGGACGAGGAGGCGCCGGGGCGCCAGCTGGTCAACACCGGCTCGCCGCGCTGCATCGAGATCTGGAACCACGTCTTCATCCAGTTCAACGCCAACGCCGGCGGCACCTTCTCGCCCCTCGCCGCCAAGCACGTGGACACGGGCATGGGCTTCGAGCGCGTCGCGGGAATCTACGCCTCCACGGGCGGCTTCAAGGACTTCACCAAGGATCCCTCGAACTACGCCGCGGACGTCTTCACTCCGCTCTTCGCCCGGATCGCCGAGCTTTCCCAAAAGGAATACCGGGGGACCGTCCCGACGAGGCGCGAGGGCTTGAGCGAGCAGGAGAACACCGACATCGCCTTCCGCGTGCTGGCCGACCACGCCCGCTGCGTCTCCTGCGCCATCGCCGACGGGATCCTGCCCGGCAACGAGGGACGAAACTACGTCATCCGCCGGATCCTGCGCCGGGGCATCCTCTACGGAAAAAAACTCGGGCTCACGACCGGCTTTTTCGAGCAGCTGGCCGGCCCCGTGGTCGACGCGCTGGGCGCGGTCTTCCCGGAGCTCGTCCAGCAGCAGGACATCATCCGCCGGGTCATCCGCTCCGAGGAGGAGTCCTTCGGGCGCACGCTCGACCGCGGCCTGCAGCTCTTCCGGCAGCATGCCGTCCGGGACGCCATGGAAATGCGGACCCCCGGCGAGGAGGCCGGGGTGATTTCCGGGGCCGCCGCCTTCGAGCTCTACGACACCTACGGCTTCCCCCTCGACATGACCGAGCTGCTGGCGACCGAGCGGGGCTTCACGGTCGACGTCGTCGGTTTCAACGCGCACATGGCGCAGCAGCGCGAGCGCGGGCGCGCGGCGCACAAGAAGGAGATCGTCGTGGCGGCCACCGCCGGGGGCGAGGTCACCGACACCCAGGCGACGAAGTTTCTCGGCTATACGGACCTGGTCGCGCACGCGCGGCTGATCGAGGTGGTCAGGGGCGGCCAGGATACCTTCCTGGTCTTTGACCAGACCCCCTTCTACGGGGAAATGGGCGGCCAGGCGGGGGATACCGGCACCGCCTTGGTCGCCGGCCGCCTCATCACGATCGTCGACACGGTCAAGGACAAGTCCGGGCGCCACCTCCACCAGGTCGCCCCGGACTCGCTCGCGGTCCAGGCCGGGGCCCCGGCGGAACTGGCGGTCGACGCGGTCCGGCGCCGCGCCATCAGCCGGCACCATTCGGCCACCCACCTCCTGCACTGGGCCCTCCGCAAAGTCCTCGGCACCCATGTCCGCCAGGCGGGCACGCACAAGACCCCGGACCGGCTGAGGTTCGACTTCTCGCACTTCGAGGCCGTGACCTCCGCCCAGCTCCACGAGGTCGAGCGGCTGGTCAACGAGCGGGTCATCGACAACGCCAAGGTCGAGACCTACGAGACCGAATTCGACCGGAAGCCCGAGGGCACCCTCGCCTTCTTCGGCGAGAAATACGGCAAGATCGTCCGGGTCGTCGACATCGGCGGCTACAGCCGGGAGCTCTGCGGCGGCACGCACGTCGCCACGACCGGGGAGATCGGCTTCATCAAGGTTGCGGCCGAGACCGCGATCGCCGCCGGCACCCGCCGGATCGAGGCCGTGGCCGGCCAGGCCGCCTACGACTTCATCGCCTTCCGCGATGCCGCGCTCGCGGCCGTCGGCGCCCATCTTTCCGCCGGTCCCCAGGACGTGGCCAGGAAACTCGAGTCGCTGCTGGCCCAGAAGGCCGAGCTCGAAAGGAAACTCAAGGGCTTCGAGCAGAAGGCCTCCGCCGGCCTGGCCGACGACCTCGTCGCGAAGGCGACCGCCAGGGACGGGCTCAAGTTCGTGGCCGCGGTCGTGCCCTCCGAGTCGCCCGAGGCGCTCCGCTCCCTGGGTTCCCAGGTGCTGGGCAAGCTCGGCGAGGGCGTCGTCCGGCTCGGGACCGATTTTGGCGAGAAGGCCACCGTCGTCGTCTTCTGCTCCCCCGCTGCGGTCAAGGCGGGCCACCAAGCCGGCAAGATGGTCGCCGATATGAGCGCCAAGATGAGCGGCAAGGGCGGCGGCAAGCCGGACTTCGCCATGGGCGGCGGCCGCGACGTGGCGCAGTTGCCGGCGGCGCTTGGGCTGGCGTGATTCCAGAGGCAGGGCCCTTTGTCCCAAAGGGCCGGCGGGTTGGGGACAACCCGCCCTGCCCTAGAGCGAGGCGCTGACCAGGGGCACGAACCAGACCGAGCAAAGGTCGCTGCGGCGCCATTCGCCGGAGTCCTTGGTTTCCACCAGGACGAGGGTCTGCTCGCCCTCGGGTTCGCCGAGGGGCGCCAGCATCTTGCCGCCGGCCCGCAACTGGGTGATCAGGGCCGGGGAAAGCGTCCGACCCGCCGCGGTCACCAGGATGGCGTCGAAGGGGGCGGCCTCCTTCCAGCCGAGGGTCCCGTCGCCCACCCGGAAGGCGATGTTGCTGTAGTTCATCTCCTTCAGCCGCTGCTCGGCCGCGGCGGCCAGCGTGGGGAGGAGCTCGATCGTATACACCTCGCTGACCAGCTCGGCCAGGATGGCGGTGTGGTAGCCCGAGCCCGTCCCGACCTCGAGCACCCGGCTCTTCTTGGTGAGTCCCAGCTGGTCGGTCATGTACGCGATCAGCGAAGGCTGCGGCGCGGTCTGGCCCTCCCCGATCGGCAGCGGCCGGTCCTCGCCGGCCCGCGCCTGCCACTGCGGCGAAACAAATCTCGCCCGCTGCACTTTTTGGAGCGCGTTTTCAACGAGGGGGGAAATGGCCGTGCGATGCATGACGCCGGCCTAGGTATTCAGGGGGTTCATGGAGGGTGCAGCGCAGGAAGATACTTATCCCAGCTAAGTAGGCGCCGTAGGAGCCGTAGGAGCCGGCGCGCCGGTATCGAAACACCCGGAAATCCGCGAAGGGAAACGCCCGGTTCCCCTTCCCGAATTGCTGGGGTAAACATCTTGCCCGCAGGCTCATACCAAATCGCGCTGCCGGGCTTCCGCAAGCTTTCCCGGCAAAATTCTTGCAGGGCGCGCACGGCATCACGACTCGCCAAATCCGCCGCCGTCTGCTAAATTCGTTCATCGATTGATTAAACCACGCGACAGTGATTTCGCGGTGCTGGCGTTCAGCCCCGGCAACCAGCTTGCGGTCCGCCGCGGGCCGGCTCGCACCGGGCTGATCTTTGCCGGCGGCGACCTCGCCGAGGCGGTCGGGCGCCTCGCCGCCGCCTTTCCGGCGCACACCGCGCCGGTCGAATATTTTTCCACGGGGGCCGCCGGGCAAAGCCTCCGGGTCTGCTTTGCGCAGGTCGATGGACCGCCTGCCGATCCGACGATCGAGTTCCGCTCGATCGAGAGCCTGCAGGCCGCGCCCGAGCGCCTCGCCCCGGACCTCGCGGCCGTGCTCGCGGGGCTCGAGCCGCACCTGATGGCGATCCCCTATCTCCACCTGGGCGAGAACGACTTCATCTACAAGTTCCGCCCGGAAAAGGAGCGCAACACCTCCATCTACGCCCAGGACGCCGCGGCCGACGCGCTGTACCAGTCGCAGCTGTGCACCGCGATCAAGACCCTCGCCCGCCGGAACGAGCGGACCGCCGCGGCTCCCGTCACGCTCGACTTCGGCGCCGTGCGCTACGTCATCCCGAGCCACTTCGGCTTCTGCCTCGGGGTGAAGAATGCGATCGAACGCGCGTATGAGACCCTCGCGGAGAACCCCGGCCGCCGCGTCTTCATGCTCTCGGAGCTGATCCACAATCCCTTCGTGAACGAGGACCTCCTGCGCCGCGGCCTGCGCTACCTTCAGACCGACAAGGGCGTGCCGTACGGCGTCGACGGCAAGGTGATCGAGGGCGGAGCCGCGGGAAGCCCTGCCTCGCTCTGGGACACCCTGACGCCGGCCGACATCGTCATCATTCCCGCCTTCGGGGCGACCGACGACGACAAGCGCCGGCTGGTGCGCAAGGGGATCGCGGTCTGCGCCTACGACGCCACCTGCATGCTGGTCGAGAAGGTCTGGAAGGCCGCGCGGACGTACGGGCGCGAGGGCTATACGGTCGTGATCCACGGCAAGCACGAGCACGAGGAGACCAAGGCCACCTTCTCCAACACCCGCCGGCACGCCCCGGCGGTCATCGTCCGCAATCTCGAGGAGACCCGGCAGCTCGGGGAGATCATCGCCCACCCCGGGCCGGAGGCGCGGGCCCGCTTCTACCGGATCTTCGCCGGCAAGCACACGCCGGGGTTCGACGTCGACCAGCACCTGCAGCGCGTGGCGGTCGTCAACCAGACGACGCTGCTGATGAACGAGACCCGCGAGATCATCGCCTACCTCCGGGACATCTGCGCGGCGAAGCACGGGCCCGACGCTCCCGGGGAGGCTCCGCGGGTTGGCGGCAGCGGCCGCAACGACACCCTTTGCTATGCCACGCAGGTGAACCAGGACGCGCTCGCGCGGGCGCTGGCCGAGCCGCTCGACGCGGCCTTCGTCATCGGGGGCAAGAACTCCTCCAACACCTACCAGCTCCACCGGCTCTGCGCCCAGCAGCTCGGCCCGCGCGCCTTCTTCATCCAGAGCGAGGCGAGCATCCGGTCGAGCCGGGAGGTCGAGCACTATGTCTTTCCGGGCGCGGGCCCGGGCGCGCACGGCGGCCACACCGAGACCCGGCCGCTCTGGACCGACGATGACGCCCCCCGGCAGGTGCTCATCACCGGGGGGGCCTCCTGCCCGGACGGAATCATCCAGCAGGTGATCACCCGGATCAACGCGTTCTTCCCGCCGGAGCGGCTCCGCCGGGCGGAGGAGGTCCTGCGGGACCTCCAGCCGGCCGTCGAAGCCTAGGCCCGAGCCCGGCGGGACTGCCGGGCGGCCAGCCAGGCCCACAGCAGGGCGCAGACCGCGGTGCCGGCCGGGAGGGTGCACAGGACCGCCTGCCGCAGGCTGCCGAACCGGTCGGAAAGGAAGCCGACGAGTTGCGGTGACCAGAGGTCGCCCAGCAGGTGGATCGCGAAGATCGAGGCCGCCATGGCGCAGGCCCTCATGCCGAATGGCACGGTCTCCAGGATGAGCGTATTGACCGGGCCGGTGGGCAGGAAGATGAGGAACATCGCCGCCACGAGCGCCACTTCCGCGGGCCCCCGGTCGGCCAGGGCAAAGGCGGCCAGGGTCGCGGGGACGGTCGCGACGGCGCTGAGGGCCAGCAGCTGCGCATAGCCGGCCGGGCTGCGCCGGTGGAGCGCGGTCGCGGCCGCGCCGCCGAGCAGGGTCGCCGTGATGCCGGTCACGACGAGCGCGCCGCCGAAAAATAACCCGGCCTGCCCCACGCTGAAACCGTGGGCGCGAACGAGGAAGGTCGGGCCCCAATAGGCGAAGGCTCCCATCGCAAAAGTCTGCGCCACATACCCGGCCACGACCAGCAGGTAGTCGGGATGGTCGCGCAGGCGCAGGTAGGCGCGCGCCATCGACCGGAGCGGGCCGGCCCCGTCAGCAGGCGCGGCGGGGGCCCGGCGCCCGTCCGCGGGCTCGCTCGCCCCGCGCTCCGGTTCCCGCAGGAGAAGCAGGCCGAACGCCATCAACAGTCCCGGCGCACCGGCCCAAAGGAAGGCCGAGCGCCAGCCGAAGTGCACGGCCATCGCGCTGCCGATCATGTAGCCGAGCGCCGATCCCACCGGGATCGCCATGTAGAAAATCGAGATGCGGAGATTGCGGGTGGCCGGCGGATAGAGATCGGCGATCCAGCCGGGGCTGATCGAGCCGTAGCTGGCCTCGCCCAGCCCCACCAGGATCCGGAAGAGCAGCAGGGAGACGAAACCGGGCGCCCAGCCGGAACAGACCGTGCCCACGCTCCAAACCAGCACCCCGGCGGCGATCAGGGCCTGGCGCGGCAGGCGGTCCCCCAGGTAGCCGAAAAAGGGCGCCGTGAGGAAATACCCCAGCATGAAGGCGACCGACAGGGCGCCCAGCGCGCTATCGCTGAGGCGGAGGTCCGCCTTGAGGGGGGTCAGGACCGCCGGCAGCACCTGGCGGTCCAGGTAGTTGAACAGGTTGATGCCGGTCAGCGCCGCAAGCGCCCAACCCGGCCGAAGCGGTTTCATGCGAATGGGCAAGTGGAACGGTGGGGCGGATTGTCCCCAATCCGCCGGGGCGGACCAGCGGGAGCTACCTAGCGAAAGGCGCGTTGGGGACAATGCGCCCGGCCCGAAACCAACAGCTGCTAGAACTTGAACGTGACGCCGGTCCGCAGGCCGTTCTGGCCGCTGAAATCAACCTTGG
>CAZKAH010000008.1:51774-70040 GCA_964550715.1 uncultured Opitutaceae bacterium
AACTTGAACGTGACGCCGGTCCGCAGGCCGTTCTGGCCGCTGAAATCAACCTTGGTCGTGTAGGTGCCGTCGAGGGCGCTGCCGGCGGTCTGCAGGTAGCTGCCGCCGTTCTGGTACACGCCGCCCACGTAGAAGCCGGTGCGCTCGGTCAGGTCGTACTGAACCGTGGCGTCCACATAGTAGGCCGGGACGAGCTTCTGCGTGCGGTCGAAGATATCGATGACGACCGGGTCGCCCGTGGGCGGCGTCAGGATCTCCGTCGCGTCGTAGGTCGAGCCGGCATAGATCAGGGCCGGGCCGACGCTGACGTTGAACTTCAGGTGGTCGTTGAAGGCCCAGGTCGCGGTCGGGCCCACCCGGACCGTGAAATAGGCGCCGTGCAGCTTGAAGTGGTTGACGACCGAGGTCATGTCCGTCGCCGAGCTGCTCGAGCGCGCCAGCGGCACATTGCCGATCAGACCGGAGCTGCTCACCGCCTGGGTGACCGGCGTGCCGTCGGTCCCGATGACCGGGTTGCCGTTGGCGTCGTTGACGGGGACCGAGGCATTGGAGGGGGACGAGGTCCCGGCGGCGATCGGCGTCTGGCCAAAGAGGTCGAAGGTGTCGGTCGTCGTGGTCACGGTCGCCCGCGCCGCGGCGATCTTGGCCGCCTGGATGTCGTTGATGCTGATCCCGGCAAAGATGCTCCAGGAGAAGTGCTTCCCCATCGTCCCCATGTCATGGTTCACGGAGAGCTCGATGCCGGTGTTGCGCTTGCCCTGCTGGTTCTGGTTCACGCCGGGAATGACCGCCGAGTAGTCATGAAAGGTCATGAGGTCGTCCGACGTGACCTGGCTGGCATCGGCGTAGCCGTAGGTGTTGGTCTTGCCGTCGGGGGACGCCAGGATCGCGGTGTTCGTGCCGTCGCCGTTGTTGATCGCGAGCGAGCGGCCGTCCGGGCCCACGGCGCCGTCGTGATAGGTCCGCCCCACGTTGACCTGGGTCGGATCGACCAGCTGGTCCGCGTTGGGAATGGGGATGATGCCGTTGCCGCGGAAGGTGGCCTTGACCCCGCTCAGGTTGCGGTAGCCCAGGTTCAGGGTCGTCTTGGGCTGGTAGACGTACTCGTTGAGGTTGCTGAAATCCGGGATCTCCTCCGGGGCCTTCTGCTGCTGGTCCGACTGCTGGTCGCTGTCGTCGTCCTTCCGGCCATAGAGCGCGTGGGCGGAGGGCGCCAGCACGGCAATGCCGCAGGCCAGGAGGAGGTACTTCATCGGAAGAGAATACATGGAAATAGCGCTACGGGTTCCAGCAAAAGTCGCCCTCCGCCAGAGTCAAAGGGATTCAGGCCGTCCACTTCAGGATAATCGTGGTAAACGGGGGCAAAGTGAGCGAAACGGACTGGTCGAAGCCATCGCAGGGCACCGATTCGGCCTCGCGGCCGCCGTCGTTGCCCAGGCCGCTGCCGCCGTAGAAGCTGCTGTTGGTGTTGATGGCCTCGCGCCACATGCCGCGGCGGGGGACGCCGACCCGGTAGGTCCGGACCGCCCCGCCAAAATGGCCCACGACGAGGAAGAGGGTCAGCTCAAAGGGGTCCGACCGCAGGAAGGCCAGGACGTTGGCCGCGGCGTCGTGGCAGGAGATCCAGCGGAAGCCGTGGGAATTGAAGTCGTTGGCGCTCAGGACCGGCTCGGCGACATACAGCCGGTTGAGGTCGCGGACGAGGAGCCGCACCCCCTCGTGGTCCTGGTACTGGCAGAGGTGCCAGTCGAGGCTGCCGTCGTGGCGCCACTCCTGGGCCTGGGCGAACTCCTGCCCCATGAAGAGGAGCTTCTTGCCGGGGTAGCCCCACATGTGGCCGTAGAGCGACCGGAGGTGCGCCGCCTTCTCGGTGATCGAACCGGCGCCCATCTTGAAGAGAAGCGAGGCTTTCCCGTGGACGACCTCGTCATGGGAAAAGACGCTGATGAAGTTCTCGGCGTACTGGTAGAGCATGCCGAAGGTCAGGTCGTTCTGGTGCCAGCGCCGGTGGACCGGCTCCTTCGTGAAGTAGCGCAGGGTGTCGTGCATCCAGCCCATGTTCCACTTGTAGTCGAAGCCCAGGCCGCCCTGCGCAGTCGGACGGCTGACCTGGGAGAAGGAGGTGCTCTCCTCGGCGATCATGGCGACGCCCGGGTAATACTGGTGCACCGCGTCGTTCACCCGCCGGATGAAGTCGATGGCCTCGAGGTTCTCCCGGCCGCCGTACTTGTTGGGGACCCACTGGCCCTCCTCGCGGGAGTAGTCGAGGTAGAGCATCGAGGCGACCGCGTCCACCCGCAGGCCGTCGATGTGGTACCGGTCCAGCCAGGCGAGGGCGTTGGCGATCAGGAAGCAGCGGACCTCGTTCCGGCCGTAGTTGAAGATCAGGGTGCCCCAGTCCATGTGCGCCCCCTGGCGTGGATCGGCGTGCTCGTAGAGGTGGGTCCCGTCGAATTCCGCCAGGGCGAAGCTGTCGCGGGGAAAATGCGCCGGTACCCAGTCCACGATGACGCCCAGGCCCCGCTGGTGGAGATGGTCCACGAACCAGGCAAAGTCCTCGGGCGGGCCGAAGCGCCGCGTCGGCGCGTAGAAACCCGTCACCTGATAGCCCCAGGAGCCGTCGAAGGGGTGCTCCGCCAGCGGCAGGACCTCGATGTGGGTGAAACCCATCTCCACCGCGTAGTCCGCCAGCTGCGGTCCCAGCTCGCGGTAGGTGAGCGGCCGGTTGGCATCCTCGGGCTTGCGCCGCCAGGAGGCCAGGTGCACCTCGTAGATCGAGAGCGGCTTGTCGAGCTGGGCGGCGCCGGCGCTCCGGCGCGCGAGCCACCCCTCGTCATTCCAGGCGAACGTCCGCGGGTTGCAGACGATGGCGGCGTTGCCCGGCGGCGCCTCGAAATAGGTCCCGTACGGGTCGGTCTTGACGTGCAGGCCGCCCCGCTGGTCGCGAATCTCGAACTTGTAGAGCTCGCCCTCGACCAGGCCGGGGACGAAGAGCTCCCAGACGCCCGACGAGCCCAGGGTCCGCATCGGATGAAAACGCCCGTCCCAGTGGTTGAAATTCCCGACGACGGAGACACGCGCGGCGGAGGGCGCCCAGACCGCAAAGGACACGCCCTTGACCCCGCCCAGGTCGCGCAGGTGCGCGCCCAGCTTCTCGTAGATTCGCAGCTCGTTGCCCTCGTTGAACAGGTAGAGATCCTGCGCCCCGAGGGTCGGCAGGAAGCAGTAGGGATCGAAGAACTGGCGCAGCTCCCCGTTCGGATAGGCGGCCCGGAGCTGATACTTGAACGCGGTCCGCTTTGGGATGAAGACCTCGAAGATCCCCTCCGCGGCAACGCGCTCCATCGGGAAGCCGGCCGGGGGTACTGCGTCGACATCGACCACCTCGCAGGCGGCGGCCTCCCGCAGGAAGGCGCGCACGACCACGCCATGGATGCGGCCGCGCCGCTGCGGATGCATGCCCAGCACGGAGTGCGGCGAGGAATGCCGGGCCTCTAGAAGCGCCTGGAGTTCGGCCGGGGAAAGAATCACGGGCAGCGCGGGGATTTGGATACGATGCCCCGGCCCCGGGTTCCTCCACAACAACAATAAAAGTGCGGGCCGCGCCTCACCCCGTGTTCTTCAGGCCGCCGCTGATGCCGTTGATCGTGAGTTCAACCACGGCTTGCAGGGCCGCGATCTCCTCGGGCGGCAGCTCCGGCGGGCCGCCGCCGGGGCCGCGGAGCCGGCGCATCATCTCCACCTGGAGATAGTTCAGGGGATCGATGTAGGGATTCCGCAGCTCGATCGATTTCCGGAGGACGGGCTCCCGGGCCAGGATCTGCTGCTGCCCGGTCACCGCGAGGATGGCGTGCTCCGTGCGCCCAAACTCCGCCTTGAGCAGCCCGAAGATCCGGCGCCGCAGGCGAGCGTCGGAGACCAGGCCGGCGTAAAGCGCGGCGATCTCCATGTCGGCCTTGCGCATCGTCAGCTGGGCGTTGTCGATCAGCGTCCGGAAGAACGGCCAGTCCTGGTACATCGTCCGCAGGAGCCGGCGGCCCCCGGGGCCCCGCCGCAGGACCGCATTCAGCGCCGTGCCCAGGCCGAACCAGCCAGGAAAATTGAAGCGGCTCTGCATCCAGGAGAAGACCCAGGGGATGGCCCGGAGGTCGGCCACGCCCTGGGCCGCGCCGCGGTAGGCCGGGCGCGAGCCGAGCTTCAGCTGGCTGATCTCGTCGATCGGGGTGGCCTCGCGCCAGAAGACGAGGAAGTCGGGGTCGTCGTGGACCAGGTCCTGGTAGGCGGCGAAGCCCGCGGCGCTCATCGCGTCCATCGCCTGCCGCCATTCGCGCGGCCCGGCCTCCTCGGTCCCGGTCGCCGCGGCCCCCAGCAGCACGCCGTAGGCCACCTGCTCGAGGATGCGGTGGGCCAGGTCGGGATCGTGATAGCGGGTCGACAGCACCTCCCCCTGCTCGGTGATGCGGATCCCGCCGTCGCGCAGCCCCGCGGGCTGCGCCAGGATCGCCCGCGCCGCCGGGCCGCCGCCGCGCGCGATGCTGCCGCCCCGCCCGTGAAAAAGGGTCAGCCGGACGCCGCGCTCGCGGCAGACGCGGGCGATCGCCTCCTGCGCCAGGTACAGCGACCAGTTGGCGGTGAGGTAGCCGCAGTCCTTGTTGCTGTCGGAATAGCCAAGCATCACGTGCTGGTGCTCGGGCCGCCGGCCGGGCAGCTCAAAGTAGGCGTCGAGGATCCAGGGCGCGTGCTCCAGGTCGGCGCGGGTCTCGAATAGGGGCGCGATCGGCAGGACCGACCCGGCCACCTTCTGCAGGAGCTCGACCTCGAGGAGATCGGAGACCCCGGCGGCCATGCTGATCACATAGAGCCCGAAGGCTTCCGCATCGCCGACCGCCGCGGAATGGCCCGCCAGCAGCAGGGGGTCGATCACCCGGCGGGTCTCCGGGGAGAGCCGGGCGGTCTCCGTCTCGGACCACGGCCGGGTGCGGGCGATCGAATCGAGCAGCAGGCCGCACTTCTCGTCCTCCGGCAGCCCGGGATAGTCCGGCTGGCCCAGGAGCTCCGCCACCGCCGCCCCGTGTTGTGCGGAATGCTGCCGGAGGTCGAGCCGCGCGGTGTGCAGCCCGAAGACCTCCGCCTGGACCTGCAGGTCCGCGAAGGCCCCGCCCGCCAGGAGCTCGCCCCGGCCCGCGAGCAGGCTCTCGCGGATGACCCGGAGCACCGCCCGCACCTCCGCGCCGTCGAGCCCGGCCTCCCGCGCCAGCCGCTCCCGCAGCGCGCCGAGGAGGAGCCGGTAGGGCTCGTGCGGATAGCGCTGGGCGAGCTCGCCGACCGGCCCCAGCCGCTCGAGGTTCTGGTTCAATTCCCGCCGCAGGGCCGGCGAAATGAGGTCGCGGCGGTCGCTGACGGTCAGGAGGCGGGCCACCCCGCCCGCGGCGGCCCGCAGCTTGTCGACCGCCAGGCGGCGGTTCAATTCGAGCACCTCCGCGGTGACCGCCGCGGTCACGTTGGGATTGCCGTCGCGGTCCCCGCCGATCCAGGAGCCGAAGGCGAGCCAGCGCCGCGGCGGCCGCACGCCGGGATAGTGCCGAGCCAGGGCCCGGGCCAGGTCGGCGTAGAGCCGGGGCACCGTCTCGAAGAGCGTCGTGTCGAAATACCAGAGCCCCGTTCGCGCCTCGTCGGTCACCTCCGGCCGCTCCGTCCGGCTCCGGTCGGTCAGCCAGAGCGAGGCGATCTCCCGCTCCACCTCCTCGCCGCCGAGGGCGGCCAGGTCGAGCGCCGCCTCGGGCTGCGCCCGCGCCCGCAGGATTCCGCCCAGCCGCCGCAGCTTCGCCAGCAGGGTCCGCCGCTTCGATTCGGTGGGGTGTGCCGTGAAGACGAGCTCGATCGCGATGCGGTCGACGAGCTGCTGCATCGCGCCCGCCTCCAGCCCCCGGGCCTTCAGCTCGATCACGGCCGCCTCGATCGACTCGCGCATCGGCGGCGCGTCCGAGGCCGCCGCCAGCCGGGCCACGCACCGCCGGCGCAGGAGGGTGATCCGGAAGTTCTCCTCGGCCAGGTTGACGAGCTCGAAATAGAGGGTGAAGGCCATCGCCTGGTTGAAGGCCGCGGCCGGCGCCAGGCGGGCGAGGGTCCGGGCCAGGGCGCGGGCGGCCGCGGCATCGCCGGCCCGCCGGGCCTTGGCCAGGCGGCGCAGCGCCTCCACCGTCTCCAAGGTCTCCCTCCCCTCCAGCCGCGTGATGACCCGGCCCAGGGCGCTCCCCAGCTCCCGGACCGCCGCCGAGAGCTGCGCCATCTCCCGGAGGGCTGAGGCGGAACGGGCTTTTGCGGCCATGCCGGGGAACATGGCGCTGCGGCACGCGTCACTAAAGTCAAAATTGCGCGATTGCTTGCCTCCCGACCGACGCTTTTGCTCCGAATTGTGCCCCGCTGCTGCCGGATTGCCCTCGCCCTAGCCTGTGCCGCCCTGCCGCGCGCCCAGGCCCAGGACAGGACCATCGCCGGCACGACCCCCTCGCCCGCGCCGACCATCGGCGTCCCGGTGACCGACCACACCCCGGCCACCGGCCTGGCGCTCGGGGACAACGACGCGCCGGTCGTGACCTCCTCCCAGCCGGCGACCTACAACGACGCCACGAAGGAGATCGTCGCGCGCGGCGATGAGGCCCATCCGGTCGAGATGCGGCTCGGCCTGATGCTTTTCAGTGCCGTCGAGCTCCATTACGGTTATGCCACGGGTATCCTCGTCGCGAACGGCCACGTCGCCTGGACCAGCGGATCGGCCCGGCTCCTCGCGAGTTCCCTCGTCTACAACCGCCGGGAACAGACGATCCATGCGGAGAACGTGCGGGTCGGGCGGCATCCCTTCTACGTCACGGGCGTCTCGGCGGAGGGGCCGGTGACCCGGATCGTGATCCACAAGGCCGAGGTGACCTACAACGAGCCGGGCCGCTGGCGCCCGACGGTGCAGGCCGACACCGTGATCTACTCGCCCGGCCACTACCTGCGGCTGGGCAGCTACCGGGTGGGCGTCAAGGGCGTCTCCATGATCCCGCTCCCCTCGTTCGGGAAGAAGATGAACGCCGGCGCGGCGCTCGACTTCGTCAAGTTCAGCGGCGGCTACCGCTCCTCGCTCGGGGCGGTCGGCACCGCGGCGCTGCGGGTCCCGATCAACGACACGGTCAAGGTCGGCGGCGACCTCAGCATCTTCACCGCCCGCGGGGTCATGGCGGGGCCGGCCTTGAACTACCAGTCGCCGGACAACAGCCACGACCTCCTCGGCTTCTTCGACTCCGGGTTCATCTCGGACTACGGCAAGCGGACGGTGGACATCCTGGGCAATCCCATCCCGCACGCCCGCGCGTTCGCCGAATGGCAGCACCGGGAGCAGCTGACCGACGACCTGACGCTGACCGGCGACTTCAACTGGTGGCGGGACTCGGAGGTCATCCGCGACTTCCACCCCCGCCAGTTCTATGCCGTCCAGGAGCCCGACAACTTCGTCGAGTCCGTCTACACGGGTGCAAACTACCAGCTTTCCGCCTTCACCCGCTTCCAGGCCAATTCCTTCAACCCCGTGCAGGAGCGCCTGCCCGAGCTGGGCTACGACCTCCTGCCGACCGCGGTCGGCGAGGGGATCTACGCCCGGTCCGAGGCGAGCGCGGTGCAGCTGGTCGACCGGCCGCCCGCCGGCGGCCAGGAGCTGGCCAGCAACCGGCTGGACATGTTCTACGGGTTTTCCCGCCCTTTCGCGGAGGGCGACTGGTTCAGCCTGACGCCGATCGTCGGCGGGCGCGTCACCGAGTACAGCGGCACGGAGGGCGCCGCCGTGGGCGGCGGCACCACGCGCGTCCTGGGCGAGGTCGGCTTCGACGCCCTGATCCACGCCAGCGGGACCTTCGACTACGCGAACAAGCGGTGGGACATCGACGGCCTGCGGCACCTCCTCATGCCACACGTCACCTACCGCTACATCCCCGTGGCCGACGCGGGGAAGAAGTACATCCCCGACATCGACCAGCAGACCTTCAGCCCCGACCTCGAGCCGCTGGAGCTCGGCGATGTCCGGAACATCGACAACCTGCATCCGCTCAACACCCTCCGCCTCGGCCTGGACAACACGCTGCAGACCCGCGACGCGGGTTACGGGTCCCGCGACCTCGTGAACCTCAACGTGGCCGGGGACTTCCTCTTCCGGAGCCAGTCGGGGAACCCCGACACCTCGGAGATCCACTCCGACTTCGGCCTGCACCCCACGAAGTGGCTGGACTTCGACAGCAGCACGATCTTCAAGCCCCGCAGCTTCGCCGTGCGCGAGGTGGAGACGGGCCTGACCATCCACGACGCCGACAAATGGGCGGTCCACGTCGGCAACGACTTTCTCCGCCGCGAGAACGATGACTACGTCGCCGAGGTCCGCGTGCGGCTCAACGAGGTGTTCAGCGTCCACCTGGTCTCGCTCTACGACGAGCGGCAGCACCTCTTCCCGGAACAGTCCTTTTCCGTCGAGCAGAACCTGGTCAACACCTGGTCCGTGCGCTACGTCGTGACGCTGAGCCAGGGGCCGAGCCGCTCCGGGCATTTCGGCGCCAACGTGCAGTTCGACCTGATCAAGTTCTAAGGGGCGGGCCGGGTCGCATGAGCGCCGAGCCCCGCTTTTTCCCCGGCCAGGCGCGGCTGCTGCGGGAGCTGCTCGGGCAGCTCCGTCCCCATTGGCGCCGGGACGCGGCCCTGCCCTCCCGCCTCGAGGCGCTGCTCCGCCGCAACCGCCGCTGCGGCTCGCGGGACCGCCGGCTGTATCGCGAACTCGTCCATACCGCCGTCCGCTACCTGCCCTGGATCGAGCCGCTGCTGGACGAGCCCCCCGGCCGGCTGGAACAGACGGTCGCCTGGCTGGCGGCGGACCTGCCGGCCACCCGGGGCTTCCGGGCCGCGCTCGCCGGCGACTGGCCCGCCTGTCCCGAGGGCGTCGCCGCCAAGGCGGCCTGGCTGAAGGCCGAGCCCGACGCCGTCCTGCCCGGCTGGTTCCGGGATGAATGCCCGGGGGCCTTCGCCCCGGTCCAGCGCGACGCCCTGCTCGCCCGCGCGCCGCTTTGGCTGCGGCTGCAGGGGCAGGATCCCGGCCCGGCCCTGGCCGAGTTCACGGAACGCGGGTGGGCCTGGCGGCCGAGCGAACTCCTGCCGGGGGCCATCGCGCTGGCCCCCGATCTCGACGTGACCGGCACGGAGGCGTACCAACGCGGCCGCGTCGAGATCCAGGATCTCGGCTCGCAGCTGCTGCTCGCGGCGGTCGGCGTGGAGCCCGGCGGCCGCTGGTTCGACGCCTGCGCCGGAGCCGGGGGCAAGTCGCTGCAGCTGGCCGCGCTGCTCGGGCCTCAGGGCCGGATCGACGCCGACGATATCCGGCCGGCCGCGCTGGAGGAGCTGCTCCGGCGCGCCCGGCGGGCGGGCGTGGCCGAACGGATCTCCGCCCAGCACGGGGCCGACGGGGGCTACGACGGCGTCCTCGTGGACGCCCCCTGCTCCGGCTCCGGCACCTGGCGCCGCTCGCCCCACCTCAAGTGGGTCACCTCGCCCGCGCACGTGGCCGACTATTCCCGCCGCCAGCTGGCGCTGCTGGCGCGCTGCGCCCCGCTCGTCCGGCCGGGGGGGCGGCTGGTCTATGCCACCTGCTCCCTCGGCCGCAGCGAGAACGAGGAGGTTGTCCGGCGGTTTCTCGCCGCCCACCCCGGCTTCGCGGCCGCCGCCTGGGCCCCCCGGCCGCTGGGCGGCGATCCCCGCGGGGCGGGCCTCGTCTTCTGGCCGGCCGCCCACGACGGCGACGGTTTTTTTGTGGCGTCGCTGCGGCGGTCCCCGGATAACTGAAGTCACGCCGTGGTTCCCGATTCCGATTACCGCATCAAGCTCCAGGTCTTTGAAGGGCCGCTCGACCTGCTGCTCTTTCTCATCCGGAAGAACGAGCTCGATATCTACGACATCCCGATCGAGTCGGTGACGCGCCAGTTCATCGACGTCCTTCATGCCATGCAGCAGCTGGACCTAGAGGTCGCCGGCGAGTTCTTCGTGATGGCGGCGACCCTGATGGAGATCAAGAGCCGGCTGCTCCTCCCCAAGGGCCAGCATGCGGTCGACCCCAATGCCGAGGACGACGACCTGGCGGATCCCCGCTGGGAGCTCGTCCACCAGCTCATCGAATACCGGAAGTTCAAGGATGCGGCCGCGCAGATCGGGGGCCTGGCCCTGCGGCGCCGCGACCTCCTCGAGCGCCACGCCTCGTCGCGCCCGGCCGACTCCCTCGAGCGGCCGCTCAAGGCCGTGGACCGGATCGAGCTCTGGCACGCCTTCAACCTCGTCCTGCGCCGGCTGGCCGAGAAGCTCGTGGTCGGGGAGATCCACGACGAGACCGTCACCGTCGCCGACCAGATGGAATGGCTGCTCGGGAAGCTCCGGGTCGAGAAGACCTTCGTCTTTTCCGCGTTGTTCCCGGAGGGCCCCAGCCTGCGGCGGCTGGTCGCCACCTTCCTCGCCGTCCTCGAACTGACCCGGCTTGGGCAGATGCGCCTGAGCCAGGACGAGATGTTCACGGACATCGTCTGCACCGCGCGCGAGGAAAACCCGCTTGAAAAGCCGGCGGAGCTGGACACGGTGCCCTCCACCTGACGCGTGAAGAACCATTCGAAGAAGAAGGGCCGGCTGCCCTCGCTGCTGGGGGTCGGCCTCGACAATGACGACGGCCACAAGCGCCTCACCACCGCAGAGGACTTCGCGATCGTCGGCGGCTCGGCCGAGACCCACGAGCACCTGACGGAGACCGCGATCAAGACCTTCGAGGAGCTCAAGCACCGCGGCAAGACGATCGGCGAGGTCGAGAAGGCCGAGCTGGAGGAAATCGTCCAGAAGGTGCGGCCGAAGTAGGGCCCCGCCCGGAATTGCTTTTGGCGCCAACCTGCCTTTACTGAGTGCCTATGTCCGAGCGCATCTCCCACCTCACCACCGACACCTTCAAAGCGGCGGTCGCGGACTCGTCCACGCCCCTGCTCGTCGACTTCTGGGCGCCCTGGTGCGGTCCCTGCAAGGCCATCGCGCCGATGCTCGAGGAGCTTGCCGTCGAGCTCGACGGCAAGCTGAAGATCGCGAAGGTCAACATTGACGACAACAACGAGGTCGCCGCCGAGTACGGCATCCGCGCCATCCCGACCATGCTGCTCTTCAAGGGCGGCAAGCTCGCGGACCAGATCGTCGGCATGATGCCCAAGGCCAGCCTCAAGGCGAAGCTGGCGCCGCAGCTTTAAGTCCGGGGTAGTGCGGGCTGTCCCAGCCCGCCGCGGCCTTTTGGGACAAAGCGCCCTACCCCATGACGCCGATTGCGAAGAGCACGGCGTAGAGCGCGAGGAACTTGCCGGTCTCGCCCAGGAGGGCGATGAGCTCCGCGGGCGCGCGGGCGGCCGCCAGGCGCCGCGCCTGCGACCACGCCAGCGGCGCGAGCATGAGCGGCAGGAGGCACCAGGCGCTGTACCCTCGCGCCCAATAGGCCACCGGCGCCGCCAGGGCCGCGAGCAGGCAGAGGCCGTGCTGGACCCGCGCTGCGCCCCGGCCGAAGCGCACGACCAGCGTCCGCTTGCCCGCGACCGCGTCGGTCTCCACGTCGCGATAGTTGTTCACGAGGAGGATATTGGCCGCGAGGAAGCCCACCGCCGCCGCGGCGGGCAGCGGCGCCCTCGACCACCGGCCCGTCTCGACTGCATAGGTCGTCATCACCGCGACGAGTCCAAAGAAGAGGAAGACAAAGATGTCCCCCAAGCCAAGGTAGCCGAGGGGAAACGGGCCGCCGGTGTAACCGATGCCGCAGGCGATGCTGGCCACGCCGACCGCGAGGAGCCAGGGACCGCCGTGCGCGAGGAGGCCGAGCCCGGCGACAACCGCCAGGCCGAAGACGAGCAGCATGGCGCGGTGCATCACCCGCGGCGCGACCAGGCCGGCCGCCACCGCCCGCGTCGGGCCCACCCGCTGGGCCGTATCGGCGCCGTGCACGAAGTCATAGTAGTCGTTGGCGAAGTTCGTGCCGATCTGGATCAGGAGGGCAAAGGCGAGGCAGAGCGCCGCCGCCGGGGCGTTGAAGCCCCCGTCATGCCAGGCCAGCGCCGAACCCACGAGGACGGGGGCCACGGCCGCCGGCAGCGTCCGCGGACGGGCGGCCCCGAGCCAGATCTGCCAGCGGCCGGCGCTCATTGGATGGAAAACCCGGAAAATTGGGGGACCCGCGCATGGTCGGAGCGCTCCGCCTTGCGAATATAGCCGTGCATGCGCTCCTCCAGCGCGGCGAGGTATGCCGCCACCTCCCCCGGCGCGCCCTCCACCTCCAGCTGCACCCGTCCGTCCGTCAGGTTCCTGACCCAGCCCGCGACCTCGAATTCCCTCGCCACCTCCAGGGCCGCATAGCGGAAACCGACGCCCTGCACGCGGCCGGAGAAAAACACGATCGCGTGGTGCACATCTGCCATGGGGAAAGAAGAAGGCGGAAAGCGAAAAGCGGAAAGCGGAAAGTGGGACTGCCCAAGGCTTTCCAATGTCTTGTAACGCAATGCGTGACAAAGGCCCGCGGCGGATCCCGTCATTCCTGCGGCGGTCTTTTTATTTGCCTTTAGAAATTCGCCGGACTCAGTTTGAGCCAAGCTCATGAGCGATTTCGATTCCGATAGTCCCCTGGAAAATGATTGGAACGACCGGGGGGAGTTGGTCTGGAATGAATTTGATTGGGAGCGCTACCTCCGCGAACAGGACGAGGCCATCCAGCTGTATCTCGCCCGGTACGAGGCCCTTCGCCGCTGCGCCGACCGCATCGATGCCGTCGCCGAGCAGATGGGGTGGGAACAGGCCGAGGAGGAGGTGGCGGAGGAGACGGGGCCGCGCCTGGAGGAGGAAGACCCCACCGCCGACTTCGAGGGGGCCGACCAGGTCTACACGCTGCACAAGAACCCGGTCTTTATCGCGACCAAGGCGATCTATCTCGGGTTGCGGCGCCCCTGGGAAATCCTCGCCTCCGAGAGCGGCAAGGTCCCGGCCGAGTTGGCCGTGGGCTATCTCGTCTCGCTGCACCGCGGCGAGGAGCAGGCGTCGCAGGCCGTCCACGCGCTGGACTTCGGCGACTACGCCATGGCTGTCAGCCTCTTCAAGCGGGCGCTGGCCGAGCTCAATCATTCGCTGGCGGTGCTCAACGGCGAGGCCACGGCCAAGCACCGTGCCGTGACGGCGTACCGCGAGGAGGCCCTCCCGCGCCTGTTCGACCTCCGGGAAATCTGGCTGCGCGTCATCAACGAGTGCCGCGACGAGCTGGACCGGCCGGGCGAGGAGTAAGCCGGCCCGCCGCCCTGGATTGAACCCATGACCGGCGGCAACAGGGGCTCAAATCCGATTCCGAAGGTGGCTGCGCTCGTCGTCGTCTCGCTGCTCGTGGCGTGGCTCGTGCGCTGGGCGGATGGGCAGGCGGTGGCCAAGATGGACGGCATGCCGGCGGCCGATTTCATCGCGTATCACCGGCATGCCCTGCAACATTCCTACATCTTCGGGTTTGCGGCATTTTTGATCGCCGGCGGGTTCTACCTGGGCCTCGTGGAATTCATTTCCTTCCTCTTCCGGCTGACGCTGCCAAAGACCGGCGATTCGTGATCCGCTTACGGCGGGCGTCCCAGCCTTTGTCCTTGCCCTTCCGCAAGGCCGGCTTTTCTCTCATCGACCTGTCCGGAGAGGTGGCTGAGTGGCCTAAAGCGCAGGTTTGCTAAACCTGTGAAGGGGAAACCCTTCCGGGGGTTCGAATCCCCCTCTCTCCGCCAGTTTTTTCCCATTGCCGCGCGGCGGTTCCGCCGGGCAGGCTCGGCCGATGATCTCCCGCCCCCTCGACGGACGCTGGCTGGCGGCGGCGGTGGTGGTGGCCTATGCGTTGGTCTTCGGGATGGCGGTGCGGGCTTGGGGGACCGACCGCGCGTTCCTTGCCGCAGGGGTCCCGACGGTGGGCCGGCATTTTTCGGACCTCTATGTCTTTCCCGCCGCGGCAACCGAGTTCGCGCACGGCGGCAATCCTTACCTCAGCAATCCGACGGATCCCTGGCAGCGAACCTACAATTACCCGCGGGTGTGGCTGCTCTTCATGCGCTATTCGCCGGCAGCGGTTCCGCTGTTCGGTTTCGGCCTGGCGGCCGCATGGCTCGTCATTCTCGGCCTATCGTGGGGCCGGCTAAGCCCGCTCCAGGGGCTCCTCGCCGGTGCGGCCGCGTGTTCGCCGCCCGCGATGCTGGCGCTCGAGCGCGGCAACTCCGACCTGATTATTTTCCTGCTCCTCGCCGCCGCGCTGGCCGGCCTCGCCCGCGGCTGGCGGATCGCCGGCTGGTTCGGCCTCTTCTTCGCCAGCGTGCTGAAGCTCTATCCCGCGGTCAGCTTCGCCGTGCTCGCCCAGGGGGGGTGGCGCCGGGCGCAGGGATGGCTCTGGGCGGCGGTAGGCGGCCTGGGCGCGTGGACCCTCCTGAACCTAGATGAAATCCGAGCCATCGCGCACAACACCCCGACGGGAGGTCCGGCCATCTCCTATGGGAGCGCGGTGCTCTTCTCGATCGCCGACCTGCTGCAGCAGGAGCGCACTGGCACTTGGGCCGGCTACTCTTCCCACGCCTGGCTGGGTGGCGCCGCCGCGGCGCTGCTGGCCGGCCTGATGGCCTGGGTTGGTTTTCAGCGCTGCTCCGCTGCCCCCACCCCGGCTTTCGACCGCGCGCTGGCCGGTTTCCAGGCCGGCGCACTGGTCTACATCGCGACCTTCATCCTGGGGTCCAATTTTGCCTACCGGCAGATTTTTCTGCTGCTGGGCCTGCCGTGGCTCCTCCGCCGCGACGACGCCTTCCCCTTGCCGCAAGCCAGGGTCGCCGCCGCCGGAGGCCTCTTCCTCCTGCTCTGGGCCAACCCGCAGTGGTGGCTGCCCCTGATTGCGCTCCGCGAGATCGCCAGCTGGGGACTCGTCGCGCTGCTGGCCTGCCTGGTCGGAGGCACCCTACCCTCCAGAGCATCCCCGGAAGATGCGGCCGGGAACCAAGTGTGAGGAATCGTTCTTTTTGATGGTCTGAAGCAGTCGCCATTTGCGTCAGGCGACGCACGTGACACACCAGCAGCCCACCCCTATGACCTCCATGTCCCGCCGTCCGCAACCGGCCCGGATCGCGCTCTGCGCCCTCTTCCTGGCCACTGTCGCCGGTGCCGCCGCGCGCACCCGCGACATCGCCAAGGAGGGCGCGTTCGGGGACGGCGCCACCCTGAATACGATCGCGATCCAGCGGGCCATCGACCAATGCTCGACGGAGGGCGGCGGGGCCGTCGTGGTGCCCCCGGGCGTCTTTCTCAGCGGCGCCCTCTTCCTGAAGCCCGGCGTCAACCTGGTGGTCCTGCCGGGCGGCGTCCTGAAGGGCTCGGACCGGCTGCAGGACTACCTGCCCGTCGGGAAATCGGAAACTGACCGCGGGGTGATGCCCTTCGCGCTGGTCAATGCCACCGCGGTCAATGGGCTCGAGGTGACCGGCGGCGGCACGATCGACGGCAACGGGGCACGCTGGTGGGCGGAGTATTGGAAGCTCCGCAACGCCAAGGACCCGGACCTGAGCTTCAAGACCCGCCGGCCGAAGCTCCTGCACTTCACCTCGTGCCTCAACCTGCGGGTGACCGATCTCGAGCTGCGCAACCAGGCGGTATGGTGCCTGCACCTCCAGTTCTGCGAGGATGTCACCGCGGAGAACCTCAACATCCACGCGGCCCATGACGCGCCCAGCTCCGACGGGATCGACATCGACTCTTGCCGGCGGGTCCGGATCGCCGGTTGCACCTTCGATGTGGACGACGACGACATCTCGATCAAGGCCGGTCGGGGCGGCGACATCACCCGGATCAACCGGCCGAGCGAGGACATCCTGATCGAGCACTGCCACTTCGCGTACGGGCACGGCGGGGTCGACATCGGCAGCGAGACCTTCGGCGGAATTCGCCGGGTACGGCTCCGCGACTGTACCGCGGACAGCGGCAATTTCGCGGCCGTCCGGTTCAAGACGACGCCGAGCCGCGGCGGAATCGTCGAGGACATCGAGATCCGCGACCTCGCGATCCATGAGGTCCGGCAAGCCTTTGAGTTCGCCATGAACTGGCACAGCGGGCTCACCGGGCCGGATAAGCCCGGCCCGGTCCTGCCGATCGTGCGGAATGTCCGGCTGATCCATGTCACCGGGGACGCCGCATCCGCCGGAGCGATCCGCGGGCTCGAGGGCAGCCCCGTCACGGGAGTCACCTTCACCGACTGCGCAGTCAAGGCCCGGACCGGGCTCATCCTGGAGCACACCGACAAAATCGACCTCTCCGGCCTCGCCCTGACGGTCGCGACGGGACCCGTCATCGTTCAGAAATAATCTTTTCACCCCATGAACAAGCCCCTCCTCCTCGGCCTCTGTGCCTGCCTCCTCTTCGCCCCGGCGGTCCGCGCCATCGATGACTACGTGCCGGGCCCCGACTCGCAATTCCACGACGGCGTGCCGAAGGGGGAGCTCCTCAAGTTCACCTTCGACCACTCGAAGATCTATCCCGGCACGACCCGCGCCTACTGGATCTACGTGCCGGCCCAATACCGGCCCGAGACGCCAGCCTGCCTCTTCGTGGGCCAGGACGGCGTGGGCTGGAATGCCCCGGCGGTCTTTGACAACCTGATTGCCCGCAAGGAGATGCCCATCACAATCGGCGTCTTCGTGCAGCCGGGAAACGTCAAGGCTTCCTCACCCGACGTGCTCCAGCGCTATAACCGCAGCGTCGAGTACGATACGCCGAGCGACGCCTACGTCCGGTTTCTCCTGGAGGAGATTCTGCCCGAGGTCGCGACCAAGCAAACCTCGGACGGACGGCCGATCCGGATCTCCGACCGCGCCAACGATCGGGCGATCGGCGGCCAGAGCAGCGGGGCCGCCGCCGCCTTCACCGCCGCCTGGAATCGGCCCGACGCCTTCAGCCGGGTCTTCAGCGCCATCGGCACCTTCGTCCCGATGCGCGGAAGCGACGTGTACCCGGTCCTGATCCGGGAATCCGAGCCGAAGCCCCTGCGCGTCTTCCTCCAGGACGGCATGAACGACCAGAACAAGTACGACGGCGACTGGTTCATGGCCAACCAGGAGATGGAGCGCTCACTGGTCTTCGCGGGCTACGAGGTGAACCATGTCTGGGGCAATGGCGTCCACAGCGGCAAGCATTCGATGGCAATCTTTCCCGACGGGATGCGCTGGCTCTGGAAAGGCTGGCCGCAGCCGGTCGTGAACAGCCCGACCGGAAACGACTATCTCAACGCCATCCTGATTCCCGGCGAGGGCTGGGAGGTCGCCAAGGACGGGATGACCGGGGCCGATGGCATCGCCGCCAACGCGCGCGGGGAGGTCTTCTTCTGCGATACCAACGGCGAAAAGACCTACAAGATCGGCCTCGACGGCGTGATCCGTCCCGTGCTGACCGAATCGCATCATATCACCGGACAGGCCTTTGGCCCCGACGGTCGGCTCTACGCCACGGTGGGCAACATGCCCGGTGTCGTCTCCTATGGGCCGGACGGCCTCGGGCCGCCCAAGGTCCTCGCGCAGGGCTTCCGCGGCAATGACCTCGTGGTGGCCCACACCGGGAATGTCTACGTCACCAATCCGCCGGCCCGGACGAGCGTGGATCCGAGCAAGGTCTGGCTTATCCGCCCCGACGGCACCTCCCAGGTTGTCGACACCGGGATCCGCTTTGCCAATGGCATCACCCTCTCCGCCGACCAGACCCAGCTCTACGTCGACGACTCCTACTCGCACTGGGTCTACAGCTTCGTGATCCAGCCCGACGGCACCCTGGCCGACCGGGAGAAGTTCTTCCGGCTCCACCAGCCCGAGGCCGCCGACCAATCCGGGGCGGACGGCATGCATAGCGACCGCGATGGCCGGCTCTACGTGACGAGCACGATGGGCATCCAGGTCTGCGACGCCGCCGGCCGGGTGCACTGCATCATCCCCACTCCCAACCACCACGTCGTCAGCGTCTGCCTCGGCGGAGCGCAATTCGATACGTTGTATGCCGGATCCGGCAATACGCTGTACCGCCGGAAGGTGAGAGTCGTCGGAGCCAACGCCTGGGACTCGCCCAACAAGCCGCCGCCACCCCCCGGCTGAGCCGATCGGAATCGCAAAAGGGACAAGAATCGCAAAAGGGACAGGTTCAGAACGGTATCCCACTCGACG
>CAZKAH010000008.1:70140-73371 GCA_964550715.1 uncultured Opitutaceae bacterium
GAATCGCAAAAGGGACAGGTTCAGAACGGTATCCCACTCGACGGAATCGCAAACGGAACAGGTTCAGAACGGCATCCCGCTCGACGGAAACTGGCGGGAGAGGACGATTCCTCTTTCTTTCAGGCCCACAACCGAGATGCCTTGGATGGCGCTCCAGGCGCGTCACCCCTCGGGGCGCCGGAGTTCTTTCCTGCCAGGGGACTAGCCAAGGGCGGCTCGACGCACCTTGCGTAGCACCGCCAGGTCGCCCCAGTCGGCTATGGCCGGGAGGGCCCGCGGACCGATGCCGTTCCGTCTCCCCGTCCGGATTCGATATGCCGCCAACTGCGATTCCACGAACGCACTGCCTCCGAGAACCGCGCCGTGTGTAAAATATCGGATCCGGCAGCGCAGAATGTCGGCCAGCGCCAATTTTCCGCCGGCCTCCAAAACCCGCTCAAATGCCTCCACTGAGACGCCCCCGCCTTTCGCCCGCGGCCTCACGCCAGTTCCAAACAAGATTTGTCGGTAGTTCAATTGGGTTTCCGTCCATTCCCCGCCTCCACAAACCGATCCAAGCCCCGCTCTCGCGAGGCTGCTGCCGGCTACCGCCTCCGCGTACCCGCCGAACCGGTAGTCCTTGGGATCCCCGGCCAAACCCGCCCTGACACAGTTCAGGTCGATGTACGCCGCCATCGTCCGGAGCACCTCCCCTTTCCCTTCGACAAGGACACTCCGGAACCGCTCGGACCAAAGAGTCCCGAATCGCTGGTGGCATTTGTTGAACCAAATCGAGAATCGTTGCTTGAGGAGCTTCATGTATTGCGACACGTCTCCCATCAGGGCAGAGACGCGGATGCGCCAGGCGACGGCGTCGGGGCCGTTGGCGGCGAGTTGGGATTCGATCACCTCGAGTCGCGCGGTCTGGTAGCGGGTCGGCCGGGGATGCAGCAGCCGATAGCGTCGCAACAGTTCTTCATCGGCTATCGCGATCTTCTTCGGGACCCGCACCAGGATATGGAAGTGATTGGAGAGGATCTGGTAGGTTACGATCTGCAACCCACAGAATTCCGCCACGACCCACAGCTGCTTCCGCAGGACCTCCTTATCCAGGTCGGTGAACAGGCGCTCGCCGTTCACTGTCCGGGTCATGCAGTGGTAGGCCGCCTCGCCCAATTCCGGGGCGACTTTGATCCGCGGGGTTCGCATCCGCCGATGATAGCAAGGGGGGCGGTCGCAATGAGCCTGTCCCCTTCGGGGAGGCGGGATTCCCCGGAATGATCGACGGTGTTTAGCGAGGGAGGATCTAGGGGTCGGCGCGCGGCGTCCTACCGGGGCTAAGATGTTCCGAGTGAATTTATTGGAACCATCCGAGATTTCCGGCCACCATGCTGGAGGCCGACCAGAAGCCGGAGTTCCGGCGGCGCGAACATGTCCCCCGCTGCCGAACCCTCCCCTGTCCTGAAGCCGAGCACTCCGCCGGCGGCCCTGTTGCTCTCGGCCATCGTCAATTCCTCCGATGATGCCATCGTGAGCAAGAACCTGGACGGGATCATCACGAGCTGGAACAAGGGCGCCGAGGCGATCTTCGGCTATTCCGCCGAGGAGGCCGTGGGGCGGCCCGTGCTCATGCTGGTGCCGCAGGATCGGCGGGGGGAGGAGCCCGACATCCTGAGCCGCCTCCGACGTGGCGAGCGGGTCGATCATTTCGAAACCATCCGGGTGCGGAAGAACGGCGAGGAATTCCCGGTTTCGCTGACGATCTCCCCCATCCATGACCTCAACGGCATCATCGTGGGCGCTTCCAAGATCGCGCGGGACATCACCCACCTGCGGCGGATCACGAAGGAGATGGAGCAGCTGCTCGCGAGCGAGCGGGAGGCCCGCGCCCGGGCGGAGCAGGCCAACCGCCTGAAGGATGATTTTCTCGCCACGGTCTCGCATGAGCTGCGCACGCCGCTCAACGCCATCGTGGGCTGGACCCAGGTGCTCAAGGACCGGCTCGCGGCCAACCTGGAGGCGGTGGACGAGCTAAACGTGATCGAACGCAACGCCTACGTCCAGGCCCAGCTGATCGACGACCTGCTGGACCTGGGGCGCATCGCCGCCGGCAAAATGGTCCTGAATGCCACCCGGATCGAGGTGGGGAACGTGATCGAGGACGCCATCGCCTCGGTCCGCCAGACGGCGGACCCCAAGGGCATCGTCATCGCCACCCGGGCGGATGGCGCGCGAGGGACGGTGATGGGGGATCGGAAGCGCCTGCAGCAAGTCCTCTGGAACCTGCTGTCGAATGCGATCAAGTTCACGCCCAAGAACGGGCGCGTCCTCGTCACCGTCGCGCCAGCCGGCTCCAATGTGGAAATCGCGGTCGCCGACAACGGCCGCGGCATCGATCCCGAATTCCTGCCCCATGTCTTCGAGCGTTTCCGCCAGGCGGACTCGTCCACGACGCGCCAATATGGAGGGCTCGGGATCGGCCTTTCCATCGTGAAGCAGCTGGTGGAGCTGCATGGGGGCGAGGCGCGGGCCGAAAGCCCCGGCCTGAACCAGGGCGCCACGTTCACGATTTCCCTGCCGGTGGCGGCAGTGGCCCCGGAAGCGTCGGCGGCCGGCCCGGCCCAGCCCGCCGCGTCGCTCCGGGAAGACGGCCTGGGCGGAATCAAGGTCCTCGCCGTCGACGATGACCGGGATTCCCTGATGGTGATCGTGCGCATCCTGGCGGCCCGCGGCGCCGTGGTGCAAAGCGCCGGTTCCGCGGCCGAGGCCCTCGAGCTCCTCCCGACCTTCCTGCCGCAGGTCGTCTTGAGCGACATTGGGATGCCCGGGCAGGATGGCTATGAATTCATCCGGCGGGTGCGGCAGCTGCCCGGCGGAGCGCACACCCCCGCGGCGGCGCTGACCGCGCTGGCCCGCCCTGAGGACCGGATGCGCGCCCTCCAGGCCGGCTTCCAAACGTACATCTCCAAGCCCGTGGCCTCGACCGAATTGATCGCCGTGGTGCGCAGCCTGGCCGCGCTCGGCGCCGGGCGACCGTAGGAAGATTTCCGCGGGCGGGAAAGCCGGGGCGTCCCGCGCCGCTCAGTAGCGGTAGTGCTCGGCCTTGTAGGGGCCGTCGGCCGAGATGCCGAGGTACTTGGCCTGCTTCTCGGTAAGGCGGGTCAGCTTCACGCCGATCTTCTCGAGGTGCAGGCGGGCCACCTCCTCGTCGAGGTGCTTGGGCAGGCGGTAGACGCCGACCTTGTAGGTGTC
>CAZKAH010000009.1:0-48766 GCA_964550715.1 uncultured Opitutaceae bacterium
CCTCCATCGTCACGACGCCCGCGGTCGCGCCGAACTCGTCCACGACGACCAGCAGCTGCTGGTGGGTCTTGAGGAAGACCTGCAGGGCGTTGGCCACGGTCACCGTCTCGGGGATGAAGTGGATCTCCTGCATCACCTGCTCGACGAGGTGCACGTCCTGGTCGTTGGCCTTGGCCTTGAGCAGGTCGCGGCGGCGGGCGAGCCCGGCGATGTCGTCCAGGTTCCGGCCGAAGACGGGCATCCGCCCGAAGGGGAGGGTGGGATGTTCGGCGAAGACCTCGGCGATCGTCGCCTGGCGGCGCAGGGCGGTGACGACGGTGCGCGGGGTCATGATCGCGCTGACCCGCACGTCGTCCAGCGAGAGGACGTTGGTGATGATGTTCGACTCGCTCTTGGTCAGGGTGCCCTCCTCGGCCCCGCGCTCGGCGAGGAGGATGATCTCCTCGTCGGAGCCCTTGGTCCGCTCGGGCGCGGGCACGAACAGCCGGACGAAGAGGTTGCAGAGCCAGGTGATGGGACGCAGGACGCGCCGCAGCGTCCAGAGGGGGTAGACGATCAGCGGCTGCAGTTGCCGGCGGTAGGCGACGCCGACGTTCTTGGGGAGGACTTCCGCACCGACGAAAAGCATCACGGCGAAGGTGCCGGTGGCAAAGATCAGGGCCGGTCCGCCATAGAGATGGGCGGCGATGGCGCCGATGATCATGGAGCCGACGCCATTGGCCAGGGTGTTGAGGGAGAGGATGGCGGAGATCGTCTCGTCGATCTCGATCTTGATCGTCTCAAAGCGCGCTCCGCGCTTCGGCCGGGTCTTTTTCAGCGCCTCGATCTCGGCCACGGTGGTGCTGAGGACGACTGCCTCGAACAGGGAGCAGACAAAGGATATTCCCAGCGTGAACGCGACGGCCAGGACGAGCCAGGCCATGAGGGAGCCATGCGAAAGGATGTGCAGGAGGAAAGAGATGAAAGAAGATTGCCATAAACGGCCGGCAAAGGCGAGCCTCCCCCCTTTCCCCCCGCAACCCGCTCCGCCCTTGCAAAAGACCCCCCTCCGCGACTTCCACGCCGCCCATGGCGCCCGGCTGGTGGATTTTGCCGGCTGGGAGATGCCGGTCCAGTACCGGAGCATCCTGGAGGAGCACAAGGCGGTCCGCCGCGCCGCCGGGCTCTTCGACGTGAGCCACATGGGCGAGGTCGCGGTCGCCGGGCCCGACGCCGGGGCCTTCCTGAACCGGCTCGTCACGAATGACGTCGCGAAGCTGTTTCCCGGCCGGGTCCTCTACACCCCGATGTGCTATCCGGCGGGCGGGGTGGTCGACGATCTCCTGGTCTATATGCGCGCCCCGGAGGACTACTTCCTCTGCATCAACGCCGGCAACATCGACAAGGACGTGGCCTGGATGCGCGAGCAGGCCGCGGCTTCGAAGCTGGCCGTGACGCTCAATGACCGCTCGGCGGACTACGCCCTCCTGGCCGTCCAGGGCCCGCGGGCGGCCGCGATCGTCCAGTCGCTCACCGGGGCGAAGCTGGGAGCGGTGGGCACCTACCATTTCGTCGAGGGCACGGTGGCCAACATCGCCTGCCTGATCAGCCGGACCGGCTACACGGGCGAGGACGGCTTCGAGCTCTATCACGCGGCCGACGAGGCGGTGGCGCTGGCGGAGGCCGTGCTCGCCGCCGGCGCGCCCCATGGACTGGAACTCTGCGGGCTCGGGGCGCGCGACAGCCTCCGGCTCGAGGCCGGCTATCCCCTCTATGGGCACGAGATCGACGCCGACGTCTCGCCGCTGGCGGCCGGACTCGGCTGGACGGTGAAGCTCGACAAGGGCGCTGACTTCATCGGCCGGGCGGCCCTGGTCGCCGAGAAGGAGCGCGGGCCCGCCCGCCGGATCGTCTATTTCAAGACGGGGGACCGCCGGATCGTGCGCCCCGAGACTCCCGTGCTGGGGGCCGGCGGCGCCACGGTGGGGACCGTCCGGTCGGGCACCCTCTCGCCCATCCTCAACGAAGCCATTGGCTCGGCCCTGGTCGAGGCGGCGGCGGCCGCCCAGCCGCTCGCCGTCGACATTCGCGGCACGCGGATCGACTTGCAGCTCGTCAAACCTCCCTTCGTCCCCCTAAAAAAATCCCCGTGAGCAACATTCCCCCCGGCCTCCGCTACGCAAAATCCCATGAATGGCTGAAGCTCGAGGGCGACGGCACGGCGACGATCGGCATCTCCGACTACGCGCAGGCGGCCCTCGGCGACATCACCTTCGTCCAGCTGCCGAAGGTGGGCGCGGTCCTCAAGGCGGGCGACACCTTCGGGGTCGTCGAGTCGGTCAAGGCCGCCTCGGACCTGTACGCGCCCGTGGCGGGCACGGTGGCCGCGGTGAACGCGGCCCTCGATCAGGCGCCGGAGACCGTGAATCACGAGCCCTTTGACGGCGGCTGGATGATCAGGCTCAAGGTGGCCAACCCGGCCGACGCCGGCGCGCTGCTCGACGCCGCGGCCTACGCCAAGGTCGCCACCTAGAGCCGCTTCAGGGCGAGGAGGGAGCGGTCGAGCTGGACCGCGCGCTGGAGCACCGGGTCGAGGACCGGCGGCGGCGGGGCGGGCTTGGGCTTGTCCTCGGGCTTGGGCGAATCGTCCTCGTCCGCGCTGTCGGCCAGGCGGGCCTTGGCCAGCATGGCCTCATCGTTGCGGACCTTGTCGGAGCGGGCGACGGTCAGGGAATCGATCGTGGCCCCGTTTTCCAGGGCGTCGTAGGCGCGGCGTTCCAGTTCGGACGGGACGGCGAGCGCCAGATCCGGATCGAAGCCGGGCGCCGCCGGGCCGAGGATGACGAGGCCGTTGACCGCCTCCGGCGAGTTCAGGGGGGCGAGGAGGGCGGGGCTGGTGTCGCCGTTGGCGAGCAGGAAGACGGGGGTCCGCGGGCTGGCGTGCCGCTTCAGCCAGGCAAGGAGCCCGGACGCCTCGGCGGGGCCGCCGTGCACATACCGAAGGTCGAGGACCGTGGGATGGCCCGCCGCGGGCCCGTCCGGCAGGTCGGCGGGCAGCGCATGCACGCGGACAAAGGCGAGCCCCTCGCCGAGGTCCCGCTCCAGGGGAGCGGCGCGCAGCCGGGCGGCCGCCAGGACGGCAAGGAGCAGGAGGGCGGGCTTCATGCGTGACCGAGCTGGCGGGCGCCGATGTCCCGCCGGTAGTACTTGCTGGCGCAGCCGATCTCGCCGCAGACGGCGTAGGCCCGGTCGGCCGCGGCGCGGAGGGTGGGGGCGAGGGCGACGACGCCCAGGACGCGGCCCCCGTTGGTCACGAGCTCTCCCGCGGGATTGCGGGCGGTGCCGGCATGCAGGATCGCGGCGCCCTCGGGCAGGCGCGCGGGGAGGGTGATGGCGTCGCCCCGGGGATAGGCGCCCGGGTAGCCCTGCGCGGCGATGACGACGCAGATGGCGGCGTCGGGCCGGACCTCCAGCCGAAATCCGCCGAGGCGCCCCTGGGCCGCCGCCCAGAGGAGGGACAGGAGGTCGGTGGAGAGCCGCGGCAGCACGGCCTGGGTCTCGGGATCGCCGAAGCGGGTGTTGAATTCGAGGACCTTGGGGCCGGAGGCCGTCAGCATGAGCCCGATGAAGAGCGTCCCGCGAAAGTCGATCCCCTCGGCCGCGATGGCGTCGACCGACGGCCGCACGACCTCGGCCTCGATGCGCGCGAGGAGCGCGGGCGTCACGCTGGCGGCGGGCGAGCAGGCGCCCATGCCGCCGGTGTTGGGGCCGGTGTCGCCCTCGCCCGCGCGCTTGTGGTCCTGCGCGGCGGGGAGGACCACATAGTCGCGGCCCGAGACGACCACGAGGAGGGAAGTCTCCTCGCCGAAAAGGCATTCCTCGAGGAGCAGCTGGGCCGGGGGCACCGCCAGGAGGTCGCGCACGGCCGCCTCGGCCTCCGCGTGGGTCTGGGCCACCACGACGCCCTTGCCCGCCGCGAGGCCGTCGGCCTTGACCACGATCGGCGCGGGCCGGCCGCGGAGCCAGGCGATGGCGGAGCCGGCGTCGCGGAAGACCGCGGCGCCGGCGGTCGGGATCCGGTACTTGAGCAGGATCTCCTTCGTGTAGATCTTCGAGGCCTCGAGCCGGGCGCCGTCGGCCCTGGGCCCGTAGGCGGGAATCCCCGCGGCGATCAGCGCGTCCACCAGCCCGAGGGCCAGCGGGACTTCCGGCCCGACCACCACGAACTCGGCGCGCTCGCGGCGGGCCAGGTCGGCGAGCCCGGCCACGTCGTCGACCGGCACCGGGAAACAGGCCGCGTCCGCCGCGATGCCGGCGTTGCCCGGGGCGCAGACGACCCGGGGCCGCCCGGGCGAGCCGGCGAGCGCGCGCACCAGCGCGTGCTCACGGCCGCCGGAGCCGACCACCAGGACGGAGCGGGGCAACGCGGTCACAGCACCTGCAGCTTCTTCCGATAGAATGCCATGACCTCGTCGGGGTCGTCGGTGAAGAGGATGTAGTCCGCCATCCACGCCGGGGCGCGCTTCGAGCGGATCATCTCGCGGATCTGCCGGCGGAGGTCGCTCCAGAACCTGGCGTTGAAGAACACGTAGGGCACGCGCGGCCGGATGCCGAGCTTGAGGTTGCAGAGCTCGATGCCGACCTCCTCCAGCGTGCCCACGCCGCCGACGTTGAAGATGCAGAAGTCGGCGACCTCGAACCATTTCTGGCGGAAGTGCCGGGAGGACTCCTGGAAGGTGTTGAAGAAGTCGACGCCGAGCTCGGGGGGCTGGGCCTCGAGCTCGAGGAAGCAGGCGCCGGTCAGGGCGCCCTTGCTGCGGGCCTGGTCGGTGGCCAGGCGCATGACGCCGCCGCCGCCGCCCGTGAGGACGCCGACGTTGGAGCCGATGAAGGCCGCGAGCTTGTCGACGAGCCCGGAGATCCGGTCCGTGTCGGCCTGGTCCAGCCCGACGGCCGAGCCGTAGAAGGCGAGGATCGTGGCCTCCTGGAATTTCCGGCCGAGCTCCTCGCGGACGAAGAAGCCGTGGTCCTTCTTGTACGTGTGCAGGTAGAGCTCCTTCGTCGTCTCGTCGTACCAGTAGACCTGCACGCCGATGGCGTCGAGGGTGTCGAGCCGGGCGTGGGCGTTGCTCGAGAGGAAGTAGCCGTGGGTCCGCGAGGCCTTGCGGAAGATGATCCGCCTCAGCTTCAGGTCCGCGATCCTGGTCATCAGCTCGGTGTGCTCGAGGAGGTCCGGGAAGTGGTCCACCATCAGGGTGTCCGCCTCCTCCGGCGCGCCGTCGATCGCCTGGATCATGGTCCGGTAGCCGCAGGCGCCGGGGGCGTCGCTGACGAGGAGCTTCTTCAGGTCGTCGTTGGCCTTCGCCAGGAGCGAGCGATTCTCCATGGTGGCGCTCTGGCCGCGGACGGAGATGCGGGTCTTGGGGTTGGCCTCGCCGCTGTCGCGGGGGGCCAGCTCGTCCATGTGCCGGAAGAGCTCGGAGGCGGTCGTGAGCAGGCGCACCCGCTTCCTGGCCAGGGTCTTGAACTCCGGGTCGGTGAAGGCCGGGGCCCGGAACACCTCGACCGAGACCATGGGGTTCACCACCGGCTGGTCGCCGGTGTTGTAGATCTCGAGCATGACATTCGTGCCGAAGGTCTTGACCGGATCGAGGAGGACCGCGCTCGTGTGCAGCCCGAAGTTGCCCTCGCCGGGATTGAGCACGACATAGTGCTCCTTCAGGTACATCGAGCAGCTGGTGAGGATGCCGGAGCGGGGCGGGATGATGAGGGGCGAGCGGTCGTGGCGGAGCTGGACCTTGTCCAGGAGCGAGCGGCCGGCTTCGCCGCTGACGATGCGCTCGAAGGTGAGCCGCGGGATCTTGGGATTGAGGGTGTAGCTGACCTGGTGGGGGGTCAGGAAGACGCGGCCCAGCCGGTCGATGCTGATCGTGTTGGGCAGCTTGAGCTCGTTGTGCTCGATCGCCGACCAGATCTCGGCCGTCGCGAGCTTGGCGGCGGCCGGGGCGTGGAAGAGCCGGCCGACCGGGGCGCCGAGGCGCAGGAGCTTCTTCCAGTAGGGTGAATTGGGAAAGCTCGAGTCGTAGATGAAGGCGTCCGCGGCGAGGACGAGCCGGTGGCCGTCGACCACCGGCGGGCCCTGCAGGGCCATCTCGATGCCGATGCGGGCGAGCGAGCTGCGCTCGGTGAACCGGAGCTCGGCGAGGCGGGCCTTGAGGAACTCGAATTCGGCGGGATGGCGCGGCCAGAAGGCCAGCGTGAGCGCCACGGTGTGCTCATCCTTGTTCTTAACCGTGAGGATCTGGCCGTCCTGGCTGGTCCAGAATTGATCGGGATTCATAGTGACAAGGGGTAGAGCGTAGAGTCCGGCGCCCCGGAGACAAGGCAGGAAGTCCGGACAGCGGAGTCCGAATTTGCCGGGAGGGGCTCTCTCCGCGTCTTTTCTTGGCCAAGGCCCAATCTCGCCGTAAATCCGGCCGCCCCGAGCGGCGGCCCCGAAACGGCGATGAGGCCAAGTAGGCCGCTGCGAGAGCCCCTCCCGGCAAATTCGGACACCGCCGGGCCAAACGGGGATTGCATTCCCCCGGGGGAAAGCCAAGGGTGGCCGTTTATCTTATGAAGATTGCTTCCTTCCTCACCGCCGGCCTGATCGCGTGCGCCCTCGCCGCCGCGGCCCGCGCCCAAGACATCAAGCTTCCGGCCCAGGTCGCCGCTCCGGCCGCCGCCGCCCCGGCCGCCACGTTCACCGACGCGCAGCTGGCCGAGGAATTCGGCTGGTTCATGGCCAAGCGCGTCGGCATCGCCGATCTCCAGTTCACGCCCACCGAGACCGAGGCCCTGGTCCGCGGCATCGCGACCGCCGTCGCCGGCAAGGAGTCCCCGTACGAACTGCAGGCGGTCGGCCCCCAGATGGACGCCTTCATGCAGCGCAAGCAGAGCGTGTACCTCGCCAAGCTGAAGACGCAGAGCGCCGCGCAGGCGGTCGACTTTTTCGCCAAGCTCAAGCAGGACAAGGACGTCGTCGAGCTCCCGAGCGGCCTGCGCTACAAGGTCACCAAGGTGGGCGGCGGCGCGATGCCGAAGTCGACCGACACGGTCACGGTGAACTACACCGGCAAGCTGATCGACGGCACCGTCTTCGACTCCTCGCTCCAGCCCCGCCAGCCCGGCGCCACGCCCGCCCCCGCCACCTTCCCGCTCGACGGCCCGAACAGCGTCATCGACGGCTGGAAAGAGGGCCTGCAGAAGGTCGCCAAGGGCGGCTCGATCACCCTCTTCGTCCCGGCCAACCTCGCCTATGGCGACGACGGCCGCGCCAACATTCCCCCCGGCTCGACGCTGATCTTCGACATCGACCTGCTGGACATCCAGCCGACCCCGGCGGCCAGCGCCGCGGGCGCCGCGGGCGGCACGGGCATGCAGCTGAGCATGCCGGGCGGGAAGTAGCGAACCGAAGGGGTCAGGCCAAAAATCGACCCGGCGGCCGGGCCGATTTTGCGGCCAGACCCCTTAAATTATTGGCAACGCGCGCCCCGCGTCGTTGCATGGGCGTCCGCCATGAACGCAGGGGACGTCAATCTCTACCTCGTCGGGTTCATGGGAACCGGCAAGTCCACGGTGGGCCGCGCGGCGGCCCAGCGGCTGGGCTTTGCCTTCCTCGACAGCGACCATGAGATCGAGCGCCTCCAGGGCCGCTCGATCCCGGAGATCTTCGCGGCCGAGGGCGAGCCGGCGTTCCGCGCGATGGAGCGGGCCTTCGTCGCGGGCGGCCATCCCCCGGCGCGGACGGTCGTGGCCTGCGGCGGGGGCCTGGTCGTCCAGCCGGGGCTTCCCGCGCTGCTGGCGGAGCGAGGCGTGACCATCTGCCTCCACGCCTCGATCGCGACGATCCTCGAGCGCACCGGCCGGCAGCCGGGGCGCCCGCTCCTCAATGTCCCGGATCCCGAGGGGCGGGTGCGGGCCCTCCTGGCCGAGCGCGAGCCGATCTACCGCAGCGTGGGCACCCTCGTCCTGACCGATGCGCGCCCGCTCCGCGACGTGGTCGCCCACGTCGTCCGGATCTGGCAGCGCGAGTCCGCGGAATTCGCGCGGCGGAAGGGGTCACGTCCTGACTCTTGACCGGCGTCGCTCCGGTCAAGAGTCAAGACGTGACCCCTTTGAAATCGGCTAGTCCCCGTCGCGGCCCATCTGCTCCGCGAAGCGCTCGACGACCCAGGCCGGCGGCCGCACGATGCCGCCCTCCTTGTCGACGAAGGCATGCACCGTGCTGCCGGTGGCGATCAGCTCCTCGCCGCGCCGGATCTCGTACTCGAGCCGGATGCGCACCAGCGGCTTCTCGCGCAGGACCGTGAACACCTCGAGGGTGTCGTCATAGCGGGCCGGCCGCAGGTACTTGGCGGCCAGTTCCAGGACCGGCAGCCGGTAGCCGGCGGCCTCGAGGTCCTTGTAGGCGACGCCGATCTCCTTCAGGAGCCCCGTCCGCCCGATCTCGAACCAGGGCAGGTAATTGGCGTGGTAGACCACGCCCATCATGTCGGTTTCGGCGTAGCGGACCGTGACGGCGGAACGGCTGCGGATCATGGCCCCACGCTGACCGGGCCGGCCCCCGGCTCAATGCCGTTCTTGTCTCAGCGCACCGACTCGGCCCGGAAGAGGGCCTCGGCCGATTCCTTCCAGCAATTGCGCTGGGCCCATTCGCGGCCGGCGACGCCGAGCTGCTTGCGGAGGGGCTCGTCGTGGATCAGCTTCTCGAAGGCGGCTGCGAGCTGGGCGGGACGGTCCGGGGGAACGAGGAGGCCGGTCAGCCCGTCGAGGACCGCCTCGGAGACCCCGCCGATGTCATGGGCGATGACCGGGAGCCCGTGCGCCGCGGCCTCCAGGTAAACCAGGCCGAAGCCCTCGATGCTGTTGCCGTGGTTGACGCTCGTCATCGCGAAGATGTCCGCGCGGTCGTAGATCTGGGACAGCTCCTCGTCGGGGATGTTGTGGAAGAAGCGCACCGTCAGGTCGGGGTGGCTGGCGGCCGCGCCGCGCAGGACGGATTCGTAGGCCCCCTTGCTCTGGCCGCCGACGACCCAGTACTCCAGCCGGGAGCGGACATCGGGGGGCAGCATCTGCAGGGCCTCCAGCGTGCGGAGCTGGCCCTTGCGGGGGTGAAGGCGGCCGACGGTCAGGACCACGATCTTTTCCTTCAGGCCGGCGGGCCGGGGGGTGACCAGGACGAATTCCGAGCGGAGGGCCCCGGGAGTCAGGAAGATCTTGTCGGCGGCCTCCGGGAAATGCTCAAGGAGGAGGCGCTGGGTGTACCGGCTGAGGGTGCTGATGCGGGTCGCCCGGCGGATCAGGCCGCGGGCCAGCCAGCTGCGGAAGGGACTGCCGGCAAACTTCAGGATCTCGGAGCCGTGGAAGGTGAGGATCAGCCGCTTGGGCCGGAAGGCATGGAAGAACTGGAGCAGCATCATCGTCAGCATCGGCCCGGGCTCGGGCAGGTAGACGATGGCGTGGCGGAGCTGGCGGCGGGCCCGGACCACCTTGTAGGCGAGCCGCAGCTGGCAGAGGAGGCCATGGGAGCCCTTGAGCGGAAGGCGCTGGAGCCGGAAGGGCCATTTCTTCTCCCGGGCGACGGCCGAGGACTGGGCCCAGACCTCAACGTCATAGCCCAGGCTGGCGCTGGCCTTGGCAATTTCCTCCGTGAAGGTCGCGATCCCCCCCCGCACCGGATAGAATTCGTGCGTAATCAGATAGACTGACCTGGCGGGCAGGGTGGGGGTCAATGCGCTCATGCGCCGGCAGGGACCATGACGCCACCGAGGCTGGTCAGGTAACCTCCGTTCTGCAAGTTTTCCCGGGGCCCCGGATCCCCGGGAACATTGCCCTTCCGGGGGTTACTGAGAGAGCTGCCTTGGCGGTTTTCCCTACCCCCGCCGCTGCCAGAAAGGGATTTACTTTCAAGGCCCCAGTCTCATAAACGAAGGGACCATGCCAGAACTAGCTCAATCAAACCAGGGCGGCAACAAGCCGTTCGTGGCCTTGGCACGGCCGTTCGCCCCCGAGGATGAAGTTGCTTTGCGCGAGGCGCTTAAGCGCTGCTCCCCCTCCACGTTTGAGGCGGCGGTCCAGTATCGCAAGACCGGCAATCCCGAGCACGTTCCGGCGGTGGTGATCGGCGTGATTGAGCGCTTTGTCGAGCCGGACCTGCGGATCAAGCTGAAGGACGCGGACGACGACCTGCGCCTGATCGAGGACCTGGGGATCGATTCCCTGACGATGATGGAAATCGTCATCCTGGTGGAGGATGTCCTGCAGATGACCATCAACAACGACGAGCTGCGCAACCTGCGCATGGTCGGCGACGTGAAGACCTTCATCGACTGCAAGATCCGCGGCCTGCCCCTGCCGAAGCCGACCAAATTCATGCCGATCGAGGGCATCGGCTCGGTGATGCCGGTCCAGCCCCCCTTCCTGTTCCTCAACGAGGCCTCGGTCAGCTCGACCGCCGCCAACGGCAAGTACAAGATCTCGGGCCAGGAGTTCTTCCTCCAGGGCCACTTCAAGGACAACCCCGTCATGCCGGCCTCGATCATGCTCGAGGCCCTGGGCCAGCTGGCGGTCCTCTTCCTCCTCGAGGGCGCCCCGACCGAGCCGGGCAAGGTGATCAGCCCCCAGACGATCTTCTTCACCGGCTGCGAGGGCGTCCGCGCCCACCGCGTCTGCAAGCCGGGCGACATCCTCACGCTCTCGATCAAGCCGAAGCGCATGAAGATGCCGCTCGCGACCTTCGAGGGCGCCATCCGCGTGGGCCAGGAAAAGGCCGTCATCGCGGAGGAAATCACGCTGACCTTCGGCTATGTCGAGAGCGACGTGCGCTCCGACTGGATGAGCGGGATGACGCAGCCGGCCAAGAGCGGAGAGGAAGCGAAACCCGCCTCCACCCCGCCCCTGCGCGCGGCGATCAACAGCTAGGACGGGCGCGGCTCCGCGCCCCGGGCCGGGGTCCGCTGGCGGGTTGACCCGCGGCGAAGAATTGGCATATTTGAACCACCTGCATGCCAAGAGTTTTCATCACCGGACTGGGGTTCATCACCAGCATCGGCAATGACGCGCCGGCGGTTTCGCGCAGCCTGCGGGAACTGCGCCACGGCTTCGAGATCTACCCGCCGTTCCAGAAGGAGAACATCCCCTGCAAGGTGATCGGGACGATCAAGGAATTCACGACCGACTCGGTGGACCAGGAGGACTGGAAATGGCCGGCACGGTACGCGATCCGGCGGGAGGTCCTGCGCACCATGGCGCCCCACGGCCTGTTCGCGCACTGCGCCATGCTCCAGGCGATCGCAGACGCCCGCCTGGCCGAGGGGGACATCTCCGAGGCGGGCACCGGGCTCTACGCCGCATCCGGCGGCTCGCCCATGCTGACCGCCTACCACCACGACCGGATGATGAAGCTGGGCGTCGCCCGCTGCTCGCCGCTCGGCATCGTGGCCTCGATCGTCGGCACCCTCAATTTCAACCTGGTCGCCGCCTTCAAGATCCTCGGGGCCTCCTGCGGCTTCTCCTCGGCCTGCGCCTCCTCCGCCCACGCGATCGGATACGCCTACGACGACATTGCGCTCGGCCGCCAGCGGCGGATGTTCGTCGTCGGCGCGGAGGACGGCAATGTCGACGCCATCCTGCCCTTCGCCGGGATGCGCACGCTCTCCCTCCAGACGGATCCCGACCTGGCTTCCCGGCCCTTTGACGCGGCCCGCGACGGCTTCGTCGGCACGGGCGGGGCGACCGTCCTCGTCCTCGAGGGGGAGGAGGAGGTCGCGCGGCGCGGCGTGGCGCCCTATGCCGAGATCCTCGGCTGGGGCCAGGCCTCGGACGGCCACAACGTGGCGATCTCCCACCCGGACGGCCACGGGTCGGCCGCGGCGATGAGCCGGGCGCTGGCCTCGAGCCGGGTCCAGGCCGGGGAGGTCGACTACGTCAGCGCGCACGCGACCTCGACCCTCATCGGCGACGTGTCCGAGGCGCGCGCCCTGCGCCGCGTCTTCCAGGACGCGGGGCTGCGCCCCGCCATCAGCTCGACCAAGGCCCTCACCGGCCACGGCCTCTCGCTGGCCGGCGCGATGGAGACCGGCTTCTGCGCCCAGGTGCTGCGCGACGGGTTCACGCCCGGCTCCGCCCATATCACCCGGCTCGATCCCGAGTGCGAGGGGCTGAACATCATCCGCTCGACGCTGCCGACGGCCCCGGGCGTCATCCTGAAGAACAGCAGCGGCTTTGGCGGGGCCAACGTGGCCCTCCTCCTGAGGCGCCCCTGATGCCCCGGCGCCTTTCCGACCTCCATCGCACCGCGTTCGTGACCGGGGCCAGCTCCGGGCTCGGCCGCGCCTTCGCGGAGATGCTGCTCGCCGAGGGGGTGCGCGTCTGGGGCACCTCGCGCGATCCCGCGCGGCTGGCCGGCCTGGGACCGTTGAACTTCACCCCCGTCGCCCTCGACCTCGCGGCGCCGCTCGCGGCGGTGGCGGCCTGGGACCGCGCCCGGGCCGAGGCCGGCGGCGCCTTCGATCTCGTGATCCTCAACGCCGGCTACGGCGTCTTTGGCGAGTTCGCGGCCACGGACTGGGCGGTCTGGGAGGCGCAGGTCAACGCCCTGCTGGGCGCGAACCTCCGGCTGGCGCACGCCGCGTACCACGCCCTGCGCGCGCAGGGCCGCGGCTGCCTGGTGAACATCTCCTCCCTCGCCGCGGAATTCCCGCTGCCGTACCTGAGCGTCTACAACGTCGCCAAGGCGGGGCTCTCGGCCCTCAGCGAAAGTTTGCTCTTTGAATCCCGCGGCACGGACGTCAGGATCGTGGACTTCCGGCCGGGTGACTACCGGACCGGCTTCAACCAGGCCATGAACCCGAATCCCTCCGCGGCGACTGCCCGCACCTGGGCCGTCCTTGACGCCATGCTCCGTTCCGCGCCGCCCGCGGCGCGGGCGGCGGCCGACCTGCGGTGCGCCCTCCTCGGCGGCCGGCGCGGGGTCGTCCGCTCGGGCTCGTTCTTCCAGGCCGTCCTCGCGCCGCTGGCGGCGCGCCTCTTCCCGGCCCGCGCCATGCGCGCGGTCTCGGCCCGGTATTTCGGCTAGCGCCGCACCCCCCGCGTGTCGAAGGTCCGCATCCTCGTCCTCACCTCGTCCACCGGCGGCGGCCATGACGCCCGGGCGGAGGCGTTCGCGGAGTGGTGCTTCCGGCTCTACCGCCACGACGTCGACGTGCGGATCGAGCAGATGCTCGAGAAGTCCTCCGGCTTCTTCCGGGCGAACGTCAACTTCTACAACCGCATCCAGAAGGCCGCTCCCTGGCTCCACAAGATCTACTACGCCATCGTGGAGATGCTCAGCCTGCTCAACACCAACGACGTCACCTTCGGGAAGGGCTACTACCTCGAGGTCCTGCGCGACTACAAGCCGCACCTGATCTTCAGCGTGCACGACTGCCTGAACCGGGGCTATTTCCAGCTCGCCCGCAAGACCCTGGGCCCGGACGAGGTGCGGTGCGCGACCTACTGCGGGGAATTCTCCGGAGGGTGGGGGTACTCGCGCAACTGGATCGAGCCGAGCGTCGACCTCTACGTGTCGCGCACGCCCACCGCGGGCGATTACGCCGTGAAAAAGGGCATTCCCCGGGAGAAATCCCTGGTCCGCGGCTACCTCATGCTCCCGCGGGCGCACCTCGACGTCATCAAGGACCGCAGCGCCTACCGCGAGAAGCGGCTCGGGCTGCGGCCGGACCTCTTCACCGTCTTCCTGGCGACCGGCGGCAACGGGGCCAACAACCATTTCCAGCTGCTGCCCGCGATCGCCGCGCACCCGGACAAGTACCAGGCCATCGTCATCTGCGGGCGCAACAAGGAGACCTACAACGAGCTGGTCCACTGGCGCGCCAACCATCCCGAGTTCAACTGCTACATCGAGGGCTATTCCGACACGGTGCACCTGCTGATGCAGGCGAGCGACGTCATCGTCACCCGCGGCGGGACGACCACCTGCGCCAAGGCGCTGCACTTCAAGTGCCCGATCATCTTCAACGCCTTCGGCGGCATCATGCCGCAGGAGGAGCTGACCTGGAAATTCTTCCGCAACGGGGGCGCCTCGCAGAAGATCGAGGAGGCCGCCGACTTCGCCGCGATCATCGACACCTGGCTGCGCGATCCCGGCTCCTACCAGCGCCTGCGCGAGGCCTTCCTCCGCCTGCGTTACGAGGAGGACCCGACGATCCTGATCGACGAGCTGGTGGCGCTGGCCAACGAGGCCGCCCATGCCGACCTGCGCCGCCGGTCCTTCCCGTCGGTCAACGGTAACCTCCCCTAGCCGGAATGGGGGGAAAGCCCCAGGGGTGGCGGGGGAGCAAAGACCCGCGAGGCCGGTCTATCCCGGGATGAACCGCACCCAATCCCTATCCGCGCTGGGCCTCGGCCTCGCCCTGACCGCCCTCCCGTCCGTCCGCGCCCAGAATTCGATGGGCGACAGCCCGCCTCCCGCCCCCACGACCGCCACCTCCTCGTCCATGCCCTCCGACACGGCGGCACCCGCCTCCGCGGACGAGCTGGACACGAACGGAAAGATCCACCACGGCGACAAGAGCTTCGTCCTGGCCGTGGCCGAGGGCAGCAACCAGGAGGTCGCGCTCTCGCAGCTCGCCGCCGCGAACGCCTCCCGGCAGGACGTGAAGGACTTTGCCCAGATGATGATCCGCGACCACGGCCTGCTCAACGCGCAGCTCGCCGACCTCGCCGCCAGCAAGGGCGTCGATATCGCCGACGCGGCGGCCAAGGGCGGAAAGAAGGGCGTCAAGGGCCTCGGGAAGAAGCAGGGCGCCGATTTCGACGAGGCCTACCTGAAGGACATGGTCAAGGGCCACGATGCGACCCTCGAGGCGTTCAAGAAGGAAATCGCCAAGGGCAAGGACGCGGACGTCCAGGCCTTCGCCAGCAAGAATCTCCCGACGATCCAGCAGCATGACGACCACGCCCACAGCCTGGCCGACGTGACGAAGTGAGGCGCCGGCCTGGCGGCAAAAGCGCCGATTTCACGCCACCCGTGGGCGGCCCGCCTGTCTGACGGGAGGGGAGCGCCCCTCCTTTTTTCCATGCCGTCGCCATCCATGCAGCTGAAGACCAAGCCCGCCCCGGCGGCCGAGCCGCCGGCCCGGAAACTCGGGGTCCTCCTCGTCGACGACCACCCGATCACGCGCCAGGGCCTGGCGGCCCTGGTCGAGTCGGACCCGGAACTGACCGTCTGCGGGGAGGCCGACAACGGCCCGCGCGCGCTCGAGCTCGTGACCAAGCTCGCGCCCGACCTGGCCGTGATCGACGTCTCCCTCCGCTCGGGCAACGGGCTCGAGCTGATGAAGAACCTCCGGATCCTGGCCCCCAAGCTGCCCGTGCTCTTCATGTCGATGCACGACGAGACGCTCTATGCGGAGCGGGCGCTGCGCGCCGGGGCGCAGGGCTACATCATGAAGGAGGAGGCCAACGAGAAGATCCTGGCCGCGATCCAGCGGGTGATCCGGGGCGAACTCTACCTCAGCGAGCGGATGCAGGAACGGATGCTGCGGCGGATGGCCCGGTCGAAGCCGGAGGAGGAGCCGGGGTGCGCCATCGACACCCTGAGCGACCGCGAACTGGAGGTCTTCCAGCTGATCGGCAACGGCTTCAGCACCCGGCAGATCGCCGCCCAGCTCAACCTGAGCGTCAAGACGATCGAGTCCTACCGGGAGCACCTCAAGCTGAAGCTCGCGCTCGACAGCGGCTCGGACCTGGTCCGCCACGCCATCCAGTGGACGAAGAGCCAGGACGGCTGAGCCGGCGGCGGCTCAGCGGCCCGGGGGATGGGTCTGGAGCTCCAGGATCGTGATGGAATAGGCCGGGAAGGTGCGGCGGAAATCCGCCCCGAGCCCGCCGGTTTCGCCCGTGACCGGCACGACCTTCGTCGGCTCGGCGAGGGAATTGGTCGCGGCCGGGTCGGCGGCGGAGAGGAGGAGGGTGCGGCCCCGCGGCTCGACGGACCCGGCGCCGGCGAGCTCGACCCGCACGTCCTGCGGCGTGCCGAGCGGGTTGACCACCTTCAGGATGACGAGCCCGTCCCCGCTCCGGCGCGTGGCGTCGAAGAAGAGCGTCGGGACCTGCCGCTTGGGCGGCAGCTCCGTGCTCCCCCGCGCCGGGCCGGGCTGCCATGCCTGCGTGCCGATGCCCTCCGCGCCCGTGGCGAGGATCTCGTCCCCATGGTGCAGGCTGAACATCTGCTGGGCGTAGTAGGAGGGCGAGCCGTAGCTGCCCATCGCGTCGTAGCCGATGAGGTTGACCCGCCACTGCATGCCGGGGAAGGGGTGCTCGGCGTCGCCCCGGCTGACGTTGACGAAGAGCGGCGCGTAGCTCGCCATCACGATCAGGTCGGAATTGCGCTCCATCCCGGTCATCCAGGCGGCGTCCCCGAGGGCGGCCCCGAGGTTCGGGGTCGGCACGGCCTCGCGCTCACGGGTCGCCCATTCCCCGACAAAGATCTTCGGGCCGCTGCGGCTGTACGCGTCGTAGTGGTTCGCATCGGCGTAGAACTGCATCGCCTGCCGGTAGTAGTGGTCATCCTGCACGTCGGGCGTCCGGCTCGTGACCTTCGCCGTGGCGATCAGCTGAAGCTGGGGATAGCGTGCCTTGATGGCGTCGTGGAACTGGGCGAAGCGCCCGTCATAGCTGCCGGGCTTTTTGTCGAAGTTATCCTCGTTGCCGATCTCGACGTAGGTGAGCGGAAAGGGGGCGGGGTGCCCGTCCCGCGCCCGCTCCGCGCCCCAGCGCGTGCCCGGGCCCCCGGTCACATACTCGATCTCGTCGAGCGCGTCCTGGACGAACGGCTGCAGCGCCGGGCCCGGCTCGACCGCGCTCGCGGTCGGCCGCCGGTCGAGCGTCAGGCCGGCGAAGACGGCGAGCACCGGCTGCAGGTGGAGGTCCTCGCACCATTCGAGGTATTCGAGGAGTCCCAGGCCGTCGGACGAGCGGTAGGTCCAGGTGCCCATGTGGCCGGGGCGGTCAGCCAGGTCGCCGATCGTCCGCTTCCAGGGGAAGCGGGTGTCGATCGTCCGCCCCTCGAGATAGTTGCCGCCGGGCAGGCGGAGGAAGGCCGGCTTCATGCCCGCCAGCAGCTGCATGATGTCGGTCCGGTTGCCATTCGGGCGGTCGTGGTAGGTCGGCGGAAAGAGGGACACGAGGTCGAACCAGACCGTGCCGGGCCTCGTCGGCGCGAGGACCAGGCGATTCGCGGCCGAGGGCACCAGGGCGCCGGTGGCCAGGGAGACGGTGTACTTCTGCCAGTCGCGGCCCAGCTCGGAGACCTCGGCGCGCGCGTGGACCGTGGTCCCGTCATTGCTTTCGAGGCTGACGACGAGGGAGCCGTCGAAGCCGGGGGCGGCCTTTGCATAAAAGGAGGCGCGGTAGGTGGTGCCGGGCCGCACGGCGATGCCCCAGAAGCCCTCGTTCGCCACGCCCACCCGCTGGTTTGCGCCCAGCTGGGCGACCTCCAGCCGCAGGCTGACCGGCAGCCTGGCGTTGAGCGGCTGGGCGGGATCGAGGGCGATCGCGCCGACCCCGCCGCCGTCCCGCACGACGGACCAGTGATCCGGCGCCTGGGGATTGTCCTGGAAGACCCGGTTGCGGATCAGCTCGGCATAGAGTCCGCCGTCGTAGGAGTAATTGATCTCCTCCGTCATGAGGCCGTAGAGGGTCGGGCTGACCCGGCCCGTCACGCGCCCGGCATCGATGTGCAGGACGGGAACCGGGGGCGCGGGCTGGTCCTGGGCGCGCGCGGCCGGGAGGCCGGCGGCGAGGAGGCAGAGCAGGACGGAGCGGCCGGGGTGACGCATCGGGCGGGAGTGAAACGGATTCGCGGCCCGAACTCAAAATCCTTTTCCTGGCCGGGTCGGGCTCCTTCGCTCTCGACGCGGAGGCGGGGGGGAACCTAGCTTCCGCCATGCGCCGCGCCCTCATCCCCACGGTCCTCCTCGCGCTGGCCGCCGCCGGTTCCCTCGCCGCCGCGCCCGCGGCCTTCGTCTACGTGGGAGCCTATACCCATTGGGAGGAATTGCCTAACCATCGCAATCCGCCTGGCGGCGCGAGCCATGGGATCTACGGCTTCCGGTTCGACCGCGACAGCGGGAAGCTCACGGCCCTCGGGCTGGCCGCGGAAACCCGCAATCCGACTTACGTGGCCTTTGCGCCCTCGGGCCGGACCCTCTATGCCGCCAATGAAATCTACCAGTTCCGCGGCCGGCCCGCCGGCGCGGTCAGCGCCTACGCGGTCGATCCGGCGACCGGCGGCCTGACCTTCCTGGACCAGGTCTCCGCGGGCGGCGCCGGCACCTGCTACGTCCGCCCCGACCACGCGGGCCGCAACCTGCTCGTGGCCAATTTCGGCGGCGGCAGCGTGGCCGTCCTGCCCGTGAATCCCGACGGCTCCCTGCGCGAGGCCTCGGCCTTCGTCCAGGACACCGGCTCCGGCCCCAATCCCCGCCAGGCCGGCCCCCACGCCCACTCCTTCAATCCCGCCCCGGACGACCGCTTCGCCATCGAGGCGGAATTCGGCACGGACCGGCTGATGGTGTACCGCCTCGACTCCGCCACGGGCGCGCTGAGCCCGGCCGATCCCCCCTTCGTGGCGATGGCGCCCGCCTCGGCGCCGCGGCATTTCACCTTTCATCCGAACGGCCGGATCGCGTATGCCCTGGGCGAGATCGACAGCTCGATCACCGTCCTCGCCTACAACGGGGCGTCGGGCCGGCTCCGGCCGCTGCAGTCCATTTCGACGCTGCCGCCGGACTACAAGGGGAAGAACACGGCGGCGGAGGTGCTGGTGGACCGCGCGGGCCGGTTCCTCTACGCCTCCAACCGCGGTCTCAACACGATCGCGGTCTTCGCCATCGACGGCGCGGGCCGGCTCCGGCCGGTGGCGCAGGTGCCGAGCGGGGGCAGGACGCCCCGGGGCTTCTGCCTCGATCCGCTGGGCCGGTGGCTCCTCGCGGCGAACCAGGACACGAACAACGTCGCGGTCTTCGCGCTCGATCCGGCGACCGGCATCCCGGCCGCGACGGGCGAGACGGCCGAGGTCCGGTCGGCGGTCTGCGTCCAGTTCCTGCCGGGACTTGACCACCGGTAGGGCGCATTGTCCCCAACGCGCCCGGCGCTACGGCGGCCTTTGAGGCCTGCCCGGCGGGTTGGGACAACCCGCCCCAACTGGGAGGGAGCGCGCCTCAGCCCGGGATGATCCCGGGGAAGACATACTGCTGCAGGACGACCAGCCCGACGAGGATCAGCGTGAGCACGATGCTGTGGAAGAAGGTGCGGGCGAAGACCGCGCCCTCCTGGCCCTTCAGGTTGGTCACGGAGACGCCCGTCGCGATGTTCTGCGGCGAGATCATCTTGCCCATGACCCCGCCCGAGGAGTTGGTCGCGGCGAACAGGACGGGATTGAGATTGAGCTGCTTGGCGGCGACCACCTGGAGGTTGCCGAAGAGGGCGTTGCCCGAGGTGTCGCTGCCCGAGAGCATCACGGCGACCCAGCCGAGGAACGGCGAGAAAAGGACGAACCATTGTCCGGTGGAGGCGACGCCCTGGCCGAGGGTGTAGGCCAGGCCCGAGTAGTTCATCAGGTAGGCCATCGCCACGATCAGCATCACCGTGACCACCGCGAGCCAGATCTGGCGGCAGGTTTCCGCCATGCACCCGAGGAAGGCCGCGGGCGACATCCGGACGGCCGCCGCCGTGATCAGGCACGCGGCCAGGACGGCGGTGCCCGTGGCCAGGGGCTGGAAGGTCCAGATCGCGGCGTAGGGCTTGTCGTGGTAGAGCGTGATGGAGATGGCGTTGTGGAGGCCCGGCCAGGAGATCGCCTGCTGGCCGTGGGCCGACACCTTGAAATCGGTCCAGACGATCACGGTGATGGTCACCACCAGCCAGGGCAGCCACCCCTGCCAGCCGGGCACGACGGCCGCCGCCGCCGGGCTGGCTGCCGCGGAGTCCCCGATGGCGAATTCCGGATCGGGCGCCGGGCGCCACCACCGCAGGAAAAGGAGGGTGACAATGAGCGAACCGAGCGAGGAGACCACGTCCGTGAGCGTGTAGTTGGTGTAATTGGAGGTCACGAATTGCGCGGCGCCGAAGCTGCCGCCGGCGACGAGCAGGACGGGCCAGAGCGCGCGCACCGAGCGCCACCCGCCATAGAGCGCCATGACGTAGAAGGGCAGGATCAGGGCCATCACCGGCAGCTGCCGGCCGATCATCGCGGCCAGCGTGGCGGCGGGCAGGCCGGTCACGGCGCCGAGCGTGGTCACCGGGGTGCCGAGGGCGCCGAAGGCCACCGGCGCGGTGTTGAAGATCAGCACGAAGACCAGCGCCTCGATCGGGGGGAATCCCACCAGGATGAGCAGCGAGCTGGTGATGGCCACGGGAGTGCCGAAGCCGGAGATCCCCTCGAGCAGGGCCCCGAAGCAGAAGCCGATCACCACCAGCACCACGCGGCGATCCCGGGGCAGGTGCGTCAGCACCCAGGAGCGAAAGGCGTCGAACCGGCCCGAACGGACCGCGATGTTGTAGAGCAGGAGGGCGTTGACCACGATCCACATGACCGGCCAGAGCGCGTAGACCGAGCCATAGATCACCGCGTTGAGCGCGAGTCCGACCGGCATCTGCCAGGGGAGGATGGCGATGACGAGGCCCAGCCCCAGGCCGGCGAGGGCGGCCTGCCAGGCCGGCCGGCGCAGGACGCCCAGCAGGATCAGGATGGCGATGACGGGCAGGGAGGCGACGAGGACGGAGAGCGCCAGGCTGTGCCCGATCGGCGTCAGGAGTTGGTGAAACATGGATTCGGGGGCTGGGGACGGAGGGATCGGCCGGGCGCCCGGGCTCAGGATTTGCCGAGGCGCGTCGCGTAGGTCCGCTGGAACCCGGTGGCGGGGATCGAGATCGTGTAGGATTTCCCCGAGGGGTCGACCGAGAGCTTGATGATATTCGCGTCGGCGTGGTTGGGGTCGGAGCCATGGTTGGCGATGAACTCGTCCGCCGTGTTGTCCTGGGGGTCCGCGGGCCGGAGGTTCTTGTGCAGCTGGTACTGGGCCACGAGCCCCGGCGAGGACCGGAGGGCGGCCATGGTGGACGGCATGGTGCCCTTGCGGATCCCATTGTTCATGACCGAGACCGTCGGCGCGAGGCTGTGGACCAGGACGGGATTGTTGCTCAGCTCGAGCCCGTGGTGGTCGACCTGGTAGACGTCGACCTGCCCGACCCGGTTGACCGGGGTGACCAGCGCTCCCTCCATGTTCCAGGTGAGGTCGCCGCCGTCATAGAACCGGAACGGCCCGAAGCTGAGCACCCAGGAGCTGCTGAGGTCGTTGTCGGTCGGCGGCAGGTCGTGGCGGGAGTTCTCGCCCGCCAGCGGATTCGGGGGGGTCCCCGGCGCGGCCGGGACAAATTCGCCTCCGCTGGCGACGCAGCGGAGGGCGAAGGGCAGGCCCCCGGCCTGGCGCAGCGGCAGCACCAGGCCCGGGACCACGCGGTTGCGGCCGCCGGCCGGAAAGACCCGGTAGGCGGCGCTCATCTTGACCCAGATCGCATCGCTCATGTGGTCCGGATCGCGGTCGGGGACGCCGCGATCGTAGACCTGGCCGATCGGCAGGAGCGTCGCCAGCTGCGCCGCGCCCCCGAAATGGTCCACGTGAAAATGGGTCACGATCAGATAGTCGATCTGCTTCAGCCCGGCCAGGGCGGCGGTGCGCGCGATCCGGCCGGGATCGCGCGTCCCGGGATTGCCCGCATCGATCAGGATCGATTCGCCGGCGGGCGTCACGATGAGGGTGCCGCCGCCCCCCTCGACGTCATTCCAGTAGATGTCGAGGCGGTGGTCGGCCTGGTCGGCGCCAGCGCGCGCCAGCAGTGAAAGGCCCAGGAGCAAGCCCAGGACCGGGGTGGGGGATTTCATGGGGTGGGAAAAACCGAGCGGAGGTTGACGGCTTTTTTGCCACCGTCCAACCGGATTTGTGTGACGTTCCGGGCCGGGAGGTTCGACAAACCCCCCGGACGCCGCCAGCGTGGTCGCCCGATGCACGAGATTCCCTGGCTCCGCCGCGTCGCCTTGCGGCTGGCGGCCCACTGGCGCCTCAAGGCGCTTTGGATCCCGGTGGCCATGGCCGCGTTCTTTTTCGCCTACTTCCTGGTCCTCAACCATCCGCTGGCCCGCGTCACGACGCTGCCGGTCACCGCGCTCGACCTCCTCATCGGCTTCCATCCCGGGGCCCTCGCGCTCTACGTCTCGCTCTGGCTCTACGTCCTCCTGCCGGCGGCCCTGATGGACGACACGGCCGAGCTGGCCGTCTTCGCGCTGGCCGCGGTCGCCCTGGCGACGGCCGGCCTGGCGATCTTCGCCGTCTGGCCCACGGCGGTCCCGCATTGGGATATCGACTGGTCGCCCTATCCGGCGCTGGCGCGGCTCAAGTCGGCCGACGCCTCGGGGAACGCCTGCCCCTCGCTGCACGCGGCCTTCGCCGTGTTCTGTGCGGCGTGGATCGGCCGCGTGCTGCGGGGGCTGCGGGCTCCGCGCGTCTGCCACGCGGTGAACCTCGCCTGGTGCGCCGGGATCCTCTACTCGACGATCGCCACCCGGCAGCACGTCGCCGTCGACCTCGCCGCCGGGGCCGTCCTGGGCGCGGCGGCGGCCGCGCTGGTCCGCCCGCCGGCCGCGGTCAGTTGACGAAGAGGACGCAGATCGCCTGGGGCACGGGCTGGGTCGAGGCCGCGCGCTCGAGGCGGCCCGTGGCGGCGTCGACGCGGAAAACCGTCACATTGCCCGATTCCTGGTGGCCGCAGACCAGCCACTGACCGTCGGGCGAGAGGTTGAAGTTCCGGGGGAAGTGGCCGCCGCTCGGGACGTTCTCGACCGGGTCCAGGGCGCCGCTCACCGGGTCCCGCGCGAAGACCGCCAGGCAGTCGGCGCCGCGGCTGGCGGCGTAGACGAAGCGGCCGTTGGGGTGGATCCGGATCTCCGAGGACGTGCTCTCGCCCTTGAAGCCGGCCGGGAGCGTCGAGAGGGTTTGGAAGGGCGTGACCCGTCCCGTCGCCGCGTCGTAGGCGCAGGCAGTCACGGTGTTGGCCAGTTCGCCGACCACGTAGTAGAACCGTCCGTCCGCGGAGAACTTGCTGTGGCGGGGGCCCGTGCCGGGCTTGAACTGCGCGTAGGGGCGGACGGCGGGCTCGAGGACCGCGGTGGCGAGGTCGGGGCGGTAGGCGAACACGCGGTCGAGGCCGAGGTCGGCGACCATGACGAAGCGGTCGTCGGGCGAGAAGGTGCTGGAGTGGGGGTAGGTCTTCTGCTGGCGGGTAGTGACCGGCCCGGGCGGCCCATCGTTGCGCAGGCGGGTGGCCACGGGACCGAGGCGGCCGTCAGCCCCGATCGGGTAGGAGAAGATGTGGCCGCCCGTGCCGCTCACGGTCATCAGGACGCGCCCCGTGGGGTCGACCGCGACGTTGCTGCAGAAGGGATCCCCCGTCGCGACGGTGTCCAGCACCGTGAGCCGGCCGGAGACCGGATCGAGGGCGAAGGCCCGGATGGCGCCTCCGACCTTGCCTTCGGGGGTGGTGCCGAGATCGCAGTGGGCGTAGAGGAAGCGGTGGTTGGGATGCAGCGCGAGAAAGCTCGGATTGGGGGTCTCGGCGGCGAGGACCGGGGTGGACAGGGTCCCGGTCGCGCCGTCCAGCCGGGCGGAATAGATCCCGCGGCTGCCCTTGAGCGTGTAGGTCCCGAAGAAGATGAGGTGCGAATCGGGCGCGGGCTGCGCCGTGGCGCGGCCGGGCAGGGCGGCCAGGAGCGCGCCGGCGCCGATCATGAGGCTGCGGATGAAAAGGGTTTTCATGCCTCAGTCCGTAGGTCCCGCGATAATTCCTGGCAAGGGTGAACGGAGCCGGCCCGAGATCGTTCCGGCTTATGTTGCTAATGCTTTTCGCCGTGGCAGGATGGTGGCATGACCACCACGCCGCCCGACCCGTTTGCCGCCGAGACCCACGAGCTTTACCTGCACCTGCTCAACCTGAAGCAGTCCACGGGCGAGGCGGCGACCGACGCCGGGCAGCTGCACCGCGACATCGCCAACGCCCCCGAGGGTCGCCGCGCGCAGGTGAACCCGGGCGCCCTCGCTGAATTCTACGCGGGCGCGGCATTCGCCGACGCGGGCCACCTCGCGGCTATCCGGACGGTGCTCGACCGCGAGCATCAGCACGCCGTCGACCCCCGTTTCTGGCGGCCGCACTGGCTGAAGACGCGGCAGGGCGTGCAGTACGCCCACCCGAGCATCACCAACCACCGGCTCCATCACCAGTCGGTGGACTGAGCGGGCGCGGATGACCCCCGGGATGGGCGGAGCGGGCGAAGGGCGGGAGCGCCGGCAGGCGATTGGCATGCTGCTGGTCGCGAATGTCTGCTGGGGGCTGAGCTTCCCCCTCATCAAGACCGTCACCGCGCTCAACGCGCGGCTGCTCCCGTCGGCGGGCGGCGGCTGCATCGTCGGCCTGGCCCTGGCGCCCCGCTTTCTCCTCGGCCTCCTCGTGCTCCTCGCCTTTCCGGGGCGGAAGACGCCGGGTCTGCGCTGGCTGACCGCCGGTGAAATCCGGCAGGGCATCCGGCTGGGGTTCTTCGGCGGGGCGGGCCTCCTCCTCCAGAGCGACGGCCTCCGCTTCACCGCGGCCTCCACCTCGGCCTTCCTGACGCAGTTCTACGCCATCATGATCCCGGTCTGGCTCGCCCTGCGGCTCCGGCGGGCTCCGCCGGCGGCGGTCTGGCTCGCCTGCGCGCTCGTCCTGGCGGGCGTGGCCCTTCTCGGGCATTTCGACTGGAGGCAGCTCCGCGCGGGTCGCGGCGAGCTGGAGACGCTCCTCAGCTCGGTCTTCTTCATGGTGCAGATCCTCATGCTGGGAAGCCGGGAGTACGCGGCCTGCCGCACCGCCCGGGTGACCCTGGTCTGGTTCGCGGTCGAGGCCGTCCTGTTCGGGGCGCTGGCGGTGGCGACCGCGCCTTCCCTGCGGGCCCTCGGGGTGCCGTGGACCTCGCCGGCCTGGCTCGGCTGCACGTTCCTCCTCGCGTCGATCTGCACGGTCGGGGCGTTCGTGATCATGGCCCGCTGGCAGCCGAAGGTCAGCGCGACGGAGGCGGGGCTCATCTACTGCTTCGAGCCGATCTTCGGCGCCCTGTTCGCGCTCTTCCTGCCCGCGCTCTTCTCGCGCTGGTCCGGCATCTCCTATCCGAACGAGACGGCGACGCTCAGCTTGCTGGTCGGCGGCGGATTGATCACGGTCGCCAATGCCGTGGTCCAGTTCCAGCCCGCCGCCGCATCCTCCTAGATGAGCGCGCGCCGGCCCCCTTCCGAGCCCCGTTCCTTCCTCTTCGCGCATCCGGCGTTCGGCCTCTTCTGGTGCGCGCGGGTGGCCTCGGGTCTTTGCTTCCAGATGCAGGCGGTGGCCGTGGGCTGGCAGGTCTACACGCTGACCCACAGCACCTTTCAGCTGGGGATGGTGGGACTGGTCCAGTTCCTGCCGGTGGTCCTGCTGACGCTCCCGGCCGGGGCCGTGGTGGACCGGTACGATCGGCGGCTGATCTACGGGACCACGCTGGCGGTGCAGGGCCTCGCCTCGGGGGTGCTGGCGGCGGGCGCCTGGGGCCACTGGCTGGGGGTCCCGGGCATCTTTGCCACCGTCGCCGTCATGGGGGCGGCGCGGTCGTTCCAGGGCCCGGCCAACCAGGCCCTCATGCCGACGCTGGTCCCGGAGCGATTGGTCCCGACGGCAATCGCCTGGGGTACGGCCGCGTTCCAGACCGCCACCATCGTGGGGCCCTCGATCGGCGGGCTCCTCTACGCCTTCGGCCCCGCGGTGCCCTATGCGACCGCCTCCGCCCTGGCGCTGATCGGCGCGGGCTTGGTCGCGCGGATGCGCCAGGAGCGGAGCGTCCGCCCGCGGGCGCCCGTCACGCTCACCTCGCTCTTCTCCGGGATCCATTTCATCCGGAAAAATCCCGTGATCCTGGGCAGCATCTCCCTGGACCTTTTCGCGGTGCTGCTGGGCGGGGCCACCGCGCTCCTGCCCGCCTTCGCCGACATCCTCGGGGTGGGCGTCTGGGGCCTGGGCGCCCTGCGCTCCGCCCCCGCCGTCGGGTCGCTCGCCATGTCGGCCTTTCTCGTCCGCCGGCCGCCCCAGCGCCGCGTCGGCTCGACGATGTTCGCGGCGGTCGCGGCCTTCGGGCTCGCCACGGTCGTCTTCGGCCTGTCGCGCTCCTTCACGCTGTCCCTCGCCACCCTGGTCATCCTTGGGGCGGCCGACACGATCAGCGTCGTCATCCGCAGTTCGCTCGTCCAGCTGCAGACGCCCGACGAGATGCGCGGGCGCGTGGGGGCGGTGAACTCGCTCTTCATCGGCACCTCCAACCAGCTCGGGGAATTCGAGTCGGGCGTCACCGCCTCGCTCTGGGGGCTCGTCCCGGCCACCGTCCTCGGCGGCGTCGGCACGCTGCTGGTCGCCGGGCTGTGGATGCGGCTCTTTCCCGCGCTGCGGAGCTTCGACCGGTTCGGCGCGGCCCCCGTCGGGCCGGCGGCGGCCCTGGAGCCGGGCAGCGCCCCCCAGGTCCAGGCCTAGGCCGGCCTCCTACCGGCGCGGGGGCGCGCGCCGCAGCGCCAGCTGGAGGTCCCGCTGGGCGCCGGCGAGCTGGGGGTTCAGGCGCAGGGCCTCCTCGTACTGGATGATCGCCTCGGTGACCTGGCCGGACTGGAGGAGGGCGTTGCCGAGGTTGTTGTGGGCCTCGGCGCTGGCCGGCATCATCCGCAGGGTCACCGCGTACTCGGCGATCGCCTCCGGGTACTGCGCGGACTGGAGGTAGGCCAGCCCCAGGTTGTAGTGGAGCTGCGGATTGCCGCCCATCTGCGGGCGCGCCGCCAGGTACTGCGCGACGGCCTCGCGGGCGCGGCCCGCGCGAAGGAGGGCGCAGCCGAGATTGTAGTGGATGTCCGCGCGCGGCGCCTCCTGGAGCGCGATCTCAAACTGGGCGATCGCCTCGGGCAGCTGGCCGCGGGCCTGCAGCGCGATCCCGAGGTTGTCATGCGCCTCGGGGTATTCCGGCTGCAGCCAGAGGGCGTTGCGGTAGCGGGCGATCGCCTCGGGCATCCGGTTGGCCTGCAGCAGCGCGTTCCCGAGGTCGTACTGGATCAGGGCGCTCTCGGGGTCGATCTGCGCGGCCTCGGTGAAGGCGGCGATCGCCTCGGGCAGCCGGCCGGAGTGCTGCAGCGCCACGCCGAGGTTCCGCTCCACCGGGGCCGAGCCGGGCTCGCGCTGCGCCGTGTAGGTCCAGAGCGCGTCCTCGTTGATGAATTGCGCCGCATAGTGCCGGCTGGCGGCGGCGCACGCCGTCACCGCGAGGAAAACGCCGGCGGCGAGCGCCGCCCGGCGGGCGCCGCGGGCGGCGGCAAACCCGCGGTCCAGGGCCCCGGCGGCCAGGCCCGCCGCCCCGACGAGCGAGAGGTAGGCCAGGTGGTCCGAGACCCAGGAGTCCTGCGGATAGGCGAGGGGGACGAAGCCGAGGATCGGCAGGAGGTTGATCGCGAAGAACCCCAGGCCCAGGAAAAGGGGCCGGCGCCAGCGGTCCGGCGCGAGCCACACGCCCGCGAGGACGATCGCAAACCCCAGCCACGGGAGGAACCGCCCAAGCGTCGGGGGATCGACCGGCCAGCGGGGATAGATCGGGAGGAGGCCGGCCGGCCAGACGGCCTTGGCAAAATAAAACTCGAGCGCCAGCCCGGCCGCCTCGATCCGCGAAAGGAGCCCGCCCTGGGCCGCGGTCGAGCCGTGGGACAGCCAATGCTGCTGGAAGAGGATCGTCACCAGCCCCCGCGCGGCGGAGAGCAGGAAGAAGGGCGCCGCCGCCTCGGCGTCCGCCGGCGTGACGGTCCCGCGCTTCGTCCAGGCGTAAAGGAGCAGGACGACGGGCAGCATCACCCCGGAGCTCTTGCTCAGGAGGGCGAGGACGAACCAGAGCAGGCAGCGGCGATAGTGGCCGGCCGGGGCGGACCCCGCCGGAGCGCCGGTCCGCGCCTCGTCATAGTCGACCCAGGCGATCATCGCCAGCAGGAGGAAGGGCAGGGAGAGCGTGTTCTTCAGCTCCGAGATCCATGCGACCGACTCCACGGTCAGCGGATGGACGACGAAGAGGAGGCCGCCGAGCCAGGCCAGGCGCACGCCCAGGCGCCGCAGGAGCCGCCAGAGGAGGAGGGCGCCGGCCACATGGAGGGCGAGATTGAGCGCGTGATAGCCGAAGACGTGCGCGCCCCAGACCTGCCAGCCGAGCCACTGCACCGTGCTCTTCACCGGGAGGTAGTCCAGGTTCATGGTCCCCAGCCAGATCCGCTCCAGCCCGGCGAGGCCGCGGAGGTTGGCATTGCGGGCGACCTCCAGCGCGTCGTCCCAGAGCCACGCCCCGTGCAGCGCCGGGCTGAAGCAGAACCAGCCGGCGAAGACGATGACGGCCGCCTGCAGGAGGCGGGGCCAGGCCGGGCCCGGCGCGGCCGGGCGGGAAGAGGGGAGGTCCAGGGGGGCGGGAATCACGCGGGGAATGGGGGCGAACGGCGGAACCCTCGCGGGCCCGCGGGGCGATCATGCCGAGGGCGCGGCGAGTTCGGCAAGCTGGTTTGCCTTGCCTGGGAAGCGGCCGCCGGACAGGCAAGGGACGCCCCGCCTCGCGCCGCTTCCCGATGACGAATCCCCCCGACGTGCCCGACCGCCTGATGCTGCAGCGCATCGCCCACCGGGTGATGATCGAGCGCGGGCTCGCGCCGGACTTCCCGGGGCCCGCCCTCGCGGAGCTCGGCCGGATCCACGGGCCGGCCGCGCCGGAGCCGTCCACCCGCGACCTGCGGGCGCTGCTGTGGTGCTCCATCGACAATGACGACTCGCGCGATCTCGACCAGCTCACCGTGGCCGAGGCGCTGGCCGACGGGGCGGTCCGGGCCCTGGTGGCCATTGCCGACGTGGACGCGCTGGTCCGGCAGGGGTCGGCCCTCGACGGCCACGCGCGGGTCAACACCACCTCGGTCTACACGGAGGCAGCGATCTTCCCGATGCTCCCGGAGAAGCTTTCCACCGACCTCACCTCGCTCGGTCCGGACGCGGACCGGCTGGCCGTGGTGGCGGACCTGACCTTCGCCCGCGACGGTTCCCTCGAGAAATCCGAGCACTACCGGGCGCTCGTGCGCAACCGCGCCCAGCTGGCCTACAACGGCATCGCCGCCTGGCTCGAGGGCGCCGGGCCGCCGCCGCCGGCCCTCGGGCGGGTGCCGGGCCTCGACACGAACCTCCGGCTGCAGGACGAGCTCACGCAGAAACTGCGGGCCCGCCGCCACCGCCAGGGGGCGCTCGGCCTCGAGACCATCCAGACCCGGCCGGTCTTCGAGGGCGCGCTCCTCAAGGACCTCGTGGCCGACACGCCGAACCGCGCCAAGACCATCATCGAGGACCTGATGATCGCCGCCAACACCGCGACCGCGCGCTACCTCGCCGGCCAGCACCGCTCCTCGCTGCGGCGGATCGTCCGCACGCCGCGCCACTGGGACCTGATCGTCGCCCTGGCGGCCGAGCGGGGCACGACGCTGCCCGAGGCGCCCGACGCCGCGGCGCTGGAGGGCTTCCTGGCCGCGTCCCGGCGGGCGGATCCCCTGCGGTTCCCGGACCTCTCCCTCAGCGTCATCAAGCTCCTCGGGGCCGGCGAATACGTCCTGGAGCGGCCGGACGGATCCTCGGCCGGGCACTTCGGCCTGGCGGTGCGCGACTACACGCATTCGACCGCGCCGAACCGCCGGTTTCCCGACGTGATCACCCAGCGGCTGCTGAAGGCGGCCCTGGCGGGCCTGCCCGCCCCCTACCGCGACGGCGAGCTGGAGTCCCTCGCCAAGCACTGCACGGAGGCCGAGGACGCGGCGAAGAAGGTCGAGCGGCAGGTCGGCAAGTCCGCCGCGGCCCTCCTCCTGCGCGCGCAGGTCGGCGGCCGCTTCGACGCCCTCGTCACCGGCGCCTCCGCCAAGGGAACCTGGGTCCGGGTCCTGCAGCCGCCGGTCGAGGGCCGGCTGGTGCACGGCTTCGAGGGCGCCCGGATCGGCGCCCGGCTCCGGGTGGAGCTCTGCAGCGTGGACGTGGACCGGGGCTACGTGGATTTCAAGCGCGTGCCCGCGTAGGTGCCGCGGCCCCGCTAGCGCTTTCGGCCGGCGGGCTTCTCGGGGAGGACCTCGACGGGAAACCCGAAGGTGCCCCGCTTGCGATACATCGCGACGCCGGCCTCGACGAGGCCGCGGACGAATTCGGCCGCGCCGATGCGGTGGCGGGCCTCGATTTCCTGCATGGCCGCGCGGAGGTCCGGGTGCAGGCGCACCGTGATTTGGTCAGTCAGTTTCTGCATGGGAGGAGGTGGTCAATTGACTTCATTGCGTTCGGACTTTGGGAATGCGAGCCGTTGCATTGCATTGGAAGTTTTGCAGGGCTCGACTGCGGGTATGCCACGGGCGGGCCCGCCCGCCCGCAAAAGATAACAATACGTACCCCCGCTTCGTAGTCCTACGCACCCCCGTGAACCGCCGGCGGTGTACGTAGAAGTTCCCCTCGGATTTTTTTCCGGGGCGGGCCACAAACGGGCGTGGTACAGCATGCCCGGCAACACCCCCTGCTTTCCGTCCTCCTCGTGGAGGACGACGCGCTCCTGCGGGAGGCCCTGCGGCGCATGCTCGAGGCCGAGGGCCACCGCGTCGTGCTCGCCTGCGACGGGCGCCGGGCCGCCGCGGCGATCCGCACGGAGGCGTTCGGCCTGCTGGTGATCGACGTGCTCTTTCCCCACGCGCAGGTCATCGACACCCTGGTCGAGCGCGGCCGCACGGGCGGACGCCCGCGCATCCTTGGCCTTTCCCGCTTTGCCCGGATCCTGCCGGACTACTACCTGGCGCTGACCACCAGGCTGGGCGTGCGCGTCATCCTCGCCAAGCCGTTCGACCGGGCGCAGCTGGCCGAGGCGATCGCCGAGGCCTGCGCCGGCGACGAGCCGGAAATCCTGGGCGCCGGACGCTCCGCCGTCGCCTGATTCCCCGCTGGTCCGGTCGGGACCGGCCGGGGGGGCGGGCGGGCGCCGGGGCTAGCCCCGGCTGGCGGCGGCAGGGGCCAGGCGCAGCCCGGCGACGATCTCGTAGGACCGCAGCCGCGCCGCGTGGTCGAAGATCTGCGTCGCCACGATGAGCTCGTCGGCGGCCGTGCGCCGGACCAGGGCTTCCAGGCCCCGGCGCACCGTCGCCGGCGCGCCGACGACCGTTTCCCGCTGCGCGTGCCCGATCATGGCCTTTTCCACGGAGGTCCAGAGACCCTCCATCGTGTCGACCGGCGGATTGAGCGCGGTGGGGGATCCGCGCCGCAGGTTGAGGATCTGCTGCTGGGCGGAGGTGAAGAGCCGCGCCGCCTCCCGGTCGCTGTCCGCCGCATAGACCCCGACGGCCACCATGGCGAGGGGCGCCGCGAGCGCGGGGGAGGGCTGGAACTCCCCGCGATAGTTGGCCAGGGCCTCGTCCAGGTGGTCCGGGGCGAAATGGGCGGCGAAGGCGAAGGGCAGACCGAGGGCCGCCGCCAGCTGGGCGCTGAACAGGCTGGAGCCGAGGAGCCAGAGCGGGACCTCGAGGCCGGTGCCCGGGATCGCGCGCACCGCCTGGCCCGGGAGGGCCGGCTCGAAGTACCGCCGCAACTCCACGACGTCGCGGGGGAACGAGTCGGCGCTCTCGGCCCGCTCGCGCCGCAGCGCGTGGGTCGTGCGCGGGTCGGTCCCGGGCGCCCGCCCGAGGCCGAGGTCGATCCGGCCCGGATAAAGGGAGGCGAGGGTCCCGAACTGCTCGGCGATGACGAGCGGGGAGTGGTTCGGCAGCATCACGCCTCCCGAGCCCACGCGGATCGTCGAGGTCCCGCCCGCCACGTGGCCGATGACGACGGAGGTCGCGGCGCTTGCGATCCCGGGCATGTTGTGGTGTTCGGCGAGCCAGAAGCGCCGGTAGCCCCAGCGCTCGGCGTGCTGCGCCAGGTCCAGGGTGTTCCGGAGGGCCTGGGCGGCATCGCCGCCGCGCAGGATCGGCGAAAGGTCGAGGACGGAGAGGGGGAGGGTGGCGGCGGCCGGCACGATAAGCCCGAAACATGCGACAAATGTCGCGGGCTGCAAGCGGCCGGCCGGCGCTTTGCGGCATTGAAACTTCCGGGGGTCCCGGGGAGGCTGGAGGAACCATGACGCAGGAAAAATGGACCGAGGTTGACCGCTATATCACCGATCTGCTGGTCGCGCCCGACCCGGTGCTGGAGGCCGCGCTCGCCGCCAGCGTCGCGGCAGGGCTGCCGACGATCCACGTGGCGCCGAACCAGGGCAAGCTGCTGCACCTCCTCGCGCGGATCCAGGGCGCGCGGCGGATCCTCGAGATCGGCACCCTCGGCGGCTACAGCACGATCTGGCTGGCGCGGGCCCTCCCGCCCGGGGGGAGCCTGGTCACGCTGGAGCTGGATCCGAAGCATGCCGAGGTCGCCCGGGCGAACCTCGCGCGGGCCGGCCTGGCCGCGGTGGTGGACGTCCGGGTGGGCCGGGCGGCCGACACCCTGGCGCAGCTCGCGGCGGGGAAGCCGGAGCCCTTCGACCTGATCTTCGTGGATGCGGACAAGCCCAGCACGGCGGAGTACTTTGGCTGGGCGATCCGGCTGGCGCGGCCGGGCACCGTCATCATCGTCGACAACGTCGTCCGGCAGGGCGCGGTGGCCGACGCCGCGAGCACGGACGCGACGGTACAGGGCATCCGGCGGTTCAACCAGGCGCTGGCGGCGGAGCGGCGGGTCAGCGCGACGGAGCTGCAGACCGTCGGCAGCAAGGGCCACGACGGGTTCGCGCTGGCGCTGGTCCTCGCCTAGCCTCGCTTTAGGCTCTCCTTTGCCGCCCGGCCGGGCTACCTTTCGGCATGGAAAAGCGTCCCTTTGCCGAGCTCGGCCTGTCCCCGGAAATCCTCAAGGCCGTCGAGAAGATGGGCTTTGAGGAGGCCTCGCCGATCCAGACGGCCGTGATTCCGGTCGCCCTCACCGGCCGGGACGTCGTGGGCATGTCCTCGACCGGCTCCGGGAAGACGGCCGCCTTCGCGATTCCCGCGCTGGAGCGCGTCGACCCGCACGTGCGCGGGGTCCAGGTGCTGATCCTCTGCCCGACGCGGGAGCTCGCGGTGCAGGTGGCGGAGGAAGTCGGCAAATTGTCCTTCTTCAAGCGCGGAATCCAGGCCGTCCCCATTTACGGCGGCCAGTCCTATGACCGCCAGTTCCGGGCGCTCGCCGCCGGGACGCAGGTCGTCATCGGGACGCCCGGCCGGGTGATGGACCACATGGACCGGGGCACCCTGAGCTTCGAGAAGCTGAAGATCGTCGTCCTCGACGAGACGGACCGGATGCTCGACATGGGCTTCCGCGACGACATCGAGCACATCCTGAAGGCGATGCCGGAGAAGCGGCAGCTCCTGTTCTTTTCGGCGACGATCCCGCGCGCGATCCAGGACCTGATCGGCCGCTATTCGCACGACCCCGAGTGGATCAAGATCGAGTCGGTGGCGCAGAACGCCCCGCAGGTCGAGCAGGTCTACTTCGAGGTCGACCGCCGCTCGAAGATCGAGGCCCTGACGCGGCTGATCGACGTCCATGACTTCCGCTACGGGATCATCTTCTGCAGCACCAAGATCATGGTGGACGAGCTGGACGAGCACCTGCACGCCCGCGGCTACGCCACCGACCGGCTGCACGGCGACATCAGCCAGGCCCAGCGCGAGCGGGTGATGGACAAGTTCCGGCGCCGGGCCTTCGAGTTCCTGGTCGCGACCGACGTGGCGGCGCGGGGCCTGGACGTCGACGACCTCGAGGTCGTCTTCAACTTCGACCTGCCGAACGACGCCGAGGACTACACCCACCGGATCGGCCGCACCGCCCGGGCGGGCAAGTCGGGCCGGGCCTTCACCTTCGTGTCCGGCCGCGAGCTCTACAAGCTGCAGGGGATGATGCAGGTCGCCCGGCTCAAGATCCGGCGCGAGAGCATCCCCTCCCTCGACCAGGTCGAGGAGGCGCGGGCCAACGTGTTCTTCGAGAAGATCCGCGCCACGCTGGAGGCGAAGGAATTCGACTCCTACGACCGGATGGTCGACCGGCTGCTCGACCAGGGCTACGCGAGCACCGACATCTGCTCGGCGCTCATCCATATGCTCAATGCGCCGCCGCCGAAGAAGGGCGCGGCACCCGGGCCGAAGGCCCTGGCGCCGGCGAAACCGGTGCCGCGCGCGGTGGAGGATGCGGACGCCCGGCCGAAGCGCGCCTACGGCGGCCCGCGGCCGCATGCCGCGGAAAAGCGGATCGAGGGCGCGGCCGAGGCGCCGCCGCCGGCTCCGACAGCCAAGCCGGTCGCACCCGCGGCGGCCGCCGCGGGCTCCGCCTCCGCTGAAGCTTCGGCGGACGAGCGCTCAGGCGGGCGCTCGAAGTACTCCCGCCCGGCCCGGACCGGCCGCGAGCCGGGCATGGTGACCATCTTCCTGAACGTCGGCCGGAAGCACCTGGTCACGCCGGCCGACATCGTCGGCAAGGTGGCCGGCGTCACGCGCCTGCCCGCGGCCGTCGTCGGGGCGATCGACATCCACCAGCGGCACACGCTGGCCGACGTCGCCGAGGAGCATGCGGAGCTGATCGTGAAGAAGCTCGTGGGCATCCGGCTCAAGGGCGAGGCCCTGGCGCCCGCGCTCGTCGGGACCGAGACGAAGCTCTAGGGAACCGCCGCCCTCAGCGACCGGTTCGACTATCCACGCCCGGCGAGGAACCGCGGGATGATCGGGGGGTCTGCCTTCACCATCCATGGATAAAAATGGCCTCGTCTTGGTCATGACCGTGGCCGGCACCGTGTGCTGGCCGGTCTGCTTCTGGTGGATGTACCGCATCTCGGCCAAGCAGAACGCCGTCCTCGATCAGCTGACCGGACAGGGCAAGCGCATCGAAAAGCTGTCGCGGGTGGAACATGACCTCATCAAGGAAGTCCACCCGCAGGTCAGCGAGATCAAGGACGGGATGGACGTGATCATCGCCGCGGTGAAGGAAAACACCGAGAACAACCTCGCGGCGACCAAGGCCGCGGAGGGCTAGGACGGTCGGAGTTGGGCCTGGCGCCGGCAGACGAGCAGGACCTCGTGGACCTCCTCCAGGTCGATCAGGCCGTCCACGAGCCCGAGTCGCTTCTGCAGGAGGAAGCCGAGCGGCAGGAAGAACCAGTTGTACCCGCGGATGGCGGCGTGGGGAAAGCGGGTCAGGCCCCGGACGGTGAAGCGGAGCAGCCGGGGATTGTTGGCCTGCATCCCGAAGCTCGCGCTGCGCTCGACGTGCAATTCATGCGCGGCAAGCAGTTCGCGGAGCTCCACCGGCGCATACCGGCGCGCATGTCCGACGTGGTCGTCGAACACCGTCCACTGGGCGGGGTGCAGCGGCACGGAAAAGACGAGGACCCCGCCGGGGCGGAGGACCCGGGTCAATTCCCGGAAGGCCCGCCGGTCGTCGGCCGTGTGCTCGAGCACGTCGCAGGCGAGCACCAGGTCGAAGGCGGCATCGCCGAAGGGCAGCGCGGAGATCTCGCCGGATCGGGCGAGGCCGCCGCGCTGGTTCAGCCGCGCCACCGCGGGAGGGCTGAGATCGACGAAGTGGGTGCCGGCGATCGGCAGGCGGGGGCGCAGGCCGGGCCCGACCTCCAGGCGCTCCGCGGCCTGGGGCAGGAGCCCGGAGACCAGGGGCCAGGTGTTGAAGCTTTCGGGGCGCGTGAGATAGGTCCTCGCCCAGAGGTCGTCATAGAACACCCGGTTGCGGGTGGCGACGTCGGCGGATTTCTCGGGGGGCATGGGGGCGGCTCGTCCTGGCGGGCAGGCTGCAACCTGCGCCGCCGCGGCGCCACACTTTACTCGACCTCCCCCGGCGATCCCGCATGCTGGCGGGTTCCGATGGCCCTTCCCGCTGAAATCGCGCGCCGGCGCACCTTCGCGATCATCTCGCACCCCGACGCGGGCAAGACCACGCTCACGGAGAAGTTCCTCCTGTACGGGAACGCCATCCACCTGGCCGGGGCGGTCAAGGATCGCAAGAACCAGCGGGCGACGACCTCGGACTGGATGGAGCTCGAGCGCCAGCGCGGCATCTCGATCAGCTCGACCGTCCTGCAGTTCGAGTACGGCGGGTTCGCGGTCAACCTCCTTGACACCCCGGGGCACAAGGACTTTTCCGAGGACACCTACCGGGTCCTCACCGCGGTCGACGCCGCGCTCATGGTGATCGACGCGGGCAAGGGCGTGGAGACGCAGACCCGCAAGCTCTTCGAGGTCTGCCGGCGGCGGGGCATCCCGATCTTCACCTTCATGAACAAGTGCGACCGGCCGACGCTCAACCCGCTCGCCCTGCTGGACGAGCTGGAGTCGGTCCTCGGCATCCAGTCGAGCCCGCGGGTCTGGCCGCTCGGCAACGGACCTTCGTTCCGCGGGGTCTTCGACCGGGGCGAGCGCCAGGTGCATCTGTTCGAGCGCGTGGCGCGCAACGCCTACCGCGCCCCCGTGCGCGTGTCCTCGCTCGAGGATCCGGCGGTGCGGGAGAAGCTGGACGACGACGCCTTCGCCGAGGCGCATGAGCAGCTGGCGATGCTGGACGGCGCGGGCCACCCCTTCGACCTGGCGGCGGTGCATGCCGGCCAGCAGACGCCGGTCTATTTCGGGAGCGCCGTGAACAATTTCGGGATCCAGCTCCTGCTCGACGGCTTCCTGCGGGACTCGATCCCGCCGCAGCCGCGCACCTCGGTCTTCGGCGGGGCCCGCCGCGAGATCCCGGTCGAGTCCGACAAGTTCTCGGGGATGGTCTTCAAGATCCAGGCCAACATGGACCCGAAGCACCGCGACCGCATCGCGTTTATGCGGGTGTGCTCCGGCCGCTTCACCCGGGACATGCCGGTCCTCCACGCCCAGACCGGCAAGACCGTCCGGCTCTCCTCCTCGCACAAGCTCTTCGGCCGCGACCGGGAGACGGTCGACGAGGCCTGGCCGGGCGACGTCATCGGCATGGTCGGCCACGCCGCCTTCGGGATCGGCGACACCCTGACGGAGGACCGCACCATCCTCTTCGACGAGATCCCCCGATTCCCGCCGGAGGTCTTCACCTACATCTCCAATCCCAACCCGTCCGACTCCAAGAAATTCCGGGCCGGGCTCGAGCAGCTCCTGCAGGAGGGCGTCGTGCAGTCCTTCACCGCGCGGAACGCCCCGCCGGGCGCCACGCTGCTGGCCGCGGTCGGGCCGCTGCAGTTCGAGGTGGTCCAATATCGGCTGCAGAGCGAGTACGGCGCCGAGTCGCGCCTCGACGGCACGCCCTGGGTGCTCCTCCGCTGGGTGGAGCCCCATCCGGACCTGGAGAACCGCTCCGCGATCACGATGGTGACCGGCGTCAGCTTCGGCGCGGACAAGTTCGAGAACCCCGTCATCCTCTTCCCAAACGAATGGACCATGAAGTATTTCGCGGAGAAGAACGCGCAGCTCGTGCTGCGCGCGCTGCCCCTGGAGCAGGCCGGGCCGGCGCAGGCGGCGAAGGGTGCATGAGCGCGAACCGCCGCCGCTGGATCCTGGCCGCGCTGGCCGTCCTGGCGGGCGGGGCCGGCGCCGCCCGCGCCACCATCGTGGGCCTGAACCAGATCGTGACGCCGGAGATCCAGCCGACGGGGGTGCTGGCGCTCAGCGCCCAGGCGCAGCACGCCACGATTGGCGACAGCCAGCAGATCCAGTTCGAACTCGGAATCACGCCGCGTTTCGAGGCGGCCTGGTTCCAGGGGCTCAAGCCGAACGAGGGTTTCTTCTCCACGGAATTCAACCTCGTTCAGGAGGGACCGCACCTTCTGTCCGTCGGCGCCGTGAACTGGTCCACCCTGGGCGGGCCGCCGCAGCCGGTGCTGGAATACGGGTATTATCTGCCCAGCGACCACTTCGTCGTCGGGGCGATTTACGCCAACCACGAGTCCGAGCTCGTGCTGGGCTACCGGCACCAGTTTTCCGACCGGGTCCAGGTGGCCGCCGATTTCCAGTCGGGCAGGGCGAACGCGACGACCCTGGGGGTCGTCTACAGCTTCACCCCGACGCTCTCCATCAACCCGGCGGTCTACTACACGAATTCGCGCCGCCACCATCTCTTCGGCTACGTGGTGCTGACCTGGAACCTCACGCTCTGGCACTGAGCCCGCGGCGGGGTCACCGCTCCGGCCGGCAGAAGACGATGAATTCGTCCAGGAACTTGATCAGCCTGGGGTTCTCAATGTCGTCGTGGCCGTTCATGATCGTCTGGTCCACGGTGACGATCAGGAAGGGGTCGCCCGCCGGGTAGTTCGGGCGCGGCTCGAGCCGCGCCTCGGTGAAGGAGTAGGGCTCGGGCTTCTGGGTGACGAAGGTCGGAGTGGCGTTCGCATGCCACCGCGCGCGCATCGTATGCAGGTGGGCCACGGAGGCGGCGGCCTCGGCGCCGCCTCCGCCGGAGGGGGGCGGGACCGGCGCTGCGGCCGGGGCCGCCCCCGGGAGCGCCGCCACCGCCGTGGGCGCCGGCGGAAGCTGCAATCCGGCGACGTAGCGCAGGTCGTGGGTCAGGAACGGCGCGAAATTGCCCACGGTCTCGCGGTCAGCGGTGCCCTGGCCGCTGTCGCGGTACTTCTCCCACCAGGTGGAGAGGGACCGCCCGACGGGGAAGGCGTACTTGGTCGCCCAGTCGGACTCGGAGGTGAAGATCGCCATGACCGGTTTCTGGGCCGTGGTGTACCGGGCGCCGGTCGCCAGGACGTCCAGCTGCTGGTGAATCGACGCCTCGAATGCCGGATTGAGCAGGATCACGAGGTCGCCAAAGGACTGGAGAACCCGGCCCTCGTCGACGCTGTCGACAAACCGCTGCAGGAGGATCTGCGAGATTGCCGTGTAGACGGCCCCTCCGCCAAAGCTGTGCCCCATGATGATCAGCTCGGTGTCGCGGTTGGCGGACGGGGTCCCGGCTGTTCCCCTCACCGGATGCCGGTTGATCTGCCGCTGGAGGCTCTCGAGCCGGACGAGCAGCTCGGTGAGGCCGCCATGGCCCACCTTGTGGGCCGTGTTCTTTCGCTCGTAGAAGCTGAACTCCTTGAAGGGCTCCGCGGTGGCCGAGAGCCCCCGCCAGCCGGCGTAGACCCCGACCACGCGGCGGGCCTGCCGCTTCTCCTGCGCGCTCTCGGCCAATTCGAACTTGTTCAGCTGGGTCAGCGTATCGCGAAACATCTGCACGTTCGAGTTGTCGGCGGAGGCATTGTTCTTCCAGCCGTGGACGAAAAGGACGATCACCGCACCCGGGCCGCCCGACGGTGAATTCAGCCCGGCCCCCTCACCGATCATGGCGGTGGCGGCCTTCCACTGGCGGGGATCCCAGAACCAGCCCTGGTCGTCGAATTCGACGAAGCCCAGCTTGTAGTCGCGGGTCGACTCGATCACCGCCCCGGGGGAATTGGGCGCACCGGGGCCCGTCACCGTGTAGTCCGTGCGAAACGGCCGGTTGGCCGTGCAGCCGGCCAAAAGCAGCAGCCCGGCGGCGCCCAGGCGTCGCGCGAACACGATCAACCCGGGGGTCAGAAAGCCGGCGGGCCGAAGCTGGGAAAGCGACTGCGGTGTTTCCAGACCCCCGCAGGAGCGCGGCAATCCGGCCCGGAGTCAAGCCGGGCCGGATGGATCAGCGGGCGTGGCACGACCGGGCGCGGATTCGGTTACATCGCCCGGGGCGACCCGCCCGATGATCGGGCTGCCTGCTCGTTCACCGCCGGTTCTTCAGGAAAGCTCTGATCTCGTCGTGCGTCCCGCAGAGATGGAAAACAAGGGCCGATCGTTCGCGTTGGAAAACAAGCCTTAGATCCTGTCCACAGCGACATTCCATGAACGGCGGAATTCTCCGTAAACCCAATCCGGCATGAAGGTGGGGCAGTCCATCGGCGATCGCGGCAGCCTTCATAACTGCCAGGACCTCTTCTCGATGAGTGGCCGGGATGCTTCGGAGGAAGCGCGGGGTCGCCAGCAACTTCACGGGACGAGATCTTCGGCCCTGCTAACTTCCCGCAATTGGCCCGTCCGGCGAGCGCGGGCGGTCTCTCGCCTCATGGCGGCGCCGGCTTTGGCGCTTTGCGCAGGGGTAAGGCCGTATTCCGAGGCAAAATAGCTCGCGTCCGACTCGGTGACGGCAAAGGGGAGTCCGCGGCGATTGACGAGTTGCGCCAATGCCATGGAAACGAAGGATCCGGCGTCCAGTCCAAGCGCCTGCAGGACGGCATCGCTCTTCTGCTTCAGGTTTTGATCCAGGCGAATGCGAACTTGGACGGTAGCCATGACTCGAAATGACTCAAAATGACTCAGAAGGTCAAGCTTGCGGGGATGGCTCATCGTCCGGGTCCGATGATAACAACTGCCGGCGCAGCCCGGTCGAATGGTGCGCCCTTAATGAAAATCATGGCTGGCCTGCTCGGGCAGGCCCAGCGCCGGCAGCGCGGCGATGGCCTCGGCCATGAGGTGGATGACACCTTCCTCATTCTGCAGCCGGCCCGTGATGAGGAGGGCCGGCTCGAGATTTATTATGAGCCTGTCCCTTTCGAACAGGCCGGGCCGGACGATGGCGTTGGCGAGGCCCGTCTCATCCTCCAAGGTGATGAAGCAGAAGCCCTTGGCGGTGCCGGGGCGCTGGCGGCAGATCACGGAGCCCCCGATCTTGATCCGGCTGCCGGCCGGGACATTGGGCAGGTCCCCGGCGGGAACGACGTCCGGCAGGCTCGGCCGCATGAGCTTCATCGGGTGCTTCCCCGTGGTTAGGGACAGGTTCTTAAAATCGGCCTGCAGCCTTTCGAGGTGCGTCATCCTTTCCAGGGGGGAAAGCGCCTCCGGCTCGTCCTCGGCCACGGCCAGGCGGAAGAGGTCGTCGTCCGCGTGCACGGCCTCCACCTGCCAGAGGGCGGCGCGCCGGTGGCCGGCCAGCGCGTTGAGGGCGCCCGCCCCGGAGAGCGCCCGCCGCTCCGCCGCCGAAAACTCCGTCCGCTTGAGGAAGTCGGCCATCGAGGCGAAGGGCCGCTGCCGGCGGGCGGCGAGGGCCTTTTCCACGGCGGCGGCGCGGACGCCGTGGACCGAGAGCAGCCCCAGCCGCACCGTGTCATCGGCGTCCACGCGGCATTTTGCGTCGGAGAGGGCGATGCAGGCCGGCAGGGTCCGGATCCCGTGCCGGCGCGCGTCCTGCACCAGCGTGGCCGGGGAGTAGAAACCCATCGGCTGGTTGTTGAGCAGCGCCGCAAGAAAGGCCGCCCCGCGGTGCGCCTTCAGCCAGACGGAGGCGTAGGCCAGCAGGGCGAAGCTGATCGCATGGCTCTCGGGGAAGCCGTAAAGCGCGAAGGAGGCGAGGGACTTGAGGATGGATTCGGCGGCCTCGTCGCCGACGCCGTTTTTCCGGAGGGCCACGCCGAGCTTCTCCTTCATGCGGTTGAGGCGGTCGGGGGTCCGGGTGAAGCCGATCGCCCGGCGCAGCTCATCGGCCTCGGCGGCCGAGAAGCCGCCGAGCTCCATCGCGAGCCGCAGCACCTGCTCCTGGAAAAGCACGACGCCGAGCGTCCGGGCGAGGATCGGCTCGGCCCGGGGGTCCGGATAGGTGACCGCCTGCTCGCCGGCCCGCCGCGCGAGGTAGGGATTCACGGCGTCGCCCTGGATGGGCCCCGGCCGGATGATGGCGACCTCGATCACGACGTCGTAGAAGGTCGCCGGCTTCAGCCGGGGCAGGGTGGACATCTGGGCCCGGCTCTCGATCTGGAAGGTCCCGATCGTGTCCGCCTCCTGCATCATCCGGAAGGAGGCCGGATCGTCCTTCGGGATCGTCGCCAGGTCGACGTCCTGCCCGCGCCGGGAGCAGATTCGGATCGTTTCCTGGAGGACGGCCATCATGCCCAGGCCCAGGAGGTCGACCTTGACGATCCCGATGTCCTCGCAGTCGCTCTTGTCCCACTGCAGGACGCTGCGGCCCGGCATGCGCGCGTTCTCGAGCGGCACGAACTGCGAGAGCGTGCCCGCGCTCAGCACCATGCCGCCGGAATGCTGCCCCAGGTGGCGCGGCAGCCCCTGCACCTGCACGCAGGTGGCGAGCAGCATCGGCAGGCGCGGATGCTCGCGGGTGATGCCCGCCTGCCGCAGCTGCTCCTTCAGCTCCAGGGTCTGGGGATAGTCGCCGCCGTGATAGAGCGCGCTGAACCGGTCGAGGACGTCGTCGGGGAAGCCGAAGACCTTGCCGACCTCGCGCAGGGTGCTCTTGCCCCGGTAGGTGATGACGTTGGCGGTCATGGCCGCGCCCAGGCGGCCGTAGCGGCGGTAGACCTCCTGGATGACCGACTCGCGGGCGTCGCCGCTCGGCAGGTCGATGTCGATGTCGGGCCAGTCCGTCCGCCCCTCGGAGAGGAACCGCTCGAAGAGGAGCTTGCTGCCGATCGGGTCGACGGCGGTGATCCCCAGCGAGTAGCAGACCGCGCTGTTGGCCGCGCTGCCCCGGCCCTGGACGAGGATGTCCCGCTTCCGGGCGAAGTCGCAGAGATCGGCGACGATCAGGAAGTACCCGCTGAAGCCCAGCTTCCCGATGAGGGCGAGCTCGCGCTCCAGCTGGCGCCGCACCTCGCCCTGGATCGTGCCATAGCGGCCCTGCGCGCCCGCATAGGTCCGCTCCCTCAGGTACGACTCCTGCGAATGCCCGGCCGGGACGTCGAAGTCGGGAAACCGGTAGCCCAGGTCCGCCAGGGTGAACTCCAGCCGCCCGGCCAGCCGCGCGGTGTTGGCGACGGCCTCCGGCAAATCCGCGAACAGGGCGGCCATCGCCGCCGGGTCCTTCAGGTGGCGCTCGGAGTTGCAGGCGAGCTTCCGTCCCGCCCCGTCGAGGGTCGTGTGCTCGCGCAGGCAGGTGAAGACGTCCGCCACGTTGCGTTCCCCCGGGGTCGCGTGCAGGACGCCGTTCGTGGCGAGGAGCGGCAGCCGGCGCGCGCGGGCCCAGTCGACGAGGAAGCTGTTCTCGTCCTCCTCCCCGGGCACGAGGTGCCGCTGCACCTCGGCATAGAGCCGGTCCGGTCCGAACGCCCGCAGCAGTTGTTCGCCGGCCGCCGCCGCCGCTTCCGTCCCGGCGGTCCGCCAGGCGCGGCGCACCGGCCCGTCCCCGTCGCCGGTCAGCGCGATCAATCCATCGTTGTCCGCCAGTTCGGCCCAGCCCACGCGGCCCTCTCCCTTCTCCGCGCGAAGGGCCGCGGTCGTGAGCAGGCCGCAGAGCCGCCGGTAGCCGGCCTGCGTCGCCGCCAGCACCGGCACGACCGCGCCGTCCTCCATCGTCAGTTCGGATCCGACGAGGGGACGAAAGCCCGCCTGCTTCGCCGCCATGTGCAGGCGCACCGCGCCATAGACCCCGTCGCGGTCGCAGAGGGCCAGCGCCCCCAGCCCGAGGTGGCCGGCCCTTGCTCCCAGCGTCTCGGGCAGCGAGCCGCCCCGCAGGAACGAGAAGGCGCTCCGCGCATGCAGTTCGACGTAGGGCATGTCAGTCCAGCGTCCCCTCGAGCCACCAGCCCTCCGCCGTGCGGGCCAATTGGTACAGTCCGCCCGCGGCCAGCTCGACCTGCCAGGTCTCCACGGCCCAGGATCCCGGCATCCACCATTCGCCGGAGACGCGCCAGGGTCCCGCGGCGGCGGACAGCCGGCCGGTGACCGGACCGGTGACGGCGACCGGCCGCTCCCCCTCGAGGAGGATCTGCACGGGCCGGGCCGGACGAAATCGGCGGAGGACGGGACCCCGGGGCGGATGGAGGGGCGCGGCGCCAGGCGCGGGCACGGTCTCGGAAGGCCTTTCGAGGACGAAGGCGTCCGGCCGGTGGCTGTCGCACCGGACCGGAGTCCCGACACGCTCGTCGCCCACCACCGCGCCGAGCCGGGCGAGATTTTCCCAGAAGGCCTGCGGGTCGGTGAGCCCGGTGTCGAAGATGCCGTCCTGCTTGGCGGGCGGCCGCGCCGGCGCGGCGCTCAGGCGGACGCCGGCCACCCGGGCCGCGGTCCGCAGCGGATCCAGGTGGGCCTGCATGACCCGCAGCCAGGACTCCACGTCCGCCCCCGGTTCCGGCAGCCGGAATTTCCGGCGGTGGTCGGTCTCGTCCTCGAGGAGCAGCGTGAGAGTCAGGGTCTCGGCGACAAAATGGGCGGCGCGCAATTCGAAGGCGATCCGCTCGGCGAAGCGACGCAGCTTGAAGAGAAGGGGCTCCATCGACTCCACCGGCGGCTCGTAGGCCCACTCCGCGACGAAGGACCGGGGCGGCTCGACGAGCCGGAGGACGCGCGTCGTCTCGCCCGCGGCCCGCTCCCACAGGGCGACGCCCTCCGCGCCGAGCCGCTGGCCCACGTCGGCCTTGGTGAGCGCCGTCAGGTCGCCCAGGGTCTTCAGGCCCCAGGAGCGGAGGATCTCCGCGTGGGCCGCCGACGGTTCCGCGACCGCCAGGGGCAGCGGCGCGAGGAAGGCCGCGCTGTCCCGCACGACGAGGATCGGATCCGCGGCCCGCGCCGCATACCCCGCGAGGAGCGGCGTCGCCGCGACTCCCGCCCGCGCCGGCAGGCCAGCCTGCGCCAGGTCCACGAGGCGCTGCCGCACCGCCGCCTCGGTCCGTTCCGGCTGCGCGCCCTGCAGGTCGACCGTGCAGCATCCCGCCGCCGTCGCCTCCACCCCCGGGGCCAGCGTGAAGGCCGCGGCGAGGAGCAGCCGCTGCGCCTCGACTTCCGCGTCCGGCTCGCGCACCCGGAGCACGATCCCGGGACAGCGGGCCATGGCCAGCGTGACCGTGAAGCCCGGCGCGACCTTCCCCGCCTCGGGCGAGACCTCGGTGAGGACGGCCTTGCGCCCTTCGCCCGCGATGAGCGCCACCGGCCGGCCGGCGAGCGCGGGTTCGCTCCGCCGCAGGGCCTGCAGGGCGAAATCCGGGATCCGCAGGACGGCGTAGCTCACCCGGCCTTCTCCTCCGTCGCGACATGGCCGCGGACCGTCTCCACCCGCAGCTCCGCCGCCAGCTCCGCCTGGGAGCGGCGCCGCTGGGCCAGGCCCTGGGTCGCCCGCAGCGTGAGGCGCCACGGGACGGCCGGCACCAGGGCGAAGGGCGTCTGCACGAGCACCGCGGCCGGCTGGTTCTCGGCCGCGCGGTGCATCCGGTGCCAGGCAGGGGAGGGCGTCCGCCGCAGCACCCGCTCGGCGATGCCGCGCAGGTCGATCACCACAGCCGCGTAATTGCCGTCGCGGACGAGGACATCGGCCGCCGCCAGCGCCTCGTCGAGATTGTGGGCGCGCACCCAGACGAGGTGGCGCAGGGCGTCGGCCGGCACCGCCTCGGGCGCGAAGCCGTCCGCGCCGTCGACGAGCGCGACCCGCTGCCGCGCGGCGCGCGTCGCCACGAGGAGGCGCGTCAGGACCAGCTGGCCGCCGCTGCTGGCCGCCTCCGAAACCAGTTCGGTCAGCCGGCCGGCGGGCAGTCCGCCGCCGAGGGCCTCATCGAGGCCCGCGATGCCGGTGGGAACGCAGCCCAGCTGCTTCCTCGAGGCGGTGGGAAACCGCGCGGCCACCAGGGACCGCAGGGCGGAAAGGGTGGGCGGCTGGGCCACGGGCCTTCATTCGTTTCAGGCCAGCGTCCGTCGGATCACCCCGACGACCACGCCCTGCGACTCCAGTCGCTGGGGCGCGATGTCGGGATAACGCGGATTTTCGGCCCGCAACAGCATTCGCCCTCGCTCGCGCACCAGGCGCTTCAGGGTGGTGGTGGTCTCGTCCACCAGGGCCGCGATGATGTCGCCCGGATGCGGTTCGCGCCGCACCAGGGCCACCAGGTCACCGTCAAAGATCTTCGCGCCGATCATCGAGTCGCCGATGACGCGCAGGAACCAGAAGTGGTGCGGGCCGCCCTTCCGGACGCCGAAGACCGCCGGGTCGATCGCCACGGTCTCCTCCGGGGCCTGCTCCTGCATCGCGGGCAGGCCCGCGGGAATCGCGCCGTAGACGGGGGCATCGAAGAGATGCCCCTGCACCTCGGAGACCTTGAGGCCCCACTTGCCGTCGGCCAGCTTGTCGACCGCTCCCTTGCGGGCGAGGGACTGCAGGTGCTTCAGCGCGGTGGGCTGGCTGCTCTCGAACCGCCGGGCAATTTCCCGTGTGGAGGGCGGCACGCCCTGCGCGCTCTGGTAGTTGCGCACGAAGTCCAAAACCTGTTCCTGTCGCTCGGTCAGCATGGGGTGTCAGTTGATAGGCTATCAATCGATAGCCTGTTTGACCCAAGCGCAAGCCCTTTTGCCGGCTCATTATTTCTCCATGATCGAAGATCCTGCCTGCCAGGATCTTCAGGATGAATCCCGCCCCTCAGGGCGTCACCCGGCGGTAGATGCAGAGCAGGGATTCGGGGAGGGCGACGTTGATTCCGACGGTGTCGCGGTAGGGCGTGAGCTGGTCGCGCACGTCAAAGACCTTTTGGATCTCGTAGTTCTTCGAGAGCGAGGCGGACTGCTGCATCAGGCCCGCTTCCTCGGCGCGCGCCACGATCCAGGCGGGCTGGAGCGCCTCCGCCACCGGCTGCCAGGTGTACGTAAGCGGGCTGGTCAGCCTATGCCGGACGGCGACGACCTCGGGCGAGACGAGGCCCGGCCAGTCGAGCATCTTCGCCTGGCTGTAGTACCCGATATAGCCAAGGGGCTCGAGGAAGACCGCCTCGCCGGGCCGGACATGGTCCCTCAGCCACAGGCCGACGTCGCGGCGGTTGCCCCCGTCCACGACCTCCTGCTTGAGGCGGAGGGGGAGCAGCGAGGCGGAGAAGATGTAGCCGAAATAACCCAGCAGCGCGACGAGCGCCACGGCGGAGAAGGCTCCGGCGACCCCCGCTGGCCGCAGCCGCTGCGCCGCCGCGGCGATGGCGCAGACGATCGCGAGCGCGCTCAGGAAAGCCAGCGGCGGATAATACCAGGGGGCGAATTGCGCGACCTCGCTGACGTAGTTCTGGTAGGCGAAGACCAGGAAGGCGGCCAGCGAGGCCATGCGCCCGATCCGGTCGCGGCTGGGGACGAGCCAGTAGAGGATCGCCAGCGCGGCCAGCGCGAAGCCGGCGTCGTGGATCCAGTTGGGCCAATGGCCCGCGTCGAGGGAGAGGGGATCGTAGATGGGCGCAAAGACCCAGCACAGCGTCTTCGGCACGTGCTGCAGCGCGACCGCCACGGGGCTGAGGAACTGGAAGATGGGGATGACCTGGACGCCGATGCCGTACTTGGCGGTGATCGTGTGAGGGACGGGCGAGCCATAGTAGCTCCAGGTGAAGAGGAACCAGGGAAGATAGAGCACCGCGCAGACGGCGCCGGACTTGAGCAGGGCGAGAAAGCAGTCGCGGCGGGAACCCGGGGCGAAGCCCCAGGCGACCAGTCCCAGGGCCGCGATGTAGACGCAGGCGTCCGGCCGGCTGTACATGAGCCCCGCCCAAAGCATGCCGCCGAGCCAGGCGTGGGCGGGCCAGCCGAGGCACGCGAGGACGAAGGCCGGCGCGAGGAAGCCGATGACGAGCCCGGCCTCCTGCCCGCTCATGGCGAAGGCGGTCGTCTTGATCTCCAGCACGGCGACCAGCGGAAAGAGGAGTCCCGTCCAGAGGGCGGCGCGCGTCGAGCCCGGCCGGCCGGTGAAGAGGCTCGTGACCGAGACGAGCGCGAAGGCCAGCCCGGCGAGGGAGACGAGCCGGAAGCCCCAGAGCGGGATCGAAAAGTGTTTCGCGCCCGAGATCCAGGCGAAGCAGGCGGGGATGAGGGTGTTCAGCGGCGAGGTGAAGCCCTGCACCCGCTCCCCCGGCGAATAGACCAGGCCCAGGCCGCGGGCCAGGTTCTCGCTGTAGCGGTAGGTGATGAAGTAGTCCTCCCAGACGAGATGGGTGGACCAGATGAAATAGAGCGGGATCGCGAGGCAGATCCCCAGGATGAGGTAAACGGCGCGGGGGCCCTCCCGCAGGCAGGCGGTCAGCGCCCGCCAGGAGGCGCCTAGCTCCGCGAGGCCCGGTCGGGCGGGGCGGGCGGCGGGATCACTGGGCGGGGCCTGGTTCAAGGGGTGGGCGACCCTATGCATTTGGGTCACGGCGACACAAGCCCGCTCCAGCTGGGGAGGTGGCACCACGGCCGCCGCCGGCTGTCCATGGGAGATTGGACCCCCTCTGCCCGTGCCTTCGGTGAGTCACCTCGCCCACTTCCTGCTCACCTCGATTGTGGCGGGCTTCCTCGGGGCGGCGGCTATGGAGGTGGTCATGTGGCTGATCTGCCGGGCCGGGTGGGCCAAGGGCAATATGATCGTGGCGGTGGGCAGCATCCTGACGCGCTCGCGCGACAACGCCTTTCAGGCCGGGGTCATCCTGCATGCGGTCTCGGCCGTGGTTTTCGCCATGATCTACGGCTTCGCCATGGGGCGGATGGGGCTCTCCCACCTGCCGACGGCCTTCCTCGTGGGGCTCGGCTTCGGGCTCTTCCACGGACTCGTGGTGAGCCTGATGCTGGTGTGGATCGTGGCCGAGCGCCATCCCCTGGAGGAATTCCGGGAGGCGGGCCTGGCGGTCGGGGTCGCCCATTTC